>JAWODJ010000027.1:0-4755 GCA_046483315.1 Bacteroidales bacterium | reverse complement strand
ACCACCCACAGGTCCCCGGAGCTCGGGGAGGCCACCTGATAGGAATTTTCCGCATCCGCCATCTCCGCTTCACCGACGGCCTTTCCCTCCCGTGATTGAGGAGATTGCGGGATGTATGAGATATTCGATGGTTTTGATATGCCGGCGAAGAGTGGTACTTCGAATATCGCTACATCGCGCAATCGTTACGTCGGGCAATCAATCAATCAATTTAAACACCCTTCTCCCGATCCGACCCTCATCCGTCTGCACCCCCACAAAATACAAGCCCTCCGGATACGATCCGCATTGCCAGGTGTAGCGGGTGTTTTCACGGACGGGTTGAACGGTTTCCATCATCCGGCCGTAGGTATCGTAAATTTGTATTTCATGAACCGATAGTTCTTTCGGCCATTCGATGATGATAAAATCCTTGCCCGGGTTGGGATATACTTTGATTTTGCTGGTCAGATTATCATGGCCATAATATCCAATCCATGAAAATCACCATTTTTGCAACCGCATCAGCAAGCGGAAATTATTGGCACTTATCAGGACCCGAAAGAAGCCATTCGTGAAATTCAGAACAATGAACCGGACCTCCTGTTCCTGGATGTGCAAATGCCCGGTATAATGCTGACAAAAATATATGCCCGCCTTGAAGTTGCCGGTTTCTATCACAAAGTATTGATTTCTTCAAAAGGCGCTTTGTTTCAAAATGATACCGTACAGACAAAAAATGATCGTTTTCTCATTTTGATCATGGAAAGCGGGAAATAACCATCTGGAGGGAACCAGCTGGAAGTAACCAGCTGGAGGTAACCAGCTGGAGGGAACCAGCTGGAGGGATTAACTCCGTTGATCCCGTTTCGGGGGGCCTTATAAGCCCAAAACAACCATACCCCTCCGTGCCGGTCGGTGTTTTTTTATTTCGAAAAAATCATCAACAAACATAGCTTGAGCTGATTTTTTCGAAATAAAAAAACCCTTCCGCCTCAACGGCGGAAGGGTATGGTTGTTTTGGGCTTGTGGAGCTGGAGGCTCCTGAACCTATCATGTAATTATATTTATAATCAGATTGTTAAGGGTTATTATTTTTGCCAGGTATCCGAATAGGTATCCCTGGCTATGAAATTTGACCTTTTTCTGGATTGGATATTTCTATATGCATATCCTGCCCAGGGGTTTTACCCGCATCAGGCATTATGGCTTCCTGAGCAACTCGTTGAAAAATGCCATTCTACCCATATTGCAAGAAGAAGTAGGAAAACCACAGTTGCCGGAAAGGCCACCGCTTAAACACAAAAAGTGCTGTTTCTGTGGTACCGGGCAATTGGAAACCATCATGGTGTATTCCCCAAGAGGGCCGCCTGCTTCTGAGTGGTCGCAAGGCTTTGCTTCTTTCTCATTCTCAAATTAACACCTTTGGGTGAATGGGATTGCTATGCATAAAAATCAAATACACGTATTGAAAAAGTTACAAAGTCAAAAATTATGAACCTCAGAGTGGCAGTGAAATAACAAAATCAGCTTTGAACATAGGTATCGTCATTGCTAAAAACAGCCAATTACCTAACCGACAATAACAAAATCCAACAACATTCCCCATATTTAGCTCGGTTTCGTCAACACAGCATCTAGCCTTTGTTTTGCAAACAGGCCAGATGCTTAGTTATTAGCGGCTGGTGATTATTTTTTCAATTTTTTTCCAAATTTATTTGTTTTTCTATAAAAGAATGTATTATCTTTGTACAATACAAGATGTATAAGACTATATGATTACATTATGAATAAAAATAATCTTTTGACTGAACTATTATCAGCATGGGAGGATACATATAAAAAGGGTCAATTGACTCTATGGATTTTTCTATCATTGAAAGATGGAAAAAAATATGTTGATGAAATAAAAGGCTTTGTTGAAGAACAGTCTAATCAGACAATGACTTGTGAAAGTCAAAGTCTTTATCGAACTCTTAGAAAATTTCAACACTTAGGAGTTGTTGATTTTGAAACAGGCGAAGGAAACAAAGGTCCTGAGCGCAAATATTATTTTTTGACAGAAGTAGGTCATAAACTACTTGATAATTTTATTGAGAGAAATATCTCACTGTTTTTTAACAAACGCATTAAAAACTTAATAAACAAGGAGGACTAAAAATGAAAGCTTTAACAAAAAATCTTATGTATTTTATGATTTTCTTTTTCATAGGTGCTATAGTTTTTCGCTATAGTTTGAGTTACTTTTTAGAAAATCGAACTTATGCCCTGGTATGGATTATAGCGGTAATCTATTTTCTTTTCAATTTTTTCATAGGTTGGTTATTTGGCAAAAGGGATTATGAAACTCTACCACTATATGACATTGGATTCCGTTTTCATTTTGCAACATACTTACTTTTCAATACAGTATCAGTCTTATGGTTTTTGTTTGATTTTCATTCACATTCTGAAAGCATTAGATTTGTTTATAATACAGTTTTATTTTGGGGGATTTTTATAATTGTCCATTTTGTCATCTACTTGATTACTCGTAGGAATGCAATTTCTGGAATTGAAAAATCTGAAATTTTTGAATAAATCGTTGACATTATGAAAAAAATATCTGTTTGTTTGGTATTCATTCTCTATATACAGTCAGCACAGGGACAAGAAAGAGATTTTAATAAATTTTCATATGGTTTTCAATTGGTCAAGTTTCAAGACGAATTTGGTTTTGGTGTCCATTTGTTATCACCCGAATTCAAGAACTTACGTTTAAATGCAAAGATTAATCTAAATTGGTTAAATCATCTTGATAATCAAGGCAATCAGAGTGGTCGCAAGGCTTTGCTTCTTTCTCATTTTCAAATTAACACCTTTGGGTGATTGGGATGGCTATGCCTATGATATAAAATCGAGCATCTATTAACCTATAAAAGCGAATAATAAGAAATTTAAAATGGCCGGAAAACAAGAAAACCAGACATTTCATTTTTATTAATATCCAACAATCTCTCAAACTTTTATCATAAATCCAACATCATTCCCCATATTTAACCCGGTTTCGTCAACACAGCATCTAGCCTTTGTTTTGCAAACAGGCCAGATGCTTAGTTATTAGGCAAAGTTGTTATATTTTTATTATTTTTTGTATTAAAGTTTTCTTACCACCGCTTAACACAAGATAATAAGTTCCAGATTTAAGATTTTCTAAACTAATTGTAATTATCTGACAATCTTTAGTTTTAATATCGCTAAAATGTAGTTTCCCATAAAGGTCAAAAATGTTTATTTCATAAGTATTTCCCAATATATGCTCAGAAAATGAAATATTTAGGGTGCTTTCGCAAGGAGTGGGAAAAGCTCGAATTTTTTCTTCATCACAAAACGTTTTATCAATTGAAACGAATGGACTCCTGGTAGAGTAAATTGCATTTCTAGTGGGAGATATTTCCCCTCTAACATATAGGTTTCCCTCTGGTGCCATTGATAACTTTCTAGCTGTATAAATACTTACTCCCACGCTGTAATCAGTCCATGATATACCAAGGTTGTCAGAAAAATAAATAGGGAGACCAAAATTAACATGCCAACCAGCGAATATAGAATCACCATTTGAAATGATTAATGGAGTACCACTTATTGTGTCACTTACTATTTCCCAGCTACTGCCTAAATCATATGATCTTTGCAAGTTGTCGAATGTTCCTGCATACAGAACACCATCAGAGGTTTTTTCTAATTCATGTACATGAACATCAATAAGACCGATATGCTCTATTGTTAAACCATCATCAAGTGATCTGTAAAAACCTCCCCAGGGTGGACCCAGAAATCTGTATGAGGCAATAAAAAACTGATCGGGTTGACCAAACACTAAATCACAGAAACATTCATTGTTATTAGTTGAAATTATTGTATCCCAATAGTTATTACTGCTTTTTGATCGTAGTACTCCACCCCAATAACCCATGTATATGTCTTCATTTGAGTTACATTTAATAAATATTGGAGCTTCAGAGAAAGGTAAGCCAACCGGATACCAATCATTCCCCCAATTATCCGAACGATATAGATCCGTTCCACCCTGTACAATGAGTGATGAATCATTTACTTTGGCAATAGGACCAGACAAAAGGATCGTATTTGAAATGTTACTCCAGGTTAAACCATAATCATCAGATCTAAAAATGCTGGATCCTGAAGATATGAACAAGTGACCAGGCAATTCAGCATTGATATAAAATGGATTTAGGGTGTCAGGAATTGGTAATTGAGTCCAATTATTTTGTCCAATTAAAACACCATATGTGGATAAAACAATGAATACAATTATGTTGATTGTTCGCTTCATTACAATTTTGCCTAACGTTCCGGCGGTATGCACCGTGCGGCATTACTCTCCACACAATTTTTAACTACACCACACTGCTAATTTAATGATGTTCAGATTAATTACCAAATCACCCGCCGCATGGTGTATAACGCATGTGTGTGCCCTGCATGAGCATGCAGCGCACACTGACTGTAAGCTGTTGAAAAAAATCAAAAATACAAATTAAAACTCAATAGATATAGCTCGGTGTGTGATAAATTTCCAGAGGGTAGAAGTCCCTTATACGCTGAGGTAACGCTCAGAAGTATAAAAAACTGCAGGAATTCTTTGAGAAAGTGTAATGCGACCTTCGGATCCCTCCATGGCGACTGCCTGTGTCGGTATCGCCGCGAACCGACACCCTCCATTTGCTGCGAATCTCACGAGGTCATGTGCATGAACAGGGTAACGAGTCCCAG
>JAWODJ010000080.1:0-78164 GCA_046483315.1 Bacteroidales bacterium | reverse complement strand
ATTTAGAGAGAGAAAAAAAGAAGAAGTTAAAAGAATTACCAGAGCAAGAAAAAATCAAAAAAGCAGGAAAAGTTAAATATTTATTGAGGTTAAGAGATGCTATTGATAGAAAAAACATTTATGGAATTGAAGAAGCTCTGATAAGATTTTCAGAAATAGATAGAGTAAAAAATAACGGGGGTGGAGAGACTGGATATTTTAAACATGTATTACCAAAATATCTTAAGACGAAGCGTTATTTAAAAAAGATCCAAGGGAGTTTTTATTGTTCGATTGCCTTATTTATTTCGACTATAATTCTTAGTTTAATATTTATTGTTATCACTGATTCTTCTTATTCTAATAATTATTACAGAGTTATTATTCTATTTTCCATAAGTTGTCTATTTTTCATTATTGGGTTCATTAAAACCATTTATTTATTATGGTTTTCATTAAGTCAGAATATTGGAATGGAACAATATAAAATTAAAATCTGTCAGGACTTGAGAAATAAATATCAAAAAATTAATAATCTATATACATCCTTAAAAATGTAATATATTATTTTACAATACTATAACAAATATTGAATTAAATTAGTATTGTAGGAATAATCCTCGGATAAGATCTTCAGGCTAATATCCTTTTAAATACC
The DNA here is from genome assembly GCA_046483315.1 of Bacteroidales bacterium. Lineage (GTDB taxonomy): Bacteria > Bacteroidota > Bacteroidia > Bacteroidales > PUMT01 > PXAP01. Next base: position 77,527 of record JAWODJ010000080.1, on the reverse strand, counting down.
GGAAAGAAATTATCGTACACCAGAAGATAAAAAAAAATAACCCTGCATTATTAACAATGCAGGGTTATTATCAGTTTTATTCCTTTCCCCGTTAAGGTATCAGAACAGCATCAATAACATGCACAACACCGTTCTTTGCCTCAATGTCAGCAACGGTTACCTTAGCATCGTTAATAAAGACACCGTCGTTATTTATTGTAACAGTTACATTGTCGCCAAAGACAGTCTCAATCTCCTGGCCGTCGCTCAGATCGGACGAAAATGCCTTCGCACCAACTACATGATATAAAAGAATATCTGTCAGTGCACCCGAAGGATCAGCAAGCAGATCATCAAGTGTTCCATCGGGCAGGGCGGCAAATGCATCGTCGGTAGGAGCAAATACCGTAAAAGGTCCTTCTCCCTGCAGTGTCTCAACAAGTTCCGCAGCAGTTACCGCTGCTGTGAGTGTTTCATGATCTTCGCTGCCAATAACAATGTCAGCAACAGTTTCAGGCATGGGTATCAGAACAGCATCAATAACATGTACAACGCCGTTCTCTGCCTCAATATCAGCAACGGTTACCTTAGCATCGTTAATAAAGACACCGTCGTTATTTATTGTAACAGTTACATTGTCGCCAAAGACAGTCTCAATCTCCTGGCCGTCGCTCAGATCGGACGAAAATGCCTTCGCACCAACTACATGATATAAAAGAATATCTGTCAGTGCACCCGAAGGATCAGCAAGCAGGTCATCAAGTGTTCCATCGGGCAGGGCGGCAAATGCATCGTCGGTAGGAGCAAATACCGTAAAAGGTCCTTCTCCCTGCAGTGTCTCAACAAGTTCCGCAGCAGTTACCGCTGCTGTGAGTGTCTCATGATCTTCGCTGCCAACAACAATGTCAACAACAGTGGCAGGCATAGGCTCTTCAGGTATCAGAACAGCATCAATAACATGTACAACGCCGTTCTCTGCCTCAATATCAGCAACGGTTACCTTAGCATCGTTAATAAAGACACCGTCGTTATTTATTGTAACAGTTACATTGTCGCCAAAGACAGTCTCAATCTCCTGGCCGTTGCTCAGATCGGACGAAAATGCCTTCGCACCAACTACATGATATAAAAGAATATCTGTCAGTGCACCCGAAGGATCAGCAAGCAGTGATTGTACGGTTCCTGCCGGTAATGCAGCAAATGCATTGTCGGTAGGAGCAAAAACAGTGAACGGACCATCTCCCTGCAGTGTCGAAACAAGATCCGCTGCAGTCACAGCCGCTTCCAGGGTAACATGATCATCACTACCGGTAATAATGTCAACAACAGTTGCCGGAATCGTATCTTCTTCCGGAACTATCTCTTCATCTTCCTCACAAGAGGAAAAACTTAACAAAGCAACTCCCATTATAAGGAGCAAAGCTTTAAAACTTAAAATTTCTCTTTTCATAATTGCAGTCTTTTAAATTTAATTTGAATTAATTTAACAGACGAACAAACTATATATTTTTTTGTTCATTTTATTAAATTTTTTATTCTACAATTTACCTCACTGTAACAAATTAAAATAAGCTTAAAAATCTTTTTAATTCCTTATTTTCTGTTCATTATGCTTTTTATTAATGAATCATATTTTAAATCAAAAATTTATTTATGTTTAACTTATATTCATATTAATAAACATTTTTTAATCCAAAGGAAACATCCGTAATAGATTTCCAATAAAATCTGGATATTTGTATCCGGTATGAACGGGACTGCAGTAAAAAAAAAGCATGACTAACATATATATCTTTGCATTAGCCATTTTTTTTCTTAACATTCCATTTGGATACTGGAGGTCAGGAACAAGAAAATTTTCCCGCGAATGGTATCTTGCAATTCATATTCCTGTTCCGCTAATAATTTTACTGAGGGTGTATTGTGATCTTGGCTGGTCCTTGTATAGTTATGCAATATTGATCACCTCATTTTTTCTCGGTCAGTATACAGGTAAGATAACCAGGAATATCAGAAACATAAATAAACAAAAGGAGAGAAGCCCCTGAACATTGAACAAAACCAGGGATTAAAAGGAAGGTAAAATATATCCGCACAAATACCTGTCAAAAATATCTTTACAGAACAGTATCTATAATTAGTTCTGCAGCCTACATATCGAGGCGCTTATATATTAGTGCAGTCTCTTCTTCAAATCCGGGCTTTTTAAGCAGGGCAAACATATTATTCTTGTATGCCTCCACACCGGGCTGGTCAAAAGGATTGACATTCATAAGATAACCACTGATGGCACATGCCTTTTCAAAGAAATACATCAGTTGTCCCAGATAATACTCACTAAGCTCGGGAAGTTTGATCAGAATATTCGGCACCCCTCCATCAACATGTGCCAGCATGGTACCCAGTTCAGCCATTTTGTTAACCTCCTCAATCTTTTTGCCTGCAAGATAATTGAGTCCGTCTCCATCATCTTTCTCTCCGGGTATTATCACTTCCCTGGAAGGTTTAAGGATCGATATGACGGTTTCAAACAGATTCCTCTGACCTTCCTGAATATATTGCCCCATGGAGTGCAGGTCAGCAGTAAAGTTGACACTTGCAGGGAAAATTCCCTTTCTCTCTTTCCCTTCGCTTTCTCCATATAGTTGCTTCCACCATTCTGCAAGGTAAATAAGCTTCGGATGATAGCTTGCCAGAATTTCGGTTTTTGGGCTCTGCCGGTAGAGTGCATTTCGCGCAGCAGCATATACTGCAGACGGGTTCTCCCAGAATGGTGTTCCCGGCCGGGTCATCTCTTCCATTTTCCTGGCTCCGGCAACAAGTTGCCGTATGTCAAAACCTGCCTGTACAATTGGCAGTAATCCTACGGGTGTAAGAAGCGAGTATCGTCCGCCAACATTATCGGGAATGACGAAAGATCTGTATCCTCTGTTATCGGCCAGATTTCTCAGCGCCCCCCTGTCGGCACTGGTAATTGCAACAATTCTTTTTCCGGCTTCCTCCCTGCCATATTTTTTTTCAAGATGATTTCGTAAAATCCTGAAAGCTATAGCAGGCTCTGTGGTTGTGCCTGATTTGGAAATAACTGTAATAGCGTAAGATCTGTCATCCAAAAAATCGACGAGCTCTCCGATGTAGTCTTCACTGATATTCTGGCCGGCAAAAACAATTTTGGGAAACGGGCGTCCATTTATGCTCATACCGAAAGAATGTGAAAGAGCGTCAATTACGGCCTTTGCTCCAAGATACGAGCCTCCTATGCCAACAACCACCATTACTTCTATCTTTTCATTAAGTTCAGCAGCAACAGATTCAATCTCTTTCAGAGATTCATCTGTAATGGAGGAAGGAAGGTCAAGCCATCCGAGCAAATTGGAACCTTTCCCGGTACGCTGATGCAGGTGACGTATATGATAACGTGTGAGTTCCCCGTACCCGTCCAGTGTCTCTTCTGGAATAAAGGGAAATACATTTTCAATATTCAGTTCAAGATTCTTCATCTTCATAGATTATAGTTAAAAAAGTTTTTTATATATCAATAGAACATAATAATATTAAGCTAATTGCTCCGTAAGTCTGTTTATTTCCATGGAAGGGGCTATCCCTTCATAAAGTATACTATATACTGCATCAGTAATGGGCATATTAACATTAAAGTCATTATTTATCTCTTTAATACAACGCGTCCCGTAATATCCCTCGGCGATCATATTCATTTCCAGCATAGCAGATCTGACAGAATAGCCCTTACCTATCATCATGCCAAAAGCCCTGTTGCGACTAAACTGGGAATAAGCAGTAACCAGCAAATCGCCAAGGTATGCTGAACTGTTAATAACACGCTTACCGGGATAGGTATGGTCAAGGAATCTTTTTATTTCCCGTATTGAATTGGATATGAGCACAGCCTGAAAATTATCCCCGTATCCAAGTCCGTGGCAAATACCCGCAGCAATGGCAAAGATATTTTTGAGCACTGCAGAATATTCAGTACCATAAATATCACCTGATATGATTGTTTTGATAAAATGACTCTCAAAAAGCGAGGCCAGCCTTTTTGACTGCTTTTCTGTTTTTGAAGCAAATGTAAGGTAGGAAAGCCTTTCAAGGGCAATTTCTTCTGCATGACACGGTCCGGTGATTATACCTATGCGGTTAAAAGGGACACTGTAACGACGGTTAAAAAATTCCGCTATAGTCTGATTATCTTCAGGGATAATACCCTTAACAGCTGATACCACCAGCTTGTCATTCAGATCAAAAACGGATTCTGACAATGTATCTTTAAGAAAAGCGGAAGGTATTGCAAAAATCAATATTTCAGATTCCGCTATTGCTTTACCAAGATCGTTGTGAAATTTTATCCGGCCGGTATCAAAATATACAGAACTCAGGTATTTCGGATTATGATGGAAATGTTCAATGTAATCGATTGTATCCGGATTGCGGACATACCAGTTTATATGGCTTGTATTAATTAAAAGCATTTTGGCTATAGCCGTTGCCCAGCTGCCGCTTCCAATCACTGCAATTTTTTGTTTCTCCTGCATTCGTTTCACCTGCCTATCCATTTTTCGACATCGGCAATCGTCGGATTTTTCAGTCCGAGTTTATTCTTTTTATTATACCCGCAAAGCTCATTGTGCAGCTTGCCGGCTGAAACTTTACCCAAATCTCCTGGGCTGTGATAGCCCAGTTCAATGATTATCCCGACCCACTCACCGGGAATGCCGGTCCCCTGAAGTTTATCGGGATCAGGCTTAATGGTCTTCTTCTCAGGTCTCATCTGAGGGAAAAATATAACATCCTGAATAGAACCGGAATTGGTCATAATCATTGCAAGCCTGTCAATACCCACTCCAAGTCCGGCAGTTGGCGGCATCCCATATTCAAGTGCACGTAAAAAATCCTCATCCATAACCATAGCTTCCTGATCTCCCCTTTGGGCAAGCATCAGTTGCTGTTCAAAACGTTCACGCTGATCCAGCGGATCATTAAGCTCGGAAAATGAGTTGCAAAGTTCCTTTCCGTTTACTATAGCCTCAAACCTTTCAACCAGGCCGGGTTCTTCCCGGTGTTTCTTGGCAAGGGGTGACATCTCAACAGGATAATCAGTTATAAAGGTGGGCTGGATAAGGTTTGGCTCACATAACTCACCAAAGATCTCATCGATAATTTTACCCTTTGCCATTGTTTTATCAACTTCAACACCAAGCTTACCGGCAGTATCTGCTAACCTGGCTTCATCCATTGAAGAAATATCGATGCCGGTAAACTCCCTGATGACTTCATACATAGTATAACGTTTCCATGGCCTTTTGAAATCAATCTGATGTTCTCCTACTTTAAGGACCGTGGAACCCGCCAAATCAACAGCAGCCTTTTCTAGCATCTCCTCGACAAGATTCATCATCCACTGATAGTCCTTGTAGGCAACGTAAAGCTCCATCTGGGTGAATTCAGGATTGTGGAAACGGCTCATTCCTTCATTCCTGAAATCTTTTGAAAATTCATATACACCCTCAAAACCTCCTACTATCAGCCTCTTTAAATATAACTCATTGGCAATTCTGAGATAAAGGGTCATATCAAGTGTATTGTGATATGTGGTGAATGGTCTTGCCGTGGCACCACCATATATGGGTTGCAATACGGGCGTTTCTACTTCAATATATCCTTTGCCGTTTAAGAAACTGCGCATTGAATCAACCAGCCGGGTTCGTTTGATGAACACATCCCTAACCCCGGGATTAACTATCATATCCAGATATCTCTGCCTGTAACGCTGATCCGGGTCACTGAATGCATCGTATGTCTTACCCTCCTTTTCTTTCACAACAGGGAGAGGATGCAGTGATTTGGCAAGAAGTTTCAACTCCTTTACATGGATTGATATCTCACCGACCTGTGTTACAAATACAAATCCCCTGACACCAATAATATCGCCGATATCCAATAGCTTCTTAAAAACCGTGTTATATAAAGTTTTATCTTCCCGGGGACAAAGATCGTCCCTTCGAAGGTAAATCTGTATTCTCCCATCCTGATCCTGCAAACCGGCAAATGAAGCATTTCCCATAATCCGCCTGCTCATTATTCTTCCCGCAATCTGTACATCCTGGTATTGATCAGAATCCTTGCTGAAGTTCTCCAGTATCTCCCGGGAGCTGACATTTACATCAAATGTTTCAGCGGGATAAGGATCTATACCAAGCTTGATTAATTCATCAAGGGCTTCTCTTCTGATAAGTTCCTGCTCACTTAAATGCATTTTGTTCATACCTGAAAATTTTTGCAAAGATATAAGAATATCTTTTTCTGTTAGTTATTTCAATGGCCTAATTACATCACAAATCCTAACCTGGTTTTGCAAATAGCTGAACAAAGGAACCTTGAAAAACATATACATTTATTTCAATTATTTAAGTTAAATTTGAGAAGAAAATGATGTATTTTTATGATCTGTAAAAAATCAGGATATATTGAGAGGGCAAGATGAGCATTGGTACAAAAAAAAGACAACTTCCGGATTGGCTTAAGATGAAGCTTCCCATGGGTTATAAATACTCAAAGGTTAAAAATATAAGCCAGAAGCACCATCTTCATACCATCTGTTCCAGCGGGAATTGTCCCAACATAGGAGAATGCTGGAGCAATGGCACTGCTACATTCATGATACTGGGAGATACCTGTACACGTAACTGTAAATTTTGCGGGGTTAAAACCGGAAAACCTGCACCGGCTGATCCTGAAGAACCTTTCAGGATTGCAGAATCTGTGCACATGCTTGGTCTGGATCATTGCGTGATAACATCGGTTGACAGGGATGATCTTCCCGACGGAGGTGCAGGAATATGGACAGAAACCATAGACAGTATAAAAAAGATGAACCCCGGCACCAGTATAGAGGTATTGATTCCTGATTTCAATGGAGATGAAAATCTCCTGCAGAAGATAATCGATGCACGGCCCGAAGTGATCTCACATAACCTTGAAACAGTAAGGCGATTAACCCCGTCAATCAGAAGCAGGGCAAGATATGAAATCAGTCTGCAGATAATCAGGTACATTTCATCTTCAGGAATACGATCAAAGTCGGGGATCATGCTGGGATTGGGAGAAACCCGGGAAGAGGTTCTGGAAACAATGGATGATCTTCTGGATGCAGGATGCAGCATAATGACCATAGGCCAGTACCTTGCCCCGAGCAGGGAACATATGCCGGTGGTAAGCTATATAAGACCGGAACAATTTGAGGAATACGGAAGAATAGGGCTTGAGAAAGGATTTAAGTTTATGGAAAGCAGTCCCCTTGTCCGTTCCTCATATCATGCAGAAAAGCATGTCCTGAAAAAGCAAAACAGGAATAAAATAAAATATGTTAAAAACAGTAACTTACCAGGATCTCGGATCCATTGATTACAAAAAAGCATGGGAGTACCAGGAGACACTATTTAATAAAATATTAACAGGGAAATTAGAAGCTTCAACCGTCAAGGCTGAAGCAAATGAAGTATGCGGTTATCTGCTTCTTTGCGAACACCCCCATGTATATACACTTGGGAAAAGTGGTGCTGAAAATAATCTTCTTATCAGTGCCGGTTTTCTTAAGAAAATCAATGCGACTTTTTACAAAATCAACCGGGGAGGCGACATCACTTACCATGGTCCCGGTCAAATTGTAGGATACCCCATCCTTAACCTTGACAATTTCGGCCTGAGTATCAGACAATATATTTATAGTATTGAAGAGGCCATAATAAAGACCCTTAATGAATATGATATTGAAGCATCAAGAATTGAGTCGGCTTCAGGGGTATGGATAGATCCGGCCGATCCGGCCCGGGCAAGAAAAATATGTGCCATAGGAGTGCGCGCCAGCCGTCATGTTACAATGCATGGTTTTGCCTTCAATGTAAATACTGACCTGAATTACTTCAGTTACATTAACCCGTGTGGTTTAAAAGACAAGGGTGTAACATCAATGGAAAAGGAACTGGGTAGCATTCAGGATATTAATGAAGTAAAAAGTAGGCTTAAAGTGAATCTTTCATCTGTATTCCGGATGAACCTTATCCGGGATTAATGAATCCTCAACAGGTATGGAAAAAGAATGGATCATAAAAAAACAGGGTGAAAGAAAAGATGTTTTGGAACTGGCTTCAGTTCTTGGCATTGACACTGTTCTCGCAAACCTGCTTATCCAGAGAAATATAAAAACATATGAACAGGCAAGGATCTTTTTCCGTCCTGAACTTTCTGACCTGCATGATCCCTTTCTCATGAAAGATATGGGTAAGGCTACGGAAAGAATTCTGACTGCCATAAGAAAAAATGAAAACATACTTATCTACGGAGATTACGATGTTGACGGAACCACATCTGTTGCACTTGTCTATTCTTTCCTGAAACAGCGATATTCAAATATTGCATCTTATATACCCGACCGTTATACAGAGGGTTATGGTATAAGTAAAAAATCAGTGGATTTTGCTGCCGATAATAATATCAGCCTGATAATTGCCCTTGATTGCGGCATTAAAGCAGTTGAAAAAATTGAATATGCAAAATCCAGGAACATTGACTTCATAATATGTGATCATCATATGCCGGGCGATACTATACCCGATGCAGTTGCCATTCTGGATCCCAAACAACCGGGATGCAACTACCCTTTCAAAGAACTTTCAGGATGCGGGGTGGGTTTTAAAATGATGCAGGCCCTTACCAGAAACAGTGATTATCAAACAGATCAACTATTAAAATTTCTGGACCTTGTCGTTGTGAGCATAGCATCTGATATTGTCCCCATTACCGGAGAAAACCGTATACTGGCGCATTTCGGTTTAAAGCAGTTGAATGAAGATCCCTGTTTCGGACTTAAGTCGATCATTAAGATCGCGGGAATTGATAATAAAGAGATTACAATTGATGACATAGTCTTTAAAATTGGCCCGAGGATCAATGCGGCCGGCCGCATGAAATCAGGCAATAAGGCAGTTGAATTACTGATTGCAAATGACGACCACATTGCAAGGGAGATAGGCGATATTATCAATATTTTCAACAATGACCGAAAACATATTGACCGGCAGATAACCCAGGAAGCCATTAGAATGATAGCGGCAGACAAATATTTTGGCGACAGAAAATCAACCGTTCTGTTCAATCCTGAATGGCATAAGGGAGTTATAGGAATTGTTGCTTCAAGGCTTATAGAAACTTACTACCGCCCAACAGTTATACTGACCGAATCAAACGGTCTTGCAACAGGATCTGCCAGGTCTGTTTCCGGATTTGATATTTACCAGGTTGTGGAAGCCTGCAGTGACCTGCTTGAAAATTTCGGAGGACATATGTATGCTGCCGGTATGACAATGACACTTGAAAATGTACCGCTGTTCAAGAAGCGTTTTGAAGAACTTGTCAGCCATAATATCACCCCTTCTCAAATGACACCCAAAATTGAGGCAGATGCAATAATTTCAGTTAAAAATATTGACAGTAAATTTTGCAGGTTGCTCAAACAATTCCAGCCTTTCGGCCCCGAGAACATGTCACCTGTATTCATGGCCTCAAATCTTGTGACCAACGGTACCCTGAAAATAGTCGGCCCTACAAAAGAACACCTGAAGATGGAGGTTTTTTCAGAAGATTCGCAGGATCATGTTTTTCAGGCCATTGCTTTCCAGCAGGCCAATCATCATAAGCTTATCAGTCTGGGTATCCGTTTCGATGCCTGTTTTACAGTAGAAGAGAACCTGTACAGGGGTAACACAACATGGCAGCTGAATATAAAAGATATAAAAACCAGGGAGGATTCCTGACGACTTTCCCCACACCTGAATATCAGTTTTAGGATATCTAAAATCGCATCCTCACCTGTGCCTTAATCTCCGACCTGACATCTCCAATAACCTCATTAAGTCCTGAACCAATGCGCTCCTTCCCTGGTAACTTTGTGATTGCATATCTTAACCAGATATCAACTGCCTCCCTTAGCGTATACTTTACCAGAAGATAACTGCGATATCCACTGTCATAATAGGCCGGAATCGAAAAAGCGTGTAAAACATCATTCTCATAAGCGTAAAGACGTGCATTATAGCTTTCAGTATCAAATAAAGCATATCGGAAAGCAAATGACAGAGGGAACTTTACAGGTCTGAACAAAACATCCTGAAAAATCAGAAATCCCCTTTCGGGAGAAATATCCTCTCTCCTGTATTGTGTCATCTCCAGCCTGTTTCTCAGTTCCACTGAAGTCGAAGCAGAATAGTTTACATGATACCTCAGTCTTGTTGTAGCCGCATCATACAGATCCCTTACTGCACTCTCCCCGGAAGGAGCGTTTACAGGTTTATCTTTGTATTTGAAGCTCATATACATATTCAAATTGCCGGAATGATTGTAATCAACCTGCATAAAATATTCATACCCTCCTGATGGTGCCCAGGCACTATACCTCATCCACGGAAATGAAAAAAGATCAAAGTATGCTGACAACTTCAGGCGACTGAAAGGGTGTACCAGGGCGCCAAGGTAATAACCCTCTTCATTTTCGGTCCGTGTATTTTCTCTGAACCCGTTACTGAAATAAGCATGATAGTCTCGCGCATAATTTCTGTATAGTGCAGACAGGCTCATCCTTGAACTAAGATTTGCCATGACACCTCCAAGCATTGCAGTACCTCTGCTGCTGCTTATTGCCCCTTCACCAAAAAACCTGAAAGAACCCAGTGAAAACTGATAATCCAGTCCGGCATTCATATTTCTGCTACCCCTGAAATCAAACTGGTTATATATCCTCCCAGGCGGGTTAAGCACGGCATCATACTCCAGGGCTGCAACAGTTGCCCCTATCCTGAACAGTCTGTGGTTATAGTTTATATTTCCACCCAGCACCATTTCTCCCAGTACATTTTTACCTTCTATCTGCGATGGTGTGGCATGAATTCCTGTATCCCGCAAAAAAGACACTTCTGAAATCCCGCCCTCTTCATCAACAAGAGTAATGCCGGCATCGATTTTCTTTTTCGACACAAAAAAGCTTCCCTCAGTGCTTTGTGACAGCCTGAATGTTAACCCTGCACCCCGGAAAAACATATTCTCCCCGGTAGATGAATATTTCTGAATACCCCTTCCACTCTTCTTTATATTGAGTGTGTTCACAGACTTTCCAAAAGAGAGCCCGGACCACAAAATTAAACCCTGTCCGAAACCAGCCTGAAAATCGCCAACGGCAATAGTTTTTATCTTACCTATATCATTGATCTGAAGATGTGCAGAATAATAATCAAACCCGTAAGGGTTGGATCCCCTGAAAAATTCTTCTCCGGGATCCTTCTCTGCAACAATACCAGCCTGTACCTGGTTGCGATAGCTGAACTGGTAACGGTTATAAATTTTAAGGGGGCTGCCTGAATAACGGGAATCCGGACTTGCTGACAGGGCACTGTCGCTTACCGGAGAAAAACCCCTCTGCTCCTGCAGAACCTGTTGAAGACGTAAATAAAGCTGATGTCTCCCATCCCTTAGTACTCCTGCAGGAGATACTGCAGCAACCGTTTTTATCTCTCCTACAGTGATAAAAGGAATTAACTTTTTTACATCCTCCTGTGAAAATCCTTCTATATATTGGATTTCATAGACAGTGAGAATGTCGCCATGCGAATGCCTGTATTCAATAAGATTAGCAATCTGCAGCTCGTTTAAAAAGTAAATGCCCCTCAACTCCTCCGCCCCGGCAGTATTAATATCAAGCGGATTATGTAAATAATAAAACAGGTCATCATAAATAATGGCTGGGTCAATACCGGAAATGTCAGATCGCACAAGTTCCTCAATCAACTCTTCAGTCATTTGATGATGATCATATAACTGTGAAAAACCCGGCAGCGTATAAAACAAAAGCCATATAGCAGATATGACAAAAACCGGCTTCATCAGAAAGTATAACTTACCGAGAGATGCGGGGTAAATCCCAGCACCTGATGATTGGTAAAAGCAAGGTCAGCCGCCAGTTTGCCAAAAACATAACCTATTCCAAAAGAACTTTGAACAGGCCTGGACGAAATACCGGTACGCAGATAAAGAGATCCGAGAAAACTCATTTCAAGCCCTGCCTTGAAAACCACTCTGTGGTCTAACTCCTTTTCAGCTTCTGCGGCTATCAGCAGCCTTTCACTGAGGTAACCCGCTAACCCGAAACTCAAAATAGTGGGAACCGGTTCATCATAATAAGTTTTGATCTCTGTACCTATGGGGTTATATACATGGGCGGCAATAAATAAGCCGTCAGCAGGCTGTGCAATAAAGCCTCCTTCCACTGTCAGGCTGCCGGTATCACCATAATCTTCTGCAATATATGTATAGATATAATTTATCTGTATACCGGCTGATATCCTCTCACCAAACATACGTCCGAAGGCAAGGCCAAGTTTACTCTCATTATATTTTGAAAATCCGAAATATGTATAGCTCACTCCCAGAGTGCCGGGTTTGGTTGGTATGGCAAGGGCAAACGCCTGCAATCCAAACTCCGGAACCATAAATTTATTTTCACTGTGAAAGCCTGCCCGGATGGCAAAAATTGATGCAAGCCCGGCCTGGTTATGATGTACCGACCAGATATCGCTCAGGGCAACGGCAGCATTTCCCATTGCCGCTGCCCTGCTGCCAAGAGGATAATTTTCATTAGCCGAAAGAGGCCTGTTCAAGAGGAAAATAAAAACCGGCAAAAAGATCAGAGTGACCCTTTTCCCGGTAAAGCAGATAGTATATCCTTTTTTTTGCATTGAATATGCCTGATAAAAACAAACATATTCAAGTTACTAAAAATTTATTAATTTGTCTTATACTCAAATTTAATTTCAGATAAATCCTTATTTGCTTTTAATATCTTATCCTTGAGTTTGATCTTAAACTCCCTTACAGCATTATAAACATCTGGATCACCTGTGCCAAGAATCTGGGCTGCCAGTATTCCGGCATTCCTCGCCCCGTCAATTGCAACAGTGGCAACCGGGATCCCTGCAGGCATTTGCAGGATTGACAGTATTGAATCCCAGCCATCCAGGGAATTGGATGAATTTATGGGTACGCCAATAACCGGCAGGGGTGTGAGTGCTGCTATTACCCCCGGCAAATGTGCTGCACCACCTGCACCGGCAATAAAAACCCTGATGCCTCTGTCATAAGCACCGGCTGCAAATTCCGCCACCTTTTCCGGTGTCCGGTGAGCCGAAAGCGCGTTGATCTCAAATGGAATCTTAAAGTCATTCAGTATTTTTGCAGATTCTTCCATGATTGGCATGTCAGAGGTACTGCCCATAATGATACTTACTTTTGCCTGCATAATTAATGATTTTATTGTTTGGTTCACCTGTATGCTTTGTACCTGATAAGGTACATTTTTCCAGGTACTGAAAATTTATTATTGCTATTTATCCCAACTTAATCCCTTATTTTTTTAATTTCGCAAGATACTTAAAAATTGTAAAACAGCAGAACAGGAAGCCGGTATTTTCACCGCTATAGAAATGACCGGATATTGATTTTTCATCTGAATATGACTGATACAGCAATATATAATTACCCTGTTAAACTGGTGTTTCAAAAGTTGCCGATTAATGGACAGAATAAAACTGCATGACAAGGAATTCAGCCTTTTGATAACTCCTCAAAAAATTCAGGAGGCTGTTTCAAAAATTGCTGACAATATAAATAATGACCTTGCCGGGGAGATTCCGCTTTTCCTGAGCATCCTCAACGGTTCTTTTATGTTCACTTCCGACCTTCTGAAAAAGATAAGGATGAATTGCCATGTCTCTTTTCTTAAACTCTCCTCATACAGGGACGATACCTCCACAGGCAGCATCACAGAGCTTATAGGCCTTAATGAAGATATCAAAGGGAGGTCGGTAGTAATAGTTGAGGATATAGTTGATACAGGAATAACTCTTAAAAGTGTTGTCAGGCAACTGAAACTGCAAAAACCAAAAAAGATAATTATTGCCACACTTTTATTAAAGCCTGAAGCATTCACCGGCAATATCCGTCTGGATTATGTCGGACTCGAAATACCGAACGAATTTATTATAGGTTACGGCCTCGACTATAATAATCTGGGAAGAAATTTTGAAGGTATATATAAAATCATAACTTAAAATTTTTTTATAAAATTATAACCACATTAAATACTCCGTCTCATAATTTTTAACAACATGACAACTAATTATTTACCAGATTTATATTTCTAACTTTCTAAAAATTAATAGCATGCTAAATATTGTAATATTCGGGCCTCCCGGTGCAGGTAAAGGGACACAGTCACAGTTGATAATAGAAAAGTATAAGTTAACCCACTTATCCACCGGCGACATTCTCAGAGGGGAAATAGCCGCTAAAACACCGCTTGGCCTGGAAGCCAAAAAACTTACAGATAAAGGAGAGCTGGTACCAGATGAGATAGTGATTAAAATGGTGAAAAACAAGATTGACAGTGCCGGCAATCACAGAGGGTTTATTTTCGACGGATTCCCGCGCACCGTTGAGCAGGCTGTTGCACTTGACCGGCTGCTAAAAGAAAAAGGTACATCAATATCAGTTATGATAACACTTGAAGTTGAAGAAGATGAACTTATTAAAAGGTTACTTAAAAGATGTGAAGAAGAAGGGCGCAGTGACGACAATATAGAGACGATCAGGAACCGGATCAAAGTTTACAATGATGTAACCTGCCAGGTTTGCGATTACTATGGGAAAACCGGCAGGTTCAGGCCCGTGCCCGGAACAGGAAGCGTTGAAGAGATATTTGAGCGTATATCTTCGGTTATTGATGAATATGCAGAATCTGAGTTATAGTTTAAAAATACTACCGCCTTATAGTTTGTCTGTTTTTTAAAACAATTCCTGGAATGGCCGATACCAATTTTGTCGATTATGTAAAAATCTTTTGCCGTTCGGGCAAGGGAGGGGCCGGATCGGTTCATTTCCACCGCGATAAATTTACAACCAAGGGAGGGCCTGACGGAGGTGACGGCGGAAGGGGCGGAAATGTTATTCTTAGAGGTAATTCACAACTCTGGACCCTCATACATCTTAAATACAGGCGGCATGTCTTTGCCGAAAATGGAGAGGGAGGGTCATCAAAAGAAAAAACAGGTGCCGGAGGGAAAGATAATATTGTTGAAGTTCCCCTTGGCACTGTTGCAAAAAACGGGGAGACCGGAGAAATACTTTTTGAGATCACGGAACATGGACAGGAGAAGATATTGGCACCGGGAGGCCGCGGGGGTATGGGCAATGCCAATTTCAAATCGGCCACCATGCAGACACCCCGATTTGCCCAGCCCGGTGAAGAGGGCATCGAAGGCTGGTTCATACTGGAATTAAAGATACTGGCAGATGTGGGACTGGTGGGGTTTCCCAATGCAGGAAAATCAACGCTTCTTTCCGTTGTTTCTGCAGCCAAACCCAAAATAGCCAATTATCCTTTTACCACCCTTGTCCCGAACCTCGGAATAGTTAGCTACCGCGACAATCTCTCCTTTGCCATGGCAGACATACCGGGGATCATAGAAGGAGCACATGAGGGACGGGGTCTCGGACTGAGATTTCTGCGGCATATAGAAAGGAATGCAATGCTCCTTTTTATGATACCGGCTGACAGCAACAGCATTAAAGAGGAATACGGCGTACTGCTTGGAGAGCTAAAAAAATACAACCCTGAACTTCTTGACAAGCAAAGACTTCTTGCAATAACAAAATCAGATCTGCTGGATGAAGAGCTCAGGGCAGAGCTGAACACTGAAACTGAAAAGGAACTGCCTGGTGTGCAAAGGCTGTTCATCTCTGCGGTTACAGGAACCGGAATAACCACCTTAAAGGATAATCTCTGGGAAATACTCAACAGTTAATAATATGATTGAATTTCTGAAACAACTCGATACAAGTCTTTTTATATTTCTAAACAGTCTGCATAATAGTTTATTCGATACCATTTTTTTATGGATTACAAAGCAATATTCATGGATATTTCTTTATGTAATTATTCTCGCACTGCTGGTATGGCGATATATGGCTGTAAAAATTCAAAAATCACCGGAGGGAGGATTATTAAATCTCAACATAAACCTTAACCGCAATAAATGGCCATGGCTGTTACTTTCAATTTTCTTTATCGTCTTTCTGTTAACACTCAGCGACCAGGCATCTGTTCACCTGTTCAAGAATGTTTTCCAGCGACTCCGGCCCTCTCATGAACCTGCGCTTTCAGATATTATTCATATTCCGGGAAGAAGGGGAGCATTATACGGCTTTGTCTCTTCACACGCAGCCAATTCTTTTGCCGTAGCATATTTTACCTCCGGGATAATCGGGATAAGATGGTATACATGGGTAATATATACATGGGCGGTTATATTCACATACAGCCGTATATATCTGGGCGTGCATTATCCGGGAGATTGTCTCTTCGGGGCATTGCTGGGAATATCTGTCGGCTGGATACTTCTGCGGGTGTGGATATCAGCAGGGAAAGAGTGGTTCCCCTCTCTGCTGCCGGACAGTTAAGTGATCACACCCCAACCCTGAAATAGCCGGCATAAAAGATATACCTGCCAATTATCTCCCCGGTAAAGATAAATACAAGTGAAAGCAGTAAAAAGAGTTTCCATGCCCGGGCACTTGTCCCCGAAAGGAAAAAAATACGTAAAGTGATAAGTGTAATTCCTGCCGTAAGAAAAATATAATGAAATACATAAAGCAGCAATGGAATATCAGCCGGAGGTAATGCCGGGTTCTCAATTGCCGGATCATGAAAAAACATAAACAGTATCCGAACCAGAAAAGCTGAAATAATCAGTATTGCCATTACCGGTATAAAAAAGTAATAACCGGGTCTTTCCGGTCCAGTTATATATGAAGGTATTATAAGCGCAAGCAGAAACGGAGTTCCCAGCAATATCCCGCTGCTGTAAAACAGAACCAATGTCCCGGCAGAATCCCATGCCGGTATGGTAGGCACCATATAAAGCCTTGCCATTGTAAAAACCATCAGTGCTCCTGCAAGAACAGAGATATTCCGCATATACCTGTTGGCAAGCTTACCGGCAGCATCTGCTTTCTGCATAATGTACCAGACCAGGAGAACCACGCTGAAAACAGATACCACAAGTATCTCCCTGCTTAGCCAGGAGGATCTCAGATTGGAAGCAGCATACAGTGCCTTTTCGGGAGACCCCAGGTGAAAAAATGAGAAAACCAGTGCAGCTGCCATTAACACAAGGGCAATACCCGTAACAAGTGTCCGCACGTTAACATAAACAATCCTGACAACCGGTTGTTTTCCGGCAGCAAAAACTGCGAGAGCTACAATGAGTCCGAATGCGGCCTGCGCAAAAAGGGTGAAAAAAACAAGTGACCATGTACTACCCGTCATCCTTCACCTCCTCCCTGTTGTTGATCCTTAATTTCTCCCTTTCTGCCCTGAGCGAATCCTTATGAGGTTTAACTACCAGTGCAGGATTTGTAATTCCGGGGTCGGGAAGAGGGTACATTGAAGGCGGTTCCAGCAGCCTGCCCCTGTACTCGTAAAGCTCTCCGACCTCCAATACCCTCATAGGGCATGCAGAGACACATGCCGGTGGCTTGCCCTGTTCTATATAGTCGGCACACATGGTGCATTTTGTCATCACGCCCTTCTCATCATCGTAGTGCAAAGCACCATAGGGGCAGGTCCACTCACAATAGCGGCACCCCATGCACCTCTTCTCATCAATCAGTACCAGTCCGTCGTCATTCCGGTAAATAGCATTGTTCGGGCATGAGTTCATGCATATTGGATCAAGACAGTGGTTACATGCCATCGATATGTAGTACGAATAAATATCGGGCACCCACGCCTGGCCCTCCCTCCGCCAGTCCCCGCCGGCCACCTCGTAAACCCTTCTCCACAGCATTCCCTTTCCCAGATCATGCTTGTCCCTGCAAGCCACCTGGCAGGTCTTGCAACCTGAACAGGCCGAAGAGTCAAAATAAAATGCAAGCTGCTTATTCATAGATTACTCCTTGACTTTTAATTAACTCCAAAACAGATTTTCAACATCATCACCCCTCTTTTTTTATCTCCACCATTATGGTGTGCTGCGCGTTGCCGAATGCCAGCGGCGTCCACCGGTGCGAGGTCAGCACGTTCACACATCCGCGGCGGTCAATGCCGTTCTCATCAGGCGTATACCAGGCACCCTGCGGGATGTTAACCACCCCGGGCATAATTTTAGGAGTCAGCCTGCATGGGATGACCATGCGCCCGCGACCGTTCCATACCATCACCTTGTCGCCATCCTCTATCCCCCTCTCTGCGGCATCCAGCGGATTGATAAACACCCTCTGCGGGAACGCCTCATTGAGCCAGTCCACGTTATCATGCGTCGAGTGCACCCTCTGCATGTAGTGATGCCCGATGGCCTGAAGCGGATACTCACGGCTCTCTTCTCCGAAAGGGCTCTCCCACTCCTGGATATACTTGGGCACCGCCGGAATCTCTTCGGGATTGCCCATTCTGAACAGCCGCTCAGAGAATATCTCGATCTTTCCGGAAGGGGTGTTAAGAGGATGCTTTCGCGGATCTTTACGGAAATCGGTAAACGCCACCTTCGGATCGGTCACCGGCACGCTGAACACCCCGGTGTTCTTCTCCTCCATCTCATCGAGCGACGGTATATCGGGGAACCGCGTATTGCGGTACCGGTCAACGGCCCATTCGATCCATCCCCTTTCCGTCCGTCCTTCCGTATATTCCTCCCTGAGCCCGAACCTTTCGGCCAGCTCTGCGCAGATGTTGTAATCACTCTTTGTTTCATGCGGGGTTTTGGCAATCTGCGGCATGATGATCACCTCGTCGCCATACTTCCACCCGTCCTCCAGTCCCCAACTCTCAAACTGGGTACAGACCGGCAGCACCAGGTCGGCAAATTTACCCGAAGGAGTCATGAACTGATCCTGCAGGGCGATGAACTCCACCAGACTCTCATCGGCCAGTATCTTTGCCGTGCGGTTCACATCGGAGTGCTGGTTGATCAGGATATTCGATGCCACCGACCAGATCAGCTTTATGTTGCTCTCCAGCCTTTCGACTCCGCGCAATCCTTCGGCCGGACCCATCTCCGTACCACGCAATATCGCCTCGGTCCACAGAAACACCGGTATGCTTGCAGTGACCGGGTTGCGGCCCGTGGGAAAAACATTCCAGAACGGCCCGCCGTCATCGGCCTGCAGAGCGATCCCTCCTGCCCATCCGCCGGGGATACCAACATTGCCTGTAATAGCAGGTAAGACACAACCTGCAAGCACAGGCTGCTCGCCGTAAGCACGGCGCTGCATGCCGTAGCCCTGGTACAGCACGGCCGGTTTAGAGCTGCCATATTCGCGGCCTGTTCGTGCAATTGTGGCCGCCGGTACGCCCGTTACAGCTTCTGCCCACTGCGGTGTTTTGGGCACGCCGTCGCGGGTGCCGAAAATGTAGTCATAATAGCTCTCTTCGTTTTCACAGCCCGGGGGCATCTGGCTTTTATCGAACCCAATGCAGCAGCGATCGATAAACTCTTTGTCGTGCAGGTTCTCAGAAATTATCACATAAGCCATGGCGCTCATCATTGCCGTGTCGGTGCCCGGCCTTATGGGTATCCACTCGTCGGCCAGTGATACGGCGCTCATGGTCATCTGCGGGTCGATGCACACCACCCTTGCCCCGTTCTGCCTTGCTTTCTTAATGAAAAAGTCGCTGTTGGTGCCGTCGCGCATCTCGGCAGGGTTCCAGCCCCACATGATGATAAATTTGCTGTTCACCCAGTCCTGCCTCTGGTTGCCGGTCACCGATGTCCCATACACATAAGGCGTGGCCCTGCTTATGCATGCCCAGCTGTAGGAGTTGTAGTAACCAAGCGAACCACCCAGCAGGTTCATCAGTCTTGCGGCAGTCTGCCGTCCCCCCACCTGGTTGTAGCTGCCGGTGCCGTATGGCACCAGTATCGCCTGGTTGCCGTATTTTTCCCTTACACGTTCTATTTGCGAAGCCAGTATATCGTAAGCCTCATCCCAGCCTATCCTTTCAAATTTCCCCTCACCCCTCTTGCCGGTCCGCTTCATCGGGTATTTGAGCCTGTCGGGGTGATACTGACGGCGCCTGTAGGAGCGGCCGCGGATGCAGGCCCTGAGCTGCGGGTCGGCCAGCGTATCGCCGGGCCGGTCGTCGGTCTCAATCCTTAGTATCTTCTCATCCTTAACGTGGAGGGTAAGAACGCACCTGCCGCCACAGTTGTGTGCCGGGCATCCCGCCCGAATGATCTTTACCCCGTCAATCTCATCAACAAGTACCGGGGTATGCCTTTCCAATTCCCTTATACAGCTGGCTAAAGGAGCCCCGGCCACCAGTCCACCGCCCAGCAGCGCCCCCATCTTAAGGAAGCACCGCCGGTCGATTGAAGCCAAAGAATTCCCTTTGTCTGGCTTTGCCGAAGAATTCCGGTTACCAACCGGGGACTGAGAATTCCAATTTTCAGGTAAAGCCCTGAAATTCCCTTTTTCCGGTGAAGCCGGAGAATGCCCGCTATCTGGCAAAGCCTGAGGATTCCCGTCACCAACAGAAGCCGGAGAATGCCCGCTATCAGCCCCCCCGGTTTTCCCGGTCCTTTTTATTTTATCACGTTTTTTATCCACTAAGATTGCAGATTTGAAAATTGTGCCCGGCATTCCGATGCGAAACTCCCGTTTTAATTGCCCCTCGCGCAAGCGGCAGTACCACGGCAGCCGGAAAACCAACTGCTTTACAAGCCACTAAAGTACAAAACAGCGAATTAATAGTATCTGAAATTGATCATATATTTGATCTGCTAATCAATGTGTATTCCTGCGCAGGTCAGAATCCGGATAATTATTTCAATAATTTTCGTCTTTCAGCATCTTGTAAAATAACCATTTGCTTAATGGCGATTTGGTTAAGTTTTATCAAACGTTCTTTTTGGGACATCTTTTCGTTGATAAACAGAGCATTCAGGTTCTCCATATTTGACAGGCAAATCAACTCATTTATTGTAGCATAATCACGAATATTCCCTTTTAAATCGGGGTTTGCATCTCTCCATTGTTTAGCTGTTATCCCAAACAAAGCTACATTAAGAACATCGGCTTCATTGGCGTATATTATTGATGTTTGCGCTGCTGAGAGTTCCTGTGGTATGAGATTTTGTTTAATTGCATCGGTATGAATGTGGTAATTCAATTTAGCAAGGTCCCGCTTTGCCGTCCATCCTAGTTGTTTTTGTTCTTCATCTTTAAGGCGTTGAAATTCATTAATCAAATACAGCTTAAAAGGAACACTGATAGCTGAACCAAATTCAAATGCAATGTCTTTATGGGCAAAAGTTCCTCCATACTTGCCTTTTTTTACAATAATCCCAACAGCATTGGTTTTTCTTATCCATTCCGAAACACTCAATACAAAACTTGGCAAACCAGCTTGTGATTTAAAGTGGTCAAATTCGACCACTTTAAAGCCAGGGTTATTTATTTTCTCCCAGGTACCCAAAAACTCAAGTGTGTAACGGCCTCTCAACCAGTTTTTAATAATATCGGCAGCACGGCTTTCGCTTTCTTTTGTATTAGCCATATCAGTAAGCGAAATGTAATCTCTTTCCTCAACTGATATAATAGTGATTTCAGTATCTTTGACGTTTATTTTTGCCACCTTTTATATCCACTAAAATTGGAGGTTCAAGCCACTAAAGTACAAAACAGCGAATTAATAGTATCTGAAATTGATCATATTTTTGAAAGCAATTTCCTGGTGTCTCATGCTACAAACGGCCATGGCCATTTTATTCTCTGCGGCCCAACACAAATTCCTGATATCTAATTCCAACTATCCGGACATTATTTCGTCTTAATTATATAACCAGATATCAGGTTTTGAGGTAGCTGTATCTATAACTGGCAATGTTTCCCTAAATTGACATACAATGAGCATGCAACTTCTTAAAAGGACCCTGCTGATTGCAATAATTTCAACACTGTCAGTCAGCGCCCTGTGCCAGAGTACGAACCAGGCCGGTATTAATTTTGGTTATGGGATCTGGGATGGTGTGCATGCAGGCGGATCATACCGGTTTGACCGGTATTCTGCCGGACTGGGAAGGGAGATATCCCTTGGCCGTTCATTTAGTCTTGGCTACCAGGGCGGTCCGATCCTGCCGGTTTATTCTAAACGTAAACGAAAAACCAATATTGAGGACAAGTGGGCTGCAGTTCCCATTTTTGTAAATCTCCGGTTTAGGATTACATACAAATCCGGCAGGGAGTTAAGCCTTTGACCTGCTGATGACAACCAACGGCTGGCGGCGCTTCAGGTGGGATGACCTTATCGCCGGACGCTATCCCTATTTATGTTATCCGGCAGGGACCGGCCATATTATTGACGGAAGGGTTTCCCTGATAAAGCAGCATGATGTCCCGGTAAGGGCAAAGGTGATGCTCTCTGCACTGGGCGATGAGTTCTTTGCCTCGAGCCAGGTGACAGGTGAAGACGGCAGGGCAAGAGTCTCCTTTTTTACTTCAGACAAGGCATCCGTATACCGCATCATTATCGAGGGCATGACAGAAACCGGGATCCCGGTTGTAAAAACAAAAGAGTTGTGGGTACAGGAGAACCGGCCCTTTTAATTATCAAGGCGGTCATTCTGGCTTTACAGAGCCCAAAGACAGTTTGAAGTATTAACACTCAATATTACACCACAAACTAAAAAAAGCAAGAGACTGAGGTTTCCTTTTGTGAAACTATTTTGTATATTTGCAAACAGGTAAATGAGAGTACATCTAATAAAAAAACAGTCAATTGAGGAATATGTCCTGAAAAATTCCAGGAGCAAAGCATCTTTTGAGATATGGGTAACGATTATTAAACGAGTTGAATGGAAAGAACCAAATGAGATTATATCGACTTTTAATAGTGCGGATATTCTCGGAAAAGGTTCTAATCGAGTTGTATTTAATATTGGTGGAAATAATTATAGAATGATATGCAAATATTATTTCGGAGAAACGAAAGTCCATTTATTTGTAAAATGGATTGGTACACATGCAGAGTATACAAAACTATGTAATGATGGAAAGCAATATAAAATAAACGAATATTGAAAAAAAAAATTAAAATTAATGATATGGAAACTCTAAAATACACCATAATTAAGGATAAAAATCAATATGATAAGTATTGCAATATCTTAGAGAATTTAATTTCTAATGAAAAAAACCAAGACGAAATTGACTTGCTTACTCTATTAATTGAGAAATGGGACAATGAGCAAGGGACTTTTAAAGACTCTGACCCTGTTGAATTACTAAAATCACTGATGCGTGATAACAATTTAAAGGCTAAGGATTTGGCCGATATTCTTGATTTGTCAAAAGGAACAGTTTCTAAAATTCTAAATTATCATAAAGGACTTTCAAAAGTTACAGTTAGAAAGCTATCAGATTTTTTTAAGGTTTCGCAGGAAACATTTAATCGTCCGTACAAATTAAAAAACGAGATCAACAGGCATTTTAAAAATGCAAGCTTGATGAATACAAAGAAAAGAATGGCCGAGGTAAGATAAAGTAATATTTGTTCTTTATGAATTTCCTGCAATTTTCCGGTTTTGGCGAAATTATTGTCAGGTTTTTTATAACTTACAACTTAGTTCATGTAAGTCGCCGGTAACAGGATCAAATTGCCTGCTAATCCTGCATGGCATCAGCGGATATTAACACAAAAGTAATGAAGCTGAATATCACAGCTCTCAGCTTGTCTGTAAGGATAACCACCTCAGCCCTGACCATACCTGCTGCTGTTTTGTTGCTGGTTTTCCTTTTTTCTTGCAGGGCAAGTACGCCCTCCATTGATCAACATGTTGAAGATGAAATTGAATACCAGCTTGTGTTTGATTCTATTGACAGGCAGGCAGACCTCTCCCTGGAGATAAGCCGCCGGCTGGTTCACCTGGGTGAGTTTTACCCGCAAGAGAAGCTCTATATCCATACCGACAAATCCCACTACCTTCCCGGCGAGACCATCTGGTTCAAGCTCTACCTTACCGATGCCTCCTCTCACCAGGCATCTCCCTGGAGCCGGATCGTCTATGTGGAGTTTGCCGATACCGCGGGCGTGTTGGCCGGCAGGCGGTACATCGGGATAACCGAAGGTACGGGACATGGGGATTTCCAACTCGATCCGGAATTTGAACCGGGCACCTGGGTTTTACGCGGCCATACCAACTACATGCGCAACTACAGCAGCTCTCCACTCTTCAGCATGGAGCTTCGGGTTATTGATGCATACCCGGGCAGATTTGGGTTAACCGGCAGCAGGCAGGCTGCTGCACCCGGCAGGAAACCACAATCAGCTCCGTTAACTGACGGCATACCGGATGACGTGCCTGAGCACCCGGATACCCCGGTAACCAAATCCCTTTCGGATACTGCTGCCATGGCTCAAATACCAACCGCCGAGGAAGGTCCGGAAGTCTCTCCGGATACTGCCGCTATGGCTCCGATACCCACTGATGAAGGAAGGCCGGAAGCCCCTGCTGAACAGTTCTTGATCCTCTCAAACGATCCTGATGTCAGGTTCTTCCCCGAGGGAGGCGACCTTGTAGCCGGGCTCAGCTCTGTTGTGGCGGTTAAATCAACCATAGCCTGTGGAACAGGCATCGAATTGCAGGGCAAGGTATATGATGACCTTGGCAATCATGTTGCCGGTTTTGCAACCGGCCGCTTCGGGCTCGGCAGGTTTGAATTCACCCCGCTTGACGGCAAACTATACCATGCCGATGTTGAAACAGCCGACACAACTCTCCGCTTTGAACTTCCCGGGGTAAAAAAGACAGGCTACACCCTGCAGGTTAACAACAGCATGCCTGACGAGGCGCTGGTAAGAATAGAGACCAACCTGGACCGCGGCCTCACCAACGCCTTTTTGATCGGACATATCAGGGGAGAGATCTTCTGCCTTGAAAAGCTGCCGGAAAGCAACATGGCCATTATCAACATCGACAAGACAGGATTCCCGGCAGGTATAGTACACCTTACCCTTTTCTCTTCAGAGGGAATGCCCGTTGCAGAGAGGCTTATCTTTGTAAACGAAAAGGAGCCGCAGGCCCGGCTTGAAGTGGTTAAGTCAGCAGAGGTATATGATCACAGGGAAAAGGTTGAGATGGAGTTTGAGCTGACCGATAATAATGGCAATCCACTGAAGGGGGAATTCTCGGTGTCGGTAACCGACAGCTACGTGGTGCCCTCCCATCATCACCGGCACAACATAGAGACATGGCTTCTGCTCAACTCAGATATTCCCGGACCTATCGAAAACCCGGGCTACTTCTTTGATCCGGGCAACGCCGGCAGGCACCAGCTTCTTGACCTGCTGATGACAACCAACGGATGGCGGCGCTTCAGGTGGGATGACCTTATTGCCGGGCGATATCCCTATTTATGTTATCCGGCAGGGACCGGCCATATTATTGACGGAAGGGTCTCCCTGATAAACCAGCATGACACTCCGGTAAGGGCAAAGGTGATGCTCTCTGCACTGGGCGATGAGTTCTTTGCCTCGAGCCAGGTGACAGGTGAAGACGGCAGGTTCCTGTTTGACGGAATTGAACTCTATGACACCACCGTTCTTGTGCTGCAGGGAAGCTTTTACAGCGAGCGCAGGGCACAGCGCAGAGAGAGGCGGGGCGTGGATGACACTTTCACTCCCGGGAGCGCAAACCTGGTTGCCCTTCATTTAGAAGAGCCGGAAATTGTTCAGCATGAAGTTGACATAGCAGCGGCTACCGCGGCGGAGGAGGTACTGAGGGCCTATATTGAGGATTCGATGAAGGATCCTCTCCTTTCACACCTTGAAGATATATGGCACCTTGAGATAGAGGAGGTAGAGATACGAAGGCGCAGGCCTGTGGTGCGTACCACCTTTGACAGGACCATCCACGGTACCCCATTCAGAATGATGGACAGGATAATTCCGGATGAATACCCTTTTACCTACACCTATCATAATACATTGGAATTCATAAGGGCAATGAGGCCGGGATTGATTATTGATGACGGCATCAGATTCGCCAGCGGACCCACTTCATTGTACGCTCCAATGAGAACATTGATATTATTGAATGGGATGCGCGGCGGTTCCATAGAAAACCTGCCTCTTGAGACAATATCCTTTATTGATATTATAAGGCCGCCTCAAACCACAATTTATGGTATGGGCACTGATCTGGTCATAGCTGTTTATACAAAAACCTTTGAAGATTACCGTGATGCAGATACAAGTCCCCCCGGACTTTTAAGCTTTGAGTTCCCGGGCTATTACCTGGCCAGGGAGTTTTACTCGCCAATGTACGACAGGCCGGGGCCGCACCATGGCCAACCGGACTACCGTACCACCCTTTTCTGGGAGCCTGAAGTCAAACCCGGTGAAGACGATAGGGCAAAGGTCTCTTTCTTTACATCAGACAAGGCATCGGTATACCGCATCATTGTGGAGGGAATTACCGAAACAGGCATCCCGGTTGTAAAAACAAAAGAGTTGTGGGTTCAGGACAGAAAAGATTAACTTTGCTATCAACGGACCCTTTGCATATATGGGCCGGGTATAATCATTAACAATGGTAATCAAAAAGTTTATAATAGCACTGCTGGTAATTATTTCCGCAGGTTGTTCGGGAATCAGGAGAACTGCTGATGAAAAGGTGAGTGAACCGCAAACGGCACAGGAGGTTGAACCGGTAACGCTCACCGGGTTCAGGGCAACAGGCAATGAGCCCTTTTGGGCCCTTGAGATAGAGTTTGGTAATGTGCTCAACTTCACAAGCCTGACCGAAGAATTCCCGGAATTCATCTTCCCGGCAACCGATCCGGAAAGGGTTGACGGACTTTCACTGGTGAAATACTATGCGAGGACATACAATGCACAAACGGTTGTAGAGATCTCCCGCGAAGAGTGCACCGACACCATGAAGGGAAACCGTTTCCCCTACAGGGTTGAGGTTTCATTAAAAAGGACCCGGGACGATGATTTTACTGTATTCAGGGGTTGCGGGCAATATCTGGGTACATACCGGCTGAACGATATCTGGGTGCTTGAGAAGATTGATGGTGTAGCAATAGACATACCCGAATCAAAAAGAAGGCCTACCATGGAGGTCGACCTGGCTGGCAGAACCATTTCCGGTTACGGTGGTTGCAACAGGTATAACGGAAGAGCGGAACTGGTCAACAATTTGCTGGTAACAGGAAACATCCTGTCAACAAAAATGGCGTGCCTCGACACACAGGAGATAGAGGACCGCTTTCTTAAAACGATATCATCGCAAACCCTTGAATTCGCAATTGACGACAAAGGCATGCAAATGACCGGTGGTGAAACCGAACTCTTTTTCATCAGGGCGGAATAGACTGCACTGCTCCCTGTCACGAACATGGTTGCCCGGCTTTTGCCGGGTGTCGATAATGCAACTATTTGACCCCCCGGACATTCATCTTAATACCAAATACAGCGTCCATGGCGGTAATAAAAAGCATGTCCCTGTCGGGACCGGCAAAGCATATGTTGGCGGTCCACTCCTTGTCGACCGGAATATGCGCTATCCTTTCACCGTTTTTATCAAATACAGTAACCCCGCGTCCCGTAAGGTAAACATTGCCCTTGTCGTCTATGGTCATGCCGTCGGAGCCCATCTCACAGAAAAGCCGGCGGTTGGAAAGGGTGCCATCATCGTTGATATCGTAGGCATAGGTCTTGTTATCACCAATATCAGCCACGTATAACGTCTTGCCATCTGGTGTGCCTATTATGCCGTTAGGCTTTCCGAGGTCTTCGTCAACCCTGAAATAGCGGCTGCCGTCGGCACTTAAAAAATATACATGCTCACCGTCCTGCTGCATCTCAGGGTCCCTCTCCCAGTAACCCCTCTTATAAAGCGGATCGGTAAAGTACATCCCACCGTCGGGGCGGATCCACACGTCATTGGGACCGTTAAGCAGTTTCCCATCCCAATTGTCAACCAATACGTCAACCTCACCTGTTTTCATGTCGATCGACCAGAGCTCATTATCCATATCGGCACAGGTGATAAGGTTTCCTTCCAGTTCAAAATACATCCCGTTGGAGCGGCCTGCATCTTCCATAAACACAGATAATTCACCGGTGGACCAGTTCCATTTGACAATTGTATTATTTGGCTGGTCGGTAAAATAGACATTGCCTTCGGCATCAGGTGCCGGTCCCTCGGTAAATGAAAAGCCGTCACCCAACTGTTCAAGCTTTGTCCCGGAGGCAATAATATTCGTTTTATCCATTATCTGGGCGTTTATTGAAACCACAGGTAGAAAAAGCATCATAACAGCCATTGAAATTCCGGTTTTGCGGCGGGTTCTCTTGCAACCGGAAATAATCGGTTCTGATAATATGTTTCTCATATTGAATTTCCCTTATCAACAATTATAATTGCAAGATGGAAAAAAATTACCGTTAAAGCAATACCATTCCGGCTGTAATATTGCACCATGCAGGAAAACTATATTTTTTGCACTCACAAACGAGGATATTCGGCATTTATAAAATCTGCCACGAAATATTAAAGCCTGTAAATGCATACAATAAAAATTACTTATCTTTAAATATTCTGTTTTTGCACCGGCAGCTGCCGGACTCATTGCTCTGACCTGTATGGACCATACTTATGTATTCATTGTTCTGGGACTAGTGCTGGTACTGTTCGCATGGGGCAAAATAAGGCACGACCTGGTAGCCCTGCTTGCATTGTTTGCCCTTGTCGTACCCGGAATAGTCGCTGCTGAAAAAGCCTTTTCAGGCTTCGGACACCCTGCAGTAATAACCGTTGCGGCAGTACTGATCATAGGAAAGGGACTGGAGTATAGCGGACTTATTGACGTTCTGGGCAAATGGATTACCGGGATAGGTAACAACATGACTCTGCAGATACTGGCTCTTTCATTTCTGGTTGCGGCAGCTTCTGCCTTTATGAACAATGTCGGCGCCCTGGCCATCCTGATGCCGGTTGTACTGCATATCGCGGCAAAAAGCGGCAATCCTCCCTCTTTCCTGCTTATGCCAATTGCCTTTGCTTCCCTCCTGGGCGGAATGACAACCCTGATCGGTACTCCCCCGAATATCATTATATCAACACTTCGTGCCGATGAAACGGGAGAAGCTTTCGGCATGTTTGCCTTTGCCCCGGTGGGGCTGGGCCTTACGATTGCGGGGATAATATTTATTGCATTTGCAGGCTGGAGACTGCTTCCGAAGCGTGAGGCCCAAAAATCGGAAAAAGAAGCATTCCGGATTGATGATTACATTACCGAGGTTAAAGTTGGGAAAGACTCAAAGGCAGCCGGCATAAGTGTGGGTGAACTAAGAAAAATAGCCGATGCAGATGTGCAGGTGCTGGGACTTGTACGGAAAAAGAAGAGAATTCACGCCCCCGAAGATGAAGAGGAGCTGTTGAAAAATGATATCGTTATCATTGAAGGCGATACCGAAGCACTTAATTCGTTTCTTAATGATACGGGACTTGAGCTGGTAGGGAGTAAAAAATTCAGGAAAGATGCCAAAGGCTCGGAAAACATCTACATAACCGAGGCCATTGTAATGGCAGATTCACCGCTTCTGGAACAAACGGCTTCGAGAATCAGGATGCGGAGCAAATACAGTGTAAACCTTGTAGCAGTGTCACGAAGGGAGAAAAGGATACATAAAAGACTCGACCATGTGGTGTTCAAAACTGGTGACGTACTGATGCTGCAGGGCAGGGATAATATGCTTAATGAAGCGATCGCATCAATGGGCTGCCTGCCATTGGCTCCCCGGGGACTGCGAATCGGGTACAAACAGAAAATTGCTGTAAGCCTGTCGATATTTGCAGCCTCAATCGTACTGATTATCGGGGGACTGCTTCCCGTGCACGTAGCTTTCCCCATGGCTGCCGCCGGAATAGTAATTGCAGGTATCCTCCCCGTTAAGGAAATGTACAAAAGTGTTGACTGGCCGGTAATAATTCTACTCGGAGCAATGTTACCAGTGGGTGAGGCACTGGAAGCATCCGGTGGTGCCGCACACATAGCCGGAGTGGTATTGCGTATGGGAGAGAGTCT
Organism: Bacteroidales bacterium; assembly: GCA_046483315.1. Taxonomy (GTDB): domain Bacteria; phylum Bacteroidota; class Bacteroidia; order Bacteroidales; family PUMT01; genus PXAP01. The sequence continues at coordinate 47,338 of JAWODJ010000080.1, read as the reverse complement.
TGAACCATGGGCAATCCTTGCAATTATTCTTATAGTAACCATGTTCCTTTCTGATATAATTAACAATGCTGCAACGGTAGTCCTGATGGCGCCGATTGCAATCAGTATTGCCGGCGGGATGGGCTACAATGCCGACCCTCTCCTGATGGCTGTGGCCATAGGCGGTTCAAGCGCATTTCTTACCCCTATAGGGCATCAGTCAAATACACTGGTAATGGGGCCGGGGGGATACAGGTTTACTGATTACTGGCGAATGGGACTTCCTCTGGAAATCATAATTGTTGCAGTTGGAGTGCCCCTGATAATGTTTTTCTGGCCATTATAGTCAAATAATTCACCTTGTATTACAATTAAAATTGTTAACAAATGCTTGGCAGACTGAAACTTTTTGCACATATCTTCGATCATAAAGATGAGATAATCCTCAGGGACTATCTGGCACTGGAACGGACCAAACTTGCAAACGAGCGCACTTTGCTTGCCTATTCCAGAACGTCGCTGTACATGCTGCTGGGTGGAATTGCGTTCCTGCAGCTTGAAGGGTTCAGGAGTATCCAGTGGGTAGGCTACATGGCTTTGGGATTAAGCATCATCCTCCTGATTATTGGTCTGTACCGGTATTTTCAGATCAAATCACGTTTAGGCAGGTATTATAAAAGAAGTTACGAGGTAACACAGCATGGGGCAAGCAAGGATAACGAAAAAGAAACCAAAAGTTCTGAGAGTAACCCTGAATAATACAATTCCGGATGCAAATTTCTGAAGCAAAGACTTTTCTGAGAGCCTTTAAAAACAGCAAGGCCAGGGATTTTGTCTGCAAAATGAAGATTTCCAACTATACTGATTCAATTCTGAAACACCATCCACGCAGAGAAAGCCTCGACAGTGATAAAATTTCCGGAAAATGCAGCTTACTGATAAATACCATTTTTAGGCAAATTGAAGCTGTACAGGACTTTCCCGGGGCTCTTTTACCTCTCTTAATCAGGTTGTCAAGAACGAACCCGGTGCAGGATAAAGTCTGGTTTTCAGAGTTCGACGAAGCATATTCAAACTACAAACACAACCGCAAATTGCAGAACAGGTACAGGCAGCTAAAACACCACCTCTATGGAAGATCCTATTGTGATATTGGTTGTGGAGGAGGTGATCTGGTTGCATTCCTGAAAAAAAACCATCCGGCATTCAGTATTTGTGCGGGGATTGATGTACTGGACTGGCGAACTGATGAAATAAGGGATGAGATTGATTTTCAGATGCTCGATTTTGCCCGGCCCGGTACCCGCAGCAAATATGGTTATGACACTGTTACATGCCTTGCCGTACTGCACCATGTTGGCAATACTGACGAAGCACTATCAGTTTTTCTGAAAAATATCGGCACGGCAATCAATAACAACGGTAGGTTGATTCTTGAAGAAGATGTTATTCTGCCGGATTACCAGGTAAGAACGAATCCACTTGTCAGCAGGCAGGTTGAGAAGTTGTCAGAAACACAGCCATTATTTGCGAATTATGCAAAATTACCTGAAGAAGACCAGCGCGACATTACAATATTAATTGATATAATATCAAATGCATTATGCGGGGGTATTCCGCAGATGGCATTTCCTTTCGGGTTCCGGTCAATAAACCAATGGATGGATATCTTCTCCCGGAATGACTACACCATTAAAGAAATGGAAGTTCTGGGATATGTGGACGGAGGTTTTAACCGTTCTGGTCACGCTCTTTTCATTCTGACCCCTGATGGTTAACAAAGATGTTGATTTAAAGTCAGAAGCCAATTCATAATCCATACTTTGGCGAAAACCTGCAGGTTTTAAACGTTATGATTTTTGATGATGCCGGCAGCATAAACAAATGCCATATAGCAGGATGTGGGTTACGACAATTATCTGCTCACCCCTCTCCCGGCAGCCTGCCATATGACTAAACTAAAAACTTTCAGCGTGCCAGCAGGTTGTCAACAGAGTATTTGCCTGCACCGCTAAACAGCAGTCCTGTAAATACCACAAGACCCTTGAGCGGGTTCATGACGGTATTGATGGGGTCGCCTGCATCAAGGTGCATTAATGTTGCAATAACCATTGTAAATAACATCATGGCTGCCGCCGGCCTGGTCAGAACACCAACTACAAGAAGGAGTCCGCCGAAAAACTCAGCCACTGCAGCTAGAAATCCCCAGAAAACAGGAGCAAAGCCAAGGCCAATTAAGCTCATGTTACCACCAAGCCATGTCCATGTATCAGTGCCCCCGGTTATCTTAGGCCAGCCATGGACCATATAGAACACACCGAAGCCCACACGAATAAAAAGTAATGCCAGATGCATTGATCCTGTGGAAGTCTTAAACATTTTGTTTGCCATTTTCTTAAAATTTAATTCGTAATTCTTACTATCCTTTTCAAACCGGCATATAATCCGGATATTCCAAATTAACAAATCAATTGGTCAAATGTTTAATCGCGTAATGCCTCCAGTGCTCTGTCAACTGCATTGAACATAGGCCCGTTGCTGATCTGATCGCCCACAGCTCTTTCCATCCAGTGCATTGGTGTAAGTTGCCCAAGCGAGAATATCCTCAGCACCTCATCGGCAAAATCCCTGTCCGCAATATAATCTTCCAGCTGGAACATTATCAGCCTGCCGTAAGGATAATTTGAAAGATATAGCGGGCTCTGTATCATATGCGAGTAAATGGCCAGCAGCGGAATGTCACTCTCGCCGAAAACGGAGGCAAAATATTCATTCCATATGCCGGCTGCAATATCAATAACCGCTTCCTTAAGTTCTTCGTCTGTGGCATCGGGATTGTCATACATCCATTTCCAAACGTTCATGTCAACCAGCGAAACACCCATCATCTCAAAATTGTTCCAGAAGAAGTCCAGCACATCAAGATGCTCCTTCATCGGATCTTCTTCCTTAAGGCCCAGCAGCTCAAGATCCCGGGCCTGGAACATAAAGGCAAGGGCTTCGGTAAAAGCAGTATTTGGAATACCGTTCACTAAATAGTTGTCCACCATATGCAAGCTGATAGTCTGCTCAACGTTATGGCCGAACTCATGCACCGCAATATTGTACCCTTTGTAATCCATTCCGTCACTTCCTATGCGTGTACGCAAGTGAGAAGGCTTTTCACGCATTGACGCCCCCCAGGCGTGACCTGAGCCCCTGGCAGCATCAACATCAACTTTTGATCCTATGAATTCAGCTTCCTCCCTGTCAAAGCCAAGATGAACAAGCATCCGCGGCAGATCCCTGTCCACTGCCTCAGCATCGGGATAACGGGATTTGGTTATCCTGTCGAGCTCCTCCTCCGAAATAGAGCTACGTGCCTTGAAGCCGTCATACCAGAGATCATAGGGCCTGAGAGGCCGTCCAAGCCTTTCACTTATCAGTTTTGCCACCTCGGCAAGCAAGGGTGATGCTGCATATTCCCTGAAAAGAGCTTCTACTTCATCCTGTGGTATCTCCATCCCCAGTTCAAAACTCCGCTTGATATAAGTATCTGATTCAGGATAATAAGGGTCCATATTTTTCAGAGTACTGAAAATATTGCTGAGGTGCGAGTACCTTACTGCACCCTCGGGATCAGCATCAACCACTTCACCATCAGCCCAGACCTCATTTGTAAATGGATTCCATTTATAGCTGTCATCATTTATGACCTGTGAGGGAATATCCTGGTTAATTATCCGCAGCATCACATTATAAAGCATCTCCTGCTTTTCCTGCCCGCGCGGCTGTCCGTAATTGGATTTTATTTCATCGCGTATATTCCAGTGTGCCAGCAGTTTCATGTCCTCCGGGAAGAGGGTCTCATCATCCTCATTGACCAGCCGGCCGGCAAATATATTGTACTCTGAAATATACATGCCAGCGTTGCTTGATGCCAAACTGTATTCCTGCAGCAATACAGGAGGAACCCGCGAATTGTAATAATCCCCCAGTCTGGCATAACCCCACTGCCTGTCATCCCATTGTCCCCCGAGACTGTTCTTCTCATCAAGGGTATATAATGGAAAATTGAGTGTAATATAGAAGGCAATCTTATTATTAAAGAAATCGTCTGTTATATGAGCCGATGGACTGTATGCGCCGAACATACGGTCTACCTGGTGCAAAGGACCTATATCCTCGTGTATCGGACGATTAAGTTCCAAAGCAATGCGGTTCATGTAACCGAAAAGGTACTCAAAGTTATTCGCCAGGCGGTCAAATACCAGGTCAAGTTCATCCTGCCCGGATATAAAGTTTTCCAGGCAAAAGTTTTCAAAAGCTTCCACATCGCCATCACTGTTCCGCCAGAGGGTTGCAACCTGATTCACACCTCTTTGTATGCGATCGGCATGAGCAGTGCCATGCACATCGGTTAGCTCACTGATCACACTTTCAATTATATTGTCATCTAGCGGACTCACAGCAGCACTCTCTTTTTCACCATTGCCACAGGCAGTGACAAAAAGCATTGTAAAAACAAAAACAACATATTTTTCCATAATGTTAAGTACATTTTATTTGCAATTATGTAATTAATAACAAAACTATAACATTTTCCGGCATAACAAGAAAGTTTATTTAAGGGGAAGACTTATTAAAAAAACAGATCCTTCATCCGGAGACGGACAGCATACAAGGTTCCCTTCCGGGGAAAAAGACGTATGCATTGCAAAGGCAAGTGTTTTCATCGGGGTTATTGAGTTCATCAGCTTATGAGCTATAAACCGTATCATTTTCTTCCATGCCGCCTTCTCCTCCCTCGCCAGTTCGTCGGAAATATCGGAGGCTGATATAATCGTGAGCCTGTCTCTGCCAGGCAAAATTGCAGTAATCCTGAAACTTACCATATGCAGTGAACCGGTTCCGGCAATAAAAAAGGAAACTTTTAAAAGGGGGCATGCAAAAACAACCAATTAATACCTGTCAGTGAAGCAGAATGCCGAAAGCAAGATACAGCACGGTTGCCCCTGTGGCAGCTATAAGGGCATAGGGAAGCTGCGTCCTGACATGATCTATATGGTCGCTGGCAGCTGCCATTGACGAAACAAGTGTGGTATCGGAAATTGGTGATACATGATCGCCGAAAACCCCTCCCCCAAGCACTGCTGCCAAACAAAGCGGAACATTCACATCCATGATCAGCGCGGTCGGTACAGCTATGGGTATCATTATGGCAAACACTCCCCAGCTGGTTCCGGTAGAAAAAGCAATAAATGCCGAGGTGATAAAAACAACAGCTGCTATATATTGAGGATGCAGGAAATCGTCGGCGACTGATGCCACAAATATGCCGGTGCCAAGTTCACGGCTTGTTTCTCCAATAGAAAAGGCTAATATCATCACTATCGCCAGAGGCATCATGCCCCCTATCCCTTTGAGCGAAAGGTCAAACACCTCCCTGAAAGTCAAAATCTTCTGCATAACCGGCAACACCCCTGCAACTGTTATTGAGGCAAGTACCGACCACAATACTGCTGTTGAACCTGACCCTTTCATAATATCACCATCGCCGGTTATGAATAATCCAAGTGGCATCATCACCATCATCACCATTACCGGCAGCAGCATATTATACGCCCTGTGCGGAATACCCTCTTTCGGCATAACCGAGGTGACATCGTCCGATACCATCGGAACAGCATTGTCGGCTATTGTTTTCCCGGTAGTCCGTGCACGGTGCTCCGCCTTTTTCATCGGGCCGAAATCCACGAAAGTGATAATAATAAATGCGGCAAACAATATTACCAGGATGGCATAGAAGTTAAAGGGAATGCTTTTAATAAAGACTCCTGCGGTATTGTTCAGCCCCTCCGTCTCAAGCAACCCGATAACAAATGCCCCCCAGGCGTTCAGGGGGATCAGCACGCACTTTGGAGCAGAGGTGGAATCGAGTATATAAGCAAGCTTTTCACGTGATATCCTGAGGCGCTCAAACAACGGTCGGGAAACAGCGCCGGCTATAAGACAGCAGATGCTTGATTCAATAAATATAAGAAACCCTGTAATGCCGGCGAGTCCGGCCGCTCCCCGGCGGGTTTGCGCCAGGTTCTTTCTGCGGAGCCAGTTTACAAATCCATTCACTCCCCCGTTGCGCCGGGTAAGGGTTATAAGCGACCCTATCAGAGCGCAGAAAATAATAACCCGGGTATTGCCGGGATCCTGAAAAACATCGATCAGGGACTGGATACTAGCCGCCAGTCCCCCTAAAAAACTCCAGCTGGAAATTATAATCCATCCTGCCAGGATACCTAAAAACAGAGATACAAATACCTGCCGTGTAATTATTGCAAGCAGGATTGCCAGGAGTGGAGGTATAACAGATAGCCAGCCGTAGTCCATCGATAAATAATTGATAGTTTCAGTTATTTATGGTTTTACAGGTGTTTTAATAAACCATGTTTTAACACTGCATAGTAAGATTTTATAAGAAAGCAAAAAAATTGTGAGCAATTTAAAAACGGTAAATTACCAATTTGTTTTTATTTTATTTGGTAAAATCCAATTGCATTTTATACATTGTACAGCAAAAATTCATTGTAGTTTCATAACTTCATCATGCAAAAATTACCATCATTGCTTTTCGCATCACTCCTTTTAATATTTGCAGGCATAAATACCTATTCCCGGAATTTTGAGATAATCTTCGGGAAAGAAGCAGATATGAGTGATATTATTACTTCCGGATCTTACGAAAAAAGCCTTCCCGTAAAATGGATCAATGTAAACACTCTTCAGGATACCTGGTCAAAACAGGAAGAGGTACTTATATGTTCGGGACACCCAATCGGAGTGATAAGGTCAGAGAAGCAATATGAAAATTTCATCCTCCATATTGAATGGAAGCATATTGAACCCGGGGGTAATTCCGGAGTGTTCATATGGAGCAATGCCAGTCCCCCAAAAAACCGGCAACTACCTGATGGGGTGGAAGTACAGATGCTCGAACTGGATTACTTCAAGGAAAATCCCAGGCCGAATATATCCAAATCCGACCAGGAGGCCTATGTCCATGGCCATCTTTTCGGTGTTGGCGGAGTAGAAACTGTCCCTGACAATCGTATGGAAAACAGTAACAGAAGCAACTCTCTTGAAAACCGGTGTTCCGGAAGAGGAACATGGAATACATACACCGTTGTATGTGTTGACGGTGTTGTTAAACTCTCAGTTAATGGTAAATTTGTAAATGGTGTAAGCCGGGCTTCTCAGAAAAAGGGATATATCTGCCTCGAATCTGAAGGTGCAGAGATTCATTTTCGCAATATCAGGATAACCCGGCTTCCTCCGGGGGTAATCTCGCCTGAGCAAACTGCTCCTGTGAAAAATAAAAATATTAACTAACCGTTTCTTCAAACATAAATTATAATAATTACTATTATGGATTCAAAACCAAAATCACGAAGCAGACGTGAATTTATTGAAGGTGCTGCTACATTGGGTGTTATGGGTGCCATCGGGGCAGGTCATCTTCTTTCATCCTGTAAGCCGGGAAGAGAAAAATATGATGCACCTGTTCTTTATGACATAGCTCCTGACGGCCCTCCTTTAAAAGCAGGGCTGGTTGGATGCGGTGGGAGAGGAACCGGAGCAGCTATCAATTTTCTTAATGCAGGTCCGAATACACAGATAACAGCACTTGGAGATGTCTTTCAGGATCGTCTTGACAGATGCCGCAGTTCCCTGAAAGAACAACGTGATGTTGATATACCCGATCAAAATTGTTTTATAGGGTTCGACGCATACAAACATGTAATAGACTCCGGTGTGGATGTAGTAATATGTGCAACTCCGCCGCATTTCCGTCCCGAGCACTTCGAGGCCGCCGTTCAGGCCAGGAAACATGCTTTTATTGAAAAACCGTGTGCCGTTGATCCGGTAGGAGCCAGATCAGTAATGTCATCCGGTAAAATGGCTGAAGCAGCCGGATTAACAGTAGTTTCAGGAACACAAATGAGACATGCACGCGATTATATTGCAACCTTCGGCATGATAAAAAACGGTGCCATTGGCGACCTGGTGTCAGGAACTGCTCTGAGATTGGGTGGAAAACTCTGGCACAGGAACAGGCAGGAAGGCTGGAGTGATATGGAAGCCATGCTGAGAGACTGGGTAAACTGGTGCTGGCTCTCGGGTGATCATATTACAGAGATGTTTGTTCACCAGATTGATGTGCTTAACTGGTTCTTTGAAAAATTTCCTTCAAAGGCCGTAGGCTTTGGTGGAAGGCACCGTCGCCCCACAGGTGACCAGTATGATTTTATCAGTGTTGATTACGAATTTGATGACGGCAGGAATTATAATGGCATGCATCGCCAGATTGACGGATGCTATAATACCTCAACTATTAAAATTTTCGGAACTAAGGGTTATACAAATTGTCAGAATCAAATTTTTGACTATAATGATAACCTGATATGGGAATATGAATATCAACTTGATGACCAGGGACGCCCAAGGCTGCCGGTAGTGAGGGAGGATCAGTCACATATCAATCTTGTAACTGCTATACGCAACAATAATCCCGTCAATGAAGCCAACAGAATGGCTTCTTCAACGCTTGTTGCCATAATGGGCAGAGAGTCGGCCTATACAGGACAACTGGTAACCTGGGATGACATGATGAATTCAGGGCTGAGGCTGGGACCTGAAGAATATGAAATGGGCCCGGTTGACATTAAACCTGAACCACCTGTTCCCGGAACACCTGTTAGTCAGTAATAATAACTTACTAAACCAATAATTTATTTCTGTCCCACAACGAAATAACCCCCTGTGATTATCAGGGGGTTATCGGGGGGGTTGAGGTCACGGGCGGATTCGAACCGCCGTAGAAGGTTTTGCAGACCTCTGCCTAGCCACTCGGCCACGCGACCATCTTATTAATGTTATGCAAAATTAAGAAATCTTGCCGAAAGAACCGCAATAATGGATAAAAAATGGATTTAGGGAATTTATCCGTGCCAGGCAATCTGAAACCGACAATAATATTGTGAAGGATGGCAGGGTCTTTGTTGCCTTTCCGGTAAAGGCCCGCCCTGCCAGGACCTTTCAGGTGGCTAAGTTTCAGGTAGTTGTTAAATGAAAAGTTAAATCCTGGCAGGCAGGGCTCTTTAAGCAGGACTGCTGAGAAGCGAAGGAGATTCCTTCTACTCCTCAGCAGATATATATTGGGTTAGGGTTTCCAATTTTCTTATAGATGCAAAAAACTTCTTTCAGGTTGCAGAAAGAAGAAAAAATATTGTTTATTTTTGCGTTTCTATTGTCCTGTGGTGTAATTGGCAACACGTCTGACTCTGGATCAGAAGAGTCCAGGTTCAACCCCTGGCAGGACAACCATCTAATAACTAAAGCCGCTCATTAAAAGCGGCTTTGCTTTTTTATACCTTCAGATTTATCCAAATTTTTAGACTGATCTCAACAATATAACTTAATCCCTCTCTGACTAAAGGTATGAGAGTATCCAAAAATCGTGTTACAGATACAATGAGTATAAGTGCTTTATCTTTCGGATGATTCTTCGTGAATGTATTTATTAAACAGTGCTTTTATACCTTTTGGCTCCCCGATTATTGTTATGATGTCATTCTCCTGCAGCTGCGTATTACCCATAAAAAAGAATACACATATTCTGTCTTCGGAGGATATCTCTCTCTTGACCACGGGCTTTTTCACACCCCTTTCTGAAAGTACGATGTGAAGCATCGGCTGTTCAATATTATCAACTTTGCCATACAAAATTGAAACCCTGGGAATTACCAGTGCAGAAACACCCATCGTAAACAGGCCGGGGCCCCCAGCCAAAATAGATGATAAGAAAAAAAGAACTTATTATTCCGAATATTTGTATCCATGAATAAAACGGTGAATGACCGTTGTAACAGCCAGTGACAATATCAACCCAAGCGGGATATTACGCTCAGGATTCTTTATCTCTTCGGCCATGCCGGCTATTTTTGTCAGTCCCAGAAAAGAGACGAAAACCAGTCCCACTGTAGAGATCAGCCCTTCAAATCCTTTTGGTAAAAATGGTGTATAGTTTTGCAGGTATTCACTTTTAAGGGGCGAAAAAAATATTTCACGTATGTCTTCGGCGTTGCAGTGGCCAGCTCAGCCATGCTGAACATGGAAGGAAGAATAAGAAAGGCCGTCAGGAAATAAGCCAGAAATACTGACGGACCTGTCTGCTGTGCAGCAATACCGGGTAACAGGAAAAACTGGCAGTACAATCTGATGTATGGAGCGGCTTAATGAGCAGATTGGCGAATTGCCCGTTACAGGTGTCACACAGGATCCATCACCCTGCCAATAAAGATAAGCGAGTTTGTGAATTTTTCTTTAATGGCTATAACAAAGGGGCGGTTAACATGGAAAAAGATTATCTGCGGCTCATCAGGATTATAGCTTACTTCCCTGATCTCTACCGAGGTAACAGCCGCAGCCTCGGTCCCTTCCTCGTTAACTTCGACGAAAGACTTATGCCTTACCCGTGAAATATACAGACCTCCGTTCCGGTTTATCCCGGTAAAATCTGCCCTCCCGTCAAAAGCATCTGTCATGCCGAGACTCATTAATGAAGAATCCAGATCAGTATCATATTCAAAGGTGAACCTGGGTAATCTCAGATTGAGATCGTATTTATTATCCAGCAGCTCAGGCAGCAGGTTCCATTCTTCAGCGCTGAGCTTTTCACTCATGCCTTTCACGCCTGTTTCCTCATCCGGAAGAAAGACCAGCATGCTGTAATTTCCGCGCCCATAAGGCAGTTCTGCCACCCTGTAGCCATCCCTTTCAGCATAGCCAAAGGCACCTTCAGTCTCCATGGTCATCACTTCCCCGGCCTGGCCACCGGGAAGGTAAAACGGACGGCTCTTTGTATTCTCCTTAACAAATTCGGTTGTCCAGATGCCCTTAAAATAGATTGCATTGATAAGAAACATTATATGATCAGGATCTATCCGGTCGATAATCTCTTTTATCCTGTTATTTGTTTCCCCTGCTACCCATGCATTGATTATATCGCGCGATGCAGGGTCATCGAAATTGAGTGAGCTGACTTCTGCATTAAAGTATTTACTGTTTATTTCCAGAAAATCCTGCTCAACGCTGTACCCGTCCCTGTACCATATTGAATTGGCTATGCCGGTCTCCACCTTTTCATCTACCGACAGCAGGTCTGAAATCAGTTTTTTGATTGAAGAATTAATTGTTTCATCATCAAACCCCGGATAATTCAGGGTGCTCATCATCTGCTCCCTGGTGTTTCCGCCTGCACCGTTCCATGTCATTGATAATGCAAGATGCACACTCAGGGGCGAGATAAAAACATTTTCAGATGTATCCTCTCCCGAAACAACTTTCCTGAAAAGATCCAGTCCGAAGCTGTTGCTCCCCTCAATAAGTTCTAACTGTTCGGCAGTAAGTTTTATCTCTTTAGGCCCAAGTTTTTCATCATCCTTTTCACCACATGACATTAACATTAAAGGCAAAAGGATCAAAAACAGAAAGGTTGTCATTTGCTTCATTCTGTTGGTTTTGTTTGTAATATAAGATGTTCTCATTACACTGAAAGTTGCAAGGATAAGTAAAATTTTTTTGTATGGCTTGATTTCATTAATTTTAAATAATCTGTAATTATTCTAAAAATGCCCGATAAACTGATCAAAGCGGCAATCGCCTACGATTTTGACGAGACCCTCGCCCCGGGAAACATGCAGGAACACTCCTTCCTGCCCAAACTGGGTATTCCGAAAGACAGTTTCTGGACAGAAGCCAACCGCATCGCAGAAGAGAATGACATGGACGGTATTCTTGCCTACATGCAACTTATGCTGCAGAAATCAAAGGAAAAAGGTATTCCCATAAGGCGTGAGGATTTTATCAGATATGGCAAAGATATCAACTTCTTTCCAGGAGTTGCAGGGTATTTTGACCGTATAAACAAATATGCCCTGAACCAGGGGGTGCTTCTGGAGCATCATATTATATCATCAGGACTGCGGGAGTTTATTGAAGGCACTTCAATTGCCCGCCACTTCAGGAATATTTTTGCTTCAGGCTTTAAATATGATATGGAAGGCGTTGCCGAATGGGCAGCCCTGGCAATTAACTATACAAACAAGACACAGTATCTTTTCAGGATCAACAAGGGAATTGATAATTCCTGGGATAACACCACAATAAACCGGTTCACACCAGAGGATAAAAGAGCTGTACCCTTCTCACGGATAATTTATATCGGCGACGGCGAGACCGATGTTCCGGCCATGAAAATGGTTAAATACCAGGGTGGTGCCACAATTGCCGTTTATAATCAGAAAGCCGGTGACACGACCAAAGGTAAATCACCAAAGCAAATATGCCGGGACCTTATCGCACAAAACCGTGTGGACTATATTGCGGAAGCCAATTACACCGATAACAGCGAGCTGATAAGTACCATAAGACTGTTGATTGACAGGATTAAGATAAACCACTCCCTAAGCAAAAGAACCAGGGTGAAATGATCTCATCCCGGTTAATAATCGGTATTTAAAATCCTTCTGAATCTTCTTTCTGTTTTGAGCTGCTGAAATCATATTATTTTTCACCGACAAAAATACCGGCTATACCTCCCATAAGCAGATGTGAACTCACTGACGAAAAGCCCGCATTGTAAAGAAGTTGTTCAAGTTCTGACCTGTTATGATAATGGATGGCAGAATGAGCAAGATACCTGTATGCTCCGCGATGACCGGAGAGGATCCCCCCGACAGGGGCAGTGATCCACCTCAGATACCAGTGAAAAAGCCTGCGCAGAAACTTTGCCGGCGGCTGACTTGTTTCAACAATAACAAACCGCCCTCCCTGCTTCAACACACGGAGTATCTCCGATAAAAACCTGTCGCGGTCGGGATTGTGAAATGTAAGGTTGCGAAAGGCAAATGCAATTCCCACCGAATCAAAATGTCCGTCGGGAAATGGCATCTCTGCCGCATCTCCGTGAATGAATTCTATGGATGACAGACCGCTTCCGGCAGCCTTTTTCCTGGCCAGATTAAGCATAGGTTTACTGTAATCGAGGGCTGCCAGGGAGGTTTCAGGCCGGGCCATCCTGCCAAGGCAAACCGCCAGATCGCCCGTTCCGCAACATAGATCCAGCACCCTTGCAGGTCGGTTTTCAAGGCATACCCGTGCAGCTTCTTTCCTCCACAACTGGTCGAGTCTAAGGGTAAGAAGCCGGTTGAGCATATCATATGAAGAGGGAACAGATGTGAACATCTTTTGCAGGGGCCTGTTATTTTTTTGTACCGTTTCCATGAGATATAATATTATTATTACCACGGCATATAGTTCTGTGCCGGCATAGAACTGTAATAAAAACGAATGCAAAGTTAATCCTGAAATTTTTTATTTTATGTTAAATTGAAATGTAATTCCTTTTATATATCAATATTTAAGGGAGATCGTTTAGTAGTTTTGCTTTATCTAAAATTATCCAGGTGCTAATGACAGCCATTCACAGCCTGCAACATTTATGCACGGAGATATAACCGTGGACGGAACACTTGATGAAGAGGCATGGGATTTTGCCGAACCGGTAACAGGTTTCCTGCAGCTCGAGCCCGTGGAGGGTTCAACTCCGGCCTTAACATGAGAGAAAGCATGTCCACTCCCGGAGACAGATCCTTCGACGCCACCTACGATATTGGTGGTGATATAAAACTGGGCCTGGGTCCCAACGTAATGCTCGATGCCACTATCAATCCCGATTTCGGACAGGTTAGATCCGATCCGGCGGTGCTGAATCTTACGGCTTTTGAAACAGTATTTCGTGAAAAGAGGCCATTTTTCATGGAGGGTGCCGATATTTTTCAGTTCAGGTTCGGCCGGAGCACCCTGTTCTACTCCCACCGTATAGGAGTTCATGAATCCATAATATGATAAAGTTTAATTACAGCTTCCTGCCATAAACCATCGGCACCCGCCCTCAGTTCATATCCCGGTAATCACGCCTGCCTGCTCAAGGTCACACTAACCCTCTCCATCTCCCCTCCCATCGGGGGATTCATCTTTGATACTTTTACTGTGGCCTTCTCAATAGCAGGGAATCTCTTATAAAGATGATCCAGTATCCGGCCGGCCACGTGTTCCAGCAGATGAGACTTGATATTCATCTGCTCCTTTACCACCTCGTATGCTGCCTGGTAATTGAGGGTATCGTTGATATTATCGCTTACCTCGGCTTTTCTCAGATCGGCAGTAATTTCCAGATCCACCAGGAACCGGTTACCCGTTACCCTCTCCTCCTTATAGCATCCGTGATATGCATAGAACACCATATTATCTATCCGAATTATCCCCATATCCTGACTTTTAGCGCCAAAAATAACCATTCCGGCCGGATATATATGCGATATGAAAAATATATGCAACTGATTACATACATTTAGCTATTTACTCTTACTTTTTTCCTGTAAAAAACAAGAAACCAAAATTTTGTTCAGAAAATACAAAATTTTGACTTACAGGAGGAACCGCTTCGCTTTAACATAAAAATTATTTCATCCGTCTGTGTGTAAATTGGCTGAAAAAATTTTCATGTATATTTGTATTCCTTTGCTATAATATATTACTTAAACAGAGATGATACAGAATGGTTTCCCCGAAAGGGAAAAGAAAGAAGAGGAACGATCCCTGAACTTTATCGAGCAGATAATTACAGCAGATATCAGATCGGGCAGGAATGAAGGCAGGGTACATACCCGCTTCCCCCCCGAACCAAACGGATACCTGCATATCGGCCATGCAAAGTCGATCTGCCTGAATTACGGACTTGCTGAAAAATTCAATGGCCTGTATAACCTGCGTTTTGACGACACCAATCCTCTTACCGAGGAAGTAGAATTTGTTGATTCCATCAGGGAGGATGTCAGGTGGCTGGGATTTGACTGGGAAGACCGTCTGTACTATGCATCCGATTATTTCGGGCAGTTGTATGAATGGGCAGAAAAGCTTATCAACAAAGAAAAAGCTTATGTATGTGATCTTAACTCTGAACAGATCAGCGCCAACAGGGGAACCCCCACAAGACCGGGAATAGAAAGCCCCTGCAGGAATCGCAGCAAGGAAGAGAACCTTGATCTTTTCAGGCGGATGAAAAACGGAGAGTTCAGGGAAGGTGAAAAGGTGCTGAGAGCAAAAATTGATATGTCTTCGCCCAACATGCACATGCGCGATCCTGTAATGTACAGGATCATCCACGCCTCTCACCATCGTACCGGGGATAAGTGGTGTATCTATCCGACCTACGATTATGCCCACGGACAGTCCGACTCAATCGAAGGAATAACGCACTCTATCTGCACCCTGGAATTTGAGGTTCACCGTCCCCTGTACGACTGGTTTATACGTGAGCTTGAGATCTTCCCCAGCAGGCAGATCGAATTTGCACGGCTTAACCTCAGCTATACCATAATGAGCAAGCGAAAGCTTCTCCAACTTGTCAAAGAGGGACATGTATCGGGGTGGAATGATCCCCGGATGCCTACAATAAGTGGTTTGCGACGAAGGGGCTATACCCCCGGGTCAGTAAGATATTTTGCCGACAGGATAGGGGTGGCCAAGAGGGACAATGTTATTGATGTGGCCGTGCTGGAACACAGCGTAAGGGAAGACCTGAATAAAAAAGCCACCAGGGTGATGGCAGTGCTGAATCCCGTTAAACTGGTAATAACCAATTATCCGGAAGACAAATCAGAAGAGGTCGATGCCGTTGTCAATCCCGAAATGCCCGGTCTGGGTAAAAGAAAAGTACCTTTCTCCCGTGAGGTCCTGATTGAAAGGGATGATTTTATGGAAGACCCCCCTAAAAAGTTCTTCCGCCTTGCACCCGGCAGGGAGGTGAGACTGAAATACGCATATATCATCAAATGCGAAAAAGTGGTAAAAGCCGATACGGGAGAGATTGCCGAGATTCATTGCACTTACGATCCCCTTACCCGCAGCGGTATGCCCGATGCCAACCGGAAAGTCAAAAGTACCATTCACTGGGTTTCGGAGCCTCATGCCAGGGAGGTGGAAGTAAGGCTGTTCGATCGCCTCTTTTTGAAAGAAGATCCTGATGATGCAGAGGAAGGAAAAGATTTTAAATCCAACCTTAATCCTGAATCATTAAAAGTTGCAAAAGGATATATTTCATCAGGCACAGAAAATGCAGCGTCACTGGATAAGTTTCAGTTCGAGCGGCTGGGCTATTTCTGTGTCGATCCCGATTCCACACCCGATAAGATGGTTTTCAACCGTACCGTCACCCTCAGGGATGCCTGGGCCAGGATGGAGAAACATTCCCGCAAGCAATAAATTTATTCGTATAAAGTATAGTTATCAAATTGTTTAACAATGTGTTAATAATTCGTGATTCGGATACTTTGCATTTCAATCCATGGAACCCTCATGTTTATACATTTTATTTTGTATTACGAAGTACCATGAGGGTTTCATCCTGCAACAAAGCTTTCTAAGTATGGAAAAGAGCGGAAAGATAGCTCACCACATCTGATGAATCCCTTATACTGCCTGAATCACCCCGGCTGAGAATCTTAACCCGGTAATCAGGATCAATCGTTGCCGAGTACTCCATAAGTGTCATTATGGGGCCGTAGCCGCATACTGAAATATTGTTTTCCCTTATCTTGCTGTAAACTCCTTTACTGTTCCTGTCCAGTATCTCATTCACCACTATCTCATCCTTCGACTGTGCCTCTGATCTCGATACAAAATGCGAAAAATCAGATGAAGCGATCAGCAAGATCCTGCGCCCGAGCTTTTGGGTGGCGGTAAAGATCCTTCCCGCTACCTCCCTGGCCGATTCATATTCCTGGTCAATCATATTCAGGCTTACAATACGGACAGACTCAGGGAAAAAATGAATAATATAGGGTACTATAACTTCGGCCGAATGTTCCCCTTTTTGTGCCGATGCTGAAAACGGCAGATTTATCTCTTCAGCAAACTCCAGGTCTGTTTCAATAATTCCGTTGGAGACCTCCCAGTGATCATGATCATCGGTTGAAAGCGGCGGACCGGATCGGTGATGGCCGGGGTGTGCTATGATGACAGTATCGGGAGTAAAAGAGCTGCGCCTGACTGACTCAAAGAAGTGCACTGCCTGCCTCCCGCAATAAACAATGCCTGCATGAGGCACTATGCCCCCAAGTATATTACCAGGAACCGGATCAGGATCGATATTTGATCCCTCTTCGCGCAGCAGCTCTTCAATGAGTTCATTCAAAGCATCTCTGCCGGCGGGATAAAACATGCCGGCAACACCGGGTGGCCTGATGTTGGTTCTACCTTCAGTCATAGTATATAATATTAATCCATAACAGAATAAATTACATTAATGCAAGTTAAAAACCGGGTTAACCACCATGGGTCATATTAAGAAAGGGCAACCATGTTATTACCGCAATTCCGGCAATTACCATCATTATCCAGACCGGTCAGATCTGTTTTATATCCCCTTCTCTTTATAACAAGTGTTCCGCAACGGCCACATTTGGTATCACTGCCCGGAGATCCTGCCGAAATGTTACCCATGTAAACATAATCCAGCTTCTCCGCGGCAATCTGATAAAATCTTTCCAGCAGGGTTACGGGTGTTGGAGATTGATCATATTTCCACGCCGGAAAATAGCGTGACAGGTGCAATACCGTATCCCTGCCCAGCTCCCCTGCAACCCAGTCCGTCATCTCCGTGAACTCCTCCACACGATCATTGAGTCCGGGAACCACCAGGTGGGTAATCTCAAGATGCAGCCCCTTTTTCCTGATAGCTTTAAGGGTTCGTTTAACAGGAGCAAGGGACCCTCCTGCTGCTTCCCTGTAAAATTTATCGCTGAACGATTTAAAGTCAATGTTAAAGGCATGCACCACTTCCAGCAATTTTTCAAGAGGCCGTGGATTAATGTACCCGTTGCTTACGACAACATTTTTCAACCCGATTTGCCCGGCCGGTACGGCAATGTCATACATATACTCGTACCATACCGTTGGCTCATTGTATGTGTAGGCAATCCCTGCGTTATCACCATAACGCTGTGCCTGCTCAACGATCACACCAGGCGGGGTATATTGCAGGCCGGGTATATCGGTAACGGCAGATTGTGAGATGGTGTAATTCTGGCAAAAACTGCACCTGAAATTACAACCCGGCGTGCCGACTGACAAAATATCCCTTCCGGGGAAAAAATGGTAAAGTGGCTTTTTTTCTATAGGATCGACGCTTATGGAAACCGGAAATCCGTAACTCCCGGAACAGAGTCTGCCTTTCTTATTAGTCCGGACTTTGCATTTCCCCGTGTCTCCCTCCTCTATAAGGCAGTAATGAGGGCACAGATGGCATTGTACTGATTGCAGACTCCTTCGTTCATAAAAATCTGCTTCATGCATGATACCTGTTGTCAATACAAAATTAATCCTGTAATTTCTCTATTGCCAGCCTGATCCTGTCGATGCTCTCCTCCCTGCCCAGCAGTTCAATAATCCTGAACAGGTCGGGGCCCTTTCCTTCCCCAACAAGGGCAAGCCTCAGGGGGATCATAACATTTCCCAGACCAATCCCCTCCTTCTCAAGGTATTCCTTTACTGAGGCGGAAATACTCCCTGCATCAAAAGGCTTTGTTTGCGCGAGAATGGAGATAATTTCCCCAAGCAGCCCGGGCGTATCTTCCTTCCATCGTTTTTTTACCAACTTCTCATCGTACGAACCAGGCCTTTCAAAGAAAAATGATGACTGCTCCCACATTTCATTAACAAAGTCCGCCCGTTCCTTAACAAGTTCCGCGACAGCTTCAATTTTGGCCTTGTCTGCATCATATCCCTTCTTTTTGACCACCTTTAAAAATTCAGCCGCCAGCTCCCGGTTATCCATCTTCATAAGATACTGATGATTAAACCATCTGGCCTTATCGGGATCAAACCTTGCCCCGGCATGATGTACCCTGTCAAGAGAAAAATCTTCTGCAAGCTCCTCAAGGGAAAATATCTCCTGGTCAGTCCCCGGGTTCCAGCCAAGTAAGGCAAGCAGGTTTACAAAAGCTTCAGGAAAATACCCTGACTCCCGGTACCCTGCAGAGACCTCGCCTGTTACAGGATCTTTCCAGCGCAGGGGAAACACCGGAAAGCCAAGCCTTTCGCCGTCCCTCTTGCTTAGTTTACCCTGTCCACCAGGTTTCAGCAACAGGGGCAGATGAGCAAACTCCGGCATGCTGTCCTCCCATCCCAGTGCCTCATAAAGCAATACATGCAGCGGCAGGGATGGCAACCATTCCTCTCCCCTTATAACATGAGAGATCTGCATAAGATGATCATCTGCAACATTGGCAAGATGATAGGTAGGCATCCCGTCGGCTTTAAAAAGCACCTTATCGTCAAGGGTGGAGGTATTGACACGTATTTCTCCCCTGATTATGTCATTCATTGTAACTTCCCTGTCTTCAGGCATGCAGAACCTTATAACATGGGGAACTCCTGCTCCCGTAAGTTTTTCAACCTCTTCGGCGGGAAGTGCAAGAGAGTTTTGCAGCGATGTACGTATGGTATGGTCATACTGAAAAACCCCGCCCTCCTTTTCTTTCTCATTCCGCAACTCCTCCAGCTCTTCGGGAGTGTCAAAGGCAATGTATGCATGACCGCTTTTAACAAGCTCCGTGGCGAAACGGCGGTAAAGATCTTTTCGCTCGGACTGCCGGTAGGGTACATGAGGCCCGCCAGCCGAGACCCCCTCATCAATTTCTATCCCGCACCATTTAAGCGCCTCAATAAAATACTCCTCTGTACCGTTTACGTACCTCTGCCGGTCGGTGTCTTCAATTCTGAGAATAAAGGTACCGTTATGCTTTTTTGCAAAAAGGCAGTTAAAAAGGGCAGTCCTTACTCCTCCTATGTGGAGGGGACCGGTGGGGCTGGGAGCAAATCTTACCCTGACATTTTGTTTGGCCATAAGGGAGAGTTTATCGGTCTAAAGCAAAAATAAATAAAATACAGCAGTATACCTATGCTGCATTTTAAGAATTTGCCATAAGATAATCCTGCGGCAGCATTTCCGGCAGGCTTTCAAATCAACCCTTTTTCATGTTTTTCTCTTATTGCCTTAAGCATATCCCTTGTCATGGCATCAAGGTCATAATCAGGTTTCCACCCCCACTCCTCACGAGCGGCAGAATCATCAACCGAGTTCGGCCATGAATCGGCAATAGCCTGACGGTTGTCGGGCTGATAGCTTATCTCAAAATCAGGAATATATTTTTTTACCGAAGCAGCGAGTTCGCCGGCAGTGAAACTCATGGCACCCACGTTGAAGTCGCAATGATGCCTGAGCTTGCTGAAATCTGCCTGCAGGAGGTCAATGGTAGATTTCAGACAATCGGGCATATACATCATAGGCAGACGGGTATCCTCCTTTACAAAGCAGGTATATCTTTTATTCTTTACAGCTTCATAATAGATAGCCACAGCATAGTCCGTGGTCCCTCCGCCCGGGAGGGTTTCATGGCTGACAATTCCGGGATAACGCAATCCCCTTACATCAAGGCCGTACCTCTTCACATAGTAATCTCCCAGCAATTCACCTGCAACCTTTGTTACTCCATAAATAGTGGTTGGCTTCAGAACCGTTTCCTGCGGTGTGTTGTCAGCCGGGGTTGAGGGACCAAAAACTGCAATCGAACTCGGCACAAGAACCTGCTTCATATTAAACTCACGGGCAACCTCAAGAACATTGATAAGTCCGTTCATATTAACATCCCATGCCAGCATGGGATTGTTTTCGCCGGTGGCCGAGAGAATGGCAGCCATATTGATAACCGTGTCAATCTTATATTTTTTAACCACCGATACAAAGCCTTCCCTGTCCAGTGCATCAACCACTTCGCACGGACCGGTTTCAGAGAGTTTTTCAGATGGTTTCGTCTTTCGTATGCCGGCAATAACACTATCCCCCCCGTATATTTCCCGCAGAAGAAGGGTAAGCTCAGAGCCTATCTGTCCGGTCGAACCAATTACAAGAATTTTCCTCATATCAATGTTGTTTAATTAAAAGTTTTTTCCGTTATCCGTTATTGTTCACAAAACTAAATAATTCCTGATGGAGGAAATATGAAAAATGTCTTGTTTATTCTTTGAAAGTTTTATTTTTTTTGTACAGGATACTATCCCTCTACCAGGGCAGTCAATTGCCGGAAAAGGTGTTGTTCAACATATATGTCCCTGACATTATGTAAAATCTAAAAAACCTATCTTTGCCCTCGACTGATCGTAATAAAAACAATCATTATAAACTCAATAAACATAATATTATGTACGGAAAAATAAAGGAACATCTTGAGAAAGAGCTTAAGAACATTGAGTCGGCCGGACTTTTTAAAAAAGAGCGCATTATTGTAGCGCCCCAGGATGCAGAGATAACGGTTGACAGTGGCAAAAAGGTTCTGAATTTCTGTGCCAACAACTATCTGGGCCTGTCAAACCATCCCTCACTAATACAGGCAGCAAAAGAGGGCCTTGATTCACACGGATTTGGCATGTCGTCGGTAAGGTTTATCTGCGGCACGCAGGATATCCATAAAAAACTGGAGAAAAAGATCGCTAAGTTTTTCGGAACCGAAGATACCATATTGTATGCTGCCTGCTTCGATGCCAACGGTGGTGTCTTTGAACCCCTGCTTACACAGGAAGATGCAATTATCTCCGACTCACTCAATCACGCCTCCATCATTGATGGTGTCAGGCTTTGCAAAGCACAGCGTTACCGGTACAAAAATGCTGATATGGCCGACCTGGAAGAAAAACTGAAGGAGGCACAGGCACAACGTTTCCGAATAATTGTGACCGACGGGGTGTTCTCAATGGACGGAAATGTTGCTCCTATGGACAAGATTAATGAACTTGCTGAGAGATATGATGCACTGGTCATGGTAGATGAATGTCACTCTGCCGGAGTGGTGGGAGAAACGGGAAGAGGAGTAACCGAACTTTTCAACATCCGGGGGGAGGTTGATATTATTACAGGAACCCTGGGTAAAGCTTTTGGAGGTGCCATAGGAGGCTTTACCACCGGCAGAAAGGAGATCATAGAGATTCTGAGACAAAGGTCCAGGCCATACCTTTTCAGCAACTCCCTGCCACCTTCAGTAGTAAATGCCGGCATCAGAATGTTTGATATGATGGACGAAACTCATGAGCTGCAGGATAAGCTGCACAAAAACACCAGCTACTTTATGGAGAGAATGAAAGCTGCCGGATTTGATATCAAACCTACCCGGTCGGCTATTATAGCGATAATGCTGTATGATGCCAGACTTTCGCAGGATTTTGCGGCAAAACTCCTGGATGAAGGTATATATGTCATTGGCTTCTATTATCCCGTTGTGCCGAAAGGCCAGGCCAGAATCCGTGTACAGGTATCTGCCGCACATGAGACAGAACATCTTGACAAATGTGTTGCTGCATTTACAAAGACAGGCAAGGAACTTGGTGTGATATAACAAATCTTTGCCCCCGGGCCTTATACCGGCAGGTTACTGGCCATACCCGAAACCTCAAAAGCTCAATAAGACCCGGATCGTCAAGGTCCGGGTCTTATTTCAAAAAATAGCGCCTACCCGCATTTTGAATTGCCGCAATCCTTGCATGTAAGACATCCCTCCTGGAACATAAGATTTAACGAATCACAGTTCGGGCATGCCGTTCCTTTTTTCGGCTTAGTCCCATCGGGAATATATTTTCTCAGTGTTCGTTCCACACCATTTTTCCATGTATTGATAGTTTCAGAATCCAGTCTCAGCGAAGAAACCAGGTTTACAACATCAGGAATAGGCATACCGTGCCTTAATACACCCGATATAAGCTTGGCGTAGTTCCAGAATTCGGTGTCAAAAGTACGGGACAACCCTTCGAAAGTGTTCCCGTATCCATACTTGTCAATATATCTGAAATCATAGCGTTTAGTCCCGTCTTCACACCGGCTTTTTATAATGTATCCCTTTTCTATGGTTTTTGGAACAGGCAGCACATCATCATCTTCCTTTCCTGTAAATATCTCATAGGGCCTTCCATCAATCTTGCCGACAAAGGCTATCCATTTTTCATCATTGTTCATGAACCTCACAACGTCAGCCTCAAGTACCTCAGGCCGCTTCTTGGGCGCCTGGAAGGCATCCTCCTCTTTCTTGTTTGAGATCAGCACTCCGGAACGTGATCCGTCCCTGTAAACGGTTGCTCCCTTACATCCGCTCTCCCAGGCAGAAATGTAAAGTTTGCCAACAAGGTCCTCTTTTACATCTGCAGGCAGATTAATGGTAACACTTATTGAATGGTCCACCCATTTCTGAATAGAACCCTGCATATTCACCTTACTAATCCAGTCCACGTCACTGGATGTTGCCTTGTAATAAGGTGATTTTGCAACCAGTTCATTCACAGCATCATCCTCGTATTTTTTTACCTCATCGGGATCATAGCCGTTAACCTCAAGCCAGGTAACGAACTTATGGTGAAAAACATTGAACTCTTCCCATGAATCACCTACTTCATCAACAAAAGATACCGTGACGTTCTTATCGTTGGGATTGACTTTCCTCCTGCGTTTGTAAACCGGCATGAACACGGGCTCTATTCCTGAAGTGGTCTGTGTCATCAGGCTTGTGGTGCCGGTGGGAGCTATTGTAAGCAGGGCAATATTGCGGCGGCCATAACGCACCATATCACGGTAGAGCTGCTCATCTTCATCTTTGAGACGATTTATAAACGGATTGTTCTTCTCGCGCTGGGAATCATAAATTGCAAACGGGCCCCGCTCCCTTGCCATATTTACCGATGAACGGTATGCTTCCAGGGCCACCGTCTTATGTATCTCGGTTGAAAAATCTGTGGCATTGTCAGTACCGTAAGTCAGTCCGAGACCAGCAAGCATGTCTCCTTCTGCCGTTATACCAACACCCGTTCGTCTGCCCTCTTCTGCCTTAACACGGATATTTTCCCATAGTTTACGTTCAACCCTCTTGATCTCATCATCCTCAGGATCATTTACTATCTTATCAAGAATCCTGTCAATCTTTTCAAGCTCCAGGTCAATTATATCATCCATGATACGCTGGGCAAAGCCAACATGTTCCCTGAACTTATCAAAATCAAATTTTGCCTTTTTAGTAAAAGGCTCATTTACATAGCTGTAAAGATTCACAGCCAGTAGCCTGCAGCTGTCATACGGACAGAGGGGAATCTCGCCACAGGGATTTGTGGAAACTGTTTTATAACCCATATCCGAATAAGAATCAGGAACGGATTCGCGTGTTACTGTATCCCAGAACAGTATTCCGGGTTCAGCCGATTTCCATGCATTATGAACAATTTTTTTCCATATCTTACCCGGATCTATCTCTTTTCTTATGACAGGATTATCGGAGTTGACGGGGAATTGCTGTACATACGGCTTTTTTTCAATAACAGCACGCATAAACTCATCATCTATTTTGACAGAAACATTTGCACCGGTTACTTTCCCCGGCTGCAACTTGGCATCAATGAACTTCTCAGCATCGGGATGTTTAATGGATATGGTGAGCATCAGGGCGCCCCTGCGTCCGTCCTGGGCCACTTCACGGGTTGAGTTTGAATATCTCTCCATAAAGGGAACAACGCCTGTTGAGGTCAGGGCTGAATTCAGAACAGGACTGCCCGATGGCCTGACATGCGAAAGATCGTGTCCCACACCGCCCCTTCTTTTCATCAGCTGCACCTGCTCCTGGTCAACTTTCATAATACCACCGTAAGAGTCGGCCCCGGAATCATTTCCAATGACAAAGCAGTTGGAAAGAGATGCTATCTGGAAATCATTGCCAATTCCGGTCATGGGGCCACCCTGGGGGACAATGTATTTAAAATCCTTCATTAACTGGTAAATATCTTCCTCCGGAAGCGGATTGGGATATTTTTTCTCTATTCTTGCAATCTCACGCGCCAGCCTTCTGTGCATATCATCGGGAGTAAGTTCAAAAAGATTACCATGCGAATCCTTAAGGGAATATTTATTTACCCATACCCTGGCAGCCAGTTCATCCCCCTTAAAATACTCAAGAGAATGCTTGAATGCCTCATCATATGTATATCCGCCCGGTAAAACCTTTTCCTTAAGCTGCCCTGCAACGGTGCCGGCTTCCTTTTTTACTGAAATCTCCTTTGATTGCATATAATGAAAAATTAATAATTTAATAACATGGATTATATAAAAAACCAGATCGGACTGGTGCGGGGTATCAAAATTAAATAATGACTACAGTTTTTACGCTAAAACAAGGATTGTATTTATTAACAAATAACATCAGGTTATTAACTAAAACACCTACATATACTGATAAACAGAGGCATAACAATTTTATGCCAAACAGTCCCCACAAGCCGTAATAATTTTTACAAATAAACATTGCCAGTTGACGAACATATAGATGCTAATGATTAGCGCATATAACTATCTGGAATAATTTTAAATAACCTGTTTAAATTAACATAAAAATAAAACGAAAATAATACGAATAGGATGTCAAAACAGATCCTGCAGACATCATTCTCAATATTCAAAGGGCCCGTTCAATAACAGGATATATAATTATCAACGGTTTTCACTGCAGAATATGTTATGCTATTGCGGTCTTTTTTAACATTATGGCAAAATATCCTGTACAAGTATCAGATCAAACCTCGAGAATCCGTCCTCCGGATTTGTTCCTGTCATCTTAAACAACAAATGGCCATAAGGCAAATAATTTGACCCAAATATAGCTTATATAAAAAACCGATCTCCTTAGTTATTGTACCAGCATATCCCTTATACTTTCAATATCTCCATCTGTTTTTTCAGGGACAATCCCATGATTGTCAGGATAAAGACCCATAGCCATAGTATAATGGTTCGGAAAAGTCTTTGAAGGAAAAGCAGAACGGACAGCCTCCGCTTTTACTCCTGCTTTTGCTATTGAATCGAGATTGGGAGTGTCAACCATCTCCGGAAAATCCCACCGGAAACCATCCATAGAAAGAATGACCAGGTAATTCTCCTTATCGGCGGGGTCCTCACATGAAATTAAAAGATAGCTTAGAAATATAAATAGAAAAAACATTCTCATTTCAGATCGTATTAAAATGCAATTAGATTGTTAAAAGCCCTGAAAAGGGAAAAGCGCCTTTTAACCGGGCGCTTCTCCTTTTAAAAAACATTTTCCGGATCTCCCCGGGAACGGATCCAATCCTGCCTCCCACGGGTAGATAATATAAAAAAAACGGTTTCTAATTAAATATGTATCTTACTCCTAAAAGCATTGTCCAGCGGGAAGAAAGTCCCTGTATATTGAATCTTTCCAAACCAACCCTGTCATCCCTGAAAGTAAATTGAGGTGTTGTACCATCAGCGGCATATCCTTCAAACTGATACAAATAGTAATTGTTGTAATCACCAGGAATAGAATACTGAGTACCCCATTCACTATTAAGCATATTCCCAAAGTTAGCTATATCAAGTGATACCTGGAACCTATGTCTCTGACCACCTAGGTTAAGTCCAAAATCCTGACGAACTGCAACATCAAATATGGCCGCAAACGGAGACCATGCTCCATTCTTTTCGGCATACTGACCTCTGTTTTCGCTCAGGTATTTATCATCCTCAATTACATTATTCAGATTTTGCCATTGCTGGGCAGCGGTAACAACATTGCCGTTTACTGCATAGTCTATCAGATTAATATCCGATGCACTTGCAGGTATATAGGCCAAACTTCTGTTTCTGCTGGTACTCCCACTTTCTGCATTCAGGTTGCGTGCATCTCTCCCGGAAATAATATAAGAGTATGGGGTGCCTGACTGACCATTTAAAAACAGAGATACTGTGGTTTTGTTATTGCCGTCAGCAGTCCAGTTGTAAGCATAGGAGAGAGAGGATAACACCCGGTGACCTACTGCAAAGTCAGAACGTCCTAATTCAGGGTTGTTCCGTCCATTGATATTTACCTGGCCTCTCCACTGGGAAGAGTTTTGAGATGAAGTACCTTCGCTGAGTGCATAAGCATCACCATAGGAATAAGCAAGTATTGCTCTCAAGCCAAAACCAAAATTTTTGGCCAGTGATGTAGAGAGGTTATAAGTATAACCATCGGAAGTATTTGATGCAAGGTAAACTGCCGAGTATGTATTATCTATACGGGAATTAACAAATACTTTCCTGTTATCAGGAGTGCCTGTCCACGTAAAATCAAGAGTGGGATCAGAATTGATATTTGTGTACAGGACATTATTGAGTGTTTTTGTATATAACCCCTCAACAGTAACATCAATGTCACCCGGTAGCCTGTAGTCCAATCCCAAATTAGTACGAAATACCTGTGGATACTTAAAGTCCTCAACAAACAGGTCCATTTGTCCGGAAGGAACAGTGAAATTAGGATTGGTAGGCTGATTATCCCATTGAGGATTAAAAAATACATCACCAGCAATATCGCGGTCCTGAACCTGTCCCTGAGTCAGCCCATTGTTGTTGAACTGAGCTCCTGGCCATACGAAGGGAATTCTGCTGGTAAAAATACCAGCACCACCACGTAATATATTCAGGCTGTTTCCTGAAATATCATAAGAGAAACCCAATCTTGGTGAAAACATAATCTGGCCGTCAGGGGATTTCCCTGCCTGTGCACCTTCGGCTATATCATAAGCGGCCTGCAATTGAGGTAGCGCTGTTTGGTTGAAATAGGAATCTTCCTCAGGATCACCGGCAATGACTGGCAAGTCCAATCTGAGGCCGGCAGTAAGAGTAAGCTGACGGCTTATTATCCATTCATCCTGTGCATAAACGCCAAACTGCATGGCATTAAAATCTGCGGCTGCGGCAGATCCACCTCCGGTAATATCATCAACAAGGGAGTAATTTCTCGTATATCGATATGCAGGTTCATTATTCAGGAAAGCATCCAGGCTGTTGAAACTGTATACACCAAAGTTTTGCCTGATAAACAAATTGTATATACTGTAAAACTCATTGTGGGTCCCTATAGTAATTTTGTGATCACCCCTGTAAATATTAAAATTGTTGGTGACAGTAAAGATATCCTGATCCAGCTGATTTGCTGTGGAAAATTGCTCGGAACCCATCCTTATCAGACCACTATTCTCATCATCAATGAAAACATAGGGGAAGTTATTGCCCAGTGGACTGCGATCATCACGTACCCTGGTATACCCAATAATAAGGTTGTTGGAATAATCTGTTCCGAACCTTGAGTTTAACTCCACTGCAGATGAATTTGTTATGCTGGGGAAATAAATACCGGTATTGGAAAAGCTTACTGTATTTCTATTGCCGGAAAATCTGTTGAACTGTTCTGCTTTTGTGTATTGGTGCCTTACAGTCAGACGATGTTCATCGGTTATGTTGTAATCGATCTTGGCAAATATTTTTAAACCATCCAGATTTTGTGCCGTACTTCCGAAACTACCCGGGTCATAATCGTAATTGCTGATCATATAATTTCTCAGATTCTCCAAATCGCTTGTGGAAACCCTGCCATCCACTGAAGTGTATTCAGTTATGTCGAAGGGTCTTGGAGTTTCATCCCTTTGTATCTCGACATTGGAAAATATGAACATTTTATCATTAATGATGGGCCCGCCAAAAGAGACACCATAAACATTCTCATTAAAATCATCCACTCTTTCTCTCTCATCAAGGTTCAACCTGTTAGCCAGTACACCATTAGTCTTCCCAACAAAATTTTGATTCCGGAAATAGGAATATGCAGTAGCCTCAAGGGTGTTTGTTCCCGATTTTGTCACAGCATTAACACCACCACCTGCAAATCCACCGAGTGTTACATCGTACGGAGAGATCACCACCTGGAACTGATCAATTATGTCAGGTGAAAAGGGAGATATGCCCGTTTGACCTCCGTTGGTTCCCGAACTTGCCAGACCAAATACATCATTATTTACAGCACCGTCAATATAAATGGCATTGTAGCGGTTGTTGGTGCCCGCAAAAGAGATACCACCACCATATCCACCAGACTGCGGTGTAAGCCTTAAAAAGTCAAACACACTTCTGTTCACTGTAGGCATAGAAGCAATATCATCGGAGGATATCCGTGTGCTTGACCCGGTATTCTGGCCAGCCGACCCGGCCCTTCGAACAATAAATACCTCACCCAGCTCTATACCTGTCTCAGTAAGAATAGCATTAACTTGTGATGCTGCACCAAGGTTTATGGAAAGATCATCAATTTCCCAGGCTTCATAGCCGACAAAAGAGACTGTGACCTCGTATGGTCCTCCCACTCTCATATTAGGAATGTTGAACCTTCCGTCAATTGATGCGGCAGTTCCGTAACTACTGCCTGTAGGTGTATGTACCGCAATAACGGTTGCCCCGGGAAGTGGCTCACCATCTGAATCTGTCACCCTGCCATTCATTGATCCGGTAGTGACACCCTGCGAAAAAGATGCAGCTGCAATACCAAAAAAGGCAAGTATAAATGCAAGTTTTTTAATCATTTTCATAGTTTAATTTAAGAATTATTGATAGTTAAAAAAAAATAACATTCCTGTTTTTGAAACAGATTACAAAACTAAATATCAAGGATGAATCAATCTTGAAGTCAACGTTAAATAATTATTAAACAGACCTGCTTTCTTTTGCCATTAGTGAAACCGCCCGGACTGACCAGGCAAAAAAATCTGTAATCAGCTATTAATCATTATGATAAAAACTGGCCGGCAGTCTCAGCAACCCTGGTTTTAGTTATAACTCCGGCATATATTACAGCCAGATTAAGACAATACAAAGAAAGACAAAAATGGATTATGGCGACCGGAGAGAATAATCTAAGATATAAAGATTTTATTAACAATAACTTTGCTGGCTCCGATGCCGGATTTCACGTACCGGCCGGCAATGTGGCCTGCTTTAATTAACAGTTCCCTGTTGACAATCAACTCGTCAACCTTACTGCAGAAACTATCATAATCCGCAACCGGAAAAGCCCCGCCAAGCCGCACCAGATCCCTGGCTTCGCGGAAATTCCGGTATCTGGGACCGAATATTACGGGCAACCCGTGTGTGCATGCCTCAAGGATATTGTGAATGTTTTTTCCGAACCCGCCTCCTATATAAGCCAGGTTGCCGTATGAATAGAGAGATGACAGCATTCCCATATTATCTATTACCATTACCTGTGCGGCCCCGGGATCTGCACTGTTAATACCTGAAAACCTGATAACCCCCGGCTCCAGCCGGCCGGCTAACCGGTCAATCTCATATTCATTAATCTCATGTGGTGCGATAATAAGCTTTATATTATGAACCGTCTCATTCATGAACCTCACCCACAGGGCATGGTCAGGAGGCCAGGTACTGCCGGCCACTATCGTAAAGGCCCCTTTGGAAAAAGCAGCAGCAGCTTCAATACGGGTAGCAGAACGTGCAATAAAATAAACACGGTCAAAACGGGTATCTCCCGACACAGTGACATTTTTAATGCCGGCAGATTTGAGCAGTGCAGCCGAATCTTCACCCTGAACAAAAATATGACTGAACATATGCAGTATTTTGCCGAACCATCTTCCGTACCATCTGAAAAAAACCTGGTCCGCCCTGAAATTTGCAGAGATCAGATAAAGAGGTATCCCTTTACGGTTCAGTATGTCAATATAATTATACCAGAACTCATATTTGATAAAAACGGCCATATCCGGCCTGAATATCTCGATAAATCTTCTTGCATTTGCAGGTGTGTCGGCCGGCAAATAGCAAACAGCATCGGCAAGGGCAGAGTTCTTTCTTACCTCAAATCCTGAAGGAGAAAAGAAAGTCAGCAAAATGAAAATATTATCATCCCTCCTCCTTACCTCATCAATTACAGGGCGCCCCTGTTCAAACTCGCCAAGTGAAGCACAATGAAACCATACAACCCTGCGTTTGCCGGGATCAAATCCGGACCAGCGCCTGAAGAAACCCTTTCTGCCCCTGTACCAGAGACAGGCTTTCCTGTTAAAAGGTGATACAAGAAATATTACCATAGTGTATAATCTGATGGCAATATTATATACAATATGCATTGAGAGGAAATTAAGTAAATGATCACGGCAAAGGTAGTTTTAGATATGAAATAATTCAAAGCAGCCATAAGAAAACATGTACCGAATTGTTATTATTTTCGTTCTTACTACTACCAAAAGATGGTCATGCTTGAAAGAGATCATTGTTAAAATATTGATATTGTTTCTGCCGGTCGGGCTATTTTCGCAGGATCTGTCCGGATTAAGAGAGAAAACCGTACAAGCCGGCAGCGACACCATCCGGCTGGACAGCATGAGAATTGTACCGGAAAGCATTGAAATAAAGTCACCCGAAGGAGAAAAGATAGATGATTCGTTTTTTACGGCCGACCCCTTAAACTCAATGCTCTTATTTAACAAAGACTTTCCTTATTACGGGCGGGAAGTGTATGTAAGCTACAGGGTTTTTACCTCCGATCCCGGCCTGGAGATGAACAGGAAAGACACCAGCCTCATTATCCCGTATCAAAGAGAGGAAGCAACGGGTGATATGGAGCGGTATACTTACAGCCCCGTAAGCGACGATATCTGGAAAGAGGAAACTCTCATGCGAAGCGGAAGTATATCGAGAGGCATAAGTTTCGGAAATAACCAGGATGTGATAGTAAATTCCAATCTTAACCTCCGGTTATCAGGAAAACTGGATGATAATCTCAACATCACGGCCACTATATCCGATCAGAATATTCCGCTTCAGCCCGAAGGATATTCTCAGCAGATACATGAATTTGACCGCATATTCATTGAGCTTTATAATGAAAACCTTAGCCTGACTGCAGGCGATTTTGAAGTGAAAGCCGGAGACGGCATGTTTCTTCCACTTGACAAAAAAGCCCAGGGAGTGCAATTTTCAACGGTTACTGAGACCGGCGGCCCCTTAAACACTATTAGTAACACGGCGAGTGCGGCAGTGGCAAAAGGCCGTTATCACCGGAACAGCATTCCCGGCATTGAAGGCAACCAGGGTCCCTATAAACTCAAAGGTGCCAACAATGAATTGTTCATTATAGTACTGGCGGGCACGGAACGGGTTTTTATTGACGGACGCCTGCTCTCCAGGGGGGTGGACAGGGATTATACCATCGATTACAACCTCGCCGAGATAACCTTTACTTCGAATATGCCTGTTACAAAAGACAGGCGCATAATTGTTGAATTTGAATACTCGGACAGAAACTATGTAAGGTTTATGCTTTCCAACAATACGGGTGTTATAACAGACAAAGGCAACTATTTCATAAATATTTTCTCAGAGCATGATGCAAAAAACCAGCCCCTGCTCCAGGATCTTAAGGAGGAAGAAAAAGAGCTGCTGTCTCAAACAGGCGACAGCCTCCACCGGGCATGGGTGCCAACAACAGACAGTGTGGAATTCAGGGATGATATTGTCCTCTATGAAAAAACCGACACTGTTGTTGACGGGATAAACCATACCATCTATAAATACTCTGCGGATCCGGAAAAGGCCAGCTACAGTCTCAGCTTCTCTTATGTTGGCGAAAACAAGGGAAATTACCTGCCTGAAAGAAATGCTGCAAACGGCCGCGTTTTCCGGTGGGCTGCCCCGGTAAACGGGGTTCTTTCAGGCAGCCATGAACCTGTCATGCTTCTGGTCACCCCTAAAAAACAACAGGTTGTAAGTATGGGTGGAAGCAGCTCTTTTTCTGATAAAACAGAAGCATCCTATGAGTTCGCCATAAGTAATTCGGATAAGAACACTTTCTCTGAACTGGATAATGAAGATAATGTGGGACTGGCATTCAGACTGGGTATGGATAACACGATCCCTCTTGGCGCCTTCCAGATGCTGGCAGGAGGCATCGATTATGAATATTCGGGTAAAAATTTCTCCACTGCCGAACGCTACAGGCCTGTTGAATATGAAAGAGACTGGAACCTGGAAGAGATAAAAGAAACGGCAGATGAGCAAAGACTGGCCTGGTATGCTGCCTACAACTGGAGAGAAAGTGATTTTGTGCGGTACAGGGGAGAATACCTCAGCCGCACCGGTACCTACTCCGGATTAAGGAATATGCTTGAGGCAGCTACGGGAGCAGCCGGTTTCGAAAGCAGGCTGATGCTATCCTATCTAAACTCAGACAGCAGGATATCAGGAACAGGATTTTTAAGACATACGGCAGAAGTGAGCAGGCCTTTATGGCTTCTGCGACTGGGACTGCGCAGTGAGGGAGAGGATAACAGGATCCGGAAGCAACCGGGTAACCTTCTGCCATCAAGCCATGCATTTCATCAGTGGGAAATTTTTCTTGAAAATCCCGACACATCAAATTTCCACTTTTTCACTGCATACCGGGAGAGAGAAGACAGGCACCCATCTAAAACAAGCGATGAAAATATTTTTCACATTAACGGGCATGATAATCCAGGGGAAGATGCACCTGTTCATCAAAAGAATACAGAAACAGATAATACCAGGTTACTGCCTTCCTCACATGCAAGGGAACTGTCAGCCGGATTCAGATCAGATGTAGGTCAGGGAAACCGCTTGTCGGGCACAATTCATCATCGAAGTCTTAAACCCGTGAATAGTACTATTGAAAAAGTCAGACCGGAAAACTCGCTTAACGGGAGACTGGAAGCAAGGCTGAATCTTTTAAGGGGCAGCATAACAGGTTCGGCTTTCTATGAAACGGGCTCGGGAATGGAGGTGAAAAAAGATTTTATGTATATAGAGGTGGCAAAGGGTCAGGGAACACATACCTGGACCGATTATAATGATAACGGAATTAAAGAACTGGATGAATTTGAAATCGCTGTATTTCCCGATCAGGCAAACTATATTCGAGTAATGATCCCTTCCGACGATTTCATACGCACACGGGCAAACCAGTTCAGCAACAATATCCGTGTAAGTGCACCAAACGACTGGCAAAACGGAAACGGTCTGCAAAAATTACTGTCCCTCTTTACCAGCCGGACCGCCTTTAAGAGCGGACAAAAAACAAGTCACCCTGATCTGATATCAGGTATTAACCCCTTCTCTGCCGATCTGGCCGATACGAACCTGATAAACATCACATCCTCTTTCCGGAATACCATCTCGTTTCAAACGGCAGATAAACGTTTTGTTGCTGAATACCTTCACCAGAATAATAAGTCAAGGATACTTATGGTAAACGGTTTGGATACCAGGTTTATGCGCTCCGATGCCATTCATGGCAGATGGAAAGCATCACAGTCCGTTACATTTAGCAACAGGATGGAAAAAGGAAACAAATTGTTCCACTCCGGCTTCTTCCCCGGAAGGAATTTTGATATTGAAATTCTTGGCGGAGACCTTACTGTTTCTTTTGAGCCTGGCTATGAACTCAGGGCTTCCGTGCATCTTGACTGGAGAAGAAAAATAAACCATCCCGGAAAGGAAAAGTCGGAGCAGAAGAATCTCGGAACCGAGCTGAACTGGTCCATCCCATCAAAAGGAAACATAATGGTCAGAGCCGACTATTTTTACATCACATATGACGGGCAGTCCAACACTCCCCTGGAATGGGAAATGCTGGAAGGATTGAAACGGGGCAACAACATGACACTATCGGTTAGTGTCATGCAGAATCTTACGGGCAACCTGCAGCTTAGTCTTGATTACAGCGGAAGGGCAGCAAAGGGCTACAGGTTCATACATACAGGAGGAATGCAGATGAGGGCCTACTTTTAACCCCATTCAGAAAGCAGCCATTAGCAGGTCGATGTCCTTTGACGGTATGTCGAACAAACGTCCTATTATTGAGTTGGTCAGCAGTCCGTTATATATATAAATCCCCTTCCTCAGTCCCATATTATCAATCAGGGCCGCCTTTATTCCTCCCGATTCGCCGATGGACAGAAGGAGAGGGGCAAAAATATTGCTGAGTGCGATAGTAGCTGTTCTTGAAACCCTTGAGGGAATATTGGGAACACAGTAATGCACAACACCGTATTTCAAAAAAACAGGAGAGGGGTGTGTCCGGCACTCCGATGTTTCAATACAACCTCCCTGATCTATGCTGAGATCAACTATTACCGATCCCTTTTTCATCTCTTTCACCATCTCCCCGGTAATAAAAAACCGGGGGCCTTCGCTGTCCAGATGAAGCGCTCCGATAACCACGTCGGCGGACTGCAATGCCCTTGTTATCACCCTGGGATGAAAAATAGAAGTATAAAGCCTTTGCCCCAGAACATCCTGCAACCTGCGAAGCCTGTCCACCGAATGGT
This sequence comes from Bacteroidales bacterium, assembly GCA_046483315.1. Classification (GTDB taxonomy): domain Bacteria; phylum Bacteroidota; class Bacteroidia; order Bacteroidales; family PUMT01; genus PXAP01. Next base: position 11,989 of record JAWODJ010000080.1, on the reverse strand, counting down.
CAAACACCTTGACAAAAGCACCCAGTCCGATTGCAGCCCGGGCAGCCGATTCAGCGGCAGTCCCCGCACCCAGAATAACCACCTCTGTAGGAGTTATCCCTGTGATGCCACCCAGCATAACACCTTTACCCTTGTTCTGGTTTGACAGATATTCGGCAGCAATGAGTATTGAGGCACCGCCTGCAATCTCACTCATAGAGCGAATTACGGGAAAGGTATCATCAATGTTCCTTAAATGCTCAAACGAGACTGCCGTAGTTTTCTTCTTCATGAGGCTGTAAAAATATTCCTTCTCCTGAACCATAGGCCTCAATGCCGAGATAAGCATCTGGCCACCTTTCATATGCTCAATTTCAGATGCAACGGGAGGGGAGATCTTCAGGATGATATCACTTTTGGCAAAAATTTCAGAATGTTCATCCACAATAAAACCTCCGCATTCACTATAATCCCTGTCACTGTATTTGGCGCCCGCTCCTGCACCGGTCTCAATAATAACCTGGTGGCCGTTCCCGACCAGCAGCTCTACGGCTTCAGGTGTCAGGCCAGTGCGGTTTTCATCTTTTTGAAGTTCAGCCGGAATGCCTACTACCAGCTGTTTACGTTTTCTGCCCGTCTCAAGGACCTCTTCCTGGGGTAGAAGACTTCCCTTGCCCAATGCCCAGGAGTGAGGAAATTTTTGTTGCTCCATTTAGGATCTATTGAAATGAAGAAAATATGAAGTAAAGCAAGTTAAGGAAAAAGAAGAATATGTTCAAATATTTTTTTACTCAGCACTGTTGCAATACCCTTTTTTCATTATCAGTAACCTCAATTTTAAGCTTGACGGTATTATCGGGTAAAAGTTCAGTAATCTTTTCAGGCCATTCAATAAAACAGTAATCATTACTGTAAAAATATTCTTCATATCCCATATCCATTGCCTCTTCAACTCTATCTACCCGGTAAAAATCGAAATGATAAAAATTCCTCTCCCCAAATTTGTCGCGGTATTCATTCACCAGGGCAAAGGTCGGACTTGTTACGAACTGGTCAACACCAAGATACCGGCATACAGCCTTTATAAAAGTGGTTTTCCCCGAACCCATCTCCCCGTAAAAGGCAAATATCCTGGATTTCGGGAAAGACCTGATCAGATGTCCGGCAGCTTCATCAATATTACCCAGGTCAAAATTTATCGTCATATACTGAAAAATTATTTTGCTGGTTCCAGAAGAACGCAGGGCACCAGCATCTCCTCAAGGGATATACCACCATGCTGGAAGGTGTTCCTGTAATAATTGACATAATAATTATAATTATTCGGGTAAGCAAAGAAATCCCCTCCGGTGGCGAAGATGTATGATGAACTTACATTGCTTTTAGGAAGATGGATATCTGAAGGAGTTCGCACTTCAAAAACCTGCTTGGGATTATAATTGAGATTTCTGCCCTGCTTGTACCGTAAATTGGTAGTGGTGTTCCTGTCACCTATTACCTTAACAGGGTTTTCCACCCTTACCGAGCCATGATCAGAAGTTATCACCAGATTCACATTTTGAGTTGACAACTCCTTTAACAGGTCAAGAAGATACGAGTGCCTGAACCATGATCTTGTAATTGACCTGTAAGCCGCTTCATCACTTGCCAGCTCCCTGAGCACATCCATCTCGGTGCGCGCATGTGAAAGCATATCCACAAAATTATAAACAAGGACTGTCAACGGGTTACTTATGATTGATGATATATTTTCCGACAGTTTCCTGCCGTTCTTCTGATGAAGAACTTTCTCATAATAAACAGAGGTCTGCTGCCCTGACCTCTTAAGGTGCTTATTCAGCAACTCCTCTTCAAACGGGTTTTTGCTCCCCTCCTCATCCTCATTAATCCATAATTCCGGATACAGTTTCCCGATATCCCACGGCATCAGTCCGGCAAACATGGCATTCCTTGCAAATTGAGTGGCTGTCGGCAGGATACTGCAATAAAGCTCTTCCCTGTTAACCTGATAATATTCGGTTATATCTGGAAGTATGGCTTTCCACTGATCGAATCGCAGATTATCGATGACAATTACAACAACCTTGCGAGACTTATCAAGAAGAGGAAATACAGATGAAGCGAAAATATTATGTGACAGCCTTGGTTTATTTTCTGTTCCCTCCCGGAACCATGAGGGATAGTTTGATTTTATGAATTTGGCAAACTCACTGTTTGCCTCTTGCTTCTGTTGAGAAATAACCTCATTCATGCCGGGGTCGGAAGAGTTTTCCAGCTCCATCTCCCAGTAAACCAGCCTCCGGTAAATATCCTCCCATTCATCAAATGACGAGGCATAATTTATTGCCATGGTTAGTTTTCCGAACTCGGACTGGTACGAAGAGGTTATTTTCTGGGTTACCAGTCTTTTATTATCAACATTTTTCTTAATTGCCAGCAATATCTGCTTGGGATGCACCGGCTTGATAAGGTAATCGGATATCTTTGAAGCAATCGCTTCTTCCATGATATTCTCTTCCTCACTTTTTGTTATCATTACTACCGGAAGGGCGGGGAAAAAAGCCTTAATCTTCTCCAGGGTCTGCACACCGCTTATACCAGGCATATATTCATCAAGAAATACAAGGTCAGGATTATTGGCCTGCACCATCTCAATGGCATCCTGCCCGTTTGTGGCAGTGAGAACCCTGTAACCTTTGTTTTCAAGAAAAAGAATATTTGGTTTCAGAAGATCTATTTCATCATCAGCCCAGAGTATTGTTATTTGCTTCATTGAATAAAGAAGGTTTTTCAGTGTGTCATTTATTGCAGGTTGAGATATTCATCTTCAAAAAAGTTCATGTATGAAGCAATATTTTTATCCTGCATAAAAAGATTGTAATTTTCAGGAGATATAATAAAAAGGGGGAAATCATCCCTGCCGGTTTCTGAATAGACCTCATCGGAAACTGAAAACTTTTTCAGATAATCGGTAGCTACAGGTATATCCGGTAAACCGTCCACCCTTAAAAGTTGATAATTGGTGCTGAATGTTTCACTGCTTACATTAAGGTTTAACCTGGGAAAATGGTCAACATTGAAGTTGACAATATTGAAAACCATCCTGTTAATAAGGTCCTGCCTGTTATCAACAATTATCACAAAGTAATGTTCTCCTTCCCGGGGCGGACTGTATATATCCTGGATAACGGCGACTTCGGCTTTTTGTATTGTTTCCGGATAGTCATCTTCAAGATAGACAATAAACCGCCTGGCATCGTCAGCCATTTCTGTTTCCGGGTATGTGCTGATATAATCAGTGAGCATTTCCCTGAAAAGGGGAATATTGCCTCCTGATCCATAAGAGAGGGTCTTCAGGTACTCAAAACGGGGTATCAGATGGCTTTCTGGCCAGGTTACAGAGGCATACAAAGCTCTGTCGGTTACCTCAGCAAACTTATTTTCCCTGAACAGCTTATAAGTTTCTTCGTAGTAACGCTCAGCTTCCTGTAGCTGCTGTTCATATTCCCGGTAAAAGTCAGGGTTGGTAAGTACAGAGGCGTAAGGGCTGCCGGGATACCCGGACACAATAAGATCCTTGTAAGAATCTGCCTTGCTGTAATCATTCATGATCATATGCAGGTTATGAAGATTATACAATGCAGGCAGGGTGTAATCACCTTCAGGATAGCGTCTGACAAGTTCCTGGTATGCCTCTATGGAACTTTCATAGTCCTGCATATCATCCTTGAAGATCATCCCCATATTGAAGAGCGCCTCCTGCAATCGTCTGTGTGACTCTTCCATAGCCTGGTCGGTAAGAGGTATATCCTTCATGTAGAATTCCCGGCTGTATACATCTGCAGTTTCTACCTCCTCTTCACCGGCAGATTCAGACTCTTCTGATATCATACCAGGCTGACCGTTTGAAAGAACCTGTTTGTCAGAGCGCCTCCAGTTATCTTCAAGCCTTCTTTCTCCCCAAAGGGCCTCGAATTCATTCTGGCCGAAGGTGACGGCGGACTGGTTATAAAAATACCAGTTACCGGAGCCTGAACCTTCGGCCTGACGCCTGGCGGACTGGGAAGTTCTTGCAGCCCGGTACTGCGGATTTTGTTGTGCAAGCTGTTCCTGCCGTCTGGCTTCTGCCTCTTCTTCTCTCACGCCGGCAATGATATCATCAATCTTCCTGTTCCGGTCAGCTTCACTCATGGCAGCCAGAACCTGAACACTGTCCTCCAGTTCATAAAGCTTTATATTATCTGCAAGTTCGGCCAGTAACTCATTTTTTTCAATAATTGCCTGCCGGTCGGGAAATCCCTGAGTCATATTTAAGACTGCAGAGTCATAATAGGCCTGGGCTGTCACATAATCCGGTAATTCAAAATAAATATCGGCGAGGGCAAGATAGGTTACCGCTTTCTGGCCGGGGTTTGTGCCGTTTGCTCCTGCAGACAGGGAGTAATGCCTTATGGCATTTTGTACATCATTATTCCGTAAATAGATATTGCCAAGAGCATAATATATCTGATCCTGAAAATCCCGGTTTTTCTCGTCACGAAACATCTTTTCAAGTTCATTTATCAGCCTGGCAATTGCACCCCCCCCTGCCTGAACAACTCCCGCCTGGCTAATTCTTGCATTAAAAACCATTTCATATGACGGATTCATCTTTATTACCTGTGAATAATAATCAGATGCTTCGGAAAACCTTCCTGTGCGTTCATATAATTGAGCAAGAATATAGTTATGGCGTATCCTCCTCTCTTTATCACCATGGTATTCAAGGGTTCTTTCAAGGTTAAATATGGCATCATCCGGCTGGTTCTGTTTCAGGTAAAAGTCTGCTAAAGTGGAGTACAATTCAAAATGAAGCAGGGAAGGGAAATCCGGATCATCCAGCATCTCATTCAATGTCAGCCTGGCTTCGTTAAACATACCCCTTTCACTATATGAGCGGGCAAGCCACACCTTTGCCTCATGCCTGACATCGTTCATACTGAATTCCCTGACAATGAAGATAAAAGCCTGTGTGGCAGGAATATAATCATGCTTCTGGAAATGAGCCTTGCCTGCCAGGAGATAACTTTCCCTGACCCATCTGTTATACTCATTTTGCTGATAAAATTCCTCATTTCTGCCTGCAAAGAGTCCTCCCCCCTCTTTTGGTTTTGCAGTAATGGATTTATTATCAATGATCTTTGATGCTTTGCTTATGGCCCTGTCCATTTCAGGAGTTACAGAACTGGCTATATCAGGATCAGTATAGAGAAATACCGGAAGAATCTTATTATAATCATAACGGAACTGCTGCTTTGTTTTCCTGACTCCGGACCTGTAGCTCTCTCTGCCGTTAAAGAATGTGTTGTATTTGGCAGTAATCTGATGGTAAGTTCTCGTCATCAGCGTATTTCGCTGTGTTGAACATGAGAAGTTGATAACAATAAGAAAAAAGGCCAGAAAGATCCTCACTCTTACTAACATAAATGCAGTTATTATTTGTGTCAACACACCAGCAATCCGGAACGGATAATGTCATAAAATTTATCCGGCCTGCTAAATGTCAACAGGCAACTTGTTAAGTATAATGCTTTATACAATAACTGCGAAATCCTTTACATATTTTATTGCAGCAAAAAAAAAGGATCAAATTGCCACAACTTCTGAAATTTCCGGAATATCGCTTTTTATGGCCTGTTCAACCCCGGCTTTCAATGTCTGCATACTGAAGGGACAGCCATTGCATGCACCGGTTAACCGCACCTTAAGGATATTATCATCAGTAAGTTCAACAACTTCAATATCTCCTCCGTCAGCCTGCAGATAAGGTCTTACCTTGTCCAGTGTAACAGCGGTCTTCTTCAGTAGCTCTTCCTTTGTTTTATTTTCCATAGTAACTTCAATATTATAGTTCAAGTACATTCTACTTCTTAATTTCAACACGTTTTGTTGGGGCCATGGTTTTATTCCGTTTCTCAACCTCTTCCGTCAGCCTCTCTGCAAACCGCGAAAAAGCAGTTGCAGAAACTGAATCACCCGCAGCCACCGGTGTTCCCTGGTCTCCGCCTTCACGTATACCCTGTACGATGGGTATCTCTGCAAGCAATGGAAGGTTCATTTTATTTGCCAGTTTCCTGCATCCGTCCCTGCCAAAAATATAATAACGATTATCAGGCAACTCAGCAGGTGTAAACCATGCCATATTCTCAACCAGTCCGAGTACGGGCACAGCTATTTCCTCACTCCTGAACATAGAAACCCCTTTAATAACATCAGCCAGCGCCACCTCCTGCGGAGTACTGACAATTACCGCGCCGGTAACAGCCACTTCCTGAACAAGTGTCAGGTGTATATCACTCGTACCGGGGGGGAGATCAAATATCAGGTAGTCAAGTTCTCCCCAGTCCGCATCGTTTATCAGCTGTTTAAATGCTCCGGTAGCCATGGGACCTCTCCATACAAGTGCATTTTCAGCAGGCACAAACAGTCCGATAGACAAAAATTTCACTCCGTACCTTTCAACAGGAATAATTATATGCCGTCCGTTATCCTCCCGCATACGGGGCCTCTCTTCTGGTGCACCCATCATTCCGGGCACTGAGGGGCCGTATATGTCAGCATCGATCAATCCTACCCCATAACCCGCACGTGCAAGTGCAACTGCCAGGTTTACGGCAACAGTCGATTTACCCACTCCTCCTTTCCCTGAAGCTATTGCAATCAGGTTTTTTACCCCCGGAAGGACAGGTTGTTTATTATCCTGTTTTGGTTGCGGGGATAGTATAGTAACATCAATATCAAGAGAGTTCCCGAAAGTTGATTTTAAAGCATCCTCACATGCACGTTTTACCGACTTTGCAAAAGGATCACTGCGGTTGCCGGTATTCAGCGTCAGGCTCACCTTCCCCTTATCAACTACAATGTCTCCGGCCATTGCTTCTGTAATAATATCCTGTCCTGACCCGGGGTGTTTTATCTTTTTAAGAACCTCCTTTACATTCTCCTTATTAAGTTCCATATCTGAATTTGCTTTATTCCTATTTAAACCAAATACAATTTAAATGCAAATGTAAATGAAATTTTTTTCATTAAAAATTACATATGGACGAATGAAAAAAATTTCATTGAAAAGCGCAGCGATTCCTTCTGTAAGTCAAAATTTTGTATACTCTGAAACAAAATTTTGACTTCTTTTATTACAGGAGAAATGTAATTAAAAGAAATAAGATTTATAACTCCCTGACCGGATCCCAGAAAAGTTGATAAAAATCAACAACTTTATCATCAGTTACCACAATATTTTCATTCTCAAGAAGCTGTTTCATGGCATTCGGAGTGCCGAAGTGATGCTTCCCTGTAAGCATCCCGTTGCGGTTTACCACCCTGTGTGCAGGGATAAATTCTCCCCGTGAATGACAGTTATTGAGAGCCCATCCCACCATTCGGGCAGATCCTGATGAACCAAGGCAGCGGGCAATTGCACCGTAGGTAGATACCCTTCCGGCTGGTATCAGGCGGGTTATACGGTAAACTTCTTCAAAAAATCCGTTATCTTCATTTTTCATCAGGCTCGGTTATTTCCTTATTGCCGGCAATCCTGAACTTAAGGTATGCAATGGGTTTACCCTGATCCAGGTATTGCTGTTCATAGAATGTCTTTATGGAAAGAATCGCATTGTTTCCGGCCGTTCCGTATAGATCGTCTGTAGACTCCTTCACCTCCAGTTTGTTATGCTCTAAAAGCAACAGTGTATAATTATACAGCTCTCTGCTGTCAGTTTTCAGATGTATATATCCACCATCCCGGAGGAATTGACGATACAGGTTCAAAAAAGAAGCTGAGGTAAGCCGCTTTCTTGCCTTTTTAAGTTGCGGATCAGGAAATGTAAGCCATATCTGTTCGATCTCATCCCTGGCAAAAAATGAAGATATCAGCTCGATACGGGTTCGTAAAAACCCGGCATTGTGTATATTGTTCTCATGGGCATATTTAGCCCCTTTCCACATTCTTGCACCCTTTATATCCACTCCGAGAAAATTCCTTTCGGGGAAAAGTTTCGCCAGCCCTACTGTATACTCACCCTTTCCGCAACCCAGTTCAAGCACTAACGGGTTCGGAGATCCGAAAAAATCCTCTGCCCAACGTCCATGCAATTTGTGCCTGCGTTTAAATACCTCTTCAATGCCCGCCTGCACCACATTGTCAAAATGAAGCATCTCCGCAAACCTTTGCAGTTTCTTTTTTGCCACTGTACAATGACTTAACCGGTTTTAAAGCTGTGATCTTTCCACCCTTAATCCCACATCCACAATACCTGGCAATTCTTCTCTCCTCATGGCCTGTTCAAATTCAAATATGTATGTTCCCCTTTCAGGGAAACGTACATTTCTTTTGTACATAAACCTGTTCTGCCACACACTGCCAAAGCCCCTGCCTTTCCATTTACCGGAAGGCTCAGCCAGGATCAGCTCAAGGGTGTCACGCGTTGTTGCTCCTCCCGGAGCTTTGGCCGTTATAAACAGGAAGAGGTTACTCATAGGATACTCGCCTGTATTCCTTATATTTACAAGAAGATTGTATGCATCAACAGTATCGGTAATCCCAACATTAAAAACAGGATTATTGTACCTGCTCCATTCACCGCCCGGGATACGTTCGTTTTTCTCATAGACCACCCCGGGATCACAGGCTGCAATAAAAACCAGCAGACCTGCTGCCAAAGTCCTTAACACATAAAATGTATATATCTTATTTGTCATTTTTCGAACTCTTGAACCTGCTCTTTTTTTTACGGCTTTTCTTTTTTTTCTTTTTTTTGGAGACAGCCTTTTCATCAAAACGTGTGATACTCTCGTTGCTGAAAAGATCAGCCTTCACTTCCCTTTCTTCTATCAGAACAGTCTCCCCTTTAATCTTCAGGGGCTTTTTACCCGATCTGTTGAGTTCAATAATTTCCTTAACCCTGTCAATACTCAAAGAAATCATATTAAAATTTGAATCTTCGCTTCCCGAGTACCAGATTATTTTCTTAAAGATATCTGCTTTCTGGAAAAAAAATTTCCCCTCCTCGGTTTCAAGTATTTTGGTAAGATCAGGAAATTCTTTTTTTGCATCGCTGTAAACCTCTACCTCATAGTTGATGCAGCATTTCAGTTTGCCGCATTTTCCGGCCAGTTTCTGGGGATTGAGGGATATCTCCTGAACCCTTGCAGCATTTGTTGTTACCGAAGTAAAATTTGTAAGCCATGAACTGCAGCATAACTGGCGTCCGCAAACCCCGAATCCACCAATGCGTCCTGCTTCCTGTCTGGCACCAACCTGTCTCATTTCTATCCGTACACGGAATTCTTCGGCAAGCACCTTTATAAGTTCGCGGAAGTCAACCCTTTCCTCGGCAATATAATAAAATATTGCCTTGGTAATATCACCCTGGTATTCGACATCGCCAATCTTCATATTGAGATTCATCGATTCGGAAATTTCACGGGCCTTTATCATTGTGGGGACTTCAAGTGCTATGGCCTCTTTCCATTTTTCTATATCTGCCGGTTTGGCTTTTCGGTAAATCTTCTTAAGGTTTTCATCATCGGGAGAGACATTGTATTTTTGCATCTGTTCCAGCACAAGCTCTCCCCTTAATGACACTACACCAATGTCATGTCCGGGTGAAGACTCCACTGCAACAATATCTCCTTTTTCCAGCAAAAGCTTATTAACGTTCCTGAAAAATCCCTTCCTTGTATTTTTAAACCTGACCTCAACAATATCGTGACTGCTGGCAAGACCTGTAAGATCAGACAACCAGTCATAAACATCCAGACTGTCGCAGGAATAGTGTCTATTATGCTTCATATCTGATTCCGAAAGAATAGCTGAACATCCCCTGCAATATATTGTCATATTATATGATTTTATCTGAAATATGTTCTGCGAATAACCTGTACAAAGCAAAAGTATTAAACGAACATGAATAGTCCCATATTGCCGCGGAATTTTAATAACGCAGATGTATAAAAAACTAGGTTTTTAATAACCTTGCTGTTTTCAATGCCAGATCAAAAAAAATAAGACGGCTGTAACCGTTATATTCAACATGGACAAATGCCCTGCTGAATTCGTCACACAGTGCAAAAATATTACCTGAATGAACAAATTTTGAAAAATTTCCGGAAAAATCCTTTTCCTCTTCAGAAAGCAGATCAATATCGCCGGCCCTGATATTCAAAATAAAGTTGCCCCGCAATATTCGCAGGGCATATTGAAAAAACCGCTTCTGACCCTCACGGCCTTGTGCAGCCATATCATCAACCCATGAAGAAATGCCTGTTATATCAAGGCTGTAGCACAGGCGCATCATCTTAACGAACATATTAAAATGATAATTTGTTTCCTCAGACTCTTCTATTAATTCGATAAGATTCAGATAATTGCCATCGGCAAGTTTTACAAGGTCATCGGCTTTTTCCTTATCATCGACAGCGTGGTTCTCCTGCATTGCCTGCTTCAAACTTTTCCGGTCGATGGCCGGTATTTTTATTAGCTGGGTACGGGAAAGTATCGTTGGAATAATCTGGCTTGCATCTTCCGTTATAAGTATAAAAAGAGTACCAGGATAAGGCTCTTCAAACATTTTGAGCAGGGCATTGGCTGCATGGATATTCATTTTCTCAGCCATCCATATAATCATAACCTTAAATGAGCCCTCAAAATTTTTATAGGATAATTTTCTTATAATCTGCCGGCTCTCTTTCCGGCTTATAAAACCCTGCTTGTTCTCAATGCCAATATGCTCATACCACTGAAAAAGGCGCATATAGGGATTTGCAAGAACCGCTTCACGCCATAAATGAATGAAATCATCACTTACAGGATCCTTATCGACGGTATTTTTTGCAGGTTTTTCTGCACCTTTTCCGGAAGATGTGCCTGAATTCGTACCCCCTTCTTTCTTTTTGTCTTTTTGTGAGGCAACAGGAAAGACAAAATGAAGATCCGGGTGTTCCAGCTTGCTGAATTTTATGCAGGAGATGCATTGACCGCAGGCATCATGTTCACCTGGGTTTTTGCAGTTAAGGTACCTTGCAAAGGCAATTGCCAGAACAAGCTTGCCTGTGCCCTCACGACCGGAAAAAAGCAGAGCATGACCGACCCTCTTCTCTTTTGCGATCTTTAAAAGCCTTTCTTTTATTTCCTGCTGACCGACAACATCCCTAAACAACATGCATATAGTGATATTTAATTAAAATAACCGGATATTCTTTGCAAGAACATGCCCCTGCAAAGTTAAAATAAAAAATAGTTTTTTACTTTTGCACAAGATCCGGCAGCATAGGGCAATTAATTTTAACTGCAGTTAAAATGCCGTTGTAAAATGTAAATAAAAATTTTTCATCAAAAATTATACACAGTCAGATGAAAAAATTTTATTGGAAAGCGAAGCGATTCATCCAGTAAGTCTAAATTTTGTTAACTTTTTAAACAAAATTATGACTCTTATTTACAGGATAAATGTACATGAATTTTTTTTATCCTAAAATACAAACAGACGGATGAAAAAAATTCATGGGAAAGCGCAGCGGTTCCTTCTGTAAGTCGAAATTTTGTTACTTGATTGAAACAAAATTTCGGCTTTTTTACAGGAGAAATATACCTCAAATACCCGGTAATAGGATTGATGAAATCTTGCTGCGGCTTTAGATGAATTGTCGAGTTTATATTGAAGGCCAATGTCCATCACAATTTCGCAACCGGCGGACGGGCGTACGATTTCATTTGAATGATGATAACACCTGCTGCAATTATCCCCAGACCGACCAGGTCCGTGGTCAGAAGACGGTCACCGAAAGCACCCCAGGCCATCAGCATCGTTACAGGAGGCCCGAAATAAAACAGGCTCGCTACTTTTGTTGCGTCAATCCGCACGATCAATAGCCATAATAAAGCGTACGCAATCAGAGATACGCCCAGAATCAACCATAACAGTGCACCCATAAATACGGGGGTCCATTCGGTCACCAGGCCTTCCAGAAG
>JAWODJ010000065.1:0-6755 GCA_046483315.1 Bacteroidales bacterium | reverse complement strand
TTACAACCCTGCCCGCATCCCCTCATAATTTCCATTGAAATTCTGTCGTGAACCACCTGGGTAAAAGGAACCAGCCATTTAACCGGGAAAAAACTGTTCTCAAAATCATCCGTAACTCTTCTTTTCACCTCTGCCCGGGAAAGAGAGGGAACATAGACTCCGGAGATAGAGGACAGTGATTTAAGTATGTTTTTTTTTCCGTCCCTCTGCCACCCTTTTAACACATCAGCAATTTCCGACATCGCATCCTCCCCCTCTCCGATTACAAACGCATCAACAAACGGAACCAGGGGAGCAGGATTAAAAGAACAACTGCCGCCTACTATCACCAAAGGGAAATTGTCTTTTCTGTCTTTTGAAAAAAGCGGAATGCCTGAAAGTTCAAGCAGGTTGAGCAGATTGGTATAATTGAGTTCCGATGACATACTGAACCCAACCAGGTCAAAATTTTTTACCGGTATCTGCGATTCAAGGGTAAAAAGAGGCACATTTTTCTCCTTCAGCACCGTTTCCATGTCCAGGGACGGCGCAAAAAATCTTTCACATACACAATCCTGTTTCTCGTTTAATTTTCCGTATAATATCCTCAAACCCAGAGATGACATACCTATTTCATAAATATCAGGATACCCCAGAGCGATTTTGGTCTTCCCTTTTAACTCTTTACTGTAACTGTTAATTTCCCTGCCCATATAACGTACGGGATTTTCGATATCGGCAATATTTTTTAAAATTTATCCTTGGTTATATGCTAATGTAGTAATTATGAATGTAATCTCATAATATTATAGGCGGGTAATAGCCCTGTTTTTCTGATTTTAGGAAAACCAGCACTGTGGGTATTACAGACTGCAGTGCTAACAGAGCTATTGGGGATTGGCAGTTACAGATTAGGTTCCGGGTATGTTCCCATTATTTCCTGAAGGAATAATTTCCTTCCAGGGAGGTAGATTCCCAGGGTATTTGGCGGTTGCTTGATTTTACCCGTACTTCAGAACGCACTTTCTGAAACACTTCCAGGATGGTGAGCTCCGGATTGGTCATGTATTTAAGCAGAGAAGAAGTGTAAAGACCGTTTTCACCGGTTCCATCAGACGCCGTGTTGCCCGGTGAAGTGGCATAGGCAATAAGTGAACCGGAAGGTGCATTCATAAAAGCAAGACCCTGTCCTTGTGCTTTACGTGTCCAGCTTCTTTCAAAAGGATTATCCCGGCAGGCATCCAGAATAACAATGTTGACCTTGCTGCCCGATTCCTCCATTCTGCTGAGCAGCCTTCCCGCCTCGACACATTTAAATTCCACATCAGCTTCACTTTCCAGAGAGGCATCAACGGGTATCAGGTAATTATATCCTTTAACCTGAAGCCCATGCCCGGCATAGAAGAACAGGCCCGTGTCAAATTCCCTGAGGCGTCTTCCGAAATCATCAATGGCCTGCTTCATGGTATTCTGGTTGGCATTAAAGTAGACCATAGTTTCAAATCCCAGTATTCTAAGGGTTTCGGCCATGTCCCTGGCATCGTTTACCGGATTGGAAAGATGACCTCCCCTTTTGTATTCGGAATTTCCTATAACAAGGGCAAGTCGTCTGTCTTCCGGGATATAAATGTCGTACAGGGCAGCATCTACTTCCGGGACCTGGATCTCGGCTATTGGTGTGATATCGTCAATTTCTTCTATAGTGAATTTTTTATCAATTACGTAATTATCTTCGGCAAAATGAAAATATAGCGGCCTGTCAAAATCCGGATCTATAACTGTTTTGCCAGAAGTATTCACACAACCATACCTGCCATTTTCTTCAACACAGCCTAATCCATGGTTGAAGACAAAAGCATCATCATATGCCGGTTCAATAATTAAGTCGCCCTCCCTGTTGATATAACCCCACCGGTCGTTTATTTTTACTGGAGCAAGGCCTTCTGAGAAAAATTTTATATCCTCATAAACGGGCGAAATAACCCAGTCTTCGTCAGCATTTACCAGGCCCCATCTCTGATCCCTGGCTTTTTTGAAGAGTAGACCTTCCCGGTCAGTTCCGCTATAGTCTAGTGGCATATCGTATATTTCATCTCCCTGTCTGTTAATATATATCCATTGCCCTCTTTTTTTGACCTTGGCCATTCCATTGCGGAACGGCCATACCTGATCATATACCGGAAGGATTTCCCATTCGTGATTTTTATTGATGAAGCCGTATTTGCCGTTCATTTTGAAAGCTGCAAGACCTTCGTAGAATATGGCCATTTCCCGGTGTGTGTCTGATAGACGATTGCCTTTACGGTTGATGAAAAACTTTTTATTGTCTTTTGTCACAGCTGCAAAATGTCTGTTGAAAAATGGGGCTGCATCATCAAACACAGATGGTATCACATAATTGCCCTGATTATCAATATAACCCCATTTGTTTTCTGACCTTACGGCAGCCAGTCCCTTATAAAAACCTGTAGCGTCTTCATAAACAGGCTTTATTTTCCACCGGCCTGTTTCATCGATAAAACCGGTTTTCCCTTTCCGGGAAGCAATGGAAAGCCAGTTTTGTGACAGCACTGGTGAACAGACCATGGGAGCAGATAAGAAAATGATCAGGAAAATGTGTCGCAATTTATTATTTAAGAAATTAAGTGATTTGCCCATTATGATCATCAAAACAAAATTTTGGGGTGAATGCTTCAAGTTACAAAATAGTGGTATCATTACAAATTGTTAATTCAAAAAAAAGACAGCAGTTAAACATACTGAATGGTTTATCCCTGGTCTTTGCCAGGGGCATATGTTCGACAATAAATTGCCATAATATCAATAATTTAGTATATTTGGAATAGCCTAAAGGAATGTGTTATATGTGGCTTCCTGATAAAATGACACGGTACTTGATTATTCTTTTGCTTGTCCTGCCAGCATCTCTTCATTCACAGGACAAACAACCCCGGGTAAGTAATGTGCATTTTTATTTTAACCATTTAGAAAATGAGGTTGTTATAGAGTATGATATGATCAACACCTCTCCCCTGGAACGTTATGAGATTGAATTATTGTTTATTGATGGAATGAATCAAAAGGTAACTCCTTTAGCGGTTTTTGGTGATGTTGGTGATGATATTCAGGGAGGAGAAAATAAGCGTATTGTATGGAATATCTTTGACGATGTTGAGAGCCTGTCAGAAAGTGCCCGACCGCTCATTCGTATAGTTTCGGCAAAAAAAGGGCCGGTAGATCCAACCCTGGCCATAATTATGGATCAGATGCAACAGGGAGCGAAAGGGAGTTCACAGTTTGAGCTGAAGCGTGAAGGGGCATTGATAGGAGGCCTGGCCTGTGGTGTGGGCGCTGTTGCCTGTGGTTTTAAAGCCAATGAATTTATTAAGGAGAAGAAACTGGCTGATAATCTTGAAGATTTTAACCGGGCCGGGGAAAATGCTGATAAATTTTATACTATAAGTTATATTATGGGTGGAATCTCGGCCGTATCGATAGGATATTCTGTTTATCAGTATATCCGCCGTGGAAAAGTAAAAAGGGAAACAAGCTTCGGGTTTGCGCCGGGACTGAATAATGAATTCATGGTTTCCATTAAGGCAGATTTTTAGACCGGGACTTTTAGGATACTTACAAGACTGATTGATACACATATATTGGAATAATTATGGGAATTAAAAATCTATTTCTCTTGCTTTTTCTGATACCCCTTGTCTATTCCTGTAAGAAGGATGATTCAGAAGAATTTACAGTTGCCGAGCCGGTTGATTATTATTTAAGGCACGAAGAAAAACTGAGTCAAACTCCAGGGACTTCAGATGACTGGATTTATATCAGCAACTATATTTATCCGGGGAATCAACTGAATTCAATATCATGGGATGTTTACCTTGAAAAGAATATTGTGAAGGGGTATGTTGGATGTGATCTTATCTTTTACACGGATTCCGATTGTGAGGTAAGGCTGGATTTTCTCCTGAAGGATGGCAGTGATGAAACAATAATTGTGACAAAAGATGTGGAGGTTCCATACATAAATGACTCAACAGCTTTCCAGTATAATAAGGATCCTGGTTTGAGTCCACTTGAAGGAACTAACCCCATGTCCGGTCGGAACAAATATCTGATCCTTAGAATAACGCATATTTCAGGAAGCGATCCGGTTAAGATTTTGTTTGATGCTGCCCCCGGGTATATGGGTTGTTCGTTTATTACGGTCTTTCACGACAAATAAGAAAAATATTCTTATACCGTCCCGCCTAAAATCCCCGGCGCTTTCAGCGCTGAGGATTTTATTGAGGTCGGTGGCGGGGTGCTCGTCAGGCTGTTGCCTGACTCGCGATCCGTTTGGGTGAGTCAATCAACAAAATCCTCATTTTGGCATTGCCGAAAACGGGGATTTGTATGTGTATGTTCGCTCATATAAATATGGCTCACCACACACAAAAAATCCCCGGCGCTTTCAGCGCTGAGGATTTTATTGAGGTCGGTGGCGGATTCGAACCGCCGTACGCGGTTTTGCAGACCACTGCCTAGCCACTCGGCCAACCGACCATTATTATTTCATTTTAAAAGAACTCTCCACTTACTGTGATCAGCGGCGGCGGATTGCTCGCCTCATTTCATTCGTCTCGCGAGCTCGCCCCGGTTACCCGGGACTCGGTTCGAACCGCCGTACGCGGTTTTGCAGACCACTGCCTAGCCACTCGGCCAACCGACCCTGTACGACAAAGCCTGAAAAGCGAAGCCGTGCCGTAATTTATTTGGCTCAGGAATTGCAAAAATACTAAAAAAAATAAAAACAGGAAAACCTGTTGCAGTCAACTGTTTATTTATTATTATTCCATTTTCTTAAGTAAGCAGTTTAGTCAATTACGATGGTCCATTCGACATATTGCTGCAGTTTGTCAAGGTCTCTCCTTACCAGGTCAAGGGGATGGGGGTTATTGTTATCTGAAAAAGCATGTTTAACGACTTCATCGTAAGCGTGGGCTTTAATCTTATATTCACCCGGTTCTTTTACCAGGTCGCCGGCCCTTACCGTTGTGCCCCCGTTCTCCAGAATGAGTTTATCATTAACATACCAGTCGACCAGTATCACTTCGGGGTCAACAACCCTGACCCAGAGGTTAACAGGGTTTTTATGCCTTTTAGCTGTATCCATTGCCTCATCCACAGGCCTGACGATATCGTAGATGTCAAGTATTATTTTCTCACGGCAAACGGCATTGAAGGAGGCGGGTTTTTTGTCGCTGGTCCATCCCATCTTGCTGTTTTTGCTTGGACGGTATGCCCCCTGGCTGGTATATATTGCCCCTTCATATACACCGATGGTTCCCAGCAGGGTGTCTTTATCAACATATCCTATCCATTGCGACCATTTCTCTGCATCCGGATCGGCGGTAACATTTATATTGCGTGGCTCATCACCTTCAAACGTTCCATCTCCGTAGTATTCGTCGGCCAGGTTAAAAAAGCCATGGCCAGCCTCATGCAGGCCTATTTCTTTCCCGAAATTATATGAGAACACTACAAACCTGCCACCTGAGTTATGGTAATCAGGATTATTAAGTACCACAAAGGGCCAGTTGATTTTTTGTATGCCTGTCCTGTCAGCAGCCCTGTTGAACAGTGCCTCTGCCAGCTGCCTGTCTACCCAGCCCAGCCTGTCTTCATCACGTGTGCCTCCGAGGGCATTATGCACTGTTTTTGTTTTTTCCCTGTTATAGCGGGGAGCCACGCTGATGCCCGACTCCCTGCTTATCAGGTCTATACGGTATATATTAATAAAGTTTTTGTAGCGGGGTAAGGGTCTTGTTGCCTGTGAGGGTGTTGTCAGGTAGTTTACCGAGTTTTCAACGTGGGCCGGGAAATCCTGCAGTTCGGCTGCGGTATAACCGTCAGAGGCATATCCCAGCTTAACCCTGTTGGCATCAGGACCTGTATTTTGAAGCTTTATTACTTCAAAATTGAAGGGTGGAATTTCCGTATTTTTGTCACTTCCATCTTGCCTTCCCTGTGAATAGACGGGATTCAGTATCAGGCATAATAATGCCAGGAACAGTTGATATCTTACATTCATTAGCTCAGGTGTTAAATTTCCTCAAAGATATAAGTTGTAAATCTAGTGATAACAGGAAAATTGTTTTTTTTAAGTTCTTTTAACGTAGCCCTGTTCTTTAACATGCTGCTTACCAGGATTGAGTAAGAGCTTTTTGAACCTGTTTTATAAAAAATTGTTTATTTAGAAGAAAACATATTTTATTGTCTGATTTTAAAATGAATTTATGAGTAAAGGGAAATGGGATAAAACGAATATCCCGCCATTAACAGGTAAGGTAATAATAGTAACAGGCGGCAACAGCGGACTGGGTTATGAATCTGTAAAGGCTTTTGCCGAGAAGGGGGCCAGTGTGGTACTTGCCTCACGCAGGGAAGAGAAGGGCAGGGAAGCTTCGGATAAGATCATAGAGGATTTTCCTGCTGCGGATATTAAGGTTATGAAGCTGGATCTGGCCGATCTTTCTTCAGTGGAATCTTTTGCCGCCAGTTTCAGGAGCGCTTATGACAGGCTTGACATACTGCTGAATAATGCAGGTATTATGACCACTCCATATTTCACCACCAGGGATGGTTTTGAGGGACAGATGGGGACCAGCCATCTCGGCCATTTTGCTCTGACGCTCAGGCTTTTGGACCTTATCATGAGCAGCCCGGGATCAAGGATAGTGAATGTTAGCAGTTCAGCTCACAAGGCTGGAAAGATGGATTTTGAC
>JAWODJ010000041.1:0-6985 GCA_046483315.1 Bacteroidales bacterium | reverse complement strand
ATGAACCAACAAACAATCTTGATTTAAGGCACCAGCTGGAAGTGATGGATTTAATCAAGGGTTTGGCCGAAAATGGAACATCCTCCGTTGTTGCTGTTCATGACCTCAATCTTGCATCCCGCTATTGCGAAAAACTGCTTTTAATCCAGGAGGGAAAAGTAGTAGCTTCCGGGGGGATGGAAGTTTTAGATCCAGCAAATATTGAACCTGTCTACAAGGTAAAAGTTCAAACATATTACCAGGGCAAGTACCGACATATAGTTCCTGAAAGCCCTTTATAGTATTTATAATGCCTCTCTACATCTTCCCGTGCCGACTGGCTACTTTTTTATTTATTCGCTTAAGGTGATCTCTGATAAAATATGATATCATTATCATAGAAGTTTTAAGGCCATAGCATTGTGATTAAAAATAAAAAATGCTGAACGCAACTGGTAAACTTGTACTTCATGCAGGAAAACCAGGGCAAATGTAAGGAGGAACATACGATTAAAGCAAAAACAGGCAGCGCACTCCACACCGACCTCTACCAGTTGAACATGATGCAGACCTATATAAATAAAGGCCTGGAGAGCAAGAAGGCGGTTTTCGATATGTTCTTCAGGGAACTGCCGTTTGGCAACGGTTATGCTATTTATGCCGGTTTAGAGCAAATAATCAATTATTTAACCGGTCTTAAATTTAACGAAGATGACCTGAAATATTTAGAAACTCTCGGTTTCAATGATGGCTTTATAGATTTTTTAAAAGACTTCAGGTTCAGCGGTGATGTTTATTCACTACAAGAAGGAGAAGTAATATTCCCCAGGGAACCGGTTTTAACAGTAGAGGCAAGACTAGTCGAAGCGCTGCTGATCGAAACTGCTTTGCTAAATATATTTAACCACGAAACATTGATTGCAACTAAAGCCTCCCGGATCAAACAAGTTGTTCCCGATAAAAAAATTGCTGAGTTCGGAGCCAGAAGGGGGCATGGTTTAGGTGCCTCTTTGTACGGTACCAGGGCAGCTTACATTGGCGGGTTTGATGGAACTTCTTTAGTGGAAGCCGGTAAAAAATTCTCCATACCGGTAGTAGGAACCATGTCTCATGCTTTTGTCCAAAGTTTTGCAGACGAGGTCAGTGCTTTCAGGGCTTATGCAGAGGAAAATATTGGCAATATTATTCTGCTGGTTGACACCTATAACACCCTGAAAAGCGGTGTGCCAAATGCAATTAAAGTTGCAAAAGAACTAAAAAAACGAGATATAACAGTCAATGGCATCAGGTTAGATAGCGGCGACCTGGCTTACCTGTCAAAGCAAGCCCGTATGATGCTTGATGAAAGCGGTTTTCCAGAAATAAAAATTATTGCCTCCAGTGATCTTGATGAATATGTGATAAGTGAACTCGAAATGCAGAAAGCAGCAATCGATATGTATGCCGTGGGAACCAGGGTCATAACTGCCTATGAACAGCCTTCACTGGGTGGCATCTATAAACTGGTAGAGGTTATTGACCAAAACCAAAGGATACCCAAAATCAAGGTTTCAGATAACCCTGAAAAAAATGTCCTGCCCGGCAGAAAACGTCTGTACAGAATTATTAATAGAAATTCAAAAAAAGCGGAAGCCGATTATATTACCCGCTATGAAGAAAAACTGCCGCAGTTTGGAAAAGAACTGCTTTTATTTGATCCGATAACTCCCTGGAAAAAGAAAACAATCAAGGATTACGAATCGATTGAATTACAGAAAATAGTTATCAGCAATGGGGAGAGGTGCCATTCGTCCCCTACCGTCGAACAAATCAGAAACTACAGAGAAAATGCCCTGAGCTTGCTATGGGAAGAGCACAAAAGAAAAAGTAATCCGCAGGAATATTATGTCGACCTTTCCCTGGACTTATGGCACTTGAAGAATAAGATGATTGAAGAAAAAAAAATAGAATACAATAGTTAAAACCAGCCTGATTATTGCATTTTTCCTATAATCGCTGCTTACAGCCATATTTAACTATTCTTTCAGATCTTCCATCATCTGTTGAAATTCCTCTCGGTTGATTTCACCACTGGCATAACGTTCTCTTGCTTTTTCCATGGCTCTATCATGCGCTGATTTGGTTTCAATAGAACGACCCTGGGATTGTTTTGTGCCGTATATTACAACTACAATGACAATTACAGCTGCTGCAACAATAAAAAGCCAGAAAATAAGCATCAGGAAGCCGCTAATCCCAAAACCCCAGTCCCACATATGAAACATAGAAAAAACCTCTCTTCCGTTAATTTGTGTTATTATTTATATTATATCCGTTAACCGTATATGACAATAGGTTAAACCGGAAATGTTATTTTAACACTATCTATAAAGGTTTATAGATAATCATCGGGAATATAAAAAGTAGCAAAATGCAGTAGACAAACTTTAACTTTGAAAGGAGTAAGCATAGATGAAAACCGGAGATTCGCAGCCGACAATTTGGAACGGGCTGCATGATAATAATCTTGGACTGGAAGATGCCGATGTGCTAATAATGGGGCTTCCTTTTGACAAGGCTACATCCTTTCGCCAGGGAGCAGCTGAAGCGCCTGATCGGATCAGACTTGTCTCGAGCCACATTTCGCCAACCACCGAAGATGGAGAGTCTCTGGCCGGTATAAAAGTTCTGGACATAGGTAATTTGGAACCAGATAACCTGAGCCAGGAGGAATACTTTACAAGAGCGGAAGAAAAAGCAACTGAACTTTTTAAGATAAGCTTCCCCACCTTTATCGGCGGCGATCATTCGGTCAGCATCCCTCTGATTAAAGCAGCCCATAATGTCTATGGCAAAGAACTGGGGGTCATACACCTGGACGCGCATTCAGATTTGTGTGAAAAACTTGACGGCAACCGGCTTTCACACGGGTGTACTCACCGCAGGGTGATAGAAGGAAATGGTGTGAGCCTTGGAAATATCTGCTTTGCCGGCATTCGCTCTTTTGAGCAGCAGGAGCTGGACTTTTTAGACGGCCACCAGGCAAACATTATAACGGCTTCAGAAATGTCCAGGACAAGCATGGAAAAAACAGCTGAAACAATCAAAACAAGGCTTAAGCACTGCAAGGCATTTTACTTAACTCTTGATATCGACTTCTTAGATCCGGCAACGGCGCCAGGCACAGGAACTCCGAAACCTGGCGGCTTTACCAGCAGGGATCTTTTCACCCTGATTAAAGAACTTTCAGACCTCAAATTTATCGGTATAGATGTGGTGGAGGTTTCTCCTCCCCTGGATCAAAATGATATAACTTCATTTGCAGCCCAGAGGGCAATTACCGAAGCATGGGGCTACTTTCTCTAATATTTCTTCAGTAATTGAAGAAGCAAAATAACTGAGCATTATTTAGTGATGGAGAAAACATATGTACCAATTTTTCCCATACATAACCCTATCCATTATTTCTTTCATTACCCTTATAAGCATGGCTGCCTATGGAATATACAAAAGGCACAACCTGGGAGCCAATGAATTTGTCTTTGCCATGCTTGCCTCCGCCTGGTGGGTATTCTGCCAGGCTTTTGAATTAATGGCTCTTACTCTCCCCGTAAAGCTTTTCTGGGCCAACATGCTCTATATCGGGGCAGGACTGTCACCATTCGCTTTTTTCCTGCTGGTTTTACGATACACCGGTCAGGATCGTTTCATAACCAGGAAAAATATAACCCTAATCCTTTTAATCTATATCACATTCTTTTTCTTTATCTTTACTGACCACTATTTTGGCTTGATGCGGGCTAACTTTTCACTTGATACTTCAACTATCCCTTATGTGATCGATAAAGATTTCGGGGTGCTCTTTCCCCTTTATATGTTATTTGTCCACTCGATGAGTATAATTTCTATTGCCCTGATAATCATTACAGCAATCCGGAAACAATCAATTTACAGCAGAGATTGCATACGTTCCAGGTTCAGACCATGTATGATTGCAAACATATGGTTCTCCATATGGATGAAGATTACTAAATGCGCTTAGTTCATCTGATCCATTTGCATCCCAATTAAGTCTATAGCTGATATCATGTTTATTAGGGTCCAAGCTTAATATAGAAAATGTTGCAGTTTCGTTTATTTTGACATAATATTGATGAAATGTTATCACTGGTGTATTGGGAGCTTGATTTGGATATAATATGATATGGCCCATATCCGACTCAGATCCTTCAACAACACCTGTTGCTAGCCCAGTCCATCCTTTATGACCGCAACAACCAACAATTTTAACTGAAAAATTTGTTCCCTCTGGCCAATTCTGACCAGAACTACCACAGTTAACTTGCCAATGTCCAGAACTATTTACCCATGTAACTAGAGTCCCATGATTGCTTGTTATGGTTACTCTAGCACCATTAGCCACATGGCCATCAGAAAATTCAGCCGTTCCAAAAATATAATGAGTAGCAAAGGTCTGAGCGGATAGTGAAAATGGGAAAAAGGTAAGGCAAAGGAGCATAATCCCAACTATTATTGTTACGTGTTTATGTTTTCTTTCTGTGAGATTAGCTCCTTTCATGAGTGAACACTTGGTAATACCTATAAAGCATTTTTTTAATTTTTTCATTCATTTTCCCCATTGTTGATAGGTTTCTAACTATCATTGCCCTTGATGAATAATTGCTAATAATACTATATGTTAGAGCATATATAAAATTATCCTTGATGCTTGAGTGTTAGAAACGCTATCTTTTCTAGACTCTGTTTGTTTATTATCAGCAACGTTATGGAAATATTTATTAAGATTGGATCCTTATTATATTTATTAGATCATTTGGTGAAATTATGGCTCAGTATAAGTCAACAATCGTTGTTCTTACTAGTATTATCTTCTTATGTACCTCATTGTTCAGTACAACTCTCATTATTAATGCCTTAGAAGAAAATGATGATATCCACTTTCTATTTGCAGAACTAAAAATTGATCAGGTCATAGGTGATATCCAGGTTCATTACTATGAACATATAATCAATAATGTTACCATTAAAAATGATTATATTTTACGTCATTTCGATGTTGAAACAGGGTCACTTATAAAAGAAAGATATCAATGGACAGATAAAGATTTTTGTTTGTTCATCCCTGATCCAATAGAGCCTTTAGAAATAACGATGAAGTATCATTGGACAAAACCGGTTTTATTCATGACCCCATCGGATTTAGGTGCGTTTTATTCTCTTAGTTTTCCAGTCTCTTTTCCGGTTTTTGCTTGGGAAACACGTCATCTTGATGGAACTACAATCCTTTATAATGAAACAGGTTCAATCATTGGACAAGGTATACCTGCACCCTTTCATGGATATAGTCTTTCAGGGTTTCATGATTCTTCTTGGCCTGATCCTTGGATTAACTTTCGATTAAATGCTGATCAATGGTTCCAAGAATGGTGTGATCATACTATTTCAGAATCTTTACCAACACCATCAATGATTTCATCTCAAGTAAGTAATTCAAATAATGATGTATTTTATGAACTTGCCCATGGAGCGGCAACCTATTTTCAAGCTGATTATTACAACAGTTATTATACTTCTACAATGGCTGAAACTGACATGGAATATAGAGAGCCATATCGATTTGCGTTCATAGGTAGCTGCCATGGCATGGTTGGAACAGGAGAAGGAACCTTTTCCCATGCATTCCGCAAAGGACTCATGACTGATACGGTCACCATTGGGTATTATTATATGGAAGAATGCCCGGGATGGTCAGATGCATTACCATGGCAGGATTATATGTTTTACGCTATGGATAACGGATTTACCATAAAAGAGTCCTTTGATATGGCAACCTTGAACTATCCGGCTATTGCTCCTGCGGTGGTGTTTGTAGGAGATGAAACGACCACCATTCAAAAAGAACCGGAAGATGATGACATATCAGTAATTCCTCCACATGTTTTCATCTCATATCCTCCACAAGATGCCGTTGTTCAAGGAATGATTACCATCACTGGAACCGCTGATGATATAGATGGATATGTTAAACAAGTTTACTTAAAGATTGGAGATTCATCATGGGTTAAAGCAGAAGGCACGAGTACCTGGGAATATGAATGGAATACCGAACTTGGTTTGGACGGATCATATTTAATTACTGTTATCGCAATTGATAATGATAATGTTCAAAGTAGTTGTGCGTATAGACAGGTCACGGTTTCAAATACACCTCTCCAGGTGCAACTGCAGGGTCCAACGCATGCATTGGTGAATCAACCAGTGTTTTTTGAACTGGAAATAACCCAAGGAACACCACCATATGTCATTGAGTGGGATTTTGGTGATGGTACCTATTTGTTTGATCCAACTGCAACTCATACGTTTTCTCAACCTGGATTATATCAGATAACTGTTCAGGTCACTGATGCTATTAATAAAACTGGGAAGACAACCCATATTATTGAAATCAACTCCGAAGATCCTGAACCATTAGAGATAACGCTTATTAGACCGTCTAATCATTTGATCATCAATGATGTTCCAACTCTTGTTTTGACGACACCATTTATAGTTGGACCATTCACCGTTGAAGCAGTTATCCAGGATAAATCAATAATTGAATCAACCGTGTTAACATTTAATGGACAACGATATTTAGCTGATCCAGTCAACAACTCAGAACCCTGCTGGTTCATTAATACGTTTTGTTTTGGGAAACAACTCATTCTCATTGAAAGTAATGATATTTATGGAAATATGAAAACCCATTCAGTTCAAATATGGAAATTCTTCTAAGGATTTACCTTAGATTTTTTGTATTTGTTTAACCATATTATGTTTTTTGCTAATGAACTAATGAGTATCTTTGAACAATGAAATATAAGGAGATTATCTGTTTTTTTCCATAATGAATACATACTTTTTTAAATGAGAACATGAATAAGTTATGACAATCATCAGAAAAAGAGGTATATCCATATGAAATTAAGTAACATCGTCGTTGCAGCAGGAGTTGGGCGTGGACCCC
>JAWODJ010000085.1:0-18453 GCA_046483315.1 Bacteroidales bacterium | reverse complement strand
ATGCTGCTCATGCCAGCCGGGAATAGCATAAAGGCCCCAATGAACAAACATCCCGAAACGCTTTTCAAAAAACCAGTCCCTGCAATCGCCAAAGCGTCTTATTTGTGGATTTGTATAAAAGGGCTGAAATCTATCACCAGTTTCGCCTTTGACAGCAAACAAAGGCACAAATCCGGCGCCAAGTGAGGCTCCTGCGGCAATCTGGACAAAGTTGCGTCGTTTCATCCGGTTCTACTTAAATGACCCGTAACTGGTTTCACGCCCCAAGGTCCCAGCGACGGAAGTATAGACCCTGCCTTACTATTGGCAATGTTTTAAATTCAATCTCCTTCATCTCAGCAAGGCTGAGTGGTGAAAATTCCGAGGCTATCTTTACATCCTCTTCGATTTGTGCAATATTGTCAACTCCAATAATAGTAGTACTGACCGGTAAACTCATATTATAGGTCAGCGCTTCCTTTATATTTATTGTACCCGGTTTGGTTGTGGCCAGCCTTGCAGGTTGTTCTTCAAGTGGCGGTGGGGTCCAGTTTGACAGCATCCGGCCCCGGGTGGCAACTTTCATCCCAATAGTTGCTATTCCTCTCTTCTGAACCTCGGGCAGAAGATAATTAATAAAGCTAAGATAATGGACATCAGCGGCGTTAACTGCAAGCAACATCTGATCAAAAGGATACATATCCATAGCTTCAATTAATATCAGGGGTTCAAAATGCCCTGAAATACCGGCATATCGAACCATTCCCTCAGATTTTGCCTTCTCCATTGCCTTGATGGCGCCGTCTGCCGCAAATATCTGGTCCAGCTGGTCTTTCCGCTGAACATTGTGCAGCTGCCAGGCATCAAGGTGGTCTGTCTGCAAACTCTTGAGGCTCTGCTCAAGCAGGCGCATAGAGCCGTCATAAGTCCGGTCATGCGTTTTGGATGCAAGCCATACTTCGCCCCGGCGGGTTCTCATAACCCTGCCGATATTCCGCTCACTCTCGCCACGTCCGTAGGCGGCAGCAGTATCTATATAATTAATTCCAAGGTCCAGAGCGCGGTTAATGATCTTTTCAGATTCTTCTTCAGTTCCCTGCATTTCAATGGTTGCCTGACCGCCGAGACTCAGTATGCCGACCTTAAACCCCGTTTTCCCGAATGAGTTTGTGGGCATGGCGTTATAAGTCCTTTTGTTAAAAGGATGCTCATTCGCGGTTTTAATGAATACAGGCTCGGGTTTTAATTCTGAAGCAAATGATTTACCCATACTTACAGAGGCAGCAGCAGCCAGCCCGGAACCTATGAATTTTCTTCTGTTGATACTTTTCATATGTATAAAGTTTAGTTATAAATTTATTTAACAATATCGGCCAAATGCACTATACAATGTTGTGCTTTCGTGCATTATTCCATTTCCAGTATATTCATTAGTTTGTGATTCAAATAATGCATATGTAACGCTCAGCAACTGACTTGTGCCGTTAATGGTGTAATCGGTTCCCCCGAAAGGGTCGGTCTCTGTTTTGATAAAATATGGTCCGGCGGACCAGTCGATCGCTGTAAAAACACCCGTCACAGCAGTTGCTCCCTCTCCACCAATTTCAAATGTTACAAGTCCGTTAGCATTGGTTTCAGTTGTCCGTGTCTCGCTGTAAACACCAGCGCCATCAACTGAGCCCTGTAAAATGCTAATTTTCATCCCAACGGTTTCTCCGGCAACCAGGGTGCCTTCGGTATCTC
This sequence comes from Bacteroidales bacterium, assembly GCA_046483315.1. Lineage (GTDB taxonomy): Bacteria > Bacteroidota > Bacteroidia > Bacteroidales > PUMT01 > PXAP01. The sequence goes on along the minus strand of JAWODJ010000085.1, from coordinate 16,731 downwards.
TTATAATCGCCTGGTAACTCATCTTCTCAGGTGCCTGGGCACCTGCCTGGCGGGAAGAGAAGAAAATCCATGCCATCAAAACAAGTAGGATAAGGGTAATCAGGTTTTTCATTTGTATAAAGTATAATTATCAAATTATTTAACAATGTGTTAATATTTTATGATTCGGATATTTTGCTTTTCAAACCCATGGAACCCCCATGCTTTGTATATGTTATCTTGTCTGATGAAGTCTGATGGGGGTTTCATAATGGTTATTTGTTTTTCTGTGATCTGTTCCGGGTTATATCACTCCTGCTGCAGGGATGACTTCCTGTACTGATATGCTGTAAACCGGACAGGATAGAATTAGAAACGTGAAAATTAATATATTTCTCATTATATGCTTTTACTCAGAATATGGATCATACTCTCCGCTCATAACCTTTTTAACCGCTTCCAGATATCCAAATCCATATTTCATGCATGGCAAAAGGTAACTTCCTTCAACAAATTCATTCCAGGAAAAAAGAGTTATCAGGTTAGGTTGATCAGGACGGTCATCGCAATACTCTTTTGCTTTTAGAAGAAAAGCTGCAAAACTCTCCGGTGATTTGTTATAATGTACAACATGTTCTTTGCCTTTATGCGGAAATCTTGGAGTATCATCCCATCCTATTGAAGCATTGGGGAAATAGGGTATAGAAAGTGCTTCGTCCCACTGTTTCCTCCGCTCCACCGATTCCACCCCCCAATGAATGTAATCTTCCGGATGCGGTCCACCCCAGTTGTATTTTGTTATACTGTTAGCGCCCAGTGCATCAATATTTTGAACCAGGTTTTCGTCTGGCGCCCCAAAGCCAATTAACTGAAGGTGCAAATCGGGAAAGCCGGCCTTTTGTACCTCTTCCCTGAAATAGTCGATGGCCTTACGGGTTTCTTCCACACTTCCGAAGCTTTTTATAAGGTTGTGAATACTGAACACGGAATAAACCGGGCAACCGTCGATCTTATAGTAATTGGGCTGGCTGAAATACTTATCTATGGTCCGTTCCACGATGATTTTGAAATTTTCCCAGTCCACTGCACCTTCCCACATAATGGAGGCATCGTCGGCAAACTTGTGCACGTTCCAGTAATTCCGGCGTACATCGTGATTTGCCCACATGAGGTAAAACTGCATTCTGTCGCTGTTTTTGGCTTTCAGAAAACCGTTGTTCAAAGAACTTTCCAAAAACGGGCCTTCATCGAACCAGTACCAGTCGAAAATAAACACATTAACCCCATGATCGGCGGCTGCATCAATCCATTTTTCCATCACTTCCGGATCATCGTCCAATTCATATCCCCATAGCGGAACTTTGGGCTGGTAATGACCTTTGAACCGGGGATCGCCTTTTTTAATGACTTCCCACTCGCCCATACCTTCCGGCCACAACATATCACCAAAACGTTCGTCATGGTGGCATGATGGCCAGATATAAGCAGCAATATCATAATGTTCATTTAACTTATTATTATCATCCTTCCCAGTGCAGGAAAAATTGAAAAATAAAATGATCAGGAAAGAAATTAATAATTGGTTATTATTTGTCATACTAAATTTTATTGGTACAAATTATAGTTATCAAATTATTTATCAAAATGGTGCTCATTAAGCATTATTTTCCAGATGTGACTTTGACCTTTGGTCGATTTCACATGCATTATTAAGTTCTTTTAGCCATCTTTATCTGATGTGAAATTCATTTCTTTTTGTGTGTTTTGGCTCATGGGGCTTTCATAGTAATATTTTTTGTAATGCCTTTGATTTAGCAATATCTGCCAAATGCACTATACAATGTTGTGCTTTCGTGCGTTATTCCATTTCCAATATATTCATTAGTTCATGATTCAAATACAGTTTTTCTTTTCCAACTTTTTCTGATTTCATGATACCTTTTTCTTCTAAGGCAATAAGATAGTTGCCTACTGTCTTTGGCGTTCCTAATCCGGCATCTATTAAGAATTTTCTTTTGGTATATGGAAGTTTAAAAATTATCTCTATCAAATCCTTTGAATAGACTTTTGGTAATTCGGTTTTTATCTTTTCTGAAACTCTTTCCATTAAGTCCTCTACTTCATTTAATCTTTTTAAAGTTTTATTTGCTGTAATTTCAACCATATCAAGCATGTAATAAACAAAATTTTCCCAATCATCATTTTCTGTAACATTTCTAAGATTTCTATAATATTCAGGCTTATTGCTAATAATATAATCACTCAAATATATTGCGGGAATATCAAGTAGTTTTTCCATTTTTAAATAAAGTAGCAAAAGAATTCTTCCTGTTCTTCCATTACCATCTAAAAATGGATGAATGGCTTCAAATTGATAATGCATTAGAGCCATCTTAACTAATGGGTCAAATGTTTTATTATTATTTATAAAATTTTCCAGGTTCGCAAGTTTTTCTCTAATAATGTCTTCACCTGTCGGAGGAGTATATATAACTTCCCCTTTTATATTGGAAAGAGTTGTTCCGGGTGTTACCCTGATACCAGAAGTGTTTTGTTTGATACATTGAACTATCTCAATACAGAGATTAGTGGTAATAAAAGGTCTTTTTTCTAATCTTTCCAGTCCTAACCATAATGCTTCCTTATAACTCACTACTTCTTTTGTCGCAGAATTTTCAAATTTTTTATCTGCTACAACTGATTTGTATAAATCATCATTAGTGGTTAATATATTTTCAATTTCAGAACTTGCTTTTGCTTCTTGAAGATGAATCGTATCTAGAAAAAGCCCTGGATTTGGCAATTTCATTATAGCTCCGTTTAACTGCGCTAATGCTCTACTTGCTGAAATTGTTTTGTATAATACATTTTTGGTCTCTATATCCACTTTAGGTGGAAGTAAAGGTAATTCATTAAATGGTACTTCGCTGTTAAAATTTGTCATACTTGATAGTTGATTTTTACTTTCTCTAGTTTAACAGGTGTAAAAATAGCAAAAAAATACACTCGTATCTATATTGAATGTAAAAATTACTCTCGTTGATTTGCATCTGAGATCTGACCGGGGCTCAATTAAGTAATTGTTTCCGGCAAGAGTTATTTTCTGAAGTAACAAGGTTGTCAAACTCGTGTAAAATCAAAAAATTTCCAGGCTCACCTTGTGGTCCTGTTTCTCCTTGCGGGCCTTGTTCTCCCCGGGGTCCTTCAGGTCCGGGTTGTTCAGTGGTCTTTGCATGTAATGCATATGGCACACTCAGCAGCTGACTTGTGCCTGTTACAGTGTAATCGGTTCCCCCGGAAGGGTCGGTCTCGGTTTTGAATTTTTTAATGAAGAAATTTAAAGAGTGATTCGGTGACCTGCAATTCGAGATCAATATAATGAAATATCGCCATTCAGACAAAATATTTGTCCTTAATATAAGCTCATTACCACATATTCAGCACTGTATTCCGGTTTATCACTATATTAACCTGCCGTACTGATTCTCAATACCCGGGCCGGTTTATGCCCGTGTTTGTATTGTTACAACAATGCAGGCTATATTAATAAAAATAAAATTGTAACTTTTTTTTACTTTTACGGCAAATTGAAAAATCTGCTGCGGAAAAGTAAACGTTTATATGCCAAAAGAATCAAAGGTCTATTTTCATTTGGGGTTGCCCAAAACGGGATCCACATATTTGCAGGCTAAAGTATTCCCGAAAATCCCCAAAATCAAATACTTTAGAAAGCATTATTATGCTAAATACAGGAATTTAAATCCCCGGGATGGTGAAAAGTATTTTTTTACCTGTGAAATGGATGTAACCCTGTTTGAAGAGATGGACAGGATAAAAGAAAAATTTCCGGATAACGCATTTATTATAGTTGTTTTTCGTAAGCATTTCAGCTGGATAATTTCAAAATATAAAAATCATATCAGAAAATTCGGCTGGATAAAGTTTAAGGAGTTTTTCTCGCCCGGGGAGGAGGGATTGCTTGATATAAGCCGGCATTTTTACACCGAGCTGGCAGATGCTTTTTATGAAAAATTCGGCAATCGCGTTTTATTGCTGAATTATGATGAGCTGAAGGAATCTCCCGGTGGTTTTGTCCGTAAAATTTATGATTTTCTGGATCTTCCCGATGAAGAGATTGTTTATAGCAGGGCAGTTGTTAAACGTTCATTTTCAAACAATCAGTTAAAAATCCTCAGAAAGTTCAATAATTTCTACAGGTACAGTGCCATGCGTACAAAATACCATATTATCAACAGGGTCCATTACAAATACCGTCATTTCCTGCTGCATATAGTAGCTTTTTTTGCCCGTTTTATTCCTGTCAGGACACAGGATTTTCAAAATGAATTACTGGAAGACAAAGAAACAATTGAAAATTATTTTCAGGAAGACTGGGATAATATGCTGAAAAAGTTTGCATAGTTATCCTGAATTTTATTAAACAGTAAATTATGAGTATCAGAAATGATTCCCGGAGTTCCGGAGCTCACAATAACACCATCTGGGAAGGATTGAATATCTCCAGGGAATTGAGAGAGAAACAGAACGGGCATAAGGCCGCGGTTTTGTGGTTCACAGGAATTTCTGCTTCAGGAAAAACCACGATAGCCCGGGGTATTGAACATAAGTTATTCGTTAACGGCATCCAGACAGTCCTGCTTGACGGGGATATGGTAAGAAAAGGATTATGCAGTGATCTGGGATTCAGCGCAAAAGACAGAAAAGAAAACATAAGAAGGATATCTGAAGTGGCAAGGTTATTATTTGAGCAGGGCAGTGTGGTTATCTGTACTTTCATTTCTCCTTTCAGGGAAGACAGGCAATATGCAAGAAGCCTGATCGCTGACGGCCGCTTTTTTGAAATATTTGTGAAGTGTGATATTGAAACGGCAAAAAGGCGTGATCCAAAAGGCTTGTATCAAAAAGCCCTGCGCGGTGAAATAAAAGATTTTACGGGAATATCATCACCCTTCGAAGAGCCGGAAAATCCTGAGATAGTGCTTGATTCTGAACTGAAAACTTCTGATGAGCTTATTGGCTCATTATTTAACCATCTGAAAGGAAACAAAATAATACAGGTTACCGGTGCCGGTTAAAATAATAATAAATTTTGGTGATTAGCTTCCTGTGAGTTATTTTTGCAAAGGCAAGCATGTTCGCTGTAATCTGTTTATTAATAGTGAACCACCGGGCTGTTAACTCAGTTGGTTTAGAGTGTCACCTTGACAGGGTGGAAGTCACTGGTTCGAGTCCAGTACAGCCCACAGGATTAAGCCTGCCAGTTATTGTTTATTGATAATAGGCAGGCTTTTGTATTTATCTTTTCCACCTTTCACTATCTTTGCAGGAAGGAGACAATATTATTGTAACTGCGTATGGTTAAAAAGAATGATATTAAACCTTACGGGGAACGACAGCCGGATTTTGACAGGCGTTACCTGCAGATGGCACGTATATGGGCAGAGAATTCCTATTGTATCCGCCGAAAGGTAGGGGCACTTATTGTTAAAAATAAAATGGTGATTTCCGACGGTTACAACGGGACCCCTTCGGGATTTGAGAACGTATGTGAGGATGAAGGGGGGAAAACAAAACCTTACGTCCTGCATGCAGAAGCAAATGCCATCACAAAGGTGGCAAAGTCAAATAATAGCAGTGACAATTCAACGTTATATATTACCGCGGCACCTTGTATGGAGTGTTCCAAACTGATAATCCAGGCAGGGATCAAAAGAGTAGTCTATTTTGATCCCTACCACAGTGAAGAAGGAGTTCAGCTTTTACGGCGCGCAGGGATAGAACTTGTTCAAATGGAAGAATAAACAGAGAGTTATGCGATTCAGAATAAAACCGTCATCTGCATATTTACCGCTAATACTTGCCATTGTACTTATACTTGGTATGCTTATCGGGGTTAAACTTGTTGACCGTACAGGCGAAGGGTCAATGTTTGTTTATCCGCGGACTGATAAGTTGTCGGGAGTGCTCAATTTTATTGAGATGGAATATGTCGACTCAGTATCGAAGGAAAAACTTGTTGAGAAAACCATCCCTTCACTTTTAGAAAACCTTGATCCTCATTCTGTTTATATACCGGCAGCAGATCTGCAGCGTGTTACAGAGCCCCTTCAGGGTAATTTCGAAGGAATAGGTATTCAGTTTAATATGCTTAATGACACGATCGTGGTAATACAAACCATTTCAGGCGGGCCCTCCGAAAGGGTAGGTATATTGCCCGGCGACCGGATAGTAACGATCAATGATACGGTAGTGGCAGGGGTCGGCTTTCCCGAAGAGGATGTTGTAAACCGTTTGAGGGGATTGCGGGGTACTGAGGTCAATATTGGTGTGAAAAGGCAGTTTATTGACGGACTTATGGAGTTTGAAATAACACGTGACAGGATACCTCTTTACAGTGTCGATGTTGCATATATGATAGATGAAGAGATTGGATACATTAAGATCGGCCAGTTCTCCAGGACTACATTCCGTGAATATATGGAGGCGGCAGAGAAGCTGAACGCATCGGGAATGAGAAAGCTGATTTTGGATCTTCGGGGTAACGGAGGGGGATATATGGATCAGGCAACCAGTATTGCCGATCAGTTCCTGGATGAAGGCAAGCTTATAGTATATACCCAGGGTAAGTCGAGTCCGCGCGCTGATGTTTATGCTACCGCCGAGGGAATAAATCTTGATACCGAGGTACTGGTAATATTAGATGAATGGAGTGCCTCGGCAAGTGAGATCCTGGCCGGGGCAATTCAGGATAACGACAGGGGATTGATTGTGGGTCGCCGCTCTTTTGGAAAGGGACTCGTTCAGTCGCAGACGATGTTTTCGGACGGGTCGGCGCTAAGGCTTACGGTAGCCCGTTATTATACTCCCACCGGCCGAAGCATTCAGAAACCCTACAATGCAGGGTCGGATGAATATTTCAATGACCTGGACCAGCGTTTTCTTCACGGGGAATTTGATGTTGCTGACAGTATACAATTTGAAGACTCACTGAGGTATATAACACCCGGCGGAAATGTTGTGTACGGTGGAGGCGGTATCATGCCCGATGTGTTCATTCCACGCGACACTGCCGGGATGAGTGATTACTACAGCCAGGTTGCAAGACGCGGCCTTGTTTACAGGTTTGCTTTTGATTATTCCGACAGAAACAGGGCCGATTTGTCTGCTTTTGATAATGTAACAGAAATAAACCGTTACCTCGAAAGGCAGGATCTGATGGACAGGTTTATTGACTTTGCAGAAAAGGAAGGTGTGGAAAGGAAACAGGACCAGATTGCAGCATCACGCAATATTATTCATACCCGGATCAAAGCCTATATAGCGCGCAATATTATAGACAACGACGGTTTTTATCCCATCATAAGAGAGATAGACGAAACATTGCAAGAATCAGTGAACCTTATCTCCCGGGGAACCGGTCATCATTTTACGCAAAGACAATAAAATTTTTCTGCATCCTCATTAAACCTTTTATGGTTTGCTCAATCAAAAGGGCAGAAACAAGCAGAAAATATTTTACTCATTTAAATTTTTATTGTCATGAAAAAATCAAATATTAAATCAATTTTCCTTCTGGCCTTTATCCTTTTGATGGCTTCAGGAATCGAAACAATTGCCCAGCGAGGCAGAGGAATGCCCAGGAGAGGTGGTTTGGAGCAGGTATGTCCCAATATTCCCAACCTCACTGAAGAGCAGAGTGAACAAATTTCGGAGTTGCGTACTGCACATCTCAGTGAGATGCAATCTTTCCGTGATCAGATAGACGTGAACAGGGCCGAGCACAGGGCGCTGATGCGAGGTGGGGGAACCCTTGATGAGATCAATTCAAATATTGACGAGCGTGCAAATGTCCGCAGCCTGATGGAAAAAAAACGGGCTGCACACCTTCAGTCCATTCGTAACCTTCTTACTGAAGAGCAGAGGGTGTGGTTTGATGCTGCAGATACCAGACCAGGTGCATTTATGAGAGCTGCACCCGGCCGTGGAGGAATGCGTCAGGCAGCTCCATATGGCAGGGGTCGCGGAGCTTATGGCCCAAGAGGCGGACGAGGTTTCAGGAGAGGTTTTTAGTAATTAACCTGAAGTACATCTGGTTTGAAATGTTTTGCAGAAGGCTGTCCCTGATTTTTCCGGGATGGCCTTTTTAGTTGATCCTGGTATTGATGCCGGTTTTGTCAACAGGTTGCCAGGTAATGTTGTTATGCAATTCTCAGGGCATTACAACCTTTTATCTATTTTTGTCGTCTATCATAATACTTAATTCCGGCACTGCTAAATTGCATGATCATGTTACTTCGTCACACAAAAAGATATGTGCAAAGCATGGGGGTTTGACTTCGTCGATCTCACATGCAATATGATTTAACCTTTTGTAAAAATGATCAGATGTGACATTCATCGGGATTGAAACACTAAATTTTCAAATAATGAATTTATAACAGATGAAATTGAAAAAAAATATTGCGGTAAGTGAATCAGGCTTTGTTTTTGACCCCACTACCGGCGACTCCTTTTCCCTGAACATGATAGGTCTTGAGATAGTTGAGCTGCTCAGGGAGGGAAAAACAGACGGCGAGATTATTCCCTGGTTGCTTGATAAATATGATATTGATAAGGGGAGTCTTGATAAATATTATTATGATTTTATCTCTATGCTTCAGTACTATCAGCTTATTGAGACATCCACGACCGGTCCCGGTCAGTCAAAGGATGATAAAGATAAATCTGCGACATAAGCTGTGAAATAATATGAAAAAAACCAAGGTTACCGTAGCAGTTACCGGCCTGAACAACACCGATAGTCCCGGACCGGGAGTTCCTGTTATCAGGGCACTGAGAGACTCGGAGTTTTTTGATGTGCGTATCATCGGACTTGCTTATGAAAATCTCGAACCGGGTATTTATATGCCGGGAATAGCTGATAAAATATATATGATCCCCTATCCGTCCGACGGAGTTGAGGCACTGCTCGAACGTATTGAATATATTAACACAAGAGAAAAAATTGACGTTCTCATTCCCAATTTTGATTCGGAACTGTATACCTTCATGAAATCGGGCAGGAAACTTGAAGCAATGGGTATCAGAACTTTTCTGCCCGACCTGTCTCAGTATGAAGAAAGACACAAGGCAAATCTTCCTGCCTTTGGCAGGAAATACAGCCTGAATGTGCCCGACAGTATAGAGATTACCAGTGTTGGCGATATAAATAAACTGACGGAGAAATTCAACTTTCCCCTGGTGGTAAAGGGCAAATTTTATGATGCTTATATTGCCCGGAATAAGGAACAGGTTGCATCTTTTTTCAGCCAGATATCAGCAAAATGGGGATTACCCGTTGTTGTCCAGGAGTTCGTCCGCGGAACTGAAGTCAATGTAATCGCCCTGGGCGACGGAACGGGAAAAACCATCGGCGCAGTACCCATGCGGAAACAATATATAACAGACAAGGGAAAGGCGTGGGGAGGGGTTACCCTGGATGATAAAAATATGCTTGATCTTACTCACAGGCTGATTTCCGAAACAAAATGGCGTGGAGGGATGGAGCTTGAGCTGATTAAAACCGCAGGTAATGAGCTATTTTTGATTGAAATAAACCCGCGTATCCCGGCATGGGTATACCTGGCAGTAGGCGCCGGTCAGAACCTTCCCGAAGCCCTGGTTAAAATGGCATTGGGAATCGAGGTCGCACCATTTAAAGAGTATAAAGTGGGTAAAATGTTTGTTCGTTACTCACATGACCTTATAATAGATATTGATAAATATGAACGTATCTCCACCAGGGGGGAGAATTAAAAATATATAGCTATGGAAAAATATCCGTTTGAAAGGCCGGTAATAAAAAAACTCAATGCCGGCATGCCCAGCAAATTCGGCATGAAAACAGGAGTAACACCGATAACACATATTGACCAGGTGTCTGTAAAAGACCTGATCAGGGATAACGGCTCACCACTGTTTGTAATTTCAGAAAACACCTTGCGGCGGACTTTCAGGGAGGCCAAAAGGGCTTTTGACACCAGGTATCCCCGGATACAGTTTGCCTGGTCATATAAAACAAATTACCTTAATGCTGTATGCAGTGTATTTCACCAGGAAGGTGCCTGGGCGGAAGTTGTTTCCGGCTTTGAATACGAAAAGGCTCTCGCCCTCGGCGTTGAGGGTCAGCACATAATATTTAACGGTCCGGACAAAACCCGTGAAGACCTGGTAAGGGCAACAGACAATAACTCGCTTATACATATAGATCATTTTGACGAGATGTATATGCTCACTGAAATTGCTGATGAAACAGGGAAAAAACCCAGGGTTGCTATCAGGGTTAATATGGACGTGGGTGTTTATCCTATGTGGGACAGGTTCGGGTTTAACTTTGAAAACGGCGAGGCCTGGGATGCCCTTAACCGCATCATGACAGCAGGTAAGCTGGAACTTGCCGGTCTGCATACTCATATAGGGACTTACATGCTTACTGCGGAAGCATATCGCATGGCTGCAGCCAGGCTTGCTGAGCTTGCAAGCGGCCTGGTTAGGAAGTACGGGCATGTGGTGAGTTATATAGATATAGGAGGCGGATTTGCTTCTAAAAATACTTTGAAGGGTGCCTATTATTCGGGTGCCGATACGGCACCGGGGTTTGATGAATATGCCGGAGCCATAAGTTCGGCTTTGAGTAATTCTGAAATAAAACCCGAAAACATGCCTTTGCTGATACTTGAAACGGGACGGGCCCTGGTGGATGATGCAGGTTATATTCTCGGGACGGTTATCGCGAATAAGAGGCTTTCTGATGGCCGCAGGTCCACTATTATTGATATCGGGGTCAACCTGCTGTTTACATCATTCTGGTATGATCATCAGGTCAATCCTGCACAGCCTGTTTCTGAACATACAGAGGAAACAACGATATACGGGCCCTTATGCATGAATATTGATGTAATAAAGGAGGCGTCAGTAATGCCTTTGCTGAAAAAGGGGGATAACATTGTGATAAGCCGTGTCGGTGCCTACAATATGACGCAATGGATGCAGTTTATAACCATGCGCCCCAGGGTGGTTATGACCGGAACAGACGGTGAGGTGCACCTGATTCGTGAAAGGGAGAGGCTGGAGACTATAAACTCCCTGGAAAAATTGCCTGAACATCTGAAAGACTTCAGGCTTTAAATCTGTCCGGAGTGCCCGGATGAGACCGGCCACGGGAATATTATTAATAAATAACTGAAATAATAACCGGTTTATGAGCGCCCTGAGCAAATTAACAGGTTTGTTAAAAAGTGATAACCTGGAACTGTTTTTCAGCGGAGTGCTGAACAGCTATTCCCAGGTATTTTTTTCTGACAACAGGGTTTTCTCGGTAGTCCTTCTGATTGTTACCTTTGTGGATCCTTATGCCGGTTTCTACGGATTGATATCTGTATTGATTACCAATGGTGCGGGGCTTAGTCTTGGATTCAACAAGTTTATTATTGCCAGGGGTATATATGGGTTTAACAGCCTTTTGGTGGGACTGGGACTGGGTATATATTTTGCCCCGGGCTGGCACCTTTTGCTTATAGTGCTGCTGGCTGCTGTTCTGACACTTTTCCTGTCAATTGCCGCGGAGGGAGTTATTGGTAAATATGCCCTTCCCTATCTTAGTGTTCCTTTTGTTATTTCCATCTGGATAGTTATGCTGGCCACCCGCGATTTAACTGCCCTTGGCATAAGTCACCGTGGTGTCTATACCCTGAACGAACTGTATCAGCTTGGCGGAAGTGCGCTGGTGTGGATCTATGAATCATGGCAGCAGATTGGCCTTACTCCTTCCCTTCGTGTATATTTTATTTCGCTCGGGGCTATATTTTTCCAGTATAATTTGCTATCGGGAATTATCATTGCCGGGGGATTGCTGTATTATTCACGTATAGCTTTTACCTTGTCGCTGCTGGGCTTCTATTCGGCGTTTTTGTTTTATGATATTGTTGGTGCCGATCTGGATGAAATTAATTACAGCTATATAGGATTTAATTATATTCTAACCGCTATTGCTGCCGGGGGCTTTTTCATTATACCCACTGTGTCATCCTACTTGTCTGTTATCTTCCTTATTCCCATGGTAGCGCTTCTTACCATGAGTCTTGCTTCTGTTTTTGCCGTTTTTCAACTCCCGGTTTATTCGCTGCCATTCAACATAATTGTACTGCTTTTTCTTTATGTACTTAAATTCAGGACGGGGAGTACAAACAAGCTTCATAATTTGTTTTACCAGTATAATTCCCCTGAAAAGAACCTTTATGCTTACCGGAATTCCGCCGAAAGGCTGGCCCGTCTCCGGGACATACAGGTGAAACTCCCTTTTTTCGGGGAGTGGACAGTGACGCAGGCTTATAACGGCGAACATACCCATAAGGATGAGTGGAGGCACGCTCTCGACTTTGAGATACTTGATGAGGAGGGTCAATCATACAGGGGAGAAGGGAATATGTGCAGTGATTACTATTGTTATGACAAGGCGGTTCTGGCCCCGGCAGACGGAACCGTGGAAAATGTAACCGATGATATTGCCGATAATAATATAGGAGATGTCAACCTTGTACATAACTGGGGTAATACCATAATCATTAAGCATGAAGAGGAATTGTACTCAAAAATCAGTCATCTGAAGGAACGGTCAGTAACTGTTAAGCAGGGAGAAAAAGTGAGACAGGGCCAGGCAATTGCAAAATGTGGAAATTCCGGCCGGTCACCTGTTCCCCACCTCCATTTTCAAATGCAGGTGACCCCGTATATCGGGTCGGGGACTATGGAATATCCGGTAAGTAATTATATTTTGAATAAAGAGAAGAAATTTGAGTTCAGGTCTTACGACATACCTGAAAGAGGTGATAAAATAAGAAATGTGGAGAGCAATGCCCTGTTGAAAAATGCTTTTGACTTTGTGCCGGGAAAGAAGATGAAGATAAATGAAAACCACAGTGGGAAAGATGCCGTCGCTCAGTGGGAAGTACAAACCAGCGTATATAACAAATCATTTATACTGTGCAAAAAATCAAATTCAAAAGCATGGTTTGAAAATGACGGAACGATATGGTATTTCACCCATTTTGAAGGCAACAGGTCCTCACTGCTTCACTATTTTTATCTTGCAGCCTTTAAGGTCCCACTCGGGTTCTACCAGGATATATCATTGAAGGATAAATTTCCTGTAAATCAAACTTTCCCGCGTTACATTCTTTTCTTCCAGGACCTGGTTGCTCCCTTTTTTCTGTTCCTGAAATCTGTTTACCGCATTAATTGCACATATACAGACAACTCTTTGTCCCCCCAAAAAATCCGACTCAAATCAGAGGTTGCCTCTTTTGTTTTTGGAAAATTATCCCGAACCATAAGGTTTGAAATGGAAATTGACAGGGAGGGGTTGAGAAGATTTGACGTTGAAACAGGCAATTATAAAATTTCAGGGAGATGGGAAGAGTGAGATTAATTCTGGTGATGATTATTTTTATTTTTAATACTGCACGGTCGCAGCAGGAAGCAAACGTTGCAGATATTGAAAAGGTTACATATGAACTTTATCTGGCTGGTTCATGGAAGGAGCTGATCCGAACCGGTGAGAAGGCGATAAAACAGGGAATTGATTATTACTATCTACGGATGAGGCTGGGTATCGCGGCATATGAAACAGAAGATTATTCGAAGGCTGCCAGGCATTTAGGCAGGGCCATGGAATTTAATTCTGCCGATGATACAGCAAAGGAATACCTGTATTTTGCTTATACTTTCCATGGCAGGGATATGGAGGCCCATAAAGTTGCCAGGGGATTTTCTTCTTCGTTAAAAGATAAATTGTCATACGACAGAAGTGCCGTCCGCTCATTTTCTTTGACCGGCACCGGAAGTATTCTTCAGGATCGCGATATTATTGACAATTATTCTTCAGATGCAGTACCTGCTGTCGACGGATTCCAGTCCCTCACCCGGAATTTTTTGCACTTTGGTGCATCCCTTGAGCATGATGCCGGTAAGCTTATTAAATTCACACATTCCCCCGGCTATCTTTCCAAATCCTATTTGTATTATTCGCAATCCGCAACTGAAACAGTCCTTGTAACAGATGCCACACTGTCGCAGTTTCAGTATTATCTTTCCGGCAGGATACTTTTTGGAAACGGGGCATACCTGACCCCTGCCGTCCATTACCTGAATGTAAGAATTCCCTATGAAACAACAATGACAGGAAGAGGGGGCAGACCCGTTGTGGTACAGCAATATTTTATAAGCCATGATATTGCAACCAGCATTGGAATAGAGAAATATTACGGCAAGGTAAGGCCCGGCCTGACGGCAGGTTATTCCTATATTAACATGCAGCCACAGGTGCAGGGAACCTTTTCTTTAAGCTTGTTCCCTTTTGGCAATCTGAATCTTTACAGTATTTCCGATATTACATGGTATTCTCTCCTTACGGGGAATGAAAACGGAGGTCGATGGATATTTTCGCAAAATGTAGGTTTCCGGGCTTTCCCGGACTTATGGGTTGAGCTTGACGGAAGCTGGGGGCAGCGGGAAAATTTTGCAGGTTCCCGCGCATTCCTTGTATACAATGACCCTGTGGTAACCAAAGAAAGGTACGGTGCTGCACTGATAGCTCCCCTTTACGACCGGGATATGGAATTGTCCCTGCATTACACATTTACACTCGGGGAGAGTAGTTTTATCCCTGAGAATTACGATTCAGGCATGCCCATAAATCCCATAAAACTTAATAATCATAAAATATCAGGAGGAATAAAATGGAAATTTTAAGGACTTTATTAAGGATTGCAATCCTTTTGTCAGTGCTGATGCCTTACAGGCTGCACTCCCAGGATGCGGACAGGCAGATCGAAACCTTCCGCGAAAGCTATGCTCTTGAGAATACCGGTGAACTGCAGAAATCCATCGAAGTACTCAGGGCAATATATGACGAAAAATCATACGAGATAAATCTCCGACTTGGCTGGCTTACCTATTTGTCAGGATCGTTCATTGAATCCACTTCATATTATAACCGTGCCGTCAACCTCATGCCTTATGCAATAGAGCCGAGGCTTGGGGTTGTCTACCCGCTTTCTGCAATGGGTAACTGGGACCAGGTTATAGGGCATTATAAGAAGATACTGGATACTGACCCTCAAAATTCACTTGTAAATTACAGGCTCGGGGTCATTTATTATAACAGGGAGGAGTATAATAACTCCCATAAGCACCTCGAAAAGGTGGTCAACCTGTATCCTTTTGATATCGACGGACTGGTAATGCTGGCCTGGTGTAAATTCAGACTAAAACAGTTCAGGGAAGCAAAAATACTTTTTCAGAGATCTCTTATGCATACCCCCGACAGTGCTTCTGCCAGGGAGGGGCTCAGCCTTATAAACTGATAGTTATATGGTTGGGGCATTAATAAATATGCTGGTTCTGTGCGACTGGAGATCATGTATTATTTTTGCCATATTTAAAACATTGTATTGATGATTTTCGTAATATTGAGAAAATGTTGAGGTTTCGCTTTTTGCCAGAGAGAGTTTGCTTTCCGGTTACCAATCAATTGACAATTTAGTTCACAGTATTGTGCAGATTTACTCTCCTGTTATTTTCTGTGGGTCATAATTTTAAAAAATATGAGAAATTTTTACACTGTTATTTGCACTTTGATATTAATGGCGATGTGCAGCAATGTGTTATCGCAGACTTCCACGGCGCCTGCCAGTGGTGACGGTTCTGAAGGGAACCCCTATGAGATTGCTGACCTGAATAATCTCTACTGGCTTTCCCAAAACTCTTCGGAATGGGACAAACACTATATCCAGACGGCAGATATCGATGCCTCGGCCACCTCGGGCTGGGACAGTAACCAGGGCTGGACTCCGGTAGGCAACGGAACGATCTCCTTTACAGGCGGTTATGACGGACAGAGTCATATTATAGAGGATCTTTTTATCAACCGTCCGGGAGAAAATTACCAGGGTTTTTTCGGTAGAACCAATGGTTCATCCAGTAATTCTACCACTATTAAAAACCTTGGTATTGTCAATGCCAGTATTACAGCCAATTCCAGGGTAGGTGCACTGATTGGAGCGACGGACCAGTACTGCCTTATAGAAAACTGCTTCAGCACGGGTGCAGTGAATGCATCCGGCCAGTACTCAGGCGGCCTGATTGGAGAGAACTACGCCAATAATGAGGTCAGTAACTGTTACAGCCGTTGCAGTGTCAACTCTTCATCTAATGGTGCCGGGGGCCTTATCGGGTTAAGCGGAAATGGTTGTACAGTGAATAATTGCTACAGTACCGGAGCTGTATCCGGATCATCAGGTGTGGGAGGACTTATTGGCATAAACACATCAATAGTGAACAGCTCATTCTGGGATACTCAAACCTCCGGGCAGGCTGCAAGCGCTGCAGGGACCGGTAAAACCACCGCAGAGATGAAATCCGTTGCCACCTTTACAGATCTTGCCACTGCAGGGTTGAGCAGTGCCTGGGATTTCAGGGGCTACCCGAATGATGATACCGGGTTTGATGATTTATGGGATATTGAGACGTTATTGAATGACGGTTATCCGTTCCTTAACTGGCAGTTCGCCTCCCAGCCCTCCGTAAGGATGACAGATATTGAAAGTATCGGACCTTCAACTGCAATTATCAATGCGGAGGTTACCAATGACGGGGGTGCGGAGATCACTCAAAGGGGTGTATGCTGGAATACTA
>JAWODJ010000077.1:0-33174 GCA_046483315.1 Bacteroidales bacterium | reverse complement strand
CTTGTTAGCCATTTTTTTGTTTCTTTTGCCCTAAAGGATGTTCCATAGTTATGAGAACGTTTGCATAAGAATGGGCCAAGCTACCGAGAATATCAGGGAAAACTGTTACAGGAAAAATATAAAAAATAACCGGATCGAGGCGAGCAGCTTCCCTCGGGCTCATATTGCCCGATAAATCAACCCTGTTTTAAATACCGTTTCCAAAACAAAATTATCTTGTCCGGTTTAACACATTTAATAGATCCTGCAAATACCAATTATGCTAATAATACAAAAGGGTGGCAGTGTTTTGCTATATCAGGTGGCAGTGGTCAGAACCGGAACTGAAACGAATGCTCGAGAGTTCCAAAATATGGCTTATGAATTGGAGCAAAAAGATGTTCAACTTGCAAGTATAAAGGAGAATATTGATCCAACCACTCGGACAGGGAAGATGATTGCCGGGATACTTGCATTGTTCGCTGAATGGGAACATGAAACCATCCGGGAGCAGATGCAGGAGAATAAAATGGTACGTTGGCGGGAGAACAGGTCTTTCATGGGTAAACTACCATTTGGGTATCGGTGGAATAAGGAGAAAAAAGAAATTGAGATCAACGAAAAAGAGGCTGAAATTTACCGTCGTATTGTAGCAATGTATGTAGATCAGGGGATGAGCTATCAAATGATCACACAACAATTAAAGAATGAAGGAGTAAAATGTAAAAAAGTTCCATTTTCTGAGAACACGTTGAGTTCAGCATTAAAAAATCCTGCTTACTACGGACACTACATTGTCAATCAATATGTATATGAAGATTCAGAGAGAGGCGCTGGAACCAGACGTACTAATAAGAAGAAGCCTGTATCGGAGCATATAGATTTTAAAATACCGCCACTGATTAGTAAATCTCGCTGGGATGAGATATTACATAGCAGAGAATTCAAACGACATAAGAATAAACGCACAGAGTTGAAAACAAGTGATTTCATTCTCAGGGATGTTCTGTACTGTGGAGAATGTGGTGCGAGAATAAGACCTCGACTTGGGAGTAAACGAAAAGACGGTTCTCAATACAAATATTATGTTTGCTTTTGGGCGGTATCGAGTAAGAGGAAATTAGCGATTACAGGCAAAGAAAAATGTTGCACATCTAATTATCCAGCTAATAAATTGGAGGGTGCGATTTGGGGGGAAATATTAATGCGGTTTTCATGGAATCCAAAGAAAGTAATGAGTGATCTTTTGAATCCAGAACAACATGGAGAACGGATAAAGGAATTAGAGTTAGCGGTAAAGCAGCTTGAAAATGATCTGCAAATAAAACAGAAAGCCAGGGAGCGTCTTTACAGGTTCTTGGATTATGATGATATGGATGAAGAGGAGTTGAGAATTCGACTGCATAAGAACAAAGAGGAAATATTGCAATTGGAAAGTAATTTGAATACAGCGAGAACCAAGTTCGAAGAAGCTGAACAATTACAGAGCCGTGAGGAAGATATTGCAAGTTATTTCATAGAGAATAAAGAAAAGCTTCGCCAGTTAGCAAAGGATATTAATAAACTGGATAGGAAAGATAAAAAGCTATTGGTTGAAGGAATGCTGGTTGATAAGAAGATCAACGTTAATTACATTCCGGAGAATAAACATGAGCCTGCTCACTGGGAACTGGACTACAAATTACAGTACAATCCAGAAATACTAAACAGGTTCATGGATGAAGGTAAGATTTTACGATTAACTAAGGATTATTCCTACAATAGTGGCAGACATAAGTGCTGCAAGGGTTCCGCCAAGCAGGGCGCGCATTCCGAATTGTGACAACAGCACTCTTTTACTGGGGGCAAGCGAACCGATTCCTCCTATCTGTATTCCTATACTTGCAAAATTTGCAAAACCACAGAGCATATAGGTTGCCATTATTATTGATTTTGGATCAGTGAATGCCCCTGATTCTTTAAGTTCGGCAAGGCTGACATAACCTATAAATTCTGTCATGATAATCTTTTCTCCGAGAAGACGGCCTACCAGTGTAATATCGGGCAGGCTTATTCCTATGAGCCACATAACAGGGGCAAAAGTATAACCGAGAATGAACTGGAGTGAAAGACGCTGGTACTGTCCGTCAGTCAGATTACTAATTGCATCATTGAGACTTATCCAGTCTCCTATTTTTCCTACTACAAAGTTAAACATTGCAATAAAGGATATAAATACCAAAAGCATTGCTGCAACGTTTACGGCTAGCCTCAAACCCTCTCCCGTACCGTTGGAAATGGAGTCAAGTATGTTATTGCCGATCCGGTCTTTTGATATCTCCATGGTTTTATCTATCTTCTCCGTTTGCGGAACCAGGATTTTTGAAATTACAACGGCACCGGGAGCCGCCATTATTGAGGCTGCTAACAGGTGTTTTGCAAATATAAGTCTCTGAACGGGATCATCTCCCCCAAGGAAGCTTATATACGCTGCAAGTACACCTCCTGCCAGGGTAGCCATTCCACCGGTCATTACAAGTAGTATTTCAGAGCGGGTCATTTTTTCCAGGTAGGCCTTGATCATCAGCGGCGATTCCGTTTGTCCGAGAAAAATATTCCCGGCTACTGACAGGCTTTCGGCACCTGAAATACGCAAAGCTTTTGTCATAACCCATGCCAGTCCGTAAACAACCTTTTGGATAACCCCAAGGTAAAAGAGCAGGCTGGTAAGGGCCGAAAAAAAAATAATTGTGGGGAGGACCTGGAAGGCGAACAGGTAACCATAAGTTGACGTATCAAGAAATCCTTCAAACAGAAAATCGGTACCTGCCTTTGAAAAATCCAGCATAATAACAAATATCTTTCCGATGAATTCGAAAAAACCCTGTATGAAGGGAACCTGCAGGATGCCGAATGCCAGGATAAGTTGAAAACCGAGGCCTATCGCGACAACCTTCCATGATATAGCTCTGCGGTTAATTGAAAAAATCCACGCGATTGCAATAAGCACAACCATACCGAACAGTCCCCGTAAAAGTGTCTTAAAACTGAAACCTATATCGTTAGCCGGGGCTATATCTATCTCATGTCTGGCTGTTTCGATGTCAACAGAGCTTTCACTGAAAATATCTGCCGGATCACTATCTTCATCGGGTAGTGTAAATGGTTGCAGCTGGCGGGAGGTGTCATTCAGGGAGTCCGGTACTGACCCTGCATACAATGGGATTGCAGCCAGCAATGATAAACTTGCCGTAATAATAAAAAGGGCATTTCGCATATTTTGTGAATTTAGGATTTTTTGTTCCTGCGGTTAATTTCATCCCTTATATCTGATGCCCTTTCATAGTTTTCATTTTTTACTGCATCCTGAAGCATCTCTTTTAATTCACTTATGCTGAAATCCCGCAGTTCATCACCTGCCCTTCTGGTTCCTGAGGAGGGGTCAGTAAATAATTTTGATGTTGAGGAGGGTTTGTCTTCCGATGATTCCGGCTCAATATCTATAACTATTCCTGATTTGGAAAGGATCTCTTCGGTGGTATATATAGAGCACCGGAAACGAAGGGCAAGGGCAATAGCATCGCTGGTGCGGGCATCAACTGTCATCTGTTTTTCCCTGTCTTCACAAATAAGCTTTGAGTAAAATACACCCTCTTCAAGTTTATAAATATTGATCTCTTTAATCGAAATTCCAAAGGCTGATGCAAAGCTTAGAAAAAGATCATGAGTCAACGGGCGGGGAGGCTTTAAACCTTCAAGCTGAATAGCAATGGCCTGAGCTTCAAATCCACCAATAATAATAGGTATCCTTCTTTCCCCTTCTTCTTCAGCCAGAACCAGGGCATAGGCACCTGACTGTGTCTGACTGTATGATATTCCAAGTACATTCAATTTTATCTTACTCATAATGATCTGCTCGCTATTGCTGCCTCAACGAAGAAACAATTAAATTGCCCCTGTATTATATGCTTGTAAATTTAGCAATCAATTTATAAAAGCAAAAGCCTTTTGTTTTTTTCACGAATAAAAATCAGACAGTCACAATGGTTCAATCTTGTTGATGAAAAATATTGCTGGTAAAAGTTTGTAATTAGACTAATCTTTTTTACTTTTGCACACCCAATCTTAATAATTCAAGTAATATATAAGGTAATGTACGCAATAGTAGATATAGCTGGACAGCAATTTAAGGTGGAAAAAGACAGGAAACTTTATGTGAATCGTCTGGAAGGTGAAGAGGGCGCGGAACTTGATCTTGATAAGGTACTGCTTATTGATAATGAGGGTAAGGTTAAAGTTGGCACCCCCAATGTTAAAAATGCGGTTGTTAAAGCAAAAATACTTTCTCATCTTAAGGGGGATAAGGTTCTGGTATTTAAGAAGAAAAGAAGGAAAGGTTATCAGAAGCTTAACGGGCATCGCCAGCTTATAACCCAGATCCAGATTGAAGATATTGTAACAAAGTAATTAAAATTCACGGAAATGGCTCACAAAAAAGGAGTTGGAAGTTCAAGAAACGGTCGCGAATCAGAAAGTAAACGACTGGGAGTGAAAATTTTTGGTGGCGAGAATTGCAAGGCCGGCAATATTATTATCCGTCAGCGTGGAACAAAGCACCACCCGGGATTAAATGTTGGAATGGGTAAAGACCATACACTATTTGCATTGATTGACGGCAAAGTCGTTTTTAGAAGGAAAAAAGGGGATAAATCTTTTGTTTCCATTGAACCGGTAGCCTGACCTATTTTTTTTGTAATATTTATTGTCTCCTGAAAAACCGGGCTGTTTGTCTGCCGTAGTTATCAGGAGATTTTTTATTTTTGAAGTTCCTATTTCAAATTTCTTTCTATGCTGTCTCTCAGATATCTTTCAGAAAACCGTGACCTGGTAATAAAACGTTTAAAGGTTAAAAATTTTCAGGCTGCCGAGCTGGTTGACAGGATAATGGAACTGGATTTACAGCGCAGAAAAATTAAGAACAACCTTGATAACAGTCAGGCTGCTGCAAACAAGCTTTCAAAACAGATAGGTAAACTGTTCCAGACCGCCCGGAAAGAGGAAGCACAACAGGCCAGGGAGAAGACCATCGCCTTGAAGGAAGAGATCGGACAACTGATACCTGAACTTGGAGAAACAGAGAAACAGTTGAAGGAATTTTTGTTGCAGTTGCCTAATATTCCACATGAGTCGGTGCCCGAGGGAAAAACTCCTGATAACAACCAGCTTATACGTGACGGCGGAGTTATACCTGAACTTTATCCCGGCGCCCTGCCACACTGGGAACTGGCCAGAAAATATGATATTATAGATTTTGAACTTGGTAATAAAGTTACCGGAGCCGGTTTCCCGGTATATAAGGGGAAAGGTGCACGATTGCAGCGGGGGCTCATTAATTTTTTTCTTGACGAGGCCACTAAGGCTGGTTATACCGAGATTATTCCCCCCATCCTGGTAAATGAGGATTCTGCATTTGGAACCGGCCAGCTGCCTGATAAGGAGGGTCAGATGTATCATGTTCAGGATGATAATTTTTATCTGATACCTACTGCCGAAGTTCCACTTACAAATATTTATCGCCGGGAAATAATTCCGTTTGAAGATCTTCCGCGAAAGCTGACGGCATATACTCCGTGTTTCAGAAGAGAGGCCGGATCGTACGGAAAAGATGTAAGGGGACTGAACCGGCTGCATCAGTTTGACAAGGTTGAAATAGTGGAGATACAACACCCCTCCCGGTCCTATGAAAGCCTTGAAGCAATGACCTCTTATGTTGAGTCACTGGTTTCCAGACTGCAATTACCTTACCGTATAGTCCTGTTATGTGGTGGAGATATGAGTTTTCATTCAGCAAAGACCTATGACTTTGAGGTATTTTCCGGTGCCCAGAAAAAATGGCTGGAGGTTAGCTCAGTATCCAATTTTGAATCTTTCCAGTCCAACCGCATGATGCTTCGCTTCAGGGAAGAAGTTGGTAAAAAAACAGATATCGTCCATACACTTAACGGAAGTGCCCTGGCACTTCCCCGTATAATGGCTGCTTTGCTTGAGAATAACCAGAGCGAAAAGGGTATAAGGATACCTTCAGTATTGTTGCCCTACACAGGTTTTGAAGTTATTGATCTTTAAACTATGGCCATAAGCCATCACCGGAAGGATCCTTTCAAAGCATATATTTATGCCGGATTGGCAGTTTTGTTCTGGTCTACGGCAGCGTCTGCTTTTAAACTGACTCTTGGATATATTAATTATGTACAGATACTTTTTATTGCTTCACTTACCAGTTGTGCAGCCCTTTTTTTTATTTTAACTTTCCAGCAGAAGCTATACTTGTTGCGCGAAACAACGAATGGAGATTATTTAAATTCTGCTATACTCGGATTTCTGAATCCCTTTTTATATTATTTGATACTGCTTAAAGCTTATTCTATTCTTCCTGCGCAGGTTGCCCAGCCATTAAATTTTACCTGGCCCATCATGCTGGTTATTTTGTCAGTACCCCTTTTAAAACAAAGGGTTTCCATGTTAAGTCTGGCAGCTATGATCATAAGTTTTGCGGGTGTTTTTCTGATATCCTCGCAGGGAAATCCCTTTGATCTCAATATTGCTGATCCTTTTGGTGTTTCCCTTGCTCTTGGCAGTTCCGTTATATGGGCATTATTCTGGATATATAATATCAGGGACCGCAGACATGAGGTTGCCAAGCTTTTTCTTTCTTTTCTTTTTGCATCTTTTTATGCTGCGGTGGTAATGGTTTTATCGTCCGGATTTGAATCTCTTAACATTTTTGGAACTTTGGGTGCAATTTATATCGGATTGTTTGAGATGGGCTTTACTTTTGTTTTCTGGTTGAAAGCATTGCAATACGCAGTTTCATCTGAAAAGGTAAGCAATATGATATACCTTACACCTTTTTTTTCACTTCTTCTGATCAACCTGATTATTGGTGAAAATATACATTTTACAACTCTTGGCGGATTGATCCTGATAGTTACGGGAATTGTCCTGCAAAAATTGTGGTCACGCGAGCATATTAAAAATGATATTAATGCGGCTTGAGATGTACAACAAACAAAAAAAAATAAAAAGATAACTTTTATCGTTTAAACTTATTACCCGGCTGGTTTGTTTTACGTTTACTGCTTTGTATTATTTTAACAGGAATATTAATTTTAAAATATCATGGAAAATTATAAATACAGACTGTTCCCTCTTATTGTTATTCTTTTGGCAGGTGCAATACTGTTCAGTTCCTGCGTAAAGGATGAAGAAGATGAAGATGATACCCAACGTGTTGTTGAGAATGAGGAGTTTTATAACCTGATGAAGGAATGGTATTACTGGTATGAAAAGATACCCGAAATAAACCCTTCACTTTATAAATCACCTTACGAGGTCCTGGAGGCAGTGCGTCATGAACCACTTGATCGTTGGAGTTATATTACAAGTAAGGAAGAATTTGACTCATATTACCTTGAGTCAAAATTTATTGGTTATGGTTTTGGTTCGGGATGGGACCAGGAAGGGAATCTGCGGGTTATATTTATATTCAATACAACCGATATGTACGAGGAGGGTGTAAGAAGAAGCTGGATAATTGAAAAAATTAACGGAAGCACTTTCCAGCCGGGCACCAATATTAACCAGTTACTTGGAGATAATGAAATTGGTGTTACGAATACATTTGTGTTCAGAAAGCCTGATGGTTCAGAACAGGAGATGACACTGGAAAAGAAGGAAGTCGTTATGAATACCGTGCTGCATAAAGAGGTTATTGAGACAGGCAGCAAAAAGGCAGGATATGTTGTTTTTAAGGGATTTACTACTCCCTCTTTTGAGGAACTGGATGAAGTCGTTACATTATTCAATTCTGAAGGTATTAATGATCTGATCCTTGATCTGAGGTATAATGGCGGCGGACAAACAAATGTAGCCAATTATCTTGCCAGTATCATAGGAAATCAAAATGTTATCGATCAGCCATTTGCAAAATACTTATATAATGACAAAAAACAGGAAGAGAATTTTACAGATACTTTCAAACTGGCAGAACAAAATCTTAGCCTGGATCGTCTGATTACCATTACAACCAGGTCAACGGCTTCGGCAAGTGAAATGATTATAAACGGACTTAAACCTTTTATGACAGTATATTTGATTGGCGATGATACATATGGCAAGCCCATGGGTATGAATGCATGGTATTACGGGGAAGAGTATGCTTTTGTTCCCGTTACCTTTAAAATAGCAAATGCTGATGATGAGGGTGACTATTTTGACGGGTTGCAGGCGAACTCTTATGTTCCTGATGACATTACCCGGCTTTTCGGCGATCCTGAAGAGTCGTCACTTAAAGAAGCGTTGAATTTTATTGAAACCGGGTCCTTTAGCATGTTGCCCCGCAAAAAGTCCCGGTTTGTGCAGCCTTATGAACAAATGAAGGGTCTGAGGGCAGAGATAGGAGCTCACTAAACTGGGTTTTTTTGAAAAAGGAAAGAATAATATTGGGAATTGATCCCGGAACCACAATGATGGGCTATGGAATTATCAAGTGCATTGATAAAGATCCGTCAATGATAGCCCTTGGTGTAATTGACCTTTCCAAATTCGCCAATCATTATCTGAAATTGCAGCGTATCTTTGAACGAACCCTGCACCTTATTGACCAGTATCATCCCGATGAGATTGCCATTGAAGCTCCATTTTACGGTAAAAATGTCCAGTCGATGTTAAAGCTTGGACGTGCGCAGGGTGTAGCTATGTCAGCAGGGCTTTATCGATCATTACCAATTTTTGAGTATGCCCCGCTGAAAATAAAACTTGCAATAACAGGGCAGGGTAGCGCATCTAAAGAGCAGGTGGCCCTGATGCTTCAAAGAATACTTAACATTCCCGAGCTGCCACGTAATCTTGATGCCACTGACGGACTTGCTGCGGCTCTGTGTCATTTCTACAAGAATGACCTGCCGGGAAAAGGAGTCAGTTATAAAAGCTGGAAAGAATTTATTGCAAAGAACCCCGGAAGGATAAAACCCACCTGAGGCTACGTTATTTAAGATCCGGATCCGGAAAATAAATTTGGTTTTTCATCAAGTTCGAAAAGCGTGGGATGGTCATCATCGAACTTCTTTAAAATAGCAGTCACGATTGTTTCGCGGATGAACCTGGATTTGTTGGTGACTTTGTATTTTTCACAATAGCGGTCAATGGCCCTCATTTCACGGGCATTGAGCATAAACGACTGTCTGTGCACCCGTTTCATTTGCTCTTCTTTTTGTGTTTTGTTCTTCATTTTAAAATCAGGAAGGTCTTTATAGCCGGCGGAACACCGGTTAAAACCAGATGATGTGTTATCAAAAATACCTGACTGAACATTTATTTCAAAAAAAGGAAAGTATAAATATCACAATTGTTGATAACTAACATATTTATCAACAATTTAGTAAGGTTTCCACATTCTCCATTCGATTTTTTTATCCCCGTCATAACGTTCCAGCTGAAGATCTGCATATGCCATCCTTTTAATATCCCATACATAGGTAAATTCCTCCTTAACACCTGTATAAAAGTGCATTTCAATCTGCATTTTATCATTTATGAATTTCCAGGTACCACCGGGACCATAAGTTTCCCAGGTGTTATAGTAACCCTGTATCCAGTACAGATCACCGTTTTTTAACATGTTAACAGTTTGATTAGCATACTCTTCAGTAATGTCAACTCCATCTTCGCTCACCAGCTCAAACCGCCAGTTGCCTGTAGCACGCTCTTTTTTTGAATAAATGCTGAACCATGGGCCATCATCATATTTCTGGCAGGAGAAAGAGAAAATAAGAAGGAAGATGAGTAAAATCCCGACGGTATTTCTAAATGGCAATCTCATTTTATCCGGGTAATATGGTTAATAATTATTTTTAAGAGTCATCAAAACGAGGCATTAATTTTACCGGGACAAATGTAGATGAAATTTTTTTCATTAAAAATTTTAAACAGTCAGATGAAATAATTTCATTGGAAATCCTCATCAGCCTGCTTCAGGCAAAAAGATAATGATGTTGTTCATTGTCTATACTTTAGAGAAATAAAATCTATAACAATGCATCTTTTATTTCCTTAAAGGTCAGAAGCTTTATTGTAAAAGCTGCCAGGATTCCGGTCACTCCGGTTAATATAAAGCCATGCCACCAGATTGTGTTCAGATGGCTGAAAAGATATCCGGTTATGATCAAAATAACAATAAAAAATATCAATCGTATAATGATCTTTTTGCCGGGATAGAGATTAAATATTTTCATTAACAGGATCATTTGGAAAGTAGCGGTAAATAACTGGGTTGAAAGACTTGCAATGGCCGAACCTAATGCCTGGTAATGAGGTATGAGGATAAGGTTAAGTATAATATTCATCAGAACACTGAAGACAGCAATAATGTTTAGTTGCTTTATACTGCCGTTTGCAGTGAGAAGAGTGCCTGAAATTATTGAACAACTTAAAAATACAAAGCTTATCATAAGAGTACCGAAAATTTTCCCTGCTTCATCGGCGTGCGATTTATATAGTAAATCCATTATATCGTAGCTATAGAAGTTCATGGCCACAGAACCTGTAATGGCCGGAATGATCAGCAAAAGAAAGGAGAACCTGAAAAGTTGTCCGACCGGTTCATTATGTTTTATCATCTTTGCGAACATTGGCAATAATATACCTGCAAAAAGGAATCCCAGCATTGAGGCTGCATCGAGAATACGGAACCCCTGTGCATAAATACCGGCATACAGTTTACCGTTGGTGAGCATTCTCTCAAGCATAACTGAATCTGTTCTGTAATAAAGAATCATTAATAAGCCCAGCAAAGCATAGGGATAGCTTTTTTTCAGCATAACCAGGGTTACCGAAAAATCCAGGTTCATTTTATTCAGGTTGACATGCTTTAATACGATAAGCAGCGTGATAATCATTGTTAAAAAATATGAAGCTGTCTGCGCATAAACAAACGATTCAATACTGAATGCCGTGCTTGTTACATTACCCCATAGCAGAAGGCTGCATATTACAATCATTAATGCACGGTCGGTAACAGACAGCAGGCTGTCGGTACGAAAAAGCTGAAGTCCGCCGATATTGCTTCTCAAATAAAGGTTCATTGAATTAAGAAACTGGTTAAAAAGTAAAACAACCAGCAATTTTAACTGAATCCACTGGTAACCGATTGTAAATGCTACTGTAAGACTTATTAAAAAATAGGCTGCAGCAAGCAAGAGTTTTAATACCAAAATATTGGGCAGTAATTTAGATATTAGGTCATGATTTCTTGCAATGTTGCGATTATTATAGCTGGCAATGCCCATGTCCTGAACAATGTTAAGCAACAGGGAAAAGCTGAGGAGAGAGAAATAAAAACCATATTCATCAGTGCCTACCCTGTTTTGCACGGTCAGGTCAATACCGAGTACCCAAAAAGGTTTGACCAGGAGGTTTAGAAAAACTAATAATGTTAAATTTGTAAGGAATTTACGCTTCACAAACAGGAAATTGATTTAACAGGTTTATTTCTATTCTGGGTCTGTCAGTATTACCAGTACCTGATTTTTGAGCCGGTCATTATGAACAAACATTATTTGAGAATAAAAATAGTTAATAATAATGAATATCACCTAAAAGCTACCATCAAGAGTTTAATTAAAACATTATGAGGATAGCAGTAAATACAAGATTGTTATTGCCGGGCAAGCTTGAAGGTATTGGATGGTTTACTGCTGAAACAATCAAGCGGATTACCCGCTCACATCCTGAACACGATTTTTACTTCCTGTTTGACAGGACATATGCGAAAGAATTTATTTTTTCAGGAAATATAACCCCGCTGGTAATACCACCAAAAACAAGGCATCCGGTATTATGGTATACCTGGTTTGAGTTTTCTTTACCGGGAGTTCTGAAACGGATTGGAGCGGATCTTTTTGTTTCACCGGACGGTTATCTGTCACTTTCTTCAGATATTGCATCACTGGCAGTTATACATGATATTAATTTCATGCACGAACCATCTTATAATCCGTGGCTTACGGGTAGATATTACCGCCATTTTTTTCCCAGGTTTGCATCGAAGGCAAAAAGGATAGTGACTGTTTCGGAATACTCAAAAAATGATATCAGCCAGCTTTTCGGCATATCGAAGGCAAAAATAGATGTGGTATACAATGGTGCGGGTAATATTTTTACTCCCCTTACGGAGGAAGAGAAAGCAGATGTTAAAAAAAATATTTCCGGGGGCTGTGATTATTTTCTTTATGCAGGATCTTTCCATGCAAGAAAAAATATTTGCGGATTGCTGGAGGCATACGATCTCTTCAGAAGCAAGACCGACAGGAATGTTAAGCTTTTGCTTGCAGGGGAAAGAATGTATAAATACCGGGAAATGGATGAGATCTTTTATGGTATGCGCTACAAAAAGGATGTGATATTTACCGGACGCATGGAGCATCCCGATCTTCGCAAAGCTTATGGAGCAGCTATTGCACTTGTTTATATCCCGTTTTTCGAGGGCTTTGGAATACCTGTCCTTGAAGCAATGAATTGTGATATCCCGGTAATGGTTTCAAATCGTACATCACTGCCTGAGGTGGTTGATAATGCTGCCCTGATTGTAGATCCCGACAGCATAAATTCGGTTGCTGGAGGTTTACATAAACTGGCCTTTGATGAAAATTTCAGAAAAAAACTGATAATGCGTGCCAGGATACGGCGTAAATTTTTTTCGTGGGATCGTACTGCTGAATTATTTTGGAAATCAATTGAGAATGCAACAGGAAGATAATTAATGGTTGTTATCTGAAAGAGTGCCTGAAGCTCGATTATACAATAAAATTTAATTCAATAACTTTTATGTTGAAGCGGTCATACCTGGAGATAGTATACGAGGCCGGATGTGATGAAGCCGGCAGGGGGAGCCTGGCAGGACCGGTAGTAGCAGCAGCCGTTATTCTTCCTTCCGGTTATTCCAACCCCGTGCTCAATGATTCAAAGAAACTTCCGGCAGCCATACGTGAACAGTTGAGGAAAGAGATAGAGAATGAAGCCCTGGCATGGGCAGTCGGCCAGGCAGACAACAGGGAGATCGACAATATGAATATACTTCAGGCTTCAATTCTTGCTATGCACAGGGCCCTCTCTCAACTCAGTCCCCGTCCCCGTCATATTATTGTAGATGGTAATCATTTCAGACAGTTTGAAATTATTCCGCATACCTGCTTTGTAAAGGGAGACTCCCGTTATTTAAATATTGCCGCAGCATCTGTTCTTGCAAAGGTACACCGGGATATGATTATGATGAAGTTGCATGAAGAGTATCCTGTATACGGATGGGCAGGGAATAAGGGGTATGCCACGCCTTTCCATGTCAATGCCTTACGCAGTAACGGTTCAAGCCCGTTTCACAGAAATAGTTTTAAAATAAAACCCCGGCAGCTGAGTATCCGATTCTGAGATTACCATGACAATTTTCATGACCTTGTATAAGTTTTTGTAATATCTTAGCATCAGTTTTAGTATGTACCTTACTTGTTTTTAAAACCGGATATTAATTTTTATAAAAGACAAATGCGAAGATTTATCACCTTATTTATTGCACTGGTCCTTTTTTATAACATCAGTCTTAAAGCTGACGAGGGCATGTGGATGCTTCCCCTGCTGAAGCAGCTTAATATTGAGAATATGCAGGATCTCGGACTGGAACTGAGTGCTGAAGATATCTATAGTATAAACAATTCAAGCATCAAGGATGCGGTTGTTATTTTTGGTGGCGGGTGTACCGGGGAGATGATTTCGGACCGGGGTTTGCTGCTTACTAACCATCATTGCGGCTACGGGGTTATACAGTCTCATTCCACAGTTGAGGATGACTACCTGACGGACGGGTTCTGGGCGGAGTCAAGGGAAGATGAGATTCCTTCTCCGGGCCTTTCAGTTACTTTCCTTGTAAGGATTGAAGATGTAACTGACAGGATACTGGAAGGTTTGAGCCCTGAAATGAAAGAGGAGGAGAGAGAAGCCGTTGTCACTGATGTTTCAATGGAAATTGAAAGGGAGGCGGCAGCCGACACGCATTATTATGCCAGGGTACAGCCATTTTTCAGTGGCAACAGTTATTATATGATGGTCTATGAACGTTTTATGGATGTGAGACTTGTTGGCACACCCCCCTCCTCAATAGGCAAATACGGAGGAGATACAGATAACTGGATGTGGCCGCGCCAGACCGGCGATTTTGCACTCTTCAGGGTTTATACCGGCCCCGACGGAGCACCGGCTGAATATTCGGAAGATAATGTTCCCATGCAACCAAAGCACCATTTGCCTGTCTCAACCAGGGGCATTGAGTCCGGGGACTTTGCGATGGTATTGGGATATCCCGGAGGCACTACACGGTATATGACCTCTTATGAGGTAGATGATGTACTTGAAATCACACATCCGAACCGTATTAAAATAAGAGGCCTGCGTCAGGATATACTGCTTGAAGATATGCTTGCAAGTGATAAGGTGAGGATTCAGTATGCCAGCAAATATTCAGGATCAACTAATTACTGGAAATTCTCAATAGGGCAGAGCGAAATATTGCAAAGGCTTGGTGTTTATAAAGAGAAAAATGAGATTGAAGAGTCTTTCACAGACTGGCTGGAATCCGATTTACAGAAAAAGGAGATGTACGGCGAATCACTCAGGCTTATCAGGCGTGCGGTAAATAACAGGAGAGAGTATAATAATGCCATTCAATATATCAATGAAGCTATACTTAGAAGTTGTGAGATAGTCTCAATGGCTAACCGGTCCAATAACCTTCTGGGTTTGCTGACTGAAAAAGATCCGGATCAGGAGGCTGTTGACAATGCAATAGAAAATCTGCGAAATTCGGCAGAAGGATTTTACAGGAATTATAACCCCCCGACCGACCAGAAGGTTGTTGCTGCTATGCTTGATCTTTTCTATCATGATGTGGATAAAGAATTCCATCCTGATATTCTTTCTGAAATATATAAAAAGTACAGGGGAGATTTTGAAAAGTATTCTGAAAAACTTTTTAAGAAATCGGTATTTGCCTCTGAACAGAAATTTGCAGAATTTCTTGCCAAACCTTCAGAAAAGACTCTTAAAAAAGATCCGGCTCTTCTTCTGGCCCGTTCCACATATCGTAAACTTGGTGAACTGCGTGAATTATCAAGGGAGCATTATTATGATCTCTCAAGAGGGCAAAGGCTTTTTATTGCAGGCCTCATGGAAATGCATCCCGAAAGAACATTCTATCCCGATGCCAATTTTTCAATGCGTCTTACTTATGGTACTGCGGGAGGATATCCACCACGCGATGCAGTATGGTATGAATATTTTACAACTCTTGATGGTGTAATGGAGAAAGAAGATCCAGGCAACCGCGAATTTGTTGTGCCTGAAAGGTTAAAGGAGTTATTTATAAATAAAGATTATGGTATTTATGGCGATAACGGCATTCTTCCTGTAAATTTCATTACAAACAATGATATTACAGGAGGTAACTCGGGTAGTCCGGTTATCAATGCAAAGGGTGAACTTATCGGCCTTGCCTTTGACGGGAACTGGGAAGCCATGAGTGGTGACATTGCCTTTGAGCCTGAACTTCAAAGATGTATAGCTGTTGATGCCCGTTATATCCTGTTCATTGTTGACAAGTTTGCAGGAGCGTCACATCTTATCGAGGAAATGACTATTGTTAACTGATAATATTAAATATTCCGGCAAAACCTTTTGCCGGAGCCTTCCTTTTATGAGTAACTCCCCTTTAATAACTGTTTACACCGATGGTGCCGCACTTGGTAATCCCGGTCCCGGGGGTTATGGAATTGTTCTTATTTCGGGGAAGCACCGGAAAGAGATTTCGCAGGGATACAAGCTCACAACAAATAACCGGATGGAGCTGCTTGCTGTGATAGTGGCACTTGAATCCCTTAAAATACCTGGAAGCCGCGTAACGGTATATACTGATTCACGCTACGTAGCCGATGCTGTAGAAAAGAAATGGCTGTTCGGCTGGGAAAAAAAGGATTTTAAAAAGAAAAAGAACAGTGATTTGTGGCTACGCTTTTTAAAAGCTTACAGAAAGCATAGAGTTAATTTCATATGGGTTAAAGGTCATTCAAATATTCCTGAAAATGAGGTATGCGACCGCCTTGCTGTGGAGGCAGGTAAATCACCCGGTTTACTTGATGATAAGGGCTATAATCCGGATAATTGAATTCTGCGGGAGCACTTCCCCCGCCGCAATTACTCACAGCATGCTGCGGGGAGGTTCATTTATTTTGCTGACCTCAATGTCGGTAAGTTTCGACGTAAAACACTTTTTATCATTGTAGTATTATCTTTTTTCGGGTTGTTTAATCCGGGATTTAACTGTTCATATCCGTACATTATATGTATGGTAACGGACAATGATCTCAAATCTTATATTGCCTAAATGATTTATAATATGAGATATAGCCGGAATGGCACTGAAATTGAGAGTCTTTATGGTAACCAGTGCTTTGTTTTTTATGGGATATGTTGCCGGGAAATATAACTAATAAAACAACAGGATGTTAAGAAACTATTTTATTATTGCCGGATTTTATGCATGGCTGATCAGTCTCATTACCATATCGGCTCCGGCACTGAAAGCAGCACATACCAGTCCTGCAGAAACACTTAGGGATGAGTGACTTTTCCGGATAAATATTTTTGAGTGAAAACCCCATTGGATTAATTACAGTTATGATAAGGAGCTACATATTAACAGCCCTGCGCACTCTGGTGAGAAACCGGGTTATTTCATTAATCAATATTACCGGCTTTGCCGCCGGTATTGCAGCATCAATATTGATTTTACTATATGTATTTTCTGAACTGTCAGTGGACCGGTTCAATGAAAATTATGACAGAATTTACAGGCTTGAATACGGTGACTTTGCGGTATCGGGAACGGCACAGGCCCTGCTCCTTAAGGAGGCATTTAATGAGGTTGAACAGTCAGTAAGGATGGATTTCAGATACAGACCCCTTGTCCGGTATGGGAATGACAACTTCAGGTTAGAAGACTTTTTTTATGCAGATTCCACTTTATTCGATGTGTTTACATACGATTTTATCAGGGGTGACCCGGCTACTGCCCTGCAATTACCTTTTTCCCTGGTGCTCACTGAGTCAGAAGCTGGAAGGATATTCGGCAATGAAGATCCTATTGGTCAAATGCTTAAAATCAACAATGCTTATGATTATACCGTTACGGCAATCATAAAAGATGCAGGTAAATCCCACATTTATTTTTCTGCCATAGGCTCATTTTCAACGCTGCCCCATATTGAAGATGATGATAACCATGACAGATACCTGTTCAATTATATGAATTTTCCAACTTATGTGCTTTTTCATGAAAACGCTGACCCTGAAGTTATGGCAAAACGGTTTGAAGAATTTGTTGATGAGCGTTATCCTGAAAGCCGTGGTTTCAGATTCAGATTCAGACCCCTGAGTGATATATATTTTAACCGCGATCTTAATGATTCACCACCGGTGCGGCATGGTAATCTCCCCCTTGTTTATACCCTTATAGCAGTAGCAGGTTTCATTATGCTTATTGCCATTGTTAACTTCATAAACCTTGCTACGGCAAATGCTTCAGCAAGATCAACAGAAACAGGAGTTAGAAAAATATTAGGTGCCGGGAGGAAGAATCTTGTTCTGCAATTTCTTACAGAATCATTAATAATGAGCATTTTCGCTTTCTTAATTGCAGTGGGGCTGGTGGAGATACTTCTGCCTGTCTTTAACAATCTTCTCTTTACAGATCTTACATTCAGTTTATTTTACAACCCGCTTTTCTTTTTATATGTAATTATTTTTGTGGTACTTGCCGGCCTCCTGGCAGGTCTTTATCCGGCTTTTTATCTCTCTTCCATGGATACCGGTTCAATACTAAAAGGTAAGCATATAAAGGGACTGGGTGCTGTCAGGTTCAGAAGGGTTCTCATAGTGCTGCAGTTTACCATCTCAATTGTATTGATAATCGGCACGATTATGGTATTCAGGCAGGTGGAATTTATGCGCCATAAAGATCCCGGGTTTGAAAAACAGGAAGTGTTACTGGTAAGACTCAACAGGGATGTTTATGCTGCAAAGGATGTCTTTCGGGATAAACTAGTTAATAATAATGGTGTAGTATCGGTATCTATGTCCAATAACCTTTTGGGCTATATCACATGGTTCAATACCTGGATGATTGAGGGTGAACGCAAGCCTCATAAGTTTTTGCCGGTTGATCCGGAGTATATTGATCTGATGGGTATCCGGATCATTGAAGGAAGGAATTTTGAATGGGACCGGATAGCCGACCAGGAAAATACCTTTATTATAAATGAAGAAGCGGTAAGATATTTTGGATTTGAAGATCCTGCAGGAAAGGAGTTTATGGTGGGAGGATCCGAACCGGTGAGAATTATAGGGGTGGTGAAAGACTTTCATTTCAGGTCACTTCACGAACCCATAGGTCCGCTGGTAATGGGATGGCAGCCCGGGAATCTGGCTCTTGCAAACATCAGGATAAAGGGTGAGGACATTGCAGAAACAATAAATTTTGTAAGTGAACTGTGGGAGGAACTTTCACCAGGGTCACCTTTTGAATATATGTTCCTGGAGGATGAGATAGACAAACTGTACCAGTCCGAGATACGCATCAGCAGATTATTCAGGTATTTTGCTCTTCTTGCCATTGTTATTGCCTGCATGGGACTATACGGACTGAGTACTTTTATTGCGTATCAGCGTACCAAAGAGATAGGTATACGAAAGGTTCTTGGATCAGGTTCCGGACGAATAATGTTCTTGCTGACATGGGAATTTGCAAAATGGGTAATTGTTTCAAATATAATAGCATGGCCTGTTGCATATCTTATAATGACCAGGTGGCTGGATAACTTTCCTTACAGGATTGAAACCGGCCTGCATGTTTTTATTCTGGCAGGGCTTATTGCTCTATTAATAGCTATACTGACAGTGGGCGGGCAGGTATGGAGGAGTGCCAATATGAATCCGTCCCATACATTGCGGAATGAATAATCAAAGAACCACAAAAGAGTTTGTAATGTCAGGTAAACATATAAATATCGTACGGTTTTTTCCGGCAATTAACGTAACTGATACATTTCTTTTGCGTCAAAAATGTATGAAGCCATAATCAGTTAATTCGAATATTTACTTAAGATTCGTAATAATGTTAAGAAACTATTTTATAACTGCAATGAGAAATATCTCCAAAAGAGGTTTGTTCTCAGTATTGAATATAGCAGGACTTGCCATTGGAATGGCATGCAGTATTCTTATTCTGATGTGGGTATACCATGAATTAAGCTACGACAGGTTTCATCCTGAGCATAAAAATATTCAACGTATGGCATTCAGAATAAATATGTCCGGAGAATCATTCGAGGCTCCTGCTGCTATGGCTCCCCTTGCTCCAGTCTTAAATGAAACATTTCCGGAGGTGGAAGATGTGATAAGGATACATAAGGAGGAGAATGTCAATATAGGTGTTGAAAACGAACATTATATTGAACCACTGTTTTTACTGGCCGATTCTACATTTTTCAGTTTTTTTGGTTTTGATCTTGAGATAGGCGATCCCGAAACTGTACTGCAATTACCATTCAGTGTTGTAATCACAAAAGGAATGGCAGAAAAAATCTTTGGGAATAAAAACCCGGTGGGAGAAACCATAAGGATCAACAATACCCATGATTATACCATAACCGGTGTGGCAGCCGATCCGCCATCCAATTCACATATTTCATTCGGAGCCATAGGTTCTTTTACTACCATGTATGAAGCATATCCACCTGGTTCAATGGATGGATGGCTCTCTCTTTCTTATTATACATATTTAAAATTTAACAGGCATTATAATGAAGAAGCCTTCTTTTCCCGTCTGAATAGTTTATTTGAAGAAAGGATTGGTGATGACGCCCGGGAACATGGTATAAACCTTGAGCCTTTTTTGCAACCTGTTGCTTCCGTTTATCTGAATTCAGATCTTTTATTTGAGCTGACACCTCCGGGAAACAAAGCAAGCGTTTCCATATTTCTGGCTGTTGCTGTATTTATCCTGCTGCTTGCATGCATAAATTTTATGAATCTTTCAACTGCAAGGGCATCTCAGAGATCAAAAGAAGTTGGAGTAAGAAAGGTTATAGGTGCATCACGGGGCAATATGATAAGGCAGTTTCTCGGGGAATCAATTACATATACCGTTGTAGCGTTATTCCTGGCGGTTCCGCTGATTGAATCAGGCCTGCCCTTTTTCAACAATATCACCGGTGTCCGTCTTTCATTTCTGGATTCAACTAACTGGAGGATACTGGCCGGAATTCCTGTTTTCGTTCTGATTGTCGGACTTGTTGCAGGAAGTTATCCTGCATTTGTTCTCTCAGGCTACAATCCTTTAAAGACCATAAAGGGGGAAAAACAAATATCTTCAGGAAGTTCATGGATGAGAAGCGG
Source organism: Bacteroidales bacterium (assembly GCA_046483315.1). Lineage (GTDB taxonomy): Bacteria > Bacteroidota > Bacteroidia > Bacteroidales > PUMT01 > PXAP01. The sequence goes on along the minus strand of JAWODJ010000077.1, from coordinate 12,663 downwards.
ACTTACTGTTTTTCAGATGATCATTTCAATTACCCTTATTATATGCACTATTTTTGTCTGGCGACAGCTGAATTATATTAACAGCAAAGATCCCGGATTCAATAAATTCAATAAAATTGTCGTACAGCTTATAACAAGAGACCTCCGGGACAAAAGGAATGTCCTTGAACAGGAGTTTGGCGGCTTACCAGGGGTGAAACAAGTCTCTTTTTCCAGCTCCTATCCGGGGATTATGTTCAATGGTACCAAATACAAACCTGAAGGGGTAAATGATGAGATAGTTGGCAGTTATTTTGATGTTGACCAGAAATATATTGATCTAATGGATATCAGGATAGCCGATGGAAGGAATTTTGATCCTGCTTATTTTTCTGATTCACTGGCTGTTCTGGTTAATCAGACTGCAGTGCGTTCCTTTGGCTGGACCGATCCCCTTGAAAGAACTATTGATTGCGGGCAGACTGGAGAGATGGTTACTCACAGGGTGATAGGTGTTGTGGAGGATTTCCATTTCCAGTCGATGCACCAGGTTGTTGAACCCCTTATCATTCATTTATTGCGAAGGCCTCCCGGGTATATGACTATCGATATAACACCCGGTAACCTGCCCCTTATAATTGCCGGTATAAGATCCAAATGGGAAGAGATCAATCCCGATGATCCGTTTGAGTTTAATATGTTATCTGATGCTTATGATATTCATTACAGATCTGAACATCAAATGAGCAGAGTATTTACCTTTTTCAGCATCCTTGCGGTTATAATAGCGGCCCTGGGTTTGTACGGGCTTTCTTCATTCATGGTGGAAAGCAGGACAAAAGAGATAGGTGTAAGAAAGGTTTTTGGTGCATCGGGGATAAGTATTATGGCAGGATTTTTCAGAAAATTTACCTTATGGCTTCTGATGGCTAATATTGCTTCCTGGGTTTTAGCGTGGTATTTTGTGAATTACTGGCTGGATATGTTCGCGTACAAAATATCGGGTAGCAATCCATTTGTTTTCCTTGGAGCGGCAGTTATATCGGTTTTTGTTGTATTGATTGCTTCCGGTTATCAGGCTTTAAGGGCTATACATATCAATCCGGCCAGATCATTGCGTTATGAGTGACAGTACATTTTCGTACAGTCGTTGTATCGTAAGCGTACAGTATTAATTTTCTGGTAAATTATGTAAGCCATTATGTGTCACTATATCAGGCATAAGGAGCTTTTGGCTTATAATTTGACGGTTGCTTTGGGGATTTCGATAATATATCTGTAACTAAACTGGTATTAGTTCGTCATTAAAATGTAACAGCAACAATCATGTTTAAAAATTATATTGTAACAGCCTGCCGGAACCTTCTTAGAAGAAAAGGATATTCATTCATTAATATTGCCGGACTGGCAATCGGTATTGCCAGTTCCATCGTGATATTACTTTTTGTGCAGGATGAACTCAGCTATGACCGGCATCATGACAATGCTGACAATATATACCGTGTCTGTATGAAGGCCAGTATGCAGGGAAACAGCTTTCACGGCCCTATTACACCGGCACCAATGGCAGCCACTATGCGGGATGATTTTCCTGAGGTCAGAAGTGCAGTCAGATTTTTTAATTTCGATTCATCTCCCATTATCAGACATGGTGACAGGAGTTATATAGAGAATGGTTTTGTCTGGGCTGATTCAACGGTTTTTGATGTATTTACATTTAATGTACTGAAAGGAGATCCCGCCACCGCCCTGAACCGTCCCAATACAATGGTGCTTACTGAATCTGCTGCACGAAAGTACTTTGGAGATGAGGAACCGCTTGGTAAAGTCGTGGAAATGGGGAGCCAGCGCACCAATTACGAGGTTACCGGAATTATTCAGGATCCCCCGTCAAATTCGCATTTTTCATTTGATGTAATGGCATCCTTTGTAACCCATCCGAACTCTCAGAATCAGACATGGTTCAGTAATAACTATTTTACATACCTGCTAATTGATGAACAGGCTGATGTAGCCGGCCTGGAAGCAAAGTTTCCCGCTATGCTGGAGAAATACATGGGCCCTCAGCTTGAAATGGTGATGGGTGTCACACTTGAAGAGCTTCATGAAAGTGGTGAGGAATGGGGATATTACCTGCAACCTCTTACGAGTATACACCTGCACTCAGACCTCCAGTACGAGATACAGGCAAACGGCAGTATGACTACTGTAATTGTTTTTTCTTTAATAGCCCTTTTTATCCTCGTAATAGCAAGCATAAACTTTATGAATTTATCCACTGCCCGTTCTGCCGGCAGAGCCAAAGAGATAGGTCTTAAGAAGGTTGTCGGGTCGAACAGGTCGCAATTGATAAATCAATTTATCGGAGAATCGGTTTTTTTAAGTATTATATCATTACTGGTTGCACTGGTGCTGGTTGAACTGTTCATGCCGGCATTTAATAATATTGCGGACAAACAGTTGGCTTTGGGTTATTTCAAAACATGGTATACCATTCCTGCTCTTCTGTTTGTGGGATTTTTTGTAGGTTTTATGTCAGGCAGTTATCCGGCTTTCTACCTTGCATCTTTTGAACCCGTTAAAGTGTTGAAAGGTAAATTACAATCTGGTATGAAAAGCACCAGGCTGAGGGGCGGACTTGTAGTTTTTCAGTTTATAATAACTATGGTGTTGATTATAAGTACACTTACTGTATACCGGCAGATGAATTATATAAACAACAAAGATATGGGCATGGATCCGGAAAATGTACTGGTGATACATCGTGCTTATTCAATACCTCTGGAGCAGAGAGAAACTTTTTGTCAGGAGTTGGAAGGGTTTTCCGGAATACTGAAAACTTCAAAGGCACACGCAATTCCCGGTACTACATTTAGCGGCAATGCCTTCAGGCGTGAGGGAACTGCGTCACGTGAACAGCATATCATATCAAATGCCTGGGTGGATCAGGATTATGCCGATGTACTCGGACTCAAACTGATCGAGGGAAGATTTTTTTCGCGTGATTTTGCAAGTGATTCTCTTGCTGTGGTGCTGAATGAAACTGCTGTAAGTCATATGGGCTATGCCGATCCGATTGGTAAGAGGGTACTGCAGACGGGAGCAGGTGGTTCCCAGGAAGCTCCTGAAGATATCGCTTTTACTATTATTGGTGTTTTAAAGGATTTTCATTTTGAATCACTTCACCAGACAATCAACCCGATGATACTCAGTCCCGGTCAGTGGGGAAGTTACATTATTGTTAAGTTGCAACCGGGGGTGTCAAATACGGCGATAGGCTTTATAACTGATAAATGGGATGAATTTGTAGATGATCAGCCCCTGGAGTATTCATTTCTGATAGATGACCTGACGGCTGAATACAGAACAGAGCAAAGGACAGGCCTTATTTTCTCAATATTTGCTGTTCTTGCGATCTTTATTGCCTGCCTGGGTCTGCTTGGCCTGGCATCATTTACTGCAGAACAGCGGACAAAGGAGATAGGTATCAGAAAAGCAATGGGGGCCTCCGTGGGGTCTGTAATGAGGTTGCTCTCAAAGGAGATAAACCTGCTGATCATTATTTCCACTCTGATAGCATGGCCTGTTGCATGGTATTTTATGAAGAACTGGATTGAAAATTTTGCCTACAGGGTGGATATTGGAATAGTTGTATTCGTCCTGGCTTCAGTGCTAACATACCTGATTGCTCTTTCAACAGTCAGTTTCCAGGCTTACAGGGCTGCACGCCTTAATCCTGTGGATACTTTGAGAGATGAGTAATGGTTATTTATAGTTTGAGTAATTATGATAAAAAAACTCTGGTATTACGATGGGAATATCTGCCAGGCTCATCTTTATTTCTTATCTGGTCTCAGGGAAAAGGTTATTCAGGTTTCTTTGTATGCTGGTACTCCTCCAGCAATTTCAATCCCTTCGCTGTGGCTACCCCGCGTGTCATACTTATTATGATATTTTCATATACCTCTACAATTGAGAACTTTGACGCGGGAAAGATACTCTGGTCAGAGAGCATGAATAACTGTTCTATTAATATAAGTGCAATGATATCTTCATTAATATACTTCATGTAAATTCCCTGATCTTTGCCTTTTTTAAGCAGTTCCATTATCAGTTGGTGCGAGTGGATCTTGCTTTCCTGAATCTTCTCCTTCCAGATTTTAGGATAAAGGCGTTGCAGGTCTTTGTAAAAGCCGGGATTAATTTGCGAAAGCATCTCAGACCCGTTTTTCAGAAGGGTGAGAACTGCCTCTATTATGTTTTCCGATTCAGTCAGAATTTTATTGTTCAGACTGATTTGTTCTTTGTTGTTCAGGTCAATGGTTTCCCTTATTAAGGAGTCTTTGTCTTTGAAGTTTTCGTAAATAGTTCTTTTGGATATTTTCAGTCTTTGTGCAATATTGTCCATCTTCACTCTTTTAATACCCATTTGAAAGAAGAGCCCTGACGCTTCTCTTAATATTTTTTCACGAACATCCATGCTTAAAATATTTATTTTTTAGATTCATTAAATGTACATGAATTTTTTTAATCCGAAAATACACACAGACGGATGAAAAAAATTCATGGGAAAGCGCAGCGGTTCCTTCTGTAAGTCGAAATTTTGTTACTTGATTCAAACAAAATTTCGGCTTTTTTACAGGAGAAATATACATGACAATTTCTAAATGACACACAGACGGTTGAAAAAATTTTATGTTAAAGCGAAGCGGTTCCGACTGTAAGTCAAAATTTTGGTTTCTTGTTTTTTTCAGGATAAATATACATATATAAAACTGAAAAAAGTCAGGAAGTGAATTCAGCGATAATTAAAGATAAACCGGCCTGTAACGGATAATAGTCAAATGCTTTTTTATAAGTCATTCCCAATCCGGCATACAATCAAAATATTTCAGGGCATGAACAAATGTTGTTTAACAGGTTAAAGAAAAGCGGCAAATATTGCTTTTGATGCTATTTTTTTTTAAATTGAAAGCATTAAACGGGAAGAAAATTACAGACAGTAACAGTGCCGTTTAAATTGATATACCGCAATTATTCTGGCTTATACCGAATCTGAAATTCATCAGGAATCAGGGAATTAATTATTAGACACATAATGCGAATTCAATAGCAACTTCATTTTTCACTAAATCAGCCGGTATGAAAAATAGATTATTTATAATAACAGCAATGCTTTTAGGCATTATCCTGATAACAGGATGTGACAGAAGTGAAGATATAAAGATTGGATTCAGTGTTGGTCCTTCACACGAGAGATGGGAAAGGGACATAGATTATTTCTCTTCCCGTATAAGAAATGCGGGAGCTGCAATTTTGGTGAGGGAAGCGGGAAACAGTCATGACAGGCAAATGGAGCAGGTGAGGGAGTTATTGAATAATGATATTGATGTCCTGGTAATTGTTCCTGTTGACAGCAGAAGGGCTGCTGAAATTGTATGCCTTGCACATGAGAATGATGTACGGGTAATTGCATACGACCGTATAGTAAATGATTGCGAACTTGACTTTTATATCTCCTTCGATAATATGAAAGTGGGAGAAATGCAGGCCGAATATCTTACCAGAATCAAGCCTCGTGGCAATTATGCTCTTCTTGGAGGTGATGCAGATGACAATAACTCAGTTCTTCTGCGCCTTGGCCATATGAATATCTTGCAGCCTTTTGTTGAAAGCAGGAATATATTTATAGTGATTGATCGTTATGTAGAAGGATGGAGTAGTGAAGAAGCCTACAGGATAATTGACAATTACCTTGAGACAAACCCCGGCCAGCTTGATGCAATTGTGGCTTCCAACGACCATATTGCCGATGGTGCATTCAGGGCAATCGCCGAACATAATATGATCGGCCAGGTGTTGCTTTCCGGGCAGGATGCAGAGGTTAATGCATGTCAAAGAATAGTTCAGGGAAAGCAAACAATGACAGTCTATAAATACATTGAAACGCTTGCAACCGTTGCTGCCTCGACTGCATTGTCGCTGGCAGAAGGCAATCCCATAATGAATACCCAGCTTTCTATAAATAACGGAAGTGTTATGGTGCCCTCGATACTCTTATCTTCAATGGTGAATGTACATCCTGAAAATATAAAAATGACGGTTATTGCCGATGGTTATCTGGATGAAAACATGGTTTTTGGCACTAATTGAGATATAATTTTACAGATTTCAGGATTTTTAACTATGAGGATTGTTATTTTATTTCTTTGTCTGTTAGTGAAAGTTTTTTTCGGTACCGGAATTTATTCACAAGATGAATTGCCGGCAAAGCCAGGTATTGATACACTTGTATACCGCGGCGGAGGTGTAACTCCTGTTATTATTGATAAAGTCACTGCATCAACAGTTTTTTATTCCGTACCGGGTGATAATACTTTCAATGAAGTTGACCGGCAGCATATTGAAAGGATTATATACAGTAACGGTGAGGTGGAGGTTTTAAATAAACCCGTTTTCCAATTGATTTCAGATGATGATTGGCGCCATGTTTTCATTTCTGATGACCCTGATGAGGCTGATGGCATGTATCTGTTGGGACCGGTTCAGGTAACGGCACCTGCCGGCCGGAACAGAAATTTAACGGTAAGAAATGCTGAGAGAAGATTGAAAAGGCAGGGTGCTGCAATTAATGCCCGACTGATAGTGATCACAGGCACTGAGTTCAGGGGCGGCTACGGCGATGTTCCTTCAATAATCATGAGGGGGATGGCTTATGGTACCGGGGCGGCGGATTAAAGTGACCTGATTTTTTTAAAACAAGCCTCTGACAAATTCTTCAGGAGTAATATTATGAATATATTCCGGTAATGAAACTGAATGCATTTTTTTTAATATTTCATTTTCATCATGCTTGACACCGGCTAAAAGGTCTTCAACCTCCTTAATGTCAATTTTACTGAAAAAGTCTCCATATATTTTTGCCTTCTGTATTATCCCCCCGGCTACATTAAGGTAAACCTGGAGAGATCCTCCGTTGGTACTGAATGATCTTTCAAAATCATATTTTGGTGAGTATCCGAAATTCCATTCCCATGTCATGTATTTTTCCTGTTTCAGTCTATTAATATTATGGATATCCTGATCCGTAAATTCATAAGGAACCGGGTTTGGGAATGTTTTCATTATATGGTCCATGATCATGTCCCGAAACTGTAACACATTCAGATCAGTGTTCAGATGTTCCTTTATATTGGTGACACGGCTCCGGATGCTTTTTACAGCTTTGCTTTTATATTTCAGCGGATTGACCTTCAGGGCATTATTCAGGGTATTTATTTCAGAAGAGAAGAGGAGTGTACCATGATGCAGCACCCGTTTTTTATAAACATGTTCGGCATTTCCTGAAAATTTTTTTCCATTGATTGTAAGGTCATTACGGCCATGGAATCTGGCATTTACAGATAGCTTGTGAAGCACTTCCAGAATGGGTTTGGTATATTTTCTGAAATCGACCAGGTGACCCTCATGCCCGTTCATGATGAAGGTGAAATTCAGATTACCGAGGTCATGATAGACCGTTCCTCCTCCCGATAATCTGCGGACTACGCTGATTTTTTTTTCCTTTATATAGTCAAGGTTGATTTCGGCAAGCGTATTCTGATGTTTCCCTATTACTATTGTGTTTTCGTTTTGCCATAACATGAAGCAGTTGTCTGAAAATTCCCGCAGAATATACTCCTCGGCAGCAAGATTAAAGTAAGGGTCAGTTGATTTATTTGTCAGGCAAAGCATATTCAGAATGGGGTTAAAATATTTGCCAATTTATGTTAAAGAGAAACAGTTCCACCTGTAGGACAAAATTTTGACTTCTTGTTTTTTACAGGAGAAACCCGCATCAGCCTTCGGCAGACAAAATAAAATGAACAAACCATGCGGGTTCCATACGTTTGAAACACTGAATATGCATTAGATGCAAAATATAATTTACTGATTATTAAATTGATTAACCTAATTTGTACGTATGAAATGTTCATTTTTTTAACCAAACAATTGTTATCAACAGAATAAACAAAAAAACCGGCCTTGTAGGGGTAGAAATTTAGTTATGTATATGCAACTGAGTGCCAATAACCGAAGTCTGGTATTGTTTCAACGGCCTTTTGGCGGGTCCTTTTTTTACAGCTCCCCCGGTATTTTCGAAAGAGAGATAAAATTCCGAGTTGCAGCAGGGACATTCTGCAAACAGTTCATCTTTGATTTCCACAGAGCAATTATTTGATGGCTGAAAAGGGCAGGTTCTGTCGAAAGCATTGAATTTTTTATCTTCCAGTCTGAAGATAATAATACCGTTTACTCCTCCCGGTATAGTTTTAGAATTTAATAAACCGAGAGTGGCTAATTCAGTATTAATGTCCAGTCTGATATCAACCCTTACATTCGGTATCCAGTCATCGTCACTTTCACAACCGATAAAAGTTATAAATATCAGTGAAATGATAAATATTTTTTTTAACTTTGAATTGCTTAACATAGACTTTGTCAGATAGTATTTTTTTGTAAACCTACACGAAATTTTGTTTATCCTGAAAAGATTACATGATTTTGTTGTGGTTTTATTGTTTATCTTTAGTAAAATGTTTTTGCGCAGTTTAATTCTGATTTTATTATTTTCAGGAATGCTTTTTTCGATACCGGAGCCGTCATATTCACAGAAGGCTTCGTGGAAGGTTAAGTTTGAAGAGCTGAAAAAGGAGAGAAAGGAAAGGAGCGAAAGGCGTCAATATGAGAAAGAAAGAAAAAAATTTATACAGGACCATATAAACCGGCAGTCTCCGGAAGTGCAGGAGCGAATGAAACAAAACCGAAGAGACAGCCGGCGTATGAACAGGCGTTCAAGAGAGCCTTTTTATAGAAGATGGTTCAGAAAAAAAAGAGGCTGATTATGGAAGGTTTTTTGGAAACTTTTATTTATCTGCTTATTACAATAGTAATTCTTGTTTTAAGCATGCGCAAGAAGAAACCGGTTAAAACTGTCAGCGAGGATGAAAACGCGGCAGAGGATCCCTTCACTGGTATATTTAATGATGATGAGGAGGAAGAATACAATCAGACACCTCGTCCGGTAACCGTCACTGAAAAGGAAACGCAGTCACAGGAGAAGATCACCCCCTGGATGTCAGAAACTGAGGCAGATGACATGCTTATGGATGCAGATTCAGTTATGAAAGAGGCGGCTGATAACAATCCCATTGCAGAATATGAGGGAGAGGTGGAGGATGCTTACAGCTTGGGTGCTGATGATGAAGGAATCCCTTTTGATCTGAAAAAGGCTGTTATCTATTCTGAAGTTCTGAATCGAAGGACTTTTTAACCAATTAATATATCTCCTGATAATAAGTTTGTACTTTTTAGGTTTCCCCGTTATAATCATTAAAATTCAAAGATTTGTTTAAAGCAGAACAGGGTTTGATCAAAGATTCTAATGTTTTTGATAATGTTGTTATTATAGATTTTGATTATTAAAATTTATTATCTTTGCCCAGGAAAGAGTTCCGGGTTACCGGAATTCTTTTTTATTTTAATATTAAAGTAAAATTATCATGAGTAAAGTTTCTTATTTAACAGAAGAAGGTTTACAGAAGTTGAAGGCTGAACTGGAACATTTGCGGGGCGTTGAACGACCGGCTATTTCCAGACAAATTGCAGAAGCAAGGGACAAAGGAGATCTTTCTGAAAATGCCGAATATGAAGCTGCAAAAGAGGCACAGGCAATGCTTGAGATGAAGATTTCCAGGCTTGAGGATTCTCTTGCAAATTCACGAATTCTGGATGAATCTATGATTGATATTAACCGGGTTCAGATATTGAATAAGGTTAAAATCAGGAACAAGTCCAATAATGCTATAATGGAGTATATCATTGTTTCTGAAACCGAAGCAAATATCAAAGAGGGAAAGATATCTGTCAATACACCCATCGCAAAGGGCCTGCTCGGTAAAAAGGCAGGGGATCAGGTTGAGATCACTGTCCCTTCAGGTAAGATTACACTTGAGGTGATGGAAATTTCCAGGTAGAAAATCATAAATAACTTTATTATGGAAACATTATTCAGCAGAATTGTCAAGGGAGAGATTCCATCGCATAAAGTTGCCGAAGATGATTATTATTATGCCTTTCTGGATATTAATCCCCTGGCAGCCGGACACACCCTTGTCATTCCAAAAACTCAGGTTGATTATATATTTGATATGGAAGACGACCTTCTTGCAGGCATGCAGGTTTTTTCCAAACGTGTGGCCAAAGCAATTGAAAAGGTTGTTCCCTGTAAACGCATCGGTATAGCGGTGCTGGGACTGGAAGTGCCCCATGCCCATATTCATCTTATTCCAATTAACAGTATTGAGGATATAAATTTTGCCCGTCCGAAGCTCAAGCTAAGTGAAGGGGAGTTAGCAGAAATTGCAGGGAAAATAAGGCAGGCATTGGAATAATGTCTAAAATTGCTATAACGGACTTTATCTCAGAACCCGATATTGAGAAGGAAATATTGGGAGAATTCATATCGACCAGGGTCACTGAAGAAACAGAGGTCTTGCTGGTCTGGCATGAAAAAATCAATTCTGAATACATTGAAAAGCTGCCAAAACTTAAGGCTGTTCAAAGATACGGTGTTGGCTATGATACTATTGACCTTGATATTCTGAGATCAAAAGGGATTATTGTCTGTAACAACCCGGATTATGGCATTGATGAAGTGAGCGACACTACAATTGCAATGATCACGAACATTGCAAGAGGAATGACAATTTACAATGATTCTTCAAAACGATATTTTTCAACCTGGCAGGAAAATTTTAATAAGCTGATAAAGAGAAATTCTGAAACAGTGGTTGCCATAATAGGTGCCGGAAGAATTGGCGGCTCCGTGGTTTTAAGATGCAATGCACTAAAATTCAATGTCATCTTTTACGACAAATACAAGGAACGGGGATACGAAAAGTTATTGGCTGCCAGGCGGGTAGATTCTCTGGAAGAAGCACTTTATTATTCAGACATTGTTTCTATCCATGTGCCTTTGAATGATGAAACCAAAGGGATGATAGATCAATCATTTGTTGATAAAATGAGGACCGGTTCATCTCTTGTTAATACTGCAAGGGGTGGGCTTTTTTACGATCTTGATATAATATATGAGGCCTTAAGGGCAGAAAAATTATATCAATTTGCTACTGATGTTTTACCTGATGAACCTCCCGGCTCCTGTAAGCTTATTGATGCATGGAGAGGATCTGAAGATTGGATAAACAGCCGTATGATTATTAATCCGCATGCAGCTTATTATTCTTATGAATCATTAATTGAAATGAGAGTTAAAGCGGCAAAGAATGCCTTAAGATTACTAATGGATGAGCTTCCGCATAACCGGATAATATGATTGAGGTTATAATTTTATTTTTGGAAATAGAGGGCTAAAAAACCAAAAGCCTGCCTGTCATCTGACAGGCAGGCTTTTTTAGTAGCCAAGATGGTTGAAATATCTAACCTTGATTTGTTGAAAAATATTGCCAAAGTTGCTGGATTTATTAGTAAGTAATCACCTCTTCATATCAAGGTTTTTTATTAGAATCACACAAATAATGTATATAATTATTTGCTTTATGTATATTTTACTATACATTTGTAAATAAAATATTCATTATGATAAGCAGTAATTCATTAGCCAATTATCGGTTTAAGTTCCTCGGCCTTTTTTTAGCCAGTCTGGGTATCATACTCTTTGTAATACTTAAGATCCTGGATTATTCCTATGTAGAAGGCTGGGAGGATAGGATATTTATGATCAATCATTTTGTCATTGTCTTTGGTATGGTGATGATCATGTACAGTAGCGAAAGTAATGATGACGAAAGAGTAAAACTTATTAGGGATTCCCTGCTCAAATTTTTCTTTGCACTCTTGGTTTGCGGGATTATGCTATATATGATAATGACTTCCCTTGAGAGGCTTGATGGTTCTTTTTACGTTATTCTGTACATTATTGAGATTGGTCTTGCGGGTTATTTGATAACATTTCACTTATCACTCAGGACCAATCCTTCCTGGATATTCAGGAAACCAAAGGCAATCAGGGGGCGCTTTATTGTGATGGGTATCTCTATCCTGTTTTTAATAGCCTGGATAATATATGTTGTTATTACCTATAAATACTGAAATCATCCTTGAAAAACACAATTAAAGTTGAACGAGCCAGAATGGGATTAACTCAAGCTGATCTTGCAGAAAAGGTTGGAGTCACGCGTCTGACTATACACTCTATTGAATCGGGTAAGTTTCATCCTTCGGTAATGCTGGCATTAAAAATAGCCGACTGCTTTGGCACTAAAGTAGAAGAACTCTTTGAACTTGAAAACGATGATTAAATTCTTAAAAGATTAATATTATGAAAACGATACTATTAGCAATCTTGTTCTTGGCCACTCAGCAAAGCTTAAGTGCCCAAGTTGAAGCACCTCCTGGATTTCTATGGCAGGTAGAAATAAATGGCTCTGAATTCACTCTTGCAGGATCTATTCATGCGAGCAAAAAGGAACATTACCCTCTCCCCAAAGGGTATCTAAAGGAATACAAAAAATCGGATTTCATAATTTTTGAATTAAAAGATGATTTTGAATCCATAGAGGAGCAAATATTTGCTTATGCAGAGAAAGACAAGCTGGAGGAAGGTCAATACCTGGACAATTA
>JAWODJ010000050.1:0-3315 GCA_046483315.1 Bacteroidales bacterium | reverse complement strand
AAATTTGACCTTGACAAGGCCATTCAAGCCGTTGCTTTCCTTCTGAAACAAGCTGACGGAGGAACTTACGACTATTATCGCTTGCTAAAAAGGCGAAAGTGAGCGTCGGCCTCCGCGGATGGCGGTTCGACGAGGAAGAGATCTTCACCGACGACGGTGAACTCAAGCCGCTCGACGAGATTCCCGAGGAGCCGCGAGAGCGACTGTTCAGGCTCGTTTCCCTCGTCGAGGAGCCGTACAGCCGCGAGAGCGACTGTTCAGGCTCGTTTCCCTCGTCGAGGAGCCGTGCGACGTCTGCTATCTGGTAATCCCAGTAACTCCATCAGGAAGAAAGTGCCGAGAATGGTAACGGGCAGACTGAGAGCCAGTGATACAATCCTGCGCCAGCCCGACAGGAAAAATGCTGTAACAAGGGTCACAAGAACTGCCGCCAACAGCATGGCATCCCTGACCCCGTTGGTGGCAAGCCTGACATATTCCGCCTGGTCATATATCATATCAATACGCGTTGCAGGGGGAAGCTCATTATGAAGGGCTTCAATGCGCCGTTCAATCTGGTCAGACACATCTACCGCGTTGGCATCAGCCTGCTTGAATATAGATATGCGGACACCTTCTTTCCCGTTATATCTTGTACGGGTGCGTTGTAATTCATGATGGTCTTTTATGTCAGCTAGATCTTTAAGCAAAACTTCACCATCCGTATCCGTTTTCTTTATAATAAGATTCTCTATCTCAGTCAGCGACTGGTATTCTCCATAGGTTCTGATCAGATAGTCGCGGGGACCTGCAATCATACGTCCACCGGCCATATCAATATTTTCATTCTTCAGACGATCACTCATCTGTTGCAGGGTAATATTGTAACCCTGCAGTGCGGCTGGATTTATATGTACCCTTATCTCACGTTTCGTTCCTCCCGATATGGTGGTGCCGGCCGAGCCTTTTACCGAAGCAAATTCCTCCTGAAATTCATTCTCCACCCAGGTACGCAACTGTGTCAGGCTCATATTATCAGAGGAAACAAGGATCTCGACCACGGGCAGTTGGGAAGGGTCGGCTTTAAAGATAAATGGCTCCTGTACATCCTCTGGCAGACCTTTTTTTACCAGGCCCATTTTTGCCAGCACATCCTGGTAAGCTACATCCCGGTCAACACTGTAGTCAAAATTGACATTTAACTGGTAAACACCTTCCTCTGAAGTTGACTCCATATAATCGAGATTGTCCACTGTGGCCATCTGCCTTTCAATAACAGTGGCTATCTCGTTTTCCACCTGTTCGGGTGTGGCATCAGGCCAGTATACCCAGACTTTCACCAGGGGGTAGGTGACTTCCGGCAGCATATTAACAGGTAGTTGCAGAAATCCAATTATACCAATAACCATCATAACGATCATCACCATGATGGTAGCTGCAGGTCGCTTTATGGACTGTGTCGTTAGTTTCATTTTTTGCCCTCCTGCGTCTGGCCTGTAATAGCTACTTTCATGCCATCTTTTAACATCTCCTGACCTGCAACAACCACTTTCTCGTTTTCATCCAGACCTCTTAGAATCTCAAGCTTATTTCCTGTTGACATTCCCGTTTCAATAATACGACGCGAGGCTACGCTGTCTTTGCCAACCACAAAGAGAAAATTTTTATTGTCAGGAGAGGTAAGTACTGCATGATCCGGGACCGATACAGCATCTTCCTTTACCGAAACCGGGATTCTGATAACTGCCATCATTCCGGGAAGTAACTTTTTATTGAAATCCATTAAGCTGATATCAAACTTCACACTCCGTGTCTCCGGCTCGATCTGGGGATATACCAGGCTGATAATGCCTCTTATGGTGTCATTGGGATAGGCATTTAAGATGACCGGTAACGGGCGCCCCTGCTTAAGAGCTTCAAAATATTTTTCATTTACCTCTGCTTTTACGACCAGGGAATTCATATCGGTGATGGTGATAATTTTTTCCTTTGCTGCAACCTGGCTGCCCCGGTCAAGCCATCGGTAAGTTACGAGACCGGACATAGGGGATATCACGGGAATAGTCTGATACATGTTTTGAGCATAAGCCAGGTTGTCTTTTGCTTCTTTAAGCTCCTGCTCCAGTGTATGATAAATATCTGAGTCACGATCTGTATTACGTATCTGTTCTTTAAGCTGTTCTATTCTCAACTGGTTTTCGGCGGTCAGAGCCAGGCGGTCCTCCGGGTTGATAACGGCAATAATCTCTCCTTTTGTGGCATACTGGTTTTCCCGGACATACAGCGATTCGATAACACCCTCCGCCGAAGAGCTTACCTCCGTAAAAACATTGGCCTGTACGGTACCTGTTATTTCAATATTTGAAACCATCTTTGTTTTTTGTGCTGGCTGTATTTTTACCGGAACGGCATTCTTTCCTTTTGGCTGTGGATTTTGCGAATTTTCCTGCTTACAGGCGTTAAATGTTAAAAATACCAGGATAATAATAAATGTAGCCAATCGTAAAGACGGGGGGGCGGGAGATGATTTTATCCATGGATCAGCACTGATTTCCGACAATACCTTTTCTTTCATGTAGTTTCCTGTTACTTGTTTATATTATGTTATATCTTCAGATTAAAAGGGATAATTATTATTACCCGTTAAATAGTGCAGCTTTGCTATTGTTTGCAGATAGGTTACAGTAGACTTACGGAAGTCAATAGCTGCCTTCGTTAAAATTGTTTGCGCATCAAGCACATCAATAATTGTTCCCTGTCCGCCCCTGTACTTAACCATAGCATTATCGAGCGTTTCATTTGCAAGATCGATGATCTTCTTATTATCATAAATGTCATCTTTTATTGTCCTTATTTCGTTAAGGGCAATATCTATCTCCTCTTTAATGTCCTGGAAGTCCTGTTCTTTCTCATACTCTATCTGCTCTGCCAGCAGCTTGCTTTGCTTTATCTTTGTCTTGTGAGCACTGCCACCCCATAAAGGAATAGTGTAACTTACCCCTACACCAATATTATAATTAAAATTATCACCGAAAGGTATATATCCGTGCTCCCAGCTTCCGGTTCCGTATGTAAAAATATCGGGCAGGCTTTGTAACTGGTATATCTCCTTTTGTTTTGCTTCAATCTCAAGTTGAGGCGGTTGGACAGGTCGGGACGGCGGGGGGGTTTGCGCAGGTGCATCGGGCGCGCCCAGCGGACGGCAGATGCGCAAACTTCCCCGCCGGCCCGACCTGCGAAAATCGTTGAAGCCCGATGTTTTTTTGCAGGGCGGAACACAGCAAAGGACCTTACCCGGGGCTATCAGAGGTTTTCCGCGGCAAGTTTGCCGGCAGC
>JAWODJ010000040.1:0-73083 GCA_046483315.1 Bacteroidales bacterium | reverse complement strand
AGATGACTATCTTGAAACTACTTCTTTTTCATCAGCTTTAAGCCAGCCCAATACTATATTTGTTGTCTGGCAAACAAATTCAACCGGCACGCAAGTGGTTGTAGATGGTATAGATAATGACCATCGTCACGGTATATACCAAGGTACACAGGGAGGGGATAATGTTGCATTTGTTGCTGGTTCAGTACAGTCATATTCTCGCACTACTCCCATTGATCCGATTATAACATCTGTTATTTTTAATGGTACCGGTAGTGAAATATGGGAAAACGGAGAAAGTAAAACAACTGGAGACGTTGGAAGCCATAGTTTAACGGGTGTTACAGTTGGGGTAAGACAGGGGAATTCAGATTTTTTCTTAGATGGCGATATTGCAGAAATCATTATATATGACCGTGCTTTGAACTTTAGTGAACAAGCCGATGTCGAATACTATCTTTCAGGGAAATATGGGATTAGTATGTCGGACGCACCCGTTACCGACGGTTTGGTTCTTCATCTTGATGCCGGTGCCCTGGAGTTTGATAACAACGATCCGGTTGACCGGTGGGATGACCTGTCAGGGTTTAATAACTATGCCTCACAGGCTACTGGAGTAAACCAACCAACATTTAATACTGGCATTTTGAATGGAAACCCTGCTGTAAGTTTCGACGGGACAAATGACTATCTTGAAACTGATGCTTTTTCTTCAGCATTAAGCCAGCCTAATACTGTATTTGTTGTCTGGAAAACAAATTCAACCGGCACGCAAGTGGTTGTAGATGGTATAGATAATAACCATCGTCACGGTATATACCAAGGTACACAGGGAGGGGATAATGTTGCATTTTTTGCTGGTTCAGTACAGTCATATTCTCGCACTACTCCCATTGATCCGATTATAACATCTGCAATTTTTAATGGTACAGGTAGTGAAATATGGGAAAACGGAGAAAGTAAAGCAACAGGGGACATCGGAGAACATAGTTTGACGGGTGTTACAGTTGGGGTAAGACAGGGGAATTCAAATTATTTCTTAGATGGCGATGTTGCCGAAATCCTTGTCTATGACCGTGCTTTGACCGAAAATGAAAGGGTGCAGGTGGAATTGTACCTCGATGGGAAGTACCAGTTAATGGATGACTGGAAGGAGTGGACAGGAGGTGCTACAGGCAGTGAAACAGATTGGGATGAGGCTGATAACTGGAGTCCGTCAGGTGCCCCCACATCTGATAATAGTGTATTAATACCTTCAGAACTTGATAATTATCCTACGCTGAATTCAACCAGTGAAGTGAAAACCATTTATATTCACTCCGGGGCTGAATTAACCATTGGCAGCAGTGGCGATCTGACTGTAAACACTTCTGCAATTCTAAGCGATACTCTCACAAATAACGGGACCCTTACTATTTCTTCCGGAGCATTTTTGACAGTAAAGCCAGAGGGTTTCCTTGATTCATCTTCCGGTACTCTTACCAATAGTGCAGGTGTTGATAAATTGCTTGTTGAATCAAGTTCACTGGAAACAGGCTCAATTTTTGTTAATGGTACTGTTGCAGCCACGGTGCAGCGTTATGTCTCGGGGAATAAGTGGCATATTGTTTCTTCGCCAGTTACTAACCAGGACATTCAGGATTTTATCGACGATAGTAATATTTCCTATAGTAGTGCTAATAGTTGGTATGCAATGACTAATTATAATGAGAACAGGAATCCTGGTGAAAGCGGAGGCTGGGAGGATTATTATACCGGTTCAACTACAGGAAATATGACACAGGGGGAGGGCTATCTTGCCGGAAGAACCGGTAACGGACCGCTTGTCTTTTCGGGAAACCTGGCATATCAGACAGTTTCTGTTGGAATAACCCGCGCCGCTAAAGGATGGAACGCCCTGGGTAATCCTTTCCCGTCTGCAATTGGGGTTACTTCTTCCGCTTCTTCAACTGCAAATTTTCTGGATGCATATGGTGATCAGCTTGATAATAGTTATCAGGCTTTGTTTATTTATGATCCTGCCGGATCAGGTGGTTATAAAACAATTAACCAGGTAATTACAGGATTTGGCAGTATTGATCAGGATTATATTCAGCCTGGTCAGGGGTTTATTGTGAAATCCCAAACAGATGGAGGCACAGTCAGTTTTACCCCTGCGATGCGGATTAATGAAAAAGAGTCACGGTTCTACAAGAAATCGGCTCAGGATCCCTGGCCTTTTATCCAGTTGCAGGTAAGTTACCGAAACAGGCTGACAACAACGCTTATCGCATTCAATTCATATATGACGAGAGGACTTGATCCGGGATATGATGCGGGTCAGTACGGTGCAGATTCTGGGTTCAATTTATACACCCGACTGGTGGAAGATGACAATGAAGTTAATCTTTCCATTCAGGCTGTCCCCGACGATGGACTTGAGGATCTTGTTATACCGGTAGGCTTTGATTTTGTTGAGGGTGGAGAGGTTACTTTTTCGGCTGAATTACTAAGGTTGCCTACTGGGGGAGCAGCAATACTGGAAGACAGAGAGCAGGGTGTATTTACGGATTTGGAGAATGAAAATTTCTATACTGTTACCCTGGATGAGAACAGCATTGGCCCGGGTAGGTTTTTCATCCATACCGATATTCAGATTACCGGCGTGGAGGATGTAATAGGGGAGGTCGGTGAAGATGAACAAGGTATTCATATTTACTCATACGGGAAAGAGATATTCATTGAGGGTGAGGTTTTTGAGAATACCCGGGCTACAGTCTATGATATGGTGGGAAGGAAAATGAAAGAGGTTAGATTGCAGCCCTCGGATATGAACCTGTTCAGAGTTGATGAGCTTGACAAGGGAATATACCTGATCAGGGTTTCCGGGGCAGGGATTAATAAATCGGGCAGAGTGTTTATTGATTAGCAGGATTTTATTTGAAACAAAAAAGGTTTAAATTTGTAATATATTTCAATATTGTAGTTAATTAGTGCACGATTCGGTTCAGAGTTAAACTTATATTTTTCTTATGATGCACTGTTTAAGCTATCATTTGAAATAATCCGGTGAAGAATGGAAAAAGGAAAAAATAACAGGGATTACAAGAAAACAGATGGTCAGAAGATCTCCCGGAAGGAGGCGATCAAAAAAGCCGGATATGCTGCTTTTTCTGCTGCCACTATGATGTTGTTATTGAACGAACCAGCCAAAGGTCAACAGTTTCAGTCCGATACAGATAATGCACCGGCCCCTCTTGACCCGTTTGATGAATGGTAGTGTTTAGCATTTAAGTTTTTCAAAATTACCATACTCCCTCTGCTCGAGTAAAGCTTCAAGCAGGGGGAGTGTTCTTTTTACCGTTTTGAAAGAATCATGTATAACCAGGATATCCCCGGGCCTGATGCCTGAGAGGCTGGTGGTGGCGGGGTTGAAGCTGCGGCGGTAGTCGGGAAACATCCTGGTCCACATTATAATATTATACCTCTTTTTCAGCTCCAGGTACTGGCCGGGGGTGAGGCGGCCGTAGGGGGGGCGGAAGAGTTTTGAATCTATCAGGCCGGCTGCGCGGTTCACATCGGCAATGTACTTGCTTGTGTTGGTGGTCCAGCCGTTGGGGTGGGACCAGGAGTGGTTGCCGGTGGCATGGCCGGCGGTGATGATCTGCCCGTAGAGGTCGGGGTACTTCTCAACATTTTGACCGAGGCAGAAGAAGGTGGCGCGGGCATCATGCCTGGCAAGCAACTCGAGGAGGCGGGGTGTGGTTTCGGGATGGGGGCCGTCGTCAAAGGTGAGGTAGATGGCGCCGGCTTCACCGGGCATAATGAAATGTGTGCCGGGGAAAAGTCTTCCGGCAAGGTGTGCAGCCTCTCTTTTGACTTTGTTTATCACCTCAGCGCCTCCTTAATATCAGTATTCCATAATAAACTGGTAGTAGCTGTTCAGATCGGTGTTTATCTCCTGTTCCAGGTCCGGGTCATTACCTGATACCACCCTGAGCAGTTCCTGGTAAACGGTGAGGGCGCGCTGTATCTCAAATTCAACGTACTCCTGCAGATTACTCTCCAGCGAGATATAATAATTCAGTTCTGTCTTCAGCAGTTCCGCCTTCTGCCCTGCAATGGCCGAAGCTTTGTCAAATTCCCCGGTAAGGTAGTAGTTTTCGATGACAGGGATGATAAAGTAGTTATAGGGAACTGTCTCCTTAGGAAGAATATCCATTGCCATATCGAGGATTACGACTGCTGAGTCGTGCCTGCCTTCATCGATCAGGCTGCCGGAAAGCCGGGCAAAGTTACTCCTCAGGTTGGTGGCCATCCTGATATTGGTCTCGTCAAGGTAGACAGCCGGATCGTAAATATTGCCCCATCTGAATTTTTCGGTGATGTTACTGTACATTATATCAGTGTTGACATGGCCGTTGTAGCCTTCCTCCCTGCTCTTGAGTACGGGCACCAGCCTGTAGGCCATCCCTTCAAGCTGAAAGTAATCACTTAGTCCGAGATACTCTGACTGGGGGACTGTGATGGCGAAGTATACGGGCCGTTCCCAGTTGTTGGTGGCAAGCAGGTCAAGTACGGCAAGTCCCGATTTTGTTATGTAGTTGCGGTCAATCTGCCACTCAAGCACCGGCTCGATAAGATGTGCCCTGTCCGGGGCCACCGTTCCCGTTCTGATGACCTGCAGCGAATCGACCTCCAGGAAGAACCTGTTGGAAGGGATGTAATCAACAAAGTCGGTGGGAGATAACTGAATTTTTTTCCCGGGATCATCACTGAGGGCAAAATCCAGCGCTGACTTCAACCCGGCGGGATCTTCCATGCGGTCAAGCAGGTAGATAATATCACGTGTTCCCTGTACGTACTGATCGTGTTTTATAGAAAGGGGCAACGGATCGGAATCGTAGACCTTTCTTTTCATCTGGTCAATATACCAGTCCGCGCTCAGGTAACTCAGATTCACCACCCTCACATCGGTGCGTATGCCTTCCACCTCCTGTGCATACCAGAGCGGGAAGGTGTCGTTGTCACCATAGGTAAACAGTATGGCGCCGGGTGCACAACTGTTAAGGTAGTTCCATGCAAAGTCCCTGGCAGTGTAACGGCCGGAACGGTCATGGTCATCAAAGTTCTGGATGGCCATAACACCGGGCACGAAGATAAGGGGTATCAGCGAGGCCAGCAGGGCTCCTTTCCTGCCGCCAACATATGTTTTCAGGTTATCGTACACGGCAATGACACCCAGCCCTATCCATATTGAAAAGGCGTAAAAGCTTCCCGCGTAGGCGTAATCCCTCTCCCTGGGCTGGTAAGGAGTCTGGTTAAGGTAGATAACAATGGCTGCGCCGGTGAAGAAGAATAGCAGAAAGACAACCCAGGTATCCTTTTTATCTTTCTGAAGCTGAAAGAGCAGGCCGATAACACCAAGAAGAAGGGGCAGCATATAATATTTGTTCCTTGCCCTGTTGTTCTCAAGGTGTTCGGGTAATCCGTACTGCGGCCCTAGCCTCATCCTGTCAAGAAAATGGATGCCCGAGAGCCAGTTGCCTTCGAGGATCCGGCCGTGACCCTGTATGTCATTCTGCCTTCCGGCGAAATTCCACATAAAATACCGCCCGTACATGTGCCCAAGCTGGTATCTGAAAAAGAAACGCAGGTTTTCGGTAAAGGTTGGTTTAATGATCCTTTCAACCTGTCCGTCGCTTCTGTTAACCCGCACCTCTCTGCCCCCGATCTTTGCCCACTCCCGGTATGCCTCCACATGATCGGGAACGGAGCTGTACATGCGGGGGAAAAGGGTTTCGAACCTGTTGTCATAAAGGTACCTGAAACTTCGCCGTGCCGGCACATATTTTCCGTCTTTCTGTATGTAAGAGGGGCGTCCCTCTGTGTCGCCTGTTACCGGGGCATTGTAATACCGGCCGTGAAACAGGGGCCTCTCTTCGTACTGTCCCCTGTTAAGGTAATAAAGAAGGGAAAAGACGTTGTCGGGACTGTTCTGATCCATCGGCGGATCGGCAAGTGAGCGTATCATAATAAGGCTGAAGGAGGAGTAGCCGATCAGGATAACCGTTATACCCAGTAATATGTTGTGAAGCAGAGGTTTGCGGCTCCTGAATGTATAAACCAGTCCCCCGGTAAGCAGGGTAACCGTTAGAAGCAGGAAAATGATAACCCCGCTTTTGTAAGGCAGTCCGATGCTGTTCACAAAAAAAAGTTCGAAATAAGATGCCGCAACCACTACTCCCTGTATGATTCCATACATAATAGCTACCAGCAGCAGGACCGATACAGCAGCAGCGGAGAAAAATCCCCTGACAGTGGGACTGTAGTTCCTGAAATAAAAAACAAAGACAATGGCCGGTATGGCAAGGAGGTTCAGCAGGTGCACCCCGATAGACAAGCCCATCAGGTAGGCGATAAGTATAAGCCATCTGTTGGCGTAAGGCTGCCCGGCAACATTTTCCCATTTCAGTATGGCCCAGAAAACCACCGCGGTGAACAGGGATGAGAGTGCGTATACTTCGGCTTCGACAGCAGAGAACCAGAAGGTGTCGGAGAAGGTATATGCCATGGCACCGGTGAAACCGGCGCCAAGGACCGTGATAATGTTTACGGTCGAATAGTTATCCTGACCGATCACTATCTTCTTTGCCAGGTGGGTTATGGTCCAGAACAAAAAGAGTATGGTGAAGGCGCTTGCCAGGGCAGACATGATATTCATGCTTATGGCAACATTTTCAGGCCGGCCGGCAAAGAGGGTAAAGAACCTGCCCAGAAGCATGAAGAAGGGTGCCCCGGGGGGATGGCCAACCTGCAGCTTACAGGCGGCAGTGATGAACTCGCCGCAATCCCAGAAGCTGGTGGTGGGCTCAACGGTAAGGATATATACCGTGGCTGCTGCCAGGAAAGCAAGCCAGCCACTCACCAGGTTTGCCTTATTGTAGTATTGCATGGTATGCCGGCAGGGGACCGTTTTTTTTGATTACTTAGGCAAAGAACGAAAATTTTTGGTTAATATTGAAACTTGTCTTATATGTTAACAGGCTATTATGTATACCGGGGTGCCTGTTGTACCCGGATATAAAATAAAAAGAATCGGAAAATGCATATCCGGTCATTGACTGCCATATTGCTTTTTACCATTGGTTTTACATACAGCGGCAGCGCCCAGTATGGCAATGATATCTATTATTCTGACACTGAAATTGCCGGGGCGGACAGTGGAAGTTTGTTCTTTCGCTTCGGAAATGCCACTTTTATCAATAACAAAGAGTTTTTCAACCCCTACCAGCCAGGGTATACCTTAACAGGCTATTTCATAAGGCCACAGCTTGAATATTATCCCGGCACCAGGACAAAGCTGCTGGCCGGCATGCATCTTTTGCATTATTCGGGACAGGGTAAATATCATCAGGCCATACCGGTATTTACCTTTCATCACAGGTTTAGCAGGGGACTGCAGATGGTGGCCGGTTCACTCTACGGCACACTGAATCACGATTTGATAGAACCGCTTTTTGCTTTTGACAGGGTTTTCACCCACCATAATGAGAGCGGACTGCAGTTTCTTGTCGATAACGATTTTTTAGAAGCCGATGTATGGCTTAACTGGGAAAAATTTATTTTTACCGGCAGCCCTTTCCGGGAGGAATTTATCGCAGGCTTTTCATCAAAGGTTTTAACGGGTAGCAGTGAAGGACGGTTCAGGGTGGCACTGCCCCTGCAGCTGCTTGCAACACACAAGGGAGGCCAGATTGATGCCTCGGGGGAGCGGCTGCAGACACTGGTGAACTTTGCCGCAGGTGTTGTGATGGACTGGCACGTGGAGGGGGAGGTTATTGAAATGGTTGGTTTCAGGGGATATATGACCGGTTTCAAAGACCTGTCAAAAGAGTTTCAGTATCCTTATGAAAATGGCTGGGGTATCTATCCGAATATTTTCGTGAAAGGCAGGTGGCTGGAAGGGGGTGTTGGCTACTGGAGAGGAAATCAGTTTGTTGCGCCTCGCGGCGAACCCCTGTTCCAGTCCGTGTCCCCCGTAAATCCTGACATTGCCGCAGATCACAGGGAACTGCTTACTTCAAAGATCATTTTTAACCGCAATCTCTTAAGGGGAATAAATATGGGTGTGAGGTTTGAGGTCTATTATGATCTCCCGGCAGGGCAGTTTGACCATAGCGGCGGACTGCATATTGTGGTTGATGAGAGGTTTTTTATTACAAAGCCTGAGGAGCGGTAGCCACGAACCTCCAGGGTTTGGCCTTCCATAGGGGACCGGCATAGTCTATTCCAACGCGGGGCGTTGTTTCATAAGGTATGGTGACACCCGTGTTTTCAAGCCATATCCTTGGTGAGAGGGTGATATCTTCAGCGTTGAAGCTCCTGTCTATCCCGAGGGCTTTGGTAAGCCGTCCCGGTCCGCTGATCCCCTGAACAGCGCGTACAAGCACTGCCTGGGGCTCTCCGGACATACCTGTAACGATATTGAGCATCCAGTGGATGCCGTAAACCAGGTACACATATAGAACCCCGCCTTCGTGATACATTATTTCCGTGCGGTCAGTGCGCCCCCGGCTTACGTGACAGGCCAGATCTTCCTCGCCCCTGTAGGCTTCTGTTTCTGTAACAGTGTAGGAGCGTGCGTTACCCCTGCTGTCAACCCGTTTCAGATGCATCCCCAGCATTGCGGGAGCAATTTCAAGCACATCGCGGGTGAGGAGATCTTTGTTAACACGGTTCATCACCATTGTCGGAGTTGTATTTTTTCTGGGAAAAGATAAACAGGGCATAGAAGAAGGCAAAAAAAGTTGCACCCGCCTGGGTTTCGAGGGTATCTTCGGTAAGCATTGAAAGCAGGGCAACAGAGGCAAATATAAACGGAAGGATCTGGCTTTGCCTCTCCTCTATGAAGAAAGGAGCGATCATTGCGAACATAACAATCAAAAAGCCGGTTATGCCAAAACTGATAAGAAAGGTTATAAACTGGTTGTGGGCCCTCAGCTGCCACTCGGGGTCCAGCAAAGAATCATTTTCAGCGTACTGCTTATCAAAGGCTGCTGCAACATCCCCTGTTCCCACTCCAAACCAGAAATTGTTGCGTATTATGTCAAATCCCGTCTTCCAGTATTCAAACCTTTGTGCCAGTGAATGCCCGCTGGGATTGCCTCCCTTGCGGTAGTTGTCTATCTCCCATATAACCTGGTAAATCCTGGGGTAAAGCCATTTATTGTTGCTATAGATATGGTTTGCCATGCCACTTTCTATATTCCGGATATCAGTCTCTGTAAGCTGTGCCACTCCTGCCGAGTCTTTGTCGAGTCCCAGTGATGTAAGGTAACGGATTAGTGTATAGCGCAGCTCATGCCCCTTATTGTCAGTGCCGTAATAATCCAGGCTGCTTTTTCGGTTCCACTCCCGCTCCAGCTCTTTTTCACAGATATTGATCCATACGTAATTGCCGTTTTCAATCTGCCTGTTCATGATGTAATGTTCATAGGTGTTGCCTGAGGGGGTCAGTTCTTTAAGGTTGGCGGTGATTGGAGGAACTGTCGTGAAAGAGAGTATCACCCAGAGGGTATATCCTGAAATCAGAACTACCAGGGCTGACAGTCCGTATAACAAAGGGTAACGGATATACCAGTATCTTTTTTCGAACCGGTATGAAAATCTCATCAAAAAAAGTACGGAGGTGATAATGAATATTATGATTCCGGTAAAAGACTGAAGGATAAACAAAAACAAAAGGAGCCAGGCAAGAGAGATCCAAAGGCTGTTGCGTATTGTGCGATGCCACTGGAAAGAAGAGGTTACAAGCAGGTAGAGAAGACTGAAAATGGCTATGTTGACAAGAAGGGAGAACCTGATATGTGAAATAAACAGTGACATTTCCCTTAATTCAGCCATTGGGTTGTAGGATATTGTTGAAAGCCTGTAAACGCTGAAGAAGGAAGCCGCCATCACTGCGGCCGTAAATACCAGCAGGATCATTTTTAATTCAGTCTCTTTTAACCTCCTGCCGGTGCCGAGGATGAGAGGGAGAACCAGAACAGGCAGCTTGATTTTGAGATCTTTCAGTGCATAGGCAAAATCCTGCGTGTTAAAAAGCCAGATAAGGTGAACAAGGAAGATGAGTAAAAAAAAGAAGAGCGCTTTTCGATGCCATACAATATGCAATTTTTGTTTAAGATGGCCCCCGGCAAACCAGTTAACTACAAGGATTATCTGGGCAACAGTGACAAGGAAGGGAGAAAGGGGCATGCTGGCTGCAAGGAGCATTATGCCCCCGGTGAAAATATACGGGTGATAAAATGAAAGGTCCCTTTGCATCATCAAATAAATTAAAACTGATGATTTTTATATTTATTATTGAAAACTCGTTTAAATGGCCGGGTCAGGTGGCCAGAAATAAATTCACGCAAAGGTATTATATAAAATTGTAATATCTGTGAACAGGATAAGAGTGGAAGATATATTTGATATGTAAAAAATTGATGATAAAATTATTGAATAATTAAAAATAATTGTATTTTTGCAGACCATTTGGCAAAGCCTTGAGATTTAAACATAAGGATAATAATCAAAATATTACCATTATAGTGGATACATTAAGTTATAAAACAGTTTCGGCCAATAAGGCCACGGTAAAAAAAGAATGGGTTATAATTGATGCAACAGACCAGGTGCTGGGACGATTGTCGTCAGTGGCGGCTGTAATTCTGAGAGGAAAACATAAACCCGACTTTACGCCTCATGTTGATTGCGGGGATTATGTTATTGTTGTCAATGCTGAGAAGGTAAAGCTGACCGGCAACAAAAACGACCAGAAATACTATATTCACCATACCGGTTATCCGGGTGGACAGCGTAAAGTACCTGTTTCAAGGGTATTTTCGAGAAAGCCGGAGGCAGTCATTGAGAAAGCTGTCAAGGGTATGTTGCCGAAAAACCGCCTTGGAAGCGAGATGTTCCGTAACCTGCATGTTTACGCCGGCAGCGAACATCCTCACGAGGCTCAGAAACCACAACCAGTAGATTTCAGTTTAATAAAGTAATTCTCAGATATGGATGTCATAAATTCAATAGGCAGAAGAAAAGCCGCGGTAGCAAGGGTAATCCTTAACGACGGAAAAGGAAATATTACCATTAATAATCGTGAGCTGAAAGAATATTTTCCAAACCCTCAGTTACAGTATGTTGTCGAGCAGCCATTGAACGCACTTCAGGCAGCCGGAAAATACGATATAAAAGTCAACCTCGACGGTGGTGGTGTAAAAGGCCAGGCCGAAGCTTTACGCCTGGGCATTGCACGCGCACTTGTCAAGCTTGATCCTGAGAATAAGCCTGCATTGAAGGCCAACGGATTCCTTACACGCGATCCCCGCGAAGTTGAGAGAAAGAAACCGGGGCAGCCAAAAGCCAGGAAGAAATTTCAGTTTAGTAAACGATAGGCTTGCAGACTGTAGTTTAGTATCTAAACCGGCAGGATTTTCATTTGATGGGACTACCTGCAGGTTGACAAAATAAGAATGTAAACGAACCTAAAATTCAATCAATGCCAAGAACAAATTTTGATGAACTATTGGAGGCAGGCGTACATTTCGGCCACCTGAAAAGAAAATGGAATCCGGCCATGGCCCCCTATATTTTCATGGAGCGTAACGGGATTCATATCATTGACCTGCACAAGACAATTGTGAAAATTGAAGAGGCCGCATCCGCTCTCAGGCAGATAGCCCGGTCAGGACGTAAGATTCTGTTTGTCGCCACCAAAAAGCAGGCTAAAGATATTGTTGATGAGCAGATATCAAAGATCAATATGCCCTATGTGACGGAGCGCTGGCCAGGCGGTATGCTTACCAATTTTCCCACAATAAGGAAATCGGTCAAGAAGATGTCGGTTATAGACAAGATGGAGCAGGACGGCACTTTTAACAACCTTGCAAAAAGGGAGAGGTTACACATTATGCGCCACAGGGCAAAGCTGGAAAAAAACTTCGGCAGTATTGCCGATCTCACAAGGCTTCCCGCTGCACTGTTTGTGGTGGATGTGATGAAGGAATATATTGCAGTGCGCGAAGCCAGGAGGCTTAATATTCCTGTTTTTGCCATTGTTGATACAAACTCCGATCCCAACCTGGTAGATTTTGCCATACCTGCCAATGACGATGCCTCAAAGTCCATTTCCCATATTATAGGGATCATGGTGAAAGCGATCCAGGAAGGGCTGGATGAGAGGAAGATGGAGAAGGAGAAGGATGCTTCGGCCAAAGAGAAGAAACAAGCCGATACTAAAGATAAATCGGAACCCAGGCGTGCCAGGGCAAGAAAGTCTTCTTCGGAAGGGTCATCAGCGGATAAGTCAGATAGTGCCGAAAAGGACAGAAAACCAAGTCGCCCGCGCAGAAAGGCACCGGTGGCAAAATCTGAAACAACGGCAGAAAAGGTGAAATCCGTTGAAAAATCTGAAGAAAAAGGTGCCGGACAGGCAGCAGAGACGGAAGAGAAAAAGGAGATCAAAGAAAAAGAATAATTATTTTAAAATCTAAATAATCATGGCTGGTATAAGTGCATCAGATGTAAAAAAATTAAGGGATATTACCGGGGCAGGGATGATGGATTGCAAGAAAGCCCTGGCAGAGACAAACGGTGATTTTGAACAGGCTGCCGAAATAATACGTAAAAAGGGACAGGCTGTTGCCGGCAAGAGAGCCGACAGGGAGGCTACCGAAGGAGCGGTGCTTGCAAAAGTGACAAGCGACGAATCACGCGGTGCCATTGTTGTTTTGAACAGTGAAACGGACTTTGTGGCTAAAAACGAGGGATTCGTTGCCCTTGCCGATTCCATTCTTGATCTTGCCCTGGAAAAGGATCCCGCAAACCTTGATGAACTCATGGAGCTGCAAATTGACGGAACAAAAGTTGCCGATCATATAGTACAGCAGATAGGTATCATTGGTGAGAAGATAGAGCTTTCATTTTATGAAAAGCTTGAAGCACCTCAGGTTATCTCCTACATTCATCCCGGTAATAAGCTTGCCACCCTGGTGGGACTGAATATGAAGGTTGAGAAACAGGTTGGCAGAGACGTGGCCATGCAGGTTGCTGCAATGAATCCGGTGGCTGTGGATAAGGATGATATACCGCAGTCGGTTATCGACAAGGAGATAGAAATAGGCAAGGAGCAGGCTCGCATGGAGGGTAAACCTGAAGAGCTTCTCGAAAGGATTGCCATGGGTAAGCTCAATAAATTCTATAAGGAGAGTACCCTTTTAAACCAGGATTTTACCAGGGACAATAAAAAGTCTGTGCGTCAGTACCTGGAAGAGAATGACAAAAAGCTCACTGTAACAGCATTTATAAGGTACGCCCTGGGCAACTGAAAAAAAAATATACCGGAATTGTAAGCCGTCTCAGAAGAAATTTTGAGACGGCTTTCTGTTTTCAACGGTGGATTTGTGATTTATTTTTTAACTTCATGCTCTATTTAATAACATATTTATGACTCAGTACAGGAAAGTACTTCTTAAGTTTAGCGGTGAATCCCTCATGGGTGGCGGGCAGTATGGTATTGAACCCGTGAGCCTGACAGGTTATGCACAGGAAATCAAATCAATTGCTGTTCTGGGTGTTAAGGTTGGCCTGGTGATAGGTGGCGGAAATATTTTTCGAGGACTAAAGGGTGTTGATAAGGGTTTTGACCGTGTCAAGGGTGATTATATGGGTATGTTGGCCACAGTTATCAACGGGCTCGCTATGCAGTCCGCCCTGGAAAGCATGGATGTTAAGTGCCGGCTTCTGACAGCGATAAGGATGGACCCTGTTGGCCAGGGATACAGCCGGCAGCTCATGAATGAAGCATTTGAAAACGGGGAGGTTGTTATCTTCTCTGCCGGTACGGGGAATCCCTTTTTTACCACCGACACTGCTGCAGCCCTTCGTGCCGTTGAGATGGGTGCTGACCTTCTCATAAAGGGAACAAGGGTGGACGGAATATTTACTGCAGATCCGGAGAAAGTGCCCGATGCCAGAAAGTTTGACGAGATAACATTTGATGAGGCTTACAGAAGGGGTTTAAAGATCATGGACCTTACTGCTTTTACGCTCTGCAGCGAGAACAATGTTAATATGGTAGTTTACGATGTAAACAGGAAGGGCAGCCTGAAAAAAATTATTTTTGGGGAAAGGATTGGTACTTTCGTTAAAAATTAAATATATTTAACATCGTTTAGTCCTAAAATTAAGTAATCAGCCATGGAAGAAGATGTTCAATTAGTTCTGGATATTGCCGAAGAGAAGATGGAAAAGGCCCTCGTCTATCTTCAAGATGAACTGGCAAAACTCCGTGCAGGTAAAGCCAATCCGCATATGCTGGACGGCATATATGTCGATTATTACGGGGTCAGCACCCCGCTTAACCAGGTTTCCAACATAAATACTCCCGATCCACGCACTATAACGGTTCAGCCGTGGGAGAAAAATATGCTTGAGCCCGTCGAAAAAGCTATTATGCATGCCAACCTTGGGTTTAACCCGGTTAATAACGGTGAGATACTTCGTATTGTGGTTCCTGCCCTTACCGAGGAGCGACGTAAAACACTGGTAAAGCAGGTTAAGGGAGAGGGTGAGAACGCCAGGGTAAGCATACGGAATGCCCGCCGGGAAGCAAATGATGAGGTAAGGAAAATGCAGAAAGATGGTTTGCCTGAGGATATGGAGAAAAGAACTGAAGATGAAATTCAGAAACTTACCGACTCCTACTCCAAAAAGGTCGATGAACTCCTTGAAAAGAAGGAGAAAGATATAATGACGATTTAGTGTACAGCCGCCACTTAAAAAAGGGCACACCAAATACCTTCCCGTGTGCCCTTTTGTGATTCAAATAATGCGCGGTTAATATGGCAATAAGTTATTATAACAGGGCATTCAGTTTTTCAACAAGATTGTTTTTTGGCACTGCACCAACCTGCTTGTCGGCAACCTCACCGTTCTTTAAGAAAAGAATTGTAGGTATGTTCCTGATACCAAATTTGGCCGATATTCCCGGATTGCTGTCCACATCAACCTTTCCGACGACAGCCTTTCCTTTGAATTCTTCTCCTATCTCTTTCACATAAGGAGCAATAACCCTGCAGGGGCCGCACCATTCTGCCCAGAAATCAAGTAATACGGGCTTATCTGATTTTAATACCAGTTCTTCAAAATTGGATTCGGTCACTTCTACTGTCATAGTTTAAAGTCGTTAAGTTATACTGTTATGATGTCAAAAATATAAAAATACAGATATATGCGGTTGAAAAGTTAATGATCTGTAAGTTGCGGAAAAATTATCCAATCGCTAAGTTAATATTTTTATATCACTTAACATTCGGGAAGATGTTTTGTTCAACATAATTTACAGGTCATCTTTATGGAAGCCTGCTTATAACCCTTTCGGGGAAGGTGTCTGGAATAAATTGCTGTCTGTTCTGCATCTTTTATCCTTGTTCCGGATGAAGGTCAGTTGAGGCGGACTTCAATGGAGGGGTTTTTATCAAAAAAGTCCATTACCTCTTTTGAGAGACTGATCTTTCTTGACCGGGAGAACATGCTGACTGCAATATTGTCTTCCCTCTCTATTACCCTGAACTTCAAAAGCACTTCACCTTTGTTATTTTCCGTCAGTTCACCCAGCTTTTCTATATTATCCCTGTTGATGAAAGACAATGGTATGTCGAGCGATATGCTTTTTATAAGGTCTTCCTTTGCATTTGCAAGAAGTGACATACTTTTTACCTTAAGTTCAAGTTCTTCTTCATTGTAGTATTTGGGCTGTATCCGCCCTTTGATGAGCAGGGGGCAGTCTTTTACATAGTAGTTCTTATAATTTATGTAGTCTTTACCGAAAAGTGTCAGTTCCCAGGAGTTGCGGTAATCTTCGAGTGTCATTCTGCCGAAAGGGTTACCATTTTTTGTATAGGCTTCCTTAACACTGTTAACTATGCCGGCAATGGTTATCTCTTTGTTTTTAAGCTTCTCCAAATCATGCAGGTCGGAGAGTGAGTGTGTGGTAAGGTTTTCAATTTCAAGCCTGAAATCATCAAGCGGATGAGCGGAAAGGAAGATGCCTATCAGTTCCCTCTCCCTGTTCAGCTTCTCTACTTTTGTCCATTCCTCAGCTTTCAGGATCTCGGGCTTGGGGTATATTAATCCCGGACTGTCGCCGAAAAGATTTCCCTGTGGGGTTATTTTATCGGCCTGGATCCGGCTTCCGTACCTGATAATATTTTCAATAAAGCTGGCTCCTTTCTGATCAGTGGCAAAAAACTGGTACCGGCTTAATCCGGCGAATTCATCAAATGCGCCGGCTGCAGCAAGGGCTTCGATTGCCCTTTTATTAACAGAGTGCAGGTTGACCCGCTCGGCAAAATCAAAAATATCTTTAAAAAGGCCGTTTTTATCTCTCTCTTCAATGATCTTTTCGGCGGCACTCTCTCCCACACCTTTTACGGCCCCCAGTCCGAAACGTATGTTCCCCTCCTTGTTTACCGTGAATTTCAGGTCGCTGTCGTTAATATCGGGCCCCAGCACTTCTATATTCATGCGGCGGCACTCATCCATGAATACCGTGATCTTTTTTATGTCTGAGATATTGCGGCTTAATACGGCCGCCATAAATTCGGCGGGGTAATGAGCTTTCAGCCATGCTGTGCGATAGGCGATCATTGCGTAGCATGTGGAGTGCGATTTATTGAAAGCATATTGTGCAAAAGCTTCCCAGTCCGCCCATATCTTTTTTACTATCGTTTCTTCATATCCGTTTTTATGGCACCCTTCACTAAAAAGTTCCCGCAGTTTATCCATCTCCGCCTTCTTTTTCTTACCCATAGCCTTTCTCAGCGAATCGGCCTGGCCACCGCTGAAGCCTGCCATTTCCTGCGAAAGCAACATTACCTGCTCCTGGTAAACGGTAATGCCATAGGTGTCTTCAAGAAGCTTTTCCATAACAGGCACATCAAATGACACGGCTTCCCTGCCATGTTTCCTTTTAATAAAAGTCGGTATGTACTCCATCGGGCCCGGCCGGTAAAGTGCATTCATGGCGATCAGGTCTTCAAAGCGGTTTGGTTTGAGCTCTCTCAGATGCTTTTTCATACCGGGCGATTCGAACTGAAAAATGGCCGTTGTTTCTCCCCTGCTGAACAACTCGTAAGTCTTTGCATCTTCAAGACCGATATCTCTGAAATCTATCTTTTTCTTCTTTGATTTTTCTATGGTCTCAGTGGCATCTTTTATTATCGACAGCGTTTTCAGTCCCAGAAAATCCATCTTGAGCATGCCCACGCTCTCAACATGATTGCCGTCATACTGCGTTACCAGGAGGTCTGTATCTTTTGATGTGCATACCGGAATATGGTCGGTAAGCTCATTTTTTGAAATTATAATGCCGCATGCATGGAGACCGGTATGCCTGACGGAGCCTTCAAGTGTTTCTGCATATTGCAGCGTTTGCTTCACATCCTCTTCACCGTTTTTCCTGGCCTGTGAAAGTTCTTTGACCTCCTTGTAGGCCAGCTTCAATGTAGTGCCTGGTTTTTCGGGCACCAGCTTTGCCAGTTTATCCGCCTGCGGCAGAGGAAGCCTCTGAACTCTTGCAACATCACGGATAGCCATCCGGGCTGCCATGGTTCCGAAAGTAATGATATGTGCCACCCGGTCTTTTCCATATTTGTTTACTACATATTGCAGTACCAGATCTCTGCCCTCTTCATCAAAATCAATGTCAATATCCGGCATCGAGATCCTGTCGGGATTAAGGAAACGCTCAAAAAGAAGATTATACCTGATCGGATCAATATCGGTTATGAAATTACAATAGGCAACAACCGATCCTGCAGCCGAGCCCCTTCCCGGGCCAACCGATACACCCATCTCCCTTGCTGCCTTCAGGAAATCCTGTACTATAAGGAAATATCCGGGGAACCCCATATTTTTTATTACAGAAAGTTCAAAATCAATTCTTTTCCTTATTTCGTCGGTTATTACCTTGTAACGTTTCTTGGCTCCCTCCAGGGTGAGATGCTGCAGGTATTCGTCTTCATTGGTGAATTCTTCAGGAATGGGAAAGTCAGGCATTATAGGATTATTGTTCAGGTCAAACGCTTCTGTTTTTCCTGCAATCTCCATTGTGTTTTCAATTGCCCCGGGGATATCCTGGAAGAGGGCATACATTTCATCAGGCGATTTAAGGTATTCCTGCCTGGTATAGCGCAAACGGCCGGGATCGTCAAGATCTTTGCCTGTGTTAAGGCATATAAGCCTGTCATGTGCTGCTGCGTCATTTTCATTTATGAAATGAACATCGTTCGATGCAATCAGCTTGATATTATGTTTGCCGGCAAGTTTAACCAGTTGCCGGTTTACCTTGATCTGATTTTCCAGTACATCCCTGTCAATTTCTGAGTCACCTGAAGGATGCTTCTGGAGCTCAAGATAATAATCATCGCCAAACCATTCCTTGAATTCCAGAATTATTTTCTCTGCTTCCTTCTCGCCTTTGTTCATGACAGCCTGTGGAACTTCTCCGCCAAGGCAGGCACTGCAAACAATAATGCCTTCCCTGTGCTTTCGAAGCAATTCCTTGTCGATGCGCGGCTTGTAGTAGAACCCTTCGGTGTAGGATATGGATACAAGTTTTACCAGGTTTTTGTAACCTGTATGATTTTTTGCCAGCAATATAAGATGGTGTCCGCTCCGGTCTTCCTTTCCGGTTTTTTCAAAACGGCTGTTCTCAGCTACATAGGCTTCACAGCCGATTATGGGTTTTATTTTCTGTAATCGGGCTTCATTGTAAAACTCTTTCACTCCGAACATGTTGCCGTGGTCGGTAATGGCAAGTGCAGTCATTCCGTCTGCTTTTGCCTTTCTGATAAGCTCTTTTATATTGGAAGCTCCGTCAAGGATGGAGTACTGGGTGTGAACATGCAGGTGAGTGAAGTTTTTCATTTGCTAATTAACGGGTTATGAGAGCTTAATCCGGCAAAAACGGCGATGCTTTTCAGAAGTAAATTTACAAAATAGTGAGGCAGGATTTTCAATTGTTGAAAACTATTAAAAAAAGCAGGCAGGTTTTTATATTAATCTTTACGGTAACCGGGTGGAATGCTGTTCAGATTTGCAGATATTGCTGAAAAATTAATAAAAACAGGGAGCTAAAATAATTAATTATTATATCTTTGCACCCACGAATTTTTAAAAGTAGGTTTTATTATTAATTAAAAAAGAGCATGCCTGTAAAGATCAGATTAGCAAGACACGGTAAAAAAAGAAAACCGTACTATCACATTGTGATAGCTGATAGCAGGGCGCCACGAGATGGTAGATTTATTGAAAGGGTTGGAATGTACAACCCAAACACTAATCCTGCTACTATTGAATTGGATTTTGATAGAGCATTAGATTGGCTACTTAAGGGCGCTCAACCTACAGACACTTGTAGAGCTATCCTCTCCTATAAAGGAGTATTGATGAAAAAGCACCTGCTTAACGGTGTTAAAAAGGGTGCATTAACTGAAGAAGATGCTGAATCCCGCTTCACTGCATGGCTGAAAGAGAAAGAGGCAAAAATAGCAGCTAAAAAGGACAGGGTTCTTGGAAAGAAGAAAGATGAGATTGAACGTCTGCTTGAAGAGGAAGCCAGGGTTAACGAAGCAAGAATTGCAGAGCTTGCAAAGAGGAATTCCGAATTAGCTGCAGAAGCTGCTGCCGCATCCGGTAAGGCTGAGGAAGCAATGGAAGATGCAGCACAGGAAGAGGCACCTGCAAAGGAAACTCCCGAAGAGGCACCTGCAAAAGAGGCTCCCAAAGAAGAGCCTGCAAAAGAGGCTCCCAAAGAAGCTCCTGCAAAGGAGGCTCCCAAAGAAGAGCCTGCAAAGGAGGCTCCCAAAGAAGCTCCTGCAAAGGAGGCTCCCAAAGAGGCACCTGCAAAGGAGGCTCCCAAAGAAGCTCCTGCAAAAGAGGCTCCCAAAGAAGCTCCTGCAAAAGAGGCTCCCGAAGAGGCACCTGCAAAGGAGACTCCCAAAGAGGCACCTGCAAAGGACGCTGACAAGAAATCTGAAGGATCGGAAGGGAAGTCCTGATTTTGGAGATATAAAATTAGCTTGACACTATAAAGTTTCTGCATGCAACATGCTGAGAATTTAAAATTGTTGGGCGTATTCCTTAAAACTCACGGGAAAGACGGGAATCTAATCCTTAAGATATTTTATTTTAAGGATGATGAAATTGGCACAGGTGAACCGGTATTTGTTGAAATAGACGGAATACCGGTTCCTTTCTTTGTTTCGGAATTCAGGTTCTTATCGGATTATACTGCAGTTATGAAGCTGGAAGAGGTAGATGATTCCCTTATGGCTTCTGAATTTATCAATTGCCGGATTTTTCAGGTAAACCAGGGAACTGAGGGCATTGATGAGGAGAAAAGCAAGGAGTACGACAGGCTGAAAGGATTCCGGGTTTTTGATATTGAGTACGGGGATACCGGCATATTGCAGGAAATTGTTGAATTTTCCGGGAACACTGTAATGAGGATAGATCTTAAAGGAAAGGAGATACTTGTTCCCTTCCATGATGATATTATAAGGAATATTGATTACAAGTCATCCATTGTAAAGATATCGGCCCCTGAAGGGTTGTTGGACCTTTATCTCTGAATCAGCCTTGTTTGGATTCCACTTCTTTTTCATAGTTAATTATTTTATCTCTCCAGCTTTTTGGGATTCTCACTGAGCAGTCCTTCACAGCGTCGTAAGCAACCAGAACGGCCCTGCTGATAGCCATTGCTTTATTTAATAAAACACTGTTGATTGATGGATTGGAAAAACCATATTTCCCGGGTATAAATTAACAATATTTTATAAGCAGTTTTTTACCTGTTTTTTTATGCGATTTATGCATAAGCCTGTAATTAAGCATGCTTAGCTGTCGGGCGTCTCCTGAACTCAGGGAGGATATCCCTGAATGCTGCAATAATTTTTTTATTGTCATTTTCAGGGAGAAGAGCAATCAGTTTATCAATTTTGTCAGTCAACACTACCGGGTTAGGCTCCTGTTCAAGTACAAGGTTAATCTTTGGATTATCTGTAGGTGCGGTAAATTCATGATTGTACATAAGGTCTTCATTGATCTTTTCTCCGGTGCGCAATCCTGTGAACTTAATTTCAATATCCTGGCCGGGACTTAATCCTGTCAGTTTGATCATTCTTTTTGCCAGATCATATATTCTCAATGAGGGACCCATTTCAAAAACATATATCTCCCCGCCTGTTGACATCGCCCCGGCCTCAAGTATAAGCTGGGCAGCGATGGTGCTGGTCATAAAATACCTTTTTACATCAGGATGAGTTATTGTTACAGGTCCGCCATTCTCAATCTGTTTTCTAAACCTGGGTATAACAGAACCGTTTGATCCAAGTACATTCCCGAACCGTACAATAGAAAAGTTTGTCCTTGAAGTTTTTTGAATATCCTGAAGGCAGAGCTCTGCAATTCTCTTTGAGGCCCCGGCTATATTGGCCGGATTGACAGCCTTGTCTGTTGAAACAAAAATAAACTGCGAGCAGCCATATTTTCCGGCCAGTCCTGCAAGAATCCTGGTTGCAAAAATATTGGTTCGCAATGCCTCTGCCGGATTGTTTTCCATCATCGGTATATGCTTGTATGCAGCTGCATGAAACACCACTTCCGGGCTTCGGGTTTTAAAAAGGCTTTCCATTCTTATACTATCTGCCACATTGCCTGCAAGAACCTCTATTTTCCCTGTATTAAATTTTTCTTTAAGTGCCGACTCTGTTTCATAAAGAGGTGATTCAGCCTGATCCACGAGGATTAATGTTCCGGGCTCATATTCTGCAACCTGACTGGTAATCTCTCTCCCAATGGAGCCTGCCGCTCCTGTAACCAGGACAACGCGGCCTTTAATAAGCTTGCCGATACGCATTTTGTTTACCGGGAAAGGGGTGCGCTCAAGCAGATCGTCAATATGTACCGATTTTATCTGGTTGTATGCCAAACGGGAGGATATCCAGTTGGAAATAAAGGGTATTGACAGTACTTTCATGTTAAAATCCAGGCATGTGTCGACTATATCGATTTTTTTTTCCGGGGAAGAAGGTTGTTTTGAAAATATCAGGGTGTGTGCCGGGACTTTATCAAGAAATGATCTGAGATATCCTGCATCATGAACAACAAGGCCCTCAATCTTTTTGCCTGCTATCCTTGTCTTCTCGTCCATGAAGCATATTACCCTGTACTGGCTACCCATCTCTCTTTCAAGTGTATGTTTGACAATCAATCCGGCCTGATCTGTGCCATATATGATTACACCCTTGCGGTCGTCTGCCTTATTGAAAAGTTCATAAAATGATGTTTTCATAAATATTCTCAGCACAGTAAGTCCAAAAAGAAGGATGAGAAAATCTATTATCAGTACCGACATCGGTATAAGTAATATTCCCCCTGTTAACACGTAACTTATGAAGTTGATAAACAGGAGTATACCTGATCCTGCACTGGTAACATACAGCATTCTTTCTGAATCACGGGAGCTTGCATACCTTATTAACCCGGCGAATGTCCTGAAAATTAAAAAAGTGGCACCTCTTACTATTATTACCAGAGGAAATACCAGGGATAGTTTAGCACTCCACTCAGAAGGAATTGAAAAGTTGAATCTCAGAAGGTATGCAGCACTCATTGCCATTATGCTCAAAACAATGTCAAGAAAGAAAACCATCCACCTGGGCGTATGGTATCTTTCTTCATGCTTGCTGAAATTTTGTGATTCAGTCATCCTGACAGTGAAAGTTTCCGGATGTTTCTTCATATCTCCGGCTTTGTACAAAAATAATTAAAAAATATGCAGCACAGTGTTTTTTTTTGCGTCTTTAGTTTAAGATATTATTTATTTGATAAACATAATTTATACAGGCGAATCACCCATGATAAGCTTTTATCATACATGATCATGAACATGGGTGTTCCATGTGATAACTAAAAGATAAATTTTGAACTCATGAACAAGCATTTAATTTTACTGGTGATTACGGCCCTTATATTTTTTCCGGGTTATGCCTATTCAGAAGATGGATTGCCTTCAGAGGAGCGGAAGGTTTCCGAATTTGACGGTCTGGTAATTTCGGTTCCGGGAGAAATATTTCTTGTGCAGGGACCTGCACAAAGGCTTATTGTAGAAGGCACTGAAAGAGTGCTTGGAAACCTCATTACCGAAGTAAAGAACGGGCAACTGACAATCAGGACACCTTCGCGATGGAATTTCAGGAGAGGAGATGAGCTACGGGTTTATATTACAATGACGGAGCTGAAGAACATTTCACTATCGGGATCTGCCCGTGTTTTTGCAGAAAGTCCGTTTCGCTGTGATAAATTGTCGGTTAATATAAGCGGCAGCGGCAGGGTGGAAATAGAAGACTTTGCTTCGACTGAGCTTAATGTTAATATTTCAGGTTCAGGCCGTCTTAAGCTTGGCGGCAGTCAGAGCCTTGAAATGTCTAAAATAGTTATAAGCGGCTCGGGCAGGCTTGAATCAGAGACACTTCCCGTACAAAGTGTAGAAGCAACCATCAGTGGTTCGGGAAGATGCTACGTGCATGCCGCCTCTGACCTTAATGTAAGGATATCCGGCAGCGGGAGGGTAATCTATACCGGTAATCCTCTTATTGATGCACGAATATCAGGATCGGGCAGGGTGGTAAATGCTAACTGACCTGGGATAATCAGCGTATCTTGATTATCTCTCCGTCTTTTCCGAACTTGATGATATCTGACGGGGCCGACTGACTGCTGTCATCCTGTCTCCACCGGACTATATAGTCTACAGCATCTTTTATTCTTTTATCTATTTTACTGAAGTTCCCCGGGGGCGGATTACCACTTACATTTGCCGATGTTGAAACAACGGGTTTTCCAAGACTTTTTATCAACTCCCTGCAGAAGTCATCCTGCACGACCCTTATGCCAATAGTATGATCATAACCGATAAGAGCGGGAGCAAGATTTTTTGCGTTCTGAAAAATAATGCTGAGCGGATTTTTGGCAGATTCTATAAAAGTAAATGCTATATCCGGCACTGCATCTGCATAATTCTGGATTTTAGCAGAATCATCAATTAAAATTAGCATTTGGCGAGTGTCTTCCCTGTTTTTTATGTCAAATATCTTCATTACCGCCTCATTGTTGGTGGCATCACATCCTATACCCCAAATGGTATCGGTGGGATATAGAATGGTGCCTCCATCTCGAAGTGTTTTCAGGGCAAATTCCAAATCATTTTTCATAATATTGGATTTAAATTGTTCTGACAACTGGCTGCCCGGCATGTTGTATTAAAAAGTCCCTTTGCCGGTTATACGGAAACATTAAATTCCCTGAGAGCATTATTCAGGGATGTTTTAAGGTCGGTAGACTTCCCCCTTTTCCCTATAATCAGGGCACAGGGTACCTGGTATTCACCGGCAGGGAATTTTTTCGGGAAAGTGCCCGGAATGACTACCGAGCCAGGGGGGATAATTCCTTTCGATTCTTCCGGTTCTTTGCCGGTAACATCTATAATTCTGGTTGACATGGTAAGAACAACATTGGCGCCAAGTACAGCTTCACGTTCAATCCTGACTCCTTCAACAACAATGCAGCGTGAGCCGATAAAACAATTATCTTCTATAATAACCGGAGATGCCTGAACAGGTTCCAAAACACCGCCTATACCCACTCCTCCGCTGAGATGGACATTTTTTCCTATCTGGGCACATGATCCTACGGTGGCCCATGTATCGACCATTGTGTTTTCATCAACCCGTGCCCCTATATTTACATATGAGGGCATCATGACAACACCTTTACCCAGAAATGCTCCATATCGGGCAATGGCATGCGGAACAACCCTTACGCCTTTTTCGTGATAATCTTTTTTCAGTTTCATCTTGTCGTGAAACTGAAGGGGACCTGCCCCGGTGACCTCCATTTTTCTGACAGGGAAATATAAAATCACGGCTTTCTTTATCCAGTCATTTACTTTCCATCCGGTACCTTCGGGCTCAGCCACCCTTAATGCTCCCTTGTCCAGATTGGCGATTACCTCCTCTATACTTTCAACAAACTCTTTTTTTGTAAGCAATTCCCGGTTTTCCCAGGCTTGTTCTATTTTATCTTTGAGGGAGCTGGACATTTATCAGGATTTATATTTTGCAGGAAACCTGCCTGAGAATAATTACCTCTGGTAATGTCTCACAAATATACAATTAAATAGACATCCGGAGAAAATTCACAAAGGACTTTCGTAAGCATGTGAAAATACCCGGGAATCATTACTTGTATGACATAGTAACACGGAGATCCATGAATTAGTTTGACAGGGTAAAATATGGCCTGATGTCAGTGAGTGAGAAAAACGGCATTTATAAGATTTTTGCTTGGTTCACTCCCTGGAAATTGTTAATTTAACAAGTTTAACCTTCACTTAATATGAAGATCTCTTTTTTTAATAACATGTGACTGCCTTTAATGCTCAGGGTTGGTCCGTTAATCTATAATATTATGATTGATAAGATTAAACTGTCTGTTATACTGACTCTTATAACCGTTCTGGCCGGGGGCTTTTTTCTGCAGGCCCAGGAGAGCAAGCCCTATATGCTGCCTCCTGACGATATACTTTCTATCGTTGAAGCACCTTCAACTCCCTCGGTAAGTATACAACCGCAGGGGGAATTGATGCTTTTACTCGATAATCCCAGCATGCCCGGTATTGAGGAGCTGGCGGCCGAAGAACTGCGGCTGGCAGGAATACGGTTTGATCCTGCTACAAATGGTCCGAGCCGGACAGGATATAATACAGGCATACAAGTTGCCAATATTGACGGCACCGGCCAAAGGAGATTAAAAGGCCTGGATTACCCGGCGAAGATCAATAATATACGCTGGTCGCCGGATGGAAGCAAAATAGCTTTTCTTAATACTTTCGCCGACGGGATTGAGCTGTGGATAGCCGACGTTGAGCTGGCTGAAGCCACACCGATAACCGGAAGGATAATAAATAATGTCCTGGGCAATCCCTTTACGTGGTTATCGGACAGCAAAACAATTATTTATACTGCTGTTCCCACTGGCAGGGGTGGGGTTCCGGTGCGTCCGGACATACCGGGCGGACCGGTAATTCAGGAGAATATCAGCAGGCAGGCTCCGGCACGCACATTTCAGGACCTGCTGCAGGAGAGGCACGATGAAGATCTTTTTGAATATTATGCCACTGCCCAGATTGTGAAAAAAAATATTGAAGGCGGGGAAACCCCTCTCGGCGAACCCGGCATTATCAAGAGCATCAGTTCATCGCCCGATGGGACCTTTCTTCTTGTACAACGCATAATGAGGCCCTTCTCATATCTTGTTCCCCAGTACCGGTTTCCTTATAACGTTGAAATATGGGATACCGAAGGAGAGCTTGTTCGTCTTGTTGAAGAAATACCGCTTATGGAGGAAGTACCGAGGGGGTTCGGAGCAACATATCCAGGTCCCCGCTACTTTACATGGCGTAATGATGCGCCGGCAACTCTTTACTGGGTTGAAGCCCTTGACGGTGGAGATCCCTCTGTAGATGTACCATATCGTGACAGGCTGATATACCTGCCTGCACCGTTTGAAACTGAGCCGGTGAAGGGGCTGAAGCTTGAACTCAGGTATTCGGGCATCACCTGGGGCAGTGATGATATGGCTGTTGTCTATGAATACTGGAGGAGTGACCGGCGGTATATAACCAGTTTTTTTAATCCCACCAGCCATGATGAAAAGAGGGTCATTTGGGACCGCTCAAGAGAAGACAGGTACAATGACCCCGGAAGTTTCCGGACGGAAGTCAATGAGTATGGGTTCTCAGTACTGCAGACCGGAAACAGGGGCAGGACACTTTATCTTTTTGGCCAGGGGGCATCACCTGAAGGTAACAGGCCATTTGTGGATGAGTTCACTGTAAGCACGCATGATGTCACCAGACTCTGGAGATCAGAAGCTCCATATTATGAAACACCTGTAAGGCTTATTGATCCGGATGAGAGATCGCTTATTACCAGGCGGGAATCGGTGGATGAGCAACCAAATTATTTTATGCGTGACCTCTCTTCAGGAAGCCTTACACAAATAACATTTTTCCCCGACCCGCAGCCCCAGCTGAGGGATGTTTCAAAGCAGATGATACATTATGAAAGGGAGGACGGGGTGACCCTTTCGGGCGATCTGTATCTCCCTGCAGGTTATGATCCTGACAGCGACGGACCTTTGCCTGCTATACTTTGGGCTTATCCACGTGAATTTAAAAGTGCCGATGCTGCAGGGCAGGTGTCAGGTTCGCCATACACCTTTACAAGGGTGGGCAACACATCGGTGGTTCTTTTTGTGACGCAGGGCTATGCCGTACTGAATAATGCCAGTTTCCCGATTATAGGAGAAGGGGATGAGGAGCCCAATGACACTTTCGTTGAGCAGCTTGTAGCAAATGCTGCTGCTGCTGTAAACAAGATAGTTGAAATGGGCGTGGCAGACAGGGAGAGCATTGCCGTATCGGGCCACTCCTACGGGGCCTTTATGACAGCAAACCTGCTTTCTCATTCAGATCTTTTTGCAGCGGGTATAGCAAGGAGCGGCGCTTATAACAGGACGATGACTCCTTTTGGTTTCCAGGCAGAAGAGCGTACTTACTGGGAGGCTCCGGAAATATATTTCAGAATGTCACCATTCTCATATGCTCATCAGGTGGAGACTCCGATATTGCTTGTGCACGGGGCAGCGGATAATAATTCCGGCACCTTTCCCATGCAGAGTGAAAGGTATTACAATGCCCTCAAAGGACATGGCGTTACCACCAGGCTGGTAATGCTGCCTTATGAATCACACGGTTATGTGGCAAGGGAATCGGTCCTCCATGTGCTTTGGGAATATACCCGGTGGCTTGACAGGTATGTAAAGAATAAATAGTGGTAACGTGTCCGGGTTATATCGGCTCGATGGGTTACAGATTGGCTGAATTACCTGTACCCGGATTACCCTGAATCAGATGGAAACACCACAATGGAAAGATGTTTCTGATGCACATGCAAGAATAAGCAGTTGGGTGCATCGAACCCCCGTACTGACCTGCCGGGCAATTAACAGTATCACCGGCAGTGAGATTTTTTTCAAGTGTGAAAATTTTCAGAAGGTAGGTGCATTTAAGTTCAGGGGAGCCACAAATGCAGTTCTTTCCCTCGATAAAGCTTCCGCTGAAAAAGGGGTGGCGACACACTCTTCTGGCAATCATGCTGCAGCTCTGGCACTGGCAGCCCGCACAAGGGGAATAAAGGCATATATAGTAATGCCAAAGTCGGCTCCCGCTATTAAAAGAGAGGCTGTATCATCATATGGCGCAGAAATCACTTTCTGTGCATCCACTCTTGAGGCAAGGGAAAGCACCCTTGA
Source organism: Bacteroidales bacterium (assembly GCA_046483315.1). Taxonomy (GTDB): domain Bacteria; phylum Bacteroidota; class Bacteroidia; order Bacteroidales; family PUMT01; genus PXAP01. The sequence goes on along the minus strand of JAWODJ010000040.1, from coordinate 44,631 downwards.
TAAGGTCGTGAATAAGACAGGTGCAACGTTTATTCATCCGTACAATAATTTTAATGTTATCAGCGGCCAGGCAACTGCTTCAAAAGAGCTTCTTGAAGATTGCGGGAAGCTTGATATCGTAATGGTGCCTGTAGGTGGCGGGGGCTTGCTGAGTGGTACTTCCATTGCTGTTAAATATATGCAATCCGGAACCAAGGTGATAGCCGCCGAACCAAAAAATGCCGACGACGCCTTCCGTTCATTCAAAACCGGTATTCTTCAGCCTCCTCTGAAGCCCAACACAGTGGCTGACGGACTGCTTACTGCTCTTGGCCCGCTTACCTTCAGGATTATCAGCGATAATGTTGATTATATTTTTTGTGCCACGGAAGAGAGCATTATACAGGCAATGAAGCTTATATGGGAAAGGATGAAAATAATAATTGAACCTTCCTCTGCTGTTCCGTTGGCTGTTATACTTGAAAACAGGAAATTTTTCTCAGGCAAAAGGACGGGAATTATCCTTACGGGGGGGAATGTTGACCTCGGTAATCTGCCGTTCTTTTAAACGAAAACTCACACCTGAGAGGGTAATGGTCAGACAGTTCAATCCTGGGAGTTGCAAAATAGAAAGATTCCAGTTCCCTGCTGTGAAGGATAAAGTCTATCCTGAAAAAGGGGAGTTTTGCAACATAGGTATTGCCGATTCCTTTTCCTGAACTCACAAAGGCATCATCCAGCTTCTGCTTTCGCAGTTTACGGTAGGTATAGGAGACAGGGGTGTCATTGAAGTCGCCGGTAACAATAACCGGGTATGGCGATTCCTGTATATGTCCGGCAATGATATCCACCTGTCGTGAGCGCCTTACAAAAGCCTGTTTGAGCCTGGATACTATATCCCTGATTCCGGCTATGTTGTCACGGTTATCATATTTTACCAGGTTGTCGAGAAAGTTTATATTTTCGCTGCTGAACTGGACTGACTGCAGATGGCTGTTAAATACCCTTACCGTATCTTCGTTTATTGCCAGGTCAGTATATATACTTATATTACTGCTGTTTATAAACTCTATTTCCTCTTTGTTCACTATGGGGTACCTGCTGAAAGTTGCTATTCCGAAGTTAAAGCCCCGGTTGTTTGAGCTGGAAAATGCAATATGGCTGTTGCGTTCGTGAAGTCTCTTAAAACTCCTTGAATTGTTAAAGGCGTCATCTTCATTGTAAAAATATTCCTGTATACAAATAATATCAGGATCCTCACTCAGTAGGAATTCGTAAATGCTGTCTTTCACATAATGATTGTCAATCCAGTTGTAATGGTTAAAAAGCCTTACATTATATGACAAAAATGTGAATGTGTTGTCGGGCCTGTCTGGTTGCTTACGGGAGAAACTGATCTGAAAAGTGTTTGTAAGGTGGCTATATCCGATTATTATAGCAATAAAGGAGTATAGAAAAAGGATTTTTCGCTTTACCGCCCAGTAGACTACAAAACCAGTGTTTACTGCCAGGAGAAAGGGATAAGCCAGTCCGAAAAAGGAAAGCAGCCAGAGGTTTTGGGGACTGGTACGGGCAGAGAGGTATGAAAGCAGCAGCAAAATGACAAAAGTGATATTTACCAGCAGAATGGTATTATGAAGCAAAATCCTGATCCTGCTTAGCATGGTGTAAGAAACCTGTCTGCCACGTTTCGGTTTATTCAGCATAAACATTTCATGATCGGTTGCTTACCTTGAAAAGAATCTCTTTTTCTTCTTTCGTGAGACTGTCGTATCCTGATTTGGATATCTTGTCGAGAATATCATCTATGCGCTTCTGCCGGCGGGCTTTCTGCCTGTTATACTCAATGTCGCTTTGAGGCTTGCGGTATTCAACCTTTAGTTTTTTTCCGGGTTTAAACCATTTAGCCAGTTTGTAAACCAGCACGTTTATGCCTTTGGTGATATCCCTGCCTTTCCTGTAATGTCTTATGAAAAACCATCCGAACATTGCTCCCCCCAGGTGGGCAATATGGCCCCCGGCGTTATTGCCTTGAATGCTTATTATGTCCAGCAAGATCATAAAGGCGGCTATGTATTTAAGCTTAACCGGTCCGATAAAAATGAGGTTAAGGGTGTAGTTGGGTACATAAACTGAAATTGAGATAACCACCGCAAGAACTGCAGCTGATGCTCCCAGTGCACGTGAAACAGGAAGAACCTGTGAAAAGGCCGGGAAGAGGTTGAATGACAGAATATAAAGTGCCGCACCCGCCAGTCCGCCCAGCAGATATACCCCGAGAAGTTTTTTTTCATCCAGGTATTCAAGGAATATTCGCCCGAACCAGTAAAGCCATAGGATATTGAAAAGAATGTGCAGGAACCCGTCATGAAGGAACATATAGGTCAAAATGGTCCACGGCTTTGATAAAAGTTCTGAAAAACCTGCGGGAACAGCAAGCCAGTGAATCAGATGGAAAGTGCCGGGCTGACCTGTGCTGAAAAGGAAGAATATGACCTGGATAATCTTGATAATTACAAATACAGCCAGGTTTATGTATATCAGCCTGGTTAACATGCTGCCTTTTTTAAAGGATTCTTTTATTTCATCTATTACCGACATGCTTTTATTTTATGGGGCTCCTGCTTATCTTTCAGGATAACCGATTACCTCTATTATTGTACGGTACCGATTCCGTATGCTTTGTTGGCTTTCTTCACAAAAACGTTTTTCAGTAAAATTTTCTTGTATTTTTCTGCCAGTATTTAATTAGGATAAACCCAAACAACATTCCGCCCAGATGGGCAAAATGTGCAATATTGCTCCCGGGCTGAGTCAGTCCGAGATACAATTCAATACAACCGTAAGCTATCACAAAATATTTGGCTTTTATGGGGATGGGAGGGAAAAGAAGCATAAGTCTTGTGTTTGGAAATAACATCCCGAAAGCGAGCAGAACTCCGAATACGGCACCTGAAGCTCCCACTGTGGGGATATTCATCTTGAACTGGACACTGTTCTGAACCATGGTTATGGCCTGGGTTATGTAAGCCTGGTTTTCAGGCTCGTACGACCAGGTTGTGATAAAATCAAACACCTGCCTGTTGGGATTAGAGATATAGTCGCTTATGAATGCAGAAAACAGATCGGGAGTTGGGGTGTTGTAAAAAGCCTTGGCCGCGCTGACCATAGAAGATATTTCAAGGTAGTTGACGAAAATATGCAAAGCTGCTGCACCAAGTCCGGTTACAAAATAATATATTAGAAAACGCCGGCTGCCCCATACTGATTCGAGTACCCTTCCAAACATCCACAATGCAAACATGTTGAAAAAAAGATGCGCCAGTCCCCCGTGCATGAACATATGGGTGATAAACTGGTAAGGCTGGAAATATTCTGACTCAAAATAATAGAGTCCCAGTACCCGGGTAAGCTGAATGTTGAAACTGCTGCTAAGGACAAAATCTGCAAACAGCATAAGTACATTTATAATCAGCAGATTTTTAACTACCAGTGGAATGCCTCCAAATCTTCCTGCAATCATGGGTAATATCTTTTATGTATATATTTTAAACACGGCGGGGCGTTTTATGTTTAATATGTGGCTTTTTGCACCAGCCTGTAAAAGTAGTAAATGCATATTAGAAACAGCCGTTTTCTTTTTAATTCGGGATAATTTCAAATCCTGCCTGACTATGACTCCCTGAATTTATTGTCTATTTCATTATTATTAATAATTACAATGACGGTTTTGCCATCGGGGGAATAGTTGGGCATTTCACAGGCAAAAAGTCTGTCAATAATTTCATGCATCTCTTCCCTGGACAAATGTTTTCCGTAATTTATGGCAGAAGACCTGGCAAGGTTACGGGCTATTTTTTCGCGCGGGCTCTCTTTGAATTCAGAACCTGCAGTCTTATATTCCGAAAGCAGGTTTTCTATTATTGAGGAAGGATCGGCATGTCCCATATCTGCGGGGCATCCTGATATCAATATGCTGCGTGGCCCGAAATCCCTGATATCAAAACCAAAGTCAGCCAGCCTGGCAGAAAGTTCCTTTATAAGAAGGTAATCGGATGGACTGAATTCAATATTAACAGGATATAACTGCTGCTGTGCAACAATAGAGCCTGACCGTATGGTTTTCATGAATTTTTCATAAAGAATACGCTCATGGGCCCTTTTCTGGTCTATAATCATAAATCCTGATTTCACCGGGGAAAGGATATACCTGTTTTTCAGTTGCAGAAGTGCGGGAGTGCTGCCTGTTGTAAACTCTTCATCTGTCCTGTCCTGACCGGGCACGGCTTTTTCTGCTTGTTGTTCATTGCCGGGACTTTTATCCGATTCGAAATTCTTATAAAGCTCCTCCCAATTGCCGTATCTGCTTTTGCCGGCCCCGAGCCCCGCTTTATATGCAGCTGATCCCGATTCCTGTTCAAAGGGGTTATAGCCCGGATTAACAGTTATTTCCGGTGGTACAGGGTCTTTGTCATGCCGTTTAACGGGTATTTCCATCATACCGTCAGTGTTAAAATCTATTGATGGCACAAGGTTGAATTTTCCGAGGGCTTCCCTTATTGATGCCATCAGGATCTGCCATATGGCCTGCTCATTTTCAAATTTTATCTCTGTCTTGGTTGGGTGGATGTTAACATCGACCGATTCAGGGTCTGCATCAAAATAAATAAAATAGGAGGGCAGGGTATCAGGAGGCAGGATCTTGTCATAAGCCTGGCATACGGCTTTATGGAAGTAAGGATGCCGCATGAAGCGTTTATTTGTAAAAAAGAACTGCTCACCAGGCGATTTTTTTGCGTATCCGGGCTTGGCGATGAAGCCGGTAATATCCACAAGGCTAGTCCGGGTTTTGATTTCTACAAGCTGCTGGTTAATATTCCTGCCGAAAACGTGCATTATCCGTTGCCTGATATGAGACGGTGGGAGGTGAAGGATTTCTGTACTGCCATGCTGGAGAGAAAATTCAATTTCCGGGTGAGCCAGTGCTATGCGCTGGAATTCATTAATTATATGCCTGAGTTCCGTTGAATTTTTCTTGAGGAATTTCCGGCGTGCCGGAACATTGAAAAACAGGTTTTTTATACTCAGGGTGCAGCCAGCACGGCAGGCAACAGGTTCCTGCCTCACAAACCTTGCCCCTTTTATTTCAACAAGGGTTCCTGTCTCGTCTTCACGGCGCCTGGTTTGCATCTCTATTTCAGCTATGGCGGCAACCGATGAAAGGGCCTCTCCCCTGAAACCCATCGTTTTAATGGCAAAGAGATCATCAGCGGTCCTTATCTTTGAGGTGGCATGCCTTTCAAATGAAAGCCGGGCGTCAGTCTCACTCATGCCGGAACCGTTATCAATAACCTGCACGAGGTTCTTTCCTGCTTCTCTCACTATTATCCTTATAGAGGTGCTGCCTGCGTCAACGGAATTTTCGGTAAGCTCCTTGACAACAGATGCAGGTCTTTGAATAACCTCTCCTGCAGCAATCTGATTGGCAACTGAATCCGGAAGCAACTGTATGATATCTGACATCCTGGTGTTTTGACGGTATTAGTAATAGATAATATACCAGGTCAAAGCAAGCAGTATAAGAAGTATGACCAGCAGTCTGATGTTGGATCTCTGCCTTTGCTTGCGCGTCTGCTTGAAATAGCTTTTCAATTGACTCTTCATCTGACCTTTAATATGAGTTTGGTAGCTCCCCCTGAAATAATTGTTTTCGCCGGGTTTTTCACCGGTTATTCCCATTTCGGCTTTTATTTGGGCTACCCGCTTGTCAAGCGCCTCTTTTCTCTCGTCATAATAACGGGGCTGGTAATAAAACTGTTTTGTTTTAGGTAACTTGAAAAATCTTCCTAACATGGCTCTGTTTTTTGCAAAGTTAAATGAAATTTACTGTTTTTTTAAAGATGAAGGTTGTAAACTCTTTCATGACATGCCCCTGCAGGGTAGCAGCAGTGTTGCGCAGGGGATTAGTGATGTTTATTTTCGGACATGCAATGGTTGTTTAGAGTAAAAAGTATTATTTTTAACTTTGGTTCCGCCTTTTAGGCGGCAGATATTTTGTTTTAAACATGGCTGAGATTTTTATGGATGAGATTAAACATGATTTTGAAGATGCAAGAAGGTTACTGGATGAATATCTTTCAGGCGAAAAAAATTTTGAAAGGATTGCAGCCGCAGGTGAATTGATGGTTAAGTCAGTATCAGCCGGGGGGAAAATTATAACCTGTGGCAATGGAGGCTCGATGTGCGATGCCATGCATTTTGCTGAAGAGCTTACCGGACGCTTCAGGGAAAACCGCGGGCCTGTCCCGGCTGTTGCTGTCAGCGATCCTTCACATATAACCTGTACGGCTAATGATTATGGTTACGAGCAAATCTTTTCACGTTTTGTTGAGGGACTGGGAAGAAAAGGAGACGTGCTGCTGGCAATAAGTACAAGCGGTAATTCTGCCAATGTGATCAAAGCCGCCGAAACAGCATGCATGATGGGTATAAAGGTGGTTGCGCTCACTGGCGGTGAAGAAGGAGAGCTTGCCGGGCACTGTGATATAGAGCTCAGGGCTCCAGCCTCACCATACCCTGACAGGATACAGGAGATTCACATTAAAATTATTCATGCGCTGGTAAAATATATTGAAAAAAAATTGTAACTTAATTGGGGAAGCGCATCCTGTCACTGCTGCCTGTTCAGCAGACATAATACATGACGGTAGAAGCCGGAATAACTGACATCGGTTTGTTTGATCGGAGGCAGACATCTATATTGGCATCTTACATTTTTTTAAATATGATAATTTTTACCTAACCGGATTAGTGATGAAGCGTGTTGCCGCATTTTTATGGTTGTTAAGCGGGGTGGTATGGATAATACTTCTCCTGCAGGGAACAGGCTGCAGGAAAGAGGTTGAAGATGAGGAACCCGACCTTTACGGAACATGGGTTGATACAGTCGACGGAACGGTATATCGTACTCTTCAGCTTGGAGACCAGGTATGGCTCGCTGACAATATCAACAGGGGAGAAATGATTGACGGAAGCCTTGACCAGGAAGATAACGGGGTCATTGAGAAGTATTGTTATGATAATAATCCCGTACTTTGCGATCAGTACGGAGGTTTATACCAGTGGGATGAGGCAATGCAGTACGAAACACAGGAGAGTTCCCCGGGAATATGTCCGGCGGGATGGCATATTCCGTCGGACAGCGAATGGAAAATCCTTGAGTTGTATCTCGGCATGAGTCGCGAAGATGCCAATGAACGCCTGTGGCGCGGAATTGATCAGGGAAGAGCCTTGCAGCCCGCCGGCGAAAGCGGGTTTGAGGCATTAAGGGGAGGCAACAGGTTTGTTACCGGGACATTTAATCAGATCGGCACCACAGGATATTTCTGGACATCAACGGTTGAGGAAGATAACCATGCCTGGAGAAGGGGTGTAAGCCTGAATGAAGGAGGAATATACAGGTCGGTTAATGATATATCTTTCGGCTTTTCGGTTCGCTGTGTCAGGTACTGAAAAGCAATTGCTTGAATACTCCTAACTAGTTGTAAAGCATGCTGGTGAAAACTTTTGGCTCTGCCCTTCTCGGTATTGATGCTATTATCATTACCGTTGAGGTAAGTATAACAAAAGGGGTTAATTTTTTTATGGTCGGCCTGCCCGATAATGCGGTAAAGGAGAGCCAGCAGCGTATTGCCACGGCTCTGGACAATATAGGATTCAGAATGCCGGGCCGCAGGATAGTAATCAATATGGCGCCTGCCGACATACGCAAGGAGGGTTCTGCCTATGATCTCACGCTGGCAGTTGGAATACTTGCGGCATCCGCACAGATCCCTTCTGAACAGGTCAGCAATTATTTGATTATGGGCGAGCTATCGCTCGACGGCAGTCTGCGGCCCGTAAAGGGCGCCCTGCCAATTGCAATAAAAGCTCTTGAAGCCGGTTTCAGGGGTTTTATCCTCCCTGAGCAGAATGCCCGTGAAGCAGCTATTGTAAAAGGGCTCGAGGTGTACGGAGCAGGCCATCTCTCTGAAGTCGCCGGTTTTTTCAGTGAGAAGGTTAATCTGAAACGTGTAATGGTTGATGCGAGGGAGGAATTTCGCAATAAGGAGAATGAATATGATGTTGACTTTGGCGATGTAAAGGGCCAGGAAAATGTAAAAAGGGCACTTGAGATTGCGGCAGCCGGCAGCCACAATGTTTTGATGATTGGCAGTGCAGGATCGGGCAAAACCATGCTGGCACGACGGCTCCCGTCAATACTCCCCTCCTTTACCCTGAAGGAGTCGCTTGAAACAACGAAGATCCATTCTGTTGCCGGCAGGACAGGCAACAGGCATTCACTGATGACACACCGTCCCTTTCGCTCACCCCACAGCACCATAAGCTCGGTTGCCATGGTTGGCGGAGGCGGACTTCCGCAACCGGGGGAGGTCTCTCTTGCACATAACGGGGTGCTGTTTCTTGATGAGTTGCCTGAATACCAGCGATCCGTACTTGAAGTGATGAGGCAACCCCTGGAGGACAGGGAAATTGATATCTCACGAGCCAAATATTCAGTACGTTATCCTGCCGGGTTTATGCTGGTTGCCTCCATGAATCCCTGTCCGTGCGGGTTTTACAATCACCCGGAAAAAGATTGTATCTGCCCTCCCGGGGTGGTGCAAAAATATCTTAACCGCATATCCGGCCCTCTTCTTGACCGGATAGATATCCATATCGAGGTGGTGCCTGTGCCATTTGAGAAATTATCCGATAACAGAAATACAGAAACATCTTCAGCAGTAAGGGAACGGGTTTCAAATGCCAGGTATATCCAGGAAAAGCGATTCAGAGACAGTCCGAATGTTCACTGCAATGCACAGATGAGTCCCGCAATGCTCCGCAAACACTGCTCAGTTGACAGCACAGGAAAACTTTTACTGAAAAATGCCATGCAGAAGCTGGGATTATCCGCAAGGGCTTATGACCGCATATTAAAACTGGCACGTACAATAGCCGACCTGGATAAAAGCGCCGACATTGACAGTATGCATCTGGCCGAGGCAATTCAGTACAGAAGCCTTGACCGTGAATCCTGGGCAGGTTAATAACCCGTACAGATCTTTATTATTTTTTTGATTAAATACCTAAGAATATAGGATTTTTCTTAAATTTGTGACTGTTTTTTTTGTGATCTGATAATATCTTGTTATACAAACACATAGAAATAAAGAGAATCATATTTTAGTTTAATTGTATTTATTAACTTAATAAAATGGAGGAAATTAATATGCCTGTAATTTTTTGGATCGTGCCACTGAGTTCAATTCTTGCCCTGGGCTTTGCTTACTATTTCTTTAAGCAGATGATGGGATATGACGAAGGAACTGACATGATGAAGCAGATTGCTGCTCATGTTCGCAAGGGGGCGGCAGCCTATCTTCGTCAGCAATACAAGGTTGTTGCAATCGTTTTCGCGATAATCACCGTTATTTTTGCCATAATGGCATATGTTCTGGGAATCCAGAATCCCTGGGTTCCTTTTGCATTCCTTACAGGAGGTGCTTTTTCCGGTCTGGCCGGTTTTTTTGGAATGAAAGCCGCGACCTTTGCTTCAGCCAGGGTTGCCAATGCATGCCGTACTTCACTGGATGGCGGACTCAGGCTTGCTTTCCGCTCAGGTGCAGTGATGGGACTTACTGTCGTAGGACTGGTCCTGCTCGATATTTCAGCATGGTTCCTGGTTCTTAACGTTTTCATTCCCGAAGCAGGATTGGGCATGAAGCTGCTTACCATAACTGCCACCATGCTTACTTTTGGTATGGGAGCATCTACACAGGCACTTTTTGCACGTGTAGGAGGGGGTATTTATACCAAGGCTGCCGATGTCGGCGCTGACCTGGTTGGGAAGGTAGAGGCCGGAATACCTGAGGATGACCCGCGTAACCCTGCAACCATTGCCGATAATGTTGGTGATAATGTTGGTGATGTAGCAGGTATGGGGGCTGACCTTTTTGAATCATTTGCCGGATCAATTCTTGCCACTGCACTGCTTGGCGCAGCCGCGTTTATAGGCTTCGGTGCTGAGATGCAGTTTAATGCCGTTATAGCTCCCATGCTGATTGCCGCAGTTGGTACCTTGCTGTCAATCTTAGGTGTATTTTTAGTACGGACAAAAGAAGGGGCAACTCAGAAACAGTTGCTTAAATCACTTGGTACCGGTGTGAACACCAGTGCGGCCCTGATAGTTGTATTTGCACTGGGTATATTATATTTACTCGGACTGCCTAATTACCTGGGTATATGGGGGTCAATAGTGGTCGGGCTTCTTGCCGGAATAGGTATCGGACAATCAACAGAGTATTTTACAGCTTCAGCTTACCAGCCTACCCGCAAGATTGCCGAATCATCTTCAACCGGTCCGGCGACATTAATTATAAGCGGTATAGGAACGGGACTTATTTCTGCTGCCGTTCCGCTCGGGATTATTAGTGTTGCCATTACACTGGCATTTGGTTTCTCTTCAGGATTCAGTTTTGATTCTGCAAGCCTGAATATGGGTCTTTACGGTATCGGCATTGCTGCTGTGGGAATGCTTTCAACACTGGGCATAACACTTGCCACCGATGCTTACGGGCCGGTAGCAGACAATGCAGGTGGCAATGCCGAGATGTGCCATCTCGGAGAGGAAGTACGTAACCGTACCGATGCTCTTGATGCTCTCGGAAATACCACTGCTGCAACCGGGAAGGGCTTTGCTATAGGAAGTGCCGCGCTTACCGCCCTTGCCTTGCTTGCCGCATACTTTGAAGAGGTGAAGATCATGTTTGTGAAATTCCTTGACAGACCGGATGAGCTTATCAACAATATTCCCGCTGTTGATGCACAATTTATTGATTTTATACATCACTATGATATACATCTTATGAACCCGATTGTTATTGTAGGTATATTGATTGGTGTGTTGGCGGTATTCCTTTTCAGCGGAATGACTATGAACGCCGTTGGTCGTGCAGCCCAGAAAATGGTTGACGAGGTTCGCCGGCAGTTCAGGGATATTCCCGGAATTATGGAAAGCAAAGCCGAGCCGGACTATGCACGTTGTGTTGCCATCTCAACCAAAGGTGCGCAGCAGGAGATGCTGATACCTTCACTGATAGCATTGCTGATCCCTGTTGTGGTGGGTCTTGTATTTGGTGTTGCCGGCGTTACAGGATTGCTGGTCGGCACTATCTCCTCCGGTTTTGCCATGGCTATATTTATGGCTAATGCCGGCGGTGCCTGGGATAATGCAAAAAAGTATATAGAAGAGGGTAATCTTGGAGGCAAGGGATCAGAAAATCATAAAGCCTCCGTTGTAGGTGACATGATTGGAGATCCTTTCAAAGACACTTCCGGTCCCAGCCTCAACATACTGATAAAGCTTATGGTGATGGCCTCTGTTGTTACTGTTGGTGTTGCCGTTAGCTACAGTTTATTCTAACATTAAGAGTTTATTATAAATTAAATTGGGCCTGCGGGAATTATCTCCTGCAGGCCCGGTTATTTTTGTGTTATGGGAAGTGCTGTGTTAAATGATATGTTTTACGGTCAGGAATAAAATGGGATTTAACTGAATTTTTGTACCGTTAATTTTTTTCCGTCGAAAACACCATAGGTGAAATGCCAGAGCCAGTCGCCCAGGTTTATATATCTTGATATACCATTATTCAAAGGCAGGTCAAGAGGAATATGGCGATGTCCGAAGACAAAAAAATCAAAATGTTCTTTTTCCAGTAAGCGGTTGGCGAAAATGATCTGCTCCTCTTTATCCTCTCCCCTGAAAGGAATAATAAGGTCTTTGGAGTAACGGCTGTTATGCGACCACCTGTGGGCAAACCAGATAGCAAAATTCGGGTGCAGCCTGGCAAACATCCATTGTAATACACGGTTTGTGAATATGCCTTTAAGCAGGCGGAACCCTTTGTCTTTATCATCAAGACCGTCACCATGTGCCAGGTAGAATTTTTTACCTTCTATTTCTGTTATATAAGGGCTCTTGTGAATGATCATACCGGTTTCGGCAGGCAGATAACCGAATACCCAAAGGTCGTGATTGCCCGTAAAAAAATGAACCGGGATGCCGCTGTCGGTAATTTCTGCTATCTTTCCCAGGATCCTTGTATAACCCCTGGGCACAACATATCTGTATTCAAACCAGAAATCAAAAATATCACCCAAAAGAAAAATCTCCCCGGCATCTTTTCTTATGGTTTCCAGCCATTTTACAAACAGTTTCTCTCTGGGAAGACTTCCTTCCGGCCCTGACAAACCGAAATGGGCATCGGAGGCAAAATATATTTTATTGTTTCTGTTCAAATTCAAGCAGATGTGATTAATCAAACACCCTTGCCAGTCTGCGTCTCAACTCGGGCGCCGAAATGTCTCTGGCTATAACTCCGGCATCCCTGTTTATGAGGTAGTTGGCGGGGATCTGCTGCACATTGTATAAACGGGCAGCATCAAAACTGCCTTCTTCCAGCTCGACAACATGAACCCATGGCAGTTCTGAAAATTTTATTCTTCTGAGCCACTCATCCCTGTCTCTTTCAACGGAAACCTGGAAAATCTCAAAGCCTTTGCCGTGATAAGTATTGTATAAAGGTAAAAGGTCGTGAGTGAACTGAATGCTGGCTGAATTAAGGGAAGATCCGAAAAGAACGAGTATATATTTTTCGTCTATTGAATGCAGTCGCACTGTGTCACCATCGATTCCCGGCATTGCAATATCCGGATAGGTTGTCACCACGTTTCCGCTCTCTTCTGCCATCACAGAAAGTTTATACAATTCATACTGCCTTTCCTGGTTCTCGGCATCTGCAGCCAGTGCCTTGACATGAGGTGAACCGGGATACTTTTCCTTCAGGGATTCGGCAACGATCTTCAGATACTGTATATCACGGGTCTGGCTCAGGACATAGTTTTGATCATCAAGCTGTTGATAAAGTGCAGTTATTGATGCCATTGATTCCATGTTTTCCAGTATGAAAGCTATGGAGAAGTCGCGTTGTGATTTGATTATTTCTTCCAGCTCTTCATTGATCCTGGCCTCCTCCTCTTCATAACCCGGACCCTCTTCAAGTGTTATTATCTCATTTATCAGTGGATCCATCTGTTTTTTTGTTGAGGCAAGGCGGTCATTGAGTTTTTTAATCAGCAGGGAACTCTCCGATCCTTCAACCCGGTATGTGCCGGGCAGATTTGCAGCCTGTGCCTTAATGGTTATCTTTTCGCCAGGTTCAGCCAGAAGTGTTATGAAGTTATTGTCCTGGATCCTCAGGCGGTAAAATGAGGGTTCGGAAATCTTTTCTGAAAAAGAGAAACGTCCTGAACTTTTCATTTTCACTGAATCGATCTCCACGGGACCTGTTACACTGAGCCTGTCAAAATAGAGGATATTCCCAGCGCCCTGGTCTATGGTACCGCCGATACGGACTTTGGACGATTCTCCGCAGGAAAGCAGGAAAAGAAAAGGTAAAAAAAGCCATGTTATAACAACCCGGTTAAGTGTAATTGCAGGGACGGCATGTGCGTGACCGCCTGCCGCGGTGATACCCGCTTTAACTTTTGCAAAGCTGTTTTGTGAGAATAAGAAGTTTATCATTGTTAAAAATTGATTAATCAAAAAGTTCAGCCAGGGCACGCCCCAGTGCTTCGCCCCTGAGATTTCTGTCAAGTATTCTGCCGTCAGGGTCAAGCAAAAAATTGGCGGGTATGCCATCAATCTGGTATAGCGGAACAACCGGTGAGTTCCAGAACTGCAGGTCGCTCACATGGGTCCACTGGTGAAGGTTGTCTTCATCAATGCCCTTCAGCCAGGCATCCCTGGTACGGTCCAGTGAGACCTGAAAGATCTCAAAGCCTTTATGGTTATATTTATTATAGGTTTCCACAAGGTATGGATTCTCATCCCTGCAAGGTCCGCACCATGCAGCCCAGAAATCCAGTAAAACATAGTCGCCCCTGAGGGAGGAGAGGCTGATAGTTTCTCCGTCAGGGCCGGGAAGGGAGATTTCAGGTGCCACGGCTCCGTTGACCAGGAGAGTCTCTCTCTCTCTCTTAATATCAAACTGCTTTTTCATCTCCCTTACATTTTCATTAAGGGTAATGGTATAATCCAGCTCCGGGTGTTTGGCAATCAGTACCGAGTCCACCATAGCATAATAACGGAAATCTTCCTGTTGCTGCAAAACAAAGGTGTTGGGGTCAATCTGCTGGTAAAGGGCCATCAGACTGGCGAGTGAGCCGGGATTACTATTGATGAAATCTATCGTGTATTCTCTCTGCTCTCCGGCAATTTCTTCGAAACTGCCGGCAATTTCTTCCCTCAGCCGGGCAATCTCTTCAGCAGAGCCGTCCAGGTTGCTCCGGTAACGCTTACCAAGAGAGTCAAGCTTCATGATCGTCGAATGCATCTTCCTGTTCATTTCAACTGCCAGAGCAGATTCAGGAGATCCTTTAACTTCGGCGGACTGCTGCAGGTTTTTGTAATCGGCAGTGATCTCAATATCTTCTCCCGGGGTGACAATGAGGACAAGATAGTTTAACTGATCTTCTCTAAGCGACATAAATCTGATCTGGTCAATTTCTCCACTGAACAAAAAATCACCTTCATCATCAATAATGAGAGAATCGACAGGAGTGAGATCATAGGTGCTCATTTCGAAAAGAAGCAGTTTTTTTCCTGCTCCATTTTCCAGTGTGCCGCTTATGGAATAACCCGTATCAGGTGAGGAACATGAAAGAGAAAGTAAAAACATCATAACTGCCGTTAATACTTTGATGCGGCTATTGATGCCAGGCTTATAACAGCTTATTCTTTTATTGATAATCATACTTACAGCGTTTAAATGGTTTCGCTTAATTACATGCGAAGATAATCAATTTTTATCTACGGTATAAATTGAAAAATATTGCCATTGATGTCTGAATCCTTTTCTTCACTGCTTATTGAGGCTCTTTTTGAAAGTTAATTTTTTTATATTGCTAATTTGACAAACAGCTTATTCTGAAACAATTATTTTGTACTTTTGAACAAAAATCCAATCCTCTTTATCAGGCTGGAGGAAGTTTTTGCATGAAAGATCAGACACTAATTAACCGTTAACAGGAATTTGCACGAATGAGTTATCTTAATTTTGACAAGACCAGACTGATTAATCTTTCCTATTCCCTTAACCGGGAACTGATACGGTCAAACCGTGCGGGATCATATGCATGTACAACCATAATAGCCAGTAATACAAGAAAGTATCACGGGTTACTTGTATGCCCGCTGGAATATCTTGATGGCGGTCATCATGTGCTTCTTTCAGGATTACATGAAACAGTGATACAACATGATCAGGCATTCAATCTTGGTATCCATAAATATGCCGGCGACAATTATAATCCAAGGGGCCATAAGTACCTGAGAGATTTTGAAACCGATCCCATTCCCAGGCTTGTTTACCGTGTGGGCGGGGTTATTCTCTCCCGGGAGTGGCTTCTGGCACAGAATGAAGAGTGCATTCTTATCCGTTATACTCTTTTGGATTCTCATTCGCCCACTTTGCTGAGATTTAAACCTTTTCTGGCTTTCAGGAATATCCATGCCCTCAGTAAGGCCAATATGGATGTGATCACCAAAACACAGAAGATCAAAAAGGGAATAAAGACACGTATGTACCAGGGCTATCCTTTCCTTTATATGCAATTTTCAAAGGATTCTGATTTTGTTGCAGGGCCGGACTGGAATTATAATGTTGAATACCTCCAGGAGCAGAAACGAGGCTATGATTATAAAGAAGATCTTTATATGCCCGGGTATTTCGAAATGCCTTTAAAAAAGGGAGAGTCTGTGGTGTTCTCTGCCGGTACAACCGAGCTGGAACCGGGAGCGCTGAAACGTAAATTTAACAATGAGATAAAGAAAAGGATCCCAAGAAATACTTTCCACAATTGCCTGCTGAATTCTGCCCAGCAATTTTTTGTCAGAAAAGACAAAAAAACCGGGATTATGGCAGGGTTTCCCTGGTATGGTAAACGTATGCGTGATACATTCGCATCTTTGCCCGGCCTCACCCTTGCAACCGGTGATGTAAAAACTTTCAGGCCGGTAATGGATGCAAACCTTGCCGGGTTGTACAGAAAAATGAGTGCTGCGGCATTGAAACCTGATTACAGTCCGATATGGGGTGTGGATGAGCCACTTTGGTTTATCTGGGCCCTGCAGCAATACACACATCATCCGGGAGACAGGGCTGCGGTATGGAAGAGCTACGGGAACAAGATAAATAAAATTCTCAGCCTGCTTCGTGACGGAATCGGAAACACAGTTATCATGCATGATAACGGACTTCTGTTTTGCGGGGAGCAGAATACGCCACGCACATGGATGGACTGTGTGGTTGACGGGGTACCTGTCACACCCCGATCAGGATACATAGTTGAAATTAACGCGCTTTGGTACAATGCAGTGAATTTTGCAATCAGTCTTGCCGGGGCCGGGGGGAACAAAGCATTTGTACACCGCTGGAGCGAAATACCCTCAGTGACGGCTGAATCATTTGTCCGGCATTTCTGGAATCCGGAAAAGGAGTACCTGGCAGATTATGTAAGGGATGAGGTAACGGACTGGTCAGTGAGGCCCAACCAGCTTCTTGCAGCCTCCCTTCCCTACAGTCCGCTTGACAACGAAAAAAAGCAAAAGATACTTCAGGTTATTACAAGTGAGTTGCTAACGCCCAGGGGTTTGCGTACACTGTCTCCCAAAAATCCCCTGTACAAAGGCATTTACCAAGGAGATGAACAGGCCAGGGATTCCATTGCCCATCAGGGTACTGTCTATCCCTGGCTTCTGGGACATTATGCCGAGGCCTGGCTGAAGTTACATAAAAAATCGGGCCTGAATTTTATTCAGAAACTGTTTTCCGGTTTTGAAGAGGATATGCAGGTGCACGGAGTGGGATCCATATCTGAGCTGTATGACGGAGATCCACCCCATTATCCGGGGGGAGCCCTTTCTTATGCATGGAACATCGCCGAACTGCTCAGGATGGAACAGATAATTTTATACTATCAAACAGCTGTTACTGATAAAAATAGACCGGGATGAGGGTATTAATGTTTGGATGGGAGTTTCCGCCTCATATAAGCGGGGGACTGGGTACGGCCTGCTACGGTCTTACCAGGGGCATGTCAAATATTGAAGATCTGGAGGTGAGTTTCGTGGTACCAAAAGCATGGGGCGATGAGGATCAGAGTTCAGTTCAGCTTCTGGCAGCCGAGAATTTCCCCGTAAGGAAAAAATATGTCGGGATGAAGGGCTTTCTTAAAGAGATGACCTATCTGGAGGTTCATTCACATATTGTTCCTTACATTTCGCCCGAAGAATATGAAAAGATCGGCAAAAAATCCCGTGCAGGAAGCAATGTCTATTTTAACACCGAACAGATAGGAAAACTGAAATTTACCGGCAAGTATGGCCCCGATCTTTTTCGGGAGATTGCCAATTATGCACTGGTGGCAGGCGTTATTGCCGATGACCGGTCTTTTGATCTTATTCATGCCCATGACTGGCTTACCTATCCTGCCGGGATTGCTGCAAAGGCTGTTTCAGGCAGGCCGCTGGTGATACATGTTCATGCAACAGATTTTGACCGCAGCGGCGGAAGTGTTAACCCGGGTGTTTTTGAGATAGAGAAAAGGGGAATGGAAGCGGCGGACAGGATCATTGCCGTAAGCAACCTTACAAGGAACACGATTATTGAAAAATACGGGATTGAGCCTTCAAAAGTGGTGACAGTCTATAATGCCGTTGAACCTTCGGGCAATAAAGAATGGCCTCAATTGCGCAAACCCTTAAATGATAAGGTAGTTACTTTTCTGGGGCGGATTACCCTGCAAAAAGGTCCCGAATATTTTATAGAGGCTGCATTTAAGGTACTTCAAAAATCGGCCGGTGTACGTTTTGTTATGGCAGGCAGTGGAGATATGTTTCCGGGGGTGGTAAAGCGCGCGGCCAGCCTGGGAATAACGGACAGGTTTCATTTTACCGGATTTCTGAAGGGGCAGGATGTTTCAAGGATGTTTTCGGTTAGCGATCTGTATGTTATGCCATCAGTATCTGAACCCTTTGGTATATCCCCACTGGAAGCGATGCAGTCGAATGTTCCCGTTATTATTTCACGGCAGTCGGGAGTTTCTGAGATACTCCGGCATGCCATTAAAATTGATTTCTGGGATATAGATGCAATGGCAGATGCTATTTACGGAATACTGCATTATAATGCATTGCCGGAGATGTTTAAGAAGCATGGTAAAACGGAGGTGGATAACCTGAAATGGGAAAATTCCGCTTTGCATGTAAAAGAAGTTTATGATACGGTTCTAAGACAATAAAAAGAGTTAACAGCATGAAGACCATTTGTTTGTATTTTCAGGTGCATCAGCCCTTCCGGTTCAGGAGATACCGGTTTTTTGACATTGGTGAGTCGCATTATTACTATGATGATTTCTCCAATGAATCGATTATGAAAAAAGTTGCCGGTAAATGCTATATTCCGGCCAACCGGGTAATATTTGATTTACTTGAGGAATACGGGAACAGATTTAAAGTGGCTTACTCAATTACCGGTGTGGCGCTCGATCAGTTTGAACTTTATGCTCCTGAGGTGCTTGAAAGTTTTAAGAAACTTGCGGCAACCGGAAAGGTGGAGTTTCTGGCCGAAACATATTCTCATTCGCTTGTTTCTCTTGCTGACCCTGATGAGTTCAGGTTTCAGGTTACCGAACACAGCCAGCGCATAGAATCCCTGTTCGGGGTCAGGCCAAAAGTATTCAGGAACACCGAGTTGGTCTATTCAGACGATATAGGTTCAATGGTGGCCGATATGGGTTACGGGGCGATGCTGACCGAAGGGGCGAAGCACATTCTTGGATGGAAGAGTCCGAATTACCTCTATTATAATGCTTTGAATCCGCGCCTCAGGGTTTTTCTGAAGAATTACAAGCTTAGCGATGATATAGCCTTTCGGTTTTCGGACAAAGGCTGGAGTGAATGGCCTCTTACTGCGGACAAATATGTTGACTGGCTGAAGAATCTGGACGGGAAGGAGGAAATAATAAATCTTTTTATGGATTATGAGACCTTTGGCGAGCACCAGTGGGCTGAAACAGGGATATTTGACTTTCTGAAAACGTTTCCGGGCAAGGTGTTGAAAAATAAAGAATTCAGGTTTTCCACTCCCTCTGAAGCTGCATCGGACCTGCAGCCTGTTGCTGCAATCCATGTTCCCTATCCGATATCATGGGCAGATGAGGAGAGAGATGTGTCCGCCTGGCTGGGCAACGATATGCAGAATGAGGCTTTTAATAAGCTATATGCACTGAAGGATTTGGTGAAGAAAACCAATGACCCGGAAATACTGACCGACTGGCGCTATCTGCAGGTAAGTGACCATTTTTATTATATGTCGACCAAATTCTTCTCCGACGGGGAGGTACATAAATATTTCAACCCGTATGAATCACCATACGATGCTTTCATAAATTACATGAATGTCCTCAGCGATTTTTCAACCCGTATAAATGACCTTGTAGGTACAACGGAAATGGAAACTGCCAGGCTGAAAAAAATGTTAAAGGAGAGGGATGAACAGCTGGAGAGTTTGCATAATGAGATAAACCTGCTGAGAGAAAAGAAACATGCGGTTATCAGTCCGGTTGATACAGTCAATGAAGAGGCAAAGGAGACTTTCACCACCGGGAAATCAAAAGGCCGTGTTGCTGCAAAAACGGGAAAATCCGGGTCATCTGTCCAAAAACCTCCTGTAAGGGGAACAAAAAAGAAAGAATCCCGGGGAAGAGGAAAGACGGGGAAAAAATAAAATCAAATCATAGTAAATTTTATGTACAATATTCCTGCCGGCCGGGCAACCGGCATGCAGGATTTTAAATAGTTAAAATTAAGATATTATGTCAGAAAAATTGATGACTCCCGATTATCTGTTCGAGGTGAGCTGGGAAGTTTGCAACAAGATTGGGGGAATACATACTGTAATATCCTCAAAGTCGGTGAAATTGCAGGAAAAACCGGGGAATAACTATATTGTTATAGGTCCCGATGTATGGAGGGGTGAGACTGAGAATCCTGAGTTTGTGGAGGACCGGGGTATGTTTGCCGCCTGGAGGGATGCTGCAACCGGCGAGGGGCTCAGGATACGTACAGGAAGGTGGAACATTGAAGCACAACCCATTGCAATAATAATAGATTTCACACCATTTATATCCCGGAAGGATATGATTTTCAAGGAGATGTGGGAGCGATTCAGGCTTGATTCCCTTTCCGGTCAGTGGGACTATGCAGAGCCTGTGCTTTTCGGATATGCTGCGGGCATGGTTATAGAAAGTTTTGTAAGGTTCAACACCGGCCCGGCAGAAAGGTCACTGGCACATTTTCATGAATGGATGACAGGTTCAGGTGTACTTTACCTGAAGGATAGGGTGCCTGCAGTAACGACGATGTTCACCACGCACGGAACTGTTATCGGCCGCATACTGGCAGAGAATCATCAACCCCTGTACAGGAATTTTGAAACAATTGACGCAGAGGCCAGAGCAAAAGAATTCAATGTTGTTTCAAAGTTGTCGCTGGAAAAGCTTGCAGCATCAAATACAGATATTTACACTACACCCGGTGAATATACTGCCCGGGAGTGCAGACAATTCCTGAAAAAAGAGGTTGATATATTAACTCCGAATGGCCTGGCCGGTAGCATTATACCGGACGGAGAGACTTTCAGGAGAAAACGCGGAATAACCCGGGAGAGGCTGAGAAAAGTGAGCGAGGCTTTACTTGGCCGGCCCTCAGGAGATGATGTCCTGTTTATTGTCCACAGCGGCAGGCATGAAATACGGAACAAGGGGACCGATGTTTTTATTGATGCCCTCGCTGACCTCAAAGACCGGTCCGCCCTGAAAAGAGAAGTGGTTGCTTTCATCCTGGTACCTGCCAGCCAGATGGGTCCCCGCAACGATCTGAAAGGCATCATGGAAGGAGATTCAGGTGACATTGAGCCCGGTAACAGAATGAACACCCATTATCTTCATGACCATGACGACGATCCGGTTATCAGCAGGCTGAAGGAAGCAGGGATAAACAATGATCAGCAGGACATGGTGAAAGTTATCTATGTCCCCTGTTACCTCAATGGCCGTGACGGGATTTTTAACCTGCAGTATTATGATATGCTCACCGGTATGGATATGTTTGTGTCGCCATCCTATTATGAGCCATGGGGATATTCACTGATGGAAAGTATTGCTTTCAGGGTTCCTGTTGTCACAACAACACTTTCTGGATACGGACTTATGGTCAGAGATAATTTTCATGGTAAAATATCCTCTGTTGAGGTGATTGAAAGAGATGATGATAATCAACAGCAGGTTGTTGAACAGACAGCCCTGGCCATCCTCGGATTTTCCGGCCTCACCGCTCCTGAAGTTGATGGTCTCAGGCAAAACGCCATTGAGATATCGAAACTTACCATGTGGGAGAATCTGATTGACAATTATTACAGGGCCTATCACATGGCTCTTGAAAAAACCGGTCCCCGGATAAGGGCGTTGCCCGAGCCCTGGCCGGCAGAGCCTGTATCTCACGTCTGCAAGGTCAGTAAGGAGTATACTCCAAAATGGAAAACCATGACTGTTCAGAAGAGTATGCCACCGGGCCTAACTGCCCTGGATGAGCTTTCGGGGAACCTGTGGTGGAGCTGGAATGAAGATGCTGTCAGCCTTTTTCGTTCAATAGACCCGGAATTATTTGATCAGACAGGGGAAAATCCGTTGCTGCTTCTGGAAAAGGTCAGTTACAAAAGATTGATGGAGCTTGAACAGGACAACTCATACCTGGAGAGGCTAAACCGGACATATTCCGCTTTCAGGGATTATATGGATCAGCCTGTCAGGGAGGGCCCTGAAATTGCATATTTCAGTATGGAATACGGTCTTCATGGCAGTCTGCCGATATACAGCGGCGGACTGGGGATACTGGCAGGCGACTACCTTAAGGAAGCGAGTGATTCTCATGTCAGTATGGTAGCAGTGGGATTGCTATACAAGTACGGTTATTTCCGTCAGCAAATTGCTTCAGGCGGTGAGCAGATAGCCAGTTATGATGCCACCGATTTTACCAAAATCCCTGCACGGGCCGTAAGACAAACAAACGGAGACTGGATGACGGTAAGCATAGCTTTCCCGGGGCGCACTGTCAGGGCCAGGATTTGGAGAGTTGATGTTGGCCGTATACCTCTTTACCTGCTTGATACCGATTTTGAAGGGAACCGGGAACAGGACAGGAGCCTGACACATCATCTTTATGGCGGTGACCTGGAAAACAGGTTCAGACAGGAGATGCTCATTGGAATTGGCGGCATCAGGGCTTTAAAGGTTCTGGGTCTGGACCCTATGCTGTATCACTGCAATGAAGGTCATGCTGCCTTTATAGGGCTGGAGAGGCTGAACCGGTATGTCAATGAGCATAAGCTGATGTTTTCCCAGGCTTTGGAGGTTGTGAGGGCAGGAACCCTGTTTACCACGCACACACCTGTTCCGGCCGGACATGATTCATTTGATGAATCCCTGATGCGTACATATATTTCTCATTACCCTGGAAGACTCAACATAAGCTGGACACAACTTATGAACCTGGGAAAGATAAACCCCGGGGATCCGGAGGAGAAGTTTTCCATGTCATATCTCGCTGCCAGTCTTTCACAGGAGATAAACGGGGTAAGCCGGCTTCACTGTTCTGTGAGCCGGAATATTTTTAATGATCTGTGGAAAGGATATCTTCCCGGAGAACTGCATATAGGGTATGTTACCAACGGTGTGCATCATGATACATGGACTGCAGGGATATGGAAGGACTTTTACCGGAAGTTGATGGGAGAGAATTATACCAGGGTACAGCACCTGGAGGAAACATGGAAGCCCGTAATGAAAGCTGATGAAACTGATATATGGAATATAAGGCAGTCACTTCGCCACAGGCTGGTTGACCATATTATGGAACGCACAAAGATAACCTGGCTGAAAAAGCACGAAAGTCCGCGCTATTACCTCAATGTTCGTGAAAAGTTTGACAAGGATCATCTTACAATAGGTTTTGCCCGCCGTTTTGCCACCTATAAGAGAGCACAGCTTTTGTTCAGGGATGTGGAAAGGCTCTCGGCCATAGTTAATCACCCGGACAGGCCTGTTCAGTTTCTTTTTGCAGGCAAGGCTCATCCGAATGACAGGGCCGGCCAGGAGCTTATGAAACATATTGTAAGCATTTCAAAAAGGCCCGAATTTTCAGGCAAGATACTCTTCCTTCAGAATTATGATGTGCAACTAGCAAAATTTATGGTGCAGGGGGTCGATGTGTGGCTCAATACACCTACCCGGCCTCTTGAAGCCTCGGGAACCAGCGGTATGAAAGCTGTCATGAACGGGGTGCTCAATTTCAGTGTGCTGGACGGATGGTGGGTTGAAGGATACAGGCCTGGAGCCGGATGGGCCCTTCCGGAGGAAAAGGTATATGATAACCAGGATTTCCAGGATGAACTGGATGCAAACACCATTTACAATATACTTGAAGATGAGATCACTCCCATGTTTTACGAAAGGAATAACAAGGGAGTACCATATAAATGGGTACAGACAATCAGGAATTCCGTCAGTGGCATAGCACCGATGTTTACCATGCGCCGCATGATAAATGATTATTTTGAAAGGTTTTACAATAAATTGCATAAACGTTCTCTAAAAATGCAGGAGAATGAATACGCGCTGGCACGGCAGCTTGCTTCATGGAAAAGGCGTATATACCAGGAATGGGAAAATATTGAAGTTGTTGATGTAACCTATCCTGACACATCAGGGAAGCCGCTTATCCTTGGCCGTGAGCATACAGGTGAACTGGTTCTTGACCTTAAAGAGCTTAATGTATCTTCGGTGGGTGTGGAGCAGGTGGTGATGGATATCGATCAGCAAAATGGTAATGTTGATATGCTCGATGTTCAGGAGCTTCAGCTTTCAGGGACTGAAGGCAGCCTTGCCCGCTACCGCCTTCATATATATCCTACACGGGCCGGTGCTTTTCATTATGGTATACGTATATTCCCGAAGCACCCGGAGCTGCCTCACCGGCAGGATACGGGGTTTGTGAAGTGGATCTGATATTTTTTTTTGGATTTCTGTATTAATGCGTTATTTTTAAAAAAAATCAATAAAGCATGCTCTCAGCATAAATATTTATCCTAAAATCCCTGCAGATGACAACAATTGACTGGATTGTACTGGGTGTATTCTTTTTTCTTTTATTCATGGTTGTTTGGTGGGTCATCAAACAAAAGGAAGAGACCTCGGCCGATTATTTTCTGGCAGGCAGAAATGCCGGCTGGCTTGTTATAGGAGCCTCCATATTTGCCTCAAATATAGGTTCGGAACACCTGGTGGGCCTTGCCGGTGCAGGAGCCGAAAGCGGTATGGCCATGGCCCACTGGGAAATGCACGGCTGGATGATACTTATCCTTGGATGGGTTTTTGTGCCTTTTTATTCGAGAAGCAGGGTTTTTACCATGCCTGAATTTCTTGAGAGAAGATACAATACTGCTTCAAGGAATTTTCTTTCAATAATATCACTGGTGAGCTATGTTCTTACCAAGGTTGCCGTTACCGTGTATGCCGGGGGCATTGTATTTAAGGAGGTTTTTGGAATTGATGAGTGGATGGGCATTGACTTTTTCTGGATAGGGGCAATCGGACTGGTGGTGATAACGGGGATATACACTGTTATAGGGGGCATGCGATCGGTTCTTTACACCTCTGTAATCCAGATGCCTGTTCTTCTGCTGGGATCAATTGTTATTTTGGTTGTCGGACTCAGAGAACTCGGAGGCTGGGGAGAGCTGATGGAAATAACCAGTGCCAATGTTACTGTTCACGGAGATTCGATGATGAGCCTTATGCGCTCACATAAAGATGCGGAGTTTCCGTGGACCGGGGTCATCCTGGGATCTGCCATAATAGGATTCTGGTACTGGTGCACCGACCAGTATATTGTACAGCGTGTTCTTTCGGGAATGAACCAGAAACAATCCAGGAGGGGAACCATATTCGGCGCTTACCTGAAATTGCTGCCGGTATTTATTTTTCTTGTTCCCGGGGTTATAGCCTATGCTCTTCATCAAAAAGGTTTAATGGAGCTTAGCAGTTCCGATGCCGCCTTTTCAACCCTTGTGGCAAACCTGTTGCCGGTGGGACTGAAGGGAGTGGTTGTCGGGGGACTCATTGCAGCTTTAATGAGTTCGCTTGCCTCGTTGTTTAATTCGTCGGCTATATTGTTCACGATGGACTTTTACAAGAGGTTTAAACCCCAGTCCACTGAAAAACACCTTGTTTATGTGGGACGGATGGCAACAACAGTGATAGTGATACTTGGTATTTTGTGGATACCTGTCATGCAGGGTATCGGGAAGGTGCTTTATGCCTATCTCCAGGATGTGCAATCTCTCCTTTCGCCGGGTATCGCGTCGGTATTTCTGCTTGGGGTATTCTGGAAGCGTGCCACTCCTGCTGCCGGTTTTACCGGACTTATGACAGGCTTTGTGTTTGGAATGACACGGCTGGCGGCTAATGTTTTGGAACCCCACCTGAACCCTGAAGGGTTGTTTTACAAGATCTTCCTGCAATCCAACTGGCTGCATTATTCAATATACCTGTTCTTTTTCTGTATATTGGTCATTGTGGTTGTCTCGTTGTTTACCAAACCTGCCGATGCTTCGAAAACAGTTGGACTGACTTACGGTTCTGCCAATGAGGAACAGAAAAAGGAGACCAGGGAAAGCTGGAACAAATGGGACGTTATAAATACAGTGATTATTTTGAGTATCATAGGACTGTTCTATATATATTTCTGGTAATCTGAAACAATAATAATGCAAAACAGAATTGAAAAAACGCTCTGGTTTCTTACCGGGAGCCAGCACCTGTACGGGGAGGAGGTGCTTAACAAGGTGGCTGAAAATTCAAAAGAGATAGCAGCAGCCCTTGATACAGGCATTTCTTCTCTGGCAAATATCGTGTTTAAGTCTGTTCTGACAACATCTGAGGAGATCCTTGGCATCTGCCTGGAGGCTAATAATGATCCAGGATGCATAGGATTGATCTGCTGGATGCACACCTTCTCGCCGGCACAGATGTGGATTGGCGGACTCAAGGCTTTGCAGAAACCTTTTATACATCTGCACACCCAGCATAACCGGGATATTCCATGGGACAAAATTGATATGGATTTCATGAACCTTAACCAGTCCGCCCACGGCGACCGTGAGTTCGGGTTTATATGCAGCAGGATACCGGTGTATCGCCATGTTGTTACCGGTCACTGGCGGGATCCGGCAGTGATAGCCGATATTGCCGGTTGGACAAGGGCAGCGCTGGGGCGGGACGAATCCCTTTCCCTGAAAGTTGCCCGCTTTGGGGACAATATGAGGGATGTAGCAGTTACAGAGGGTGATAAGGTGGAGGCAAGGATGAAGATGGGATGGGCTGTAAGGGGTTACGGTGTTGGCGATCTTGCGGGCAGGATAAATGCAGTAACTGAAAAAGAAGCCTTTGCACTTGTTGATGAATACAGGGAGACCTATTCCCTTCCGGTAAAGATAAAGGATGACAGGGAAGCATTCGGAAAACTGACCGAGGCCGCGAAGATTGAGATTGGACTGCTTGATTTTTTGCAGGAGGGTGGTTTTAAGGCTTTTACAACCACCTTTGAGGATCTGCACGGACTGAGCCAGTTGCCCGGACTGGCTGTGCAGAGGCTGATGGAGAAGGGATACGGATTCGGGGCGGAAGGGGACTGGAAAACGGCTGCACTGGTAAGATGTATGAAAGTGATGAGCAGAGGGCTTGATGGAGGGACTTCCTTTATGGAAGATTATACATATCACCTTGATCCTTCGGGAATGATGGTCCTGGGTGCTCATATGCTTGAAGTTTGCCCCTCTATAGCCTCTGCAAAACCTTCACTTGAGCTGCACCCGCTCTCTATCGGTGGCAGGGATGACCCGCCCAGGCTGGTCTTTCCCGTGGCTACCGGGAAAGCTGTAAATGCAACCCTTCTTGATTTGGGCAGCCGGTTCAGGATGCTGGTGAACACCGTTACCGCCGTTGACTCGCCGGATCTGCCAAAATTACCGGTGGCAAGGGCACTGTGGATTCCTGATCCGGACCTGAAGATATCGGCAACGGCCTGGATACTTGCCGGAGGTGCACATCATACGGGATTCAGCCTGGCCCTCAAACCCGAACACATTGAGCATTTTTCAGGCATGACCGGCATTGAATACCTGCTTATTGATGAGGATACCACTATCAGGGAGTTCCGGAATGTGCTGAGATGGAATGAACTTTATTATAAACTGAACGGATGAGAAATGCTTGAAGATCTTAAAAAGCAAGTTTATGATGTCAATATGGCCCTCATAGAGCATGGTCTTGTAATCATGACATGGGGTAATGCAAGCGGCATTGACAGGGCACGAAGCCTTGTGGTAATAAAACCGGGCGGTGTGCCTTATGAAAAAATGGAGCCTGATGATATGGTGGTTGTTGATATGGAGGGCAGGATTGTTGAGGGGAAGTTGCAACCTTCGTCAGACACCCTCACTCATACTGTTCTTTACCGGAATTTTGATGGCATTGGCGGGATTGTCCATACACATGCCGAATGGGCCACAAGCTGGGCACAGTCCGGACGGGGTATTCCTGTTTACGGAACTACACATGCGGACTATTTTTACGGGGAGGTGCCCTGCACCAGGCCCATGACGGCTGATGAGACGGCGAATGATTATGAGGCAAATACAGGCAGGGTGATTGTCGAGCGGTTTGAAGGGATCGACCCGGTGCAGGTACCCGGTGTGCTTGTACATGGCCATGCCCCTTTTACGTGGGGCAGGGATGCGGGTGAAGCGCTCGGGAACGCCATTGTGCTCGAAGAGATAACAAAAATGGCGTTCCGTACCGAGGTCCTGGGCAACAGGCAGCCGGTTGAAAGCCATCTGGTGGACCGCCACTACCTTCGCAAACATGGCAGCAATGCCTACTACGGTCAGAAAAAGAGGTAACTGACTTACTATTGGAGCATCCCCCTTATTTGGAGCATCCCGGCTTTTTACCGGTTTATATGGTATTGGCCGAACATCAGGGAACAGGGAGGGTTCGCTCCCGCAGATCATTGCCTGGTCACAGAGACATTGCCTGCCCGCCTGAGCTCCTGTTCCATATTTTCGATCTTCGTATCAGAAACCCTGAATTTTAAAGGCAAAGACTGCATTGCCTGCCTGATGGTGAATCCCATTACCTGGCTCAGCCAGGGTGAGTTCATCAGACCGGGCATATGCCTGTAAAGTATGTCGCGTGAACGTTTTTCTGCCAGCAGTTCGCCGATTGTGTTATCAAGGCTCAGGATCGGGGGGTAGGGGGAATCCTCGATGCCGGCTGCTGCTGCCAGCTCTTCGGAATCATAAACAAAGGTGTACCTGCCCGAACCAAGGCTGACCAGAACATCGCTGCCCTGTTGCGTCATTTTGAGTATCCCCGGATTGGAGCCGGGGTCGGCCGCACTGCCACCGATCTTACCGGCGACGGCATCCGGCAGTGTGGCTATGGCCGTGGTGTTTGCAGGGATTTCAACTGCCATTGTAAACCGGGAGCCTTCAAGCTCCCATGACGATTCTATCCTGCCATGTACGGAATTTATGATGGCCCTTGCATGGCTTAATCCACCCCCCGGGGTGGGACTAATACGCACGGATCTGTATCCCGGTGATGGTTTAATGCCTGCCACCTCTTCGTAAAGCCATTCTCCAATGGCACCGTAGGCATAGTGGTTAAATGAATTCATCCCCTCACTCTGAAATGTGCCGTCGGGTTTTATGCCGTCCCACCTCTCCCAGATAGTCGTGGCTCCCATGGTTACCGGGTACAGCCATGAAGGATAATTTTCTCTCAGCAGGAGATCAAAGGCTGTTTGACTGTGTCCGTAACGGCTAAGTATGGGATTCAGGTGAGGCGTACCCAGAAAACCAGTGGTCAGGTGCCCCCTGTCCTGAACATCCGAAACAAGATTATTTACCGCTGCAGGCACCATTTCTTCAGGTAAAAGCCTGAATTTTAATGCAAGAACATAGGCGGTTTGAGTATCTGACATAATTCTGCCACCCGGGGTAAGGTATTCATGCTGAAATGCCGCCTTGATATTCTCAAAAAGTTTGCCGTATTGTTCAGCATCATCTTCCTTTCCCAGAACTGCGGCGGCTTGCCTGAGCAGGTCGGTCGAGTAAGCAAAGAACATAGTGGCAATCATGCGGTAGTCGGTGTAGGCCCCGGGGTAATGCGCATCACTTGAGGTGCTGTAAGATAGCCAGTCACCGAAAGAGAAGTCCGTATCCCATAAAAAGGCAGGCTGGCTTGTTGCTGCACGTACCCTTATATAATCTACCCAGGCCTTCATGCTTTCATACTGTTTTTCAAGGATGCCAGTATCTCCAAAGTAGTTGTACAATGACCAGGGAACAATGAGAGCGGCATCACCCCATCCCGCAGAGCCCCTGGCTCCTTCACCAAGGACATTGGGAACAACGTAGGAAACACTGCCTTCCGCGGTTTGGTCCGCCGCCAAATCACCGAGCCATTTGGAGAGGAAACCGGCAGTATTCATGTTGATATTGGCAGTGTTGGCAAAAACCTGTATGTCACCGGTCCAGCCCATCCTCTCGTCTCTTTGCGGACAATCGGTGGGTACTTCCAGGAAATTACCTTTTTGCCCCCAGATAATGTTATGCTGAAGCTGGTTTACCAGTGTGTGGGAGCTCTGGAAATGTCCTGTAGGCTCCATCTCCGAGTGGATAACCACCCCGGTGATATTGTCGGCTGAAAGATCGCCGGGATAACCGTCAATAGCTACATACCTGAAGCCCTGGAAGGTGAAACGGGGTTCCCACACTTCCACTTCTCCGCCTCTGAGCACGTATGTATTGGTCTGATCTGCCCCTCTCAGGTTTTCAGTGTAAAAATTTCCGTCCCTGTCGAGTACCTCCGCATGCCTGAGTATAACTTTTGTTCCTGCGGGTCCGCGCACCCGCAGACGTATCCAGCCTATCATATTCTGTCCCATGTCAACCACCCTGTCACCTGCAGGGGTAGTGAATATATCAACGGGCTTTAACTCCTGGATCTTCAGTACCGGCGGAGCCTGCCGGGCTATAAGCTTCTCCATGCCGTGATCCCTTAGTAAGACCCCGTTCCAGTCCGTGTCCCCGTATCCCGGCATTGTCCATCCCTCTTTAACCAGCCTGGCATCGTAGTGTTCACCGTTGTATATATCTGATTTCAGCACCGGTCCTGTCGACGACTTCCAGTTTGTGCCGCTGCCGAATATCTGTCTGCTGCCGTCTTCGTAAGTGATAACGATTTGTGCCAGCAGGGCGAGGGTTTCTCCGTAATAATTGCGCTGGTCGCCCCAGCCGATGTAACCCCTGAACCAGCCGTCACCCAGGTACACGCCCACTGCATTTTTGCCTTGCTGCAAATACCTGGTTATATCATAAGTCTGGTATTGTAACCTGTTGTGATAACTGGTCCATCCCGGGGTGAACAGTTCCTGTCCCACCCGTCGACCGTTTATATGCATTTCGTAGAGTCCGTGAGCTGTGACATAGGCCCGTGCCGATTGAATCCTGCCGGCTGCCTCAAATTCAGAACGTAGCATCGGAGCGGGTTGTGATTCTGAGGGATCTTCTTCCAGGTCGGGTTCTATCCATTTTGCTTGCCAGTCATCAATATTCATCAACCCCATTTCCCAGTATGCGGGCTCGCTCCAGGGAGATACATTCCCGTGGTTATCCCACACCCTGACCCTCCAGTAGTAGCGCTGACCGGATTGCAGTGCGGGCCCCCGGTACTGGTTGTGGATTGAGGCGGGCGACTCGGTTTTTCCTGAATCCCAGACAAGGTTGCCGGATTCGAGTTTTTCACGGCTTTCGGCGGACTCGATTTGCCAGGCCGTCTGCCGGGTATTTTGCAGTTCACTTATTATTTTCCATGAAAAACGCGGGTTTGGAATATCAATTCCCACCGGATTGGTATAATATTCAGTTGTTAGTTTTTCGACAACCGGTGATCCCGGCGCACTGGCCCTGGTCGGGTTGAAAACCAATGAAAAAAAAATAACATTTATGACCAGTGAAAGGTTACCAAGAGAGGCAGTATAGCTCATAATGATTAAATAAAGGAGGTTATTAATTATGTTGATTGTAATGCCGATACCTTCATCTCCACGACATGCAGAGACCATTAGATGGAATGGTTTCAGGGAGTCAAGTTACATAAGGCTTTTGTTTTTTACAAATTATCAGCCATGTTAAACATCTCTGACGGTATCGGGCATTATCCTGATACATCTGCAAACAATGTTTATGTTGAGCTGATAAATTCTGACGGTAAAGCTATGGCCATGAGAATTCTACTTGCAGAAGACGGTTATGCTGCCGGTGATATGAATCTGCATGCAGAACTTCCTGAAGGTAATTATATTCTCAGGGCTTATACCGACTGGATGCGGAATTTTGGGGAGGAATATTATTATGCAAAAAATATGTATATCAACAATCCGGGGTATGAAAATATGATACCACGGATAGATGTATTGAAGAACATGCTTTTTAACTGGAAGATAGACAGGATGAGAAGTGATTATCAAATTGCCTTCTTTCCGGAAGGCGGGAATTTACTGGCGGCACCAGCGCGGCCATTTTCGGTGTAAGGGGCGGTACGGGAGTTATCATTGCATATACCAGGAGGCCCTCCTATACGGGTTTCGAAGATGTTATGGAGATCTCTTTGCTGGGCTATCAGAAACCAAATGATTTTTACAGTGACCTTATTTCTCTTCCCGGTGTTTTTCTTGAAGATGAACAGGAGCGGACTGTCTACTGGGAGCCGGAACTGTTAACGGGTGCGGATGGCAGTCTGCATCTCCGCCTTCCCCTTTACCGTGAAATCAGCCGTCTCAAATTCATCGTAAAGGGAGCAGGATATGAAGGAGGCATAGGCTTAACGGAGTTTACTGTCGAGGCAGGTGACTGAACAGTTTTAAAAATTCTGCCTGTCATGCACACTCCTTGTTTTTTGTTTTTCCAGTACCAGGGCGGTGCGGTTTGGAGTGTAAAGATTAAGGTAATGAGGTGAATCAACTTTACCTTTCCAATCGGTTATATATTCGAGGCTATCGTCAATCCTGCCAAAACCGCCGTACCCGGGTGAGTCGCTGTTGAGAACTATCCTGTAACGACCGGGAGAGGCTTTAATGCCATATCCTGAAAACGACACTGAAGGATTGAAATTGAAAACAAAAAGCAGTGATCCGCGTGTGAAAGCCATTACCTGGTCGCCTTCACTGGAGTGGATGAGATGCTGTTCGTAAGTGTAGAAGGAGGGATCTTTTCTGATCAGGGTGATCATGGCTTTGTCAAAATCACCCATCCACTGGTATTTCAGTCTTTTGTCCCCCGCCAGGCTCCATTGCCTTCGTGCATAAAAGTATGACCAGTTATTTCCCTCACGGGGGAAATCTATCCATTCAGGGTGGCCGAACTCATTTCCCATAAAATTGAGATATCCTCCGCCTGCAGTGGCAATAGTTATAAGCCTGATCATCTTGTGCAGGGATAGACCCCTGTCTATAATAAGCGATTGTGAAGATTTATCCATGTAATAGTACATCTCCTTATCCATCAGTCTGAAAGCAATGGTCTTGTCGCCTACAAGGGCCTGATCGTGTGATTCGGCATAGCTTATGGTTTTTTCTTCACTCCTCTTCTTAACCAGTTCATTAAAGATCTCACCAGTATTCCACTTTTCGTCCGGACGTTCCTTAATGATTTTAATCCAGTAATCGGGTATTCCCATGGAAAGCCTGAAGTCAAACCCGATACCGCCGCACTCAACCGGGAAAGCCAGTCCCGGCATACCGCTCATCTCTTCAGCTATAGTGACGGCATCCGGATTGACCTGATGGATCAGCTTGTTGGCGATGGTGAGATATGCAATGGCATCTTCATCCTGTCCCCCGTCAAAGTAATTGTCATAACTGCTGAAGCTCCTATCCAGTCCGTGATCCAGATAAAGCATACTGGTAACCCCGTCAAACCGGAAACCGTCAAACCGGAATTCCTCTATCCAGAATTTGCAGTTTGAAAGAAGGAAATGAGCTACCTCCGGCTTACCGTAATTAAAACAAAGGGAGTCCCATGCCACATGCTCACGCCTTGCCCCGGAATGAAAATACTGCCATCCTGATCCGTCAAATTCTGCAAGACCCTCGTTAACATTCTTCACCGAGTGTGAATGAACGAGATCCATTATTACTGCTATGCCCATTCCGTGTGCCTCGTCAATAAGTTTTTTAAGTTCATCCGGGGTTCCGAAACGGGATGAGACGGCAAAGAAATTTGAAACATGGTAGCCGAATGATCCGTAGTAAGGGTGTTCCTGTATGGCCATAAGCTGAATGGCATTGTATCCTGCCCCTGCAATATATGGCAATACCTGCCGTTTGAATTCATCAAATGTCCCTGTTGTCTGCTCCTCGGTGGCCATGCCTGTGTGTGCTTCGTATATCAATAGGGGCTGTCCGGTAAGATCAGGCACCTTGTTTTTCCATTTATAATCCTTTGGCGGGTTCCATAGTTGTGCATTGAAGATGTTACTGTCTTTGTCCTGCACTACCCTCCTGGCATATGCGGGGATACGGCTGCCGTTACCGCCTTTCCAGTGAACAGACAGACGGTAAAGATCACCGTGGTTTAACTTGTTGCTGTTTGTATGCAGCTCCCATACACCGTTACCGGATGAGAAAAACAGAAACCGGTCCTCTTCTTTCCAGCGGGAAAACTCACCAATCAGATATATTTTCTGTGCATTTGGAGCCCACTCCCTGAAAACCAGTTTTTCACCTTCCCGGTGAACTCCAAAGAAAAGGTGCCCGTTGGCAAAATCCTTCAGGGCGGTTCCCCCGGTCAGTCTATTTTCAATAAGGGATGCATATTGCTTCCTGGCAACTATCTTTGTCTCAAAAGGTTTCAGCCAGGGGTCTTTTTCAATTAATTCAGGGGTTCGCATGAGAGGAATACAATAAGTGATCTGATTAAGTAAAATTAAGGAAATTAAGATAATCACCACCGGTTTTTTTTACAATAAAAATCATTTGGCGATACTTGTCAGATTTGGCTTTCATAGGGGTTGAAACAAATAATATGAATTACCTGCTATACATAATATTATATAATCTAAACCAGCGAGGCACTCATTTTTTTATAAATCTGTTACTTTTCTTCTGTAAAAAGCCGAAATTTTGTTTCAATTAAACAACAAAATTTCGACTTACAGTCGGAACCACTTCGCTTTCTCATAAATTTTTTTCATCTTGCCTGTGTGTAATTTAGGA
The DNA here is from genome assembly GCA_046483315.1 of Bacteroidales bacterium. Lineage (GTDB taxonomy): Bacteria > Bacteroidota > Bacteroidia > Bacteroidales > PUMT01 > PXAP01. The sequence goes on along the minus strand of JAWODJ010000040.1, from coordinate 10,094 downwards.
TGAAAAAATTTTATGTTCATTTACAGTATGAAAAATAATCAAATTAACAGCATATGGATACTTATGTAATTGGACTTGACTATGGAACCGATTCGGTCAGGGCGCTGGTGGTTAATGCAAATACGGGTGAGGAAGCCGGATCGGGGGTGTGGCATTACTCAAGATGGAAAAAAAATCTGTATTGTAATCCTTCTCAAAACATGTTCAGGCAACATCCGCTCGATTATGTTGAGGGACTCGAACAGTCGGTTCGTGAAGCTCTGAACGGCCTGCCTGACAGGGTAAGGCAGAATATTGCAGGCATATCGGTCGATACTACAGGCTCAACCCCGGCAGCGGTGGATGAAGAAGGATCTCCTCTTGCCCTGAAGCCTGAATTTGAGGATAATCCCAATGCAATGTTTATCTTATGGAAAGACCACACTGCCGTGAAAGAGGCCGATGAGATTAACCATCTTGCACGAACATGGGGAGGAGTGGACTATACAAAATATGAAGGCGGGATATACTCATCTGAGTGGTTCTGGGCTAAAATACTTCATGTTATAAGGGAAGATGAGAAGGTGAGGGAAGCAGCATGGTCGTGGATGGAGCATTGTGACTGGATTCCTGCATTGCTTACGGCCACCCGTTCTGTTGAAGAGGTAAAAAGAAGCCGTTGTGCAGCAGGACATAAGGCAATGTGGCACACTGAATGGAACGGCCTGCCGCAGGAGGAGTTTTTGACAAAACTGGATCCCCTGCTTAAAGATTTGAGGAACAGGTTATATAAGGACACATATACCACTGATGAGGTTGCGGGCACCATAAGCCGGGAATGGTCGGATAAACTGGGCCTGCCCCCGGATGTGAAAGTCGGGGTGGGAGCCTTCGATGCCCACCTGGGGGCTGTGGGGGGAGAGATCAAGCCTTATTATATGAGTAAGGTTATGGGTACTTCTACCTGTGATATGGTGATTGCACCGGCAGATGAATTTGGTGATAAGCTCGTTGCAGGTATTTGCGGACAGGTGGATGGGTCGATAATTCCCGGCATGATAGGGCTTGAAGCAGGCCAGTCGGCTTTTGGAGATGTATATGCCTGGTTCAGGGATTTGCTTTTATGGCCGCTCAACAATATGCCGGAGCTGACAGAAAATCACGACAGTAAAGAAATTCAGTTACTCAGGGATAAAATTGCAGGAAGCCTTATTGAAAGTCTTTCCGTTGCAGCCGCTTCCATTGATCCTGAAGAGAGCGGGGTGATGGCGATGGACTGGCTGAACGGACGGCGCACCCCCGATGCCAACCAGATGCTGAAAGGAGCAATAACAGGGTTGACGCTGGGCAGTGATGCACCAGCTGTTTTCAGGGCGCTTGTTGAGGCAACTGCTTTTGGCGCAAAGACCATTGTTGACCGCTTTATATCGGAGGGAGTAAGGATTGACGGAGTGATTGCCCTTGGGGGAGTGGCGAAGAAATCTGAATTTGTTATGCAGATTGTTACCGATGTGCTTAACATGCCCGTATCGGTAGTCCGCAGTGAACAGACCTGTGCCCTGGGCTCGGCAATGGCCGCGGCTGTGGTGGCAGGCAAATACAACAATTTGGAGCAGGCTCAGCGGGCCATGGGCAGGGGTTTTGAGAAAGAATACCTTCCGCGGCCCGCCTTTGTGGCCAGGTACGGGAAGTTGTACGGGAAATACCTCCAACTGGCAGAAAACATAGAAAAATTGCAAGGTTAAACCATATCCTGATATTTTGAAAGTACATAAAGGTATGCCTGCCCGGCATTTGAAAAATCCTGTTATCTCGATTGGTATATTTGACGGTGTTCACAGGGGCCATGCAGCTATATTTGAACGGGTCCGCCAGAAGGCAAAGGAGATTAACGGAGAATCGGTAATTGTGACTTTCTGGCCTCATCCCAGACATGTTCTTGGTAAGAACAGTGATCAGTTGAAATTGCTTACCGGTCTGGAGGAGAAGAAAAACCTGATTTGCGGTCATGGTATTGATAATATGGTTGTCATTCCTTTTACAAATGATTTCTCCAGGCTCTCACCATGCAGCTTTGTCACTCAGTATCTTGTTAACAGGGTGGGCATCAGTCACCTTGTTTTTGGCTTTGATCATCATTTCGGGCATAATCGGGAAGGAAATTTTGAAAACCTGAAAAGTTGTGCGCATAAGTACGGATTTACTTTAGAAAAGCTGGATCCTGTGCTTGACAAGGATTTACGGATAAGTTCATCGGTCATCAGGGAAGCTCTTTCCCGGGGCGATGTGAAATTGGCATCACGCCTGCTGGACTACCAGTACAGCATGAAAGGCAAAATAGTTGGCGGAAACAAGGTTGGTCGTGTTATAGGATATCCTACGGCAAATATCAAACCCGTTGATCAGCATAAGCTGGTGCCTGCTGACGGAGTTTATGCCGTCAGGGTGATAATGGGCTCCAGCCCGTTTATGGGAATGATGAATATTGGTTACCGGCCAACCCTTAACACCAATAACCGCAATAAAAGCCTGGAGGTGCATATAATAGGTTTTGAAGGGGATGTTTATAACAGGCAAACAGAGATATGTTTTGTGGATCGTATCCGTGATGAGAAGCAGTTTGGCTCTCTGGATGAACTGAAAGATCAGCTTGCAGATGACAGGATGAAAGCCCTTCATATCCTTTCTTTATGACAGCATCCGTCTCCTGATTTTTTATTATTATCTTTACATTTATTTAATCGCGTAAATCGGGTTAATAATTTTAATAAGCGATAATTAATTAAATTACAGGATATTACCATGGAAACACATACAGAATCATTACCGTACAAGATAAAGGATATAAGTCTGGCCACATGGGGCAGGAAAGAGATTGAACTGGCAGAGAAAGAGATGCCGGGGCTGATGTCAGTAAGGGAAAAATATTCATCTGAGAAACCTCTCAGGGGTGTCCGCGTTACCGGCTCGCTGCATATGACCATACAGACAGCAGTCCTTATTGAGACACTTATTGAACTTGGTGCCGATGTACGATGGGCGAGCTGCAACATCTTTTCCACCCAGGATCATGCAGCGGCAGCAATGGCTGAAGCCGGCGTTCCGGTATTTGCCTGGAAAGGAGAAACCTTGAGGGAATACTGGTGGTGTACGGCACAGGCACTTACATTCCCGGGCGGTAAAGGCCCAAACCTGATAGTTGATGACGGCGGCGATGCCACCCTTCTTGTACATAAAGGGTACCAGGCTGAAGATGATCCTTCACTGCTGGATAAGGAACCTGAAAGTATAGAAGAATCAGAGGTGCTGAGAATACTGAAGGAATACCTTGAACTGGATCCCGGCAAGTGGCACAGGATAGCAAAAGGCATAAAGGGGGTTTCGGAAGAGACAACCACGGGAGTTAACCGTCTGTACAGGATGAACCTGGACGGCACTCTTCTTTTTCCGGCTATCAACGTAAATGATTCGGTAACCAAATCAAAATTTGATAACCTTTACGGATGCAGGGAATCGCTTGCTGACGGGATAAAACGGGCCACTGATGTCATGCTGGCAGGTAAGGTTGTTGTTGTGCTGGGATACGGAGATGTAGGAAAAGGCTCGGCACGATCAATGAGGTCATATGGCGCAAGGGTTATCGTGACCGAAATTGATCCTATATGCGCCCTGCAGGCTGCCATGGAGGGGTTCGAGGTAAAAACCATCGAAGAGGCAGTTGAAGAGGGCAATATATTTGTCACTGCCACCGGCAACAAGGATGTCATTACCGTTGAGCATATGGCTAAGATGAAGGACCAGGCAATCGTATGCAACATTGGTCATTTCGATAACGAGATACAGGTGGACAAGCTTGAGGCTTATCCCGGGATAGAAAAGGTGAATATAAAGCCGCAGGTCGATAAATTTGTGTTTCCGTGGGATCATGCCATCATACTCCTGGCTGAAGGAAGGCTTGTAAACCTTGGCTGCGCAACCGGCCATCCTTCTTTTGTAATGAGCAATTCATTCACAAACCAGGTGCTGGCGCAGATAGATCTCTGGAAAAACAAATATAAGACAGGTGTTTACCGGCTTCCCAAGGCTCTTGATGAAGAGGTCGCCAGGCTGCATCTTGAGCAGATAGGAGTCAGGCTGACAAAACTTACCAGGGAGCAGGCAGATTATATAGGTGTTCCCCTGGAGGGACCTTACAAGCCTGATCATTACAGGTATTGATTTCGCCGAACTCACATGCCATGCAATAATCATTTAGCAATACTTGTCGGATGTGACTTTCATCGGGTTTGACACACTAAACTTTATGATAACAATTTGATAAATAATTTGATAACCATACTTTATACAGTTGAACCGTTATGATCACACCCCCGCCACTGAAACCGGGAGATAAGACAGGTATTATATCACCTTCGGGAAAGATCGGTAAGGGATTTCTGGATAATACCGTAAAGCTTTTTAAAGAGTGGGGTTTTAATGTGGTGGAGGGTAATCATGTTTATTCTGCTCATAACCAGTTTGGCGGAACAGACCGGGAGAGGATATCAGATTTGCAGTATATGCTTGATGAACGTGATATAAAGGCTGTTATATGTTCACGCGGAGGTTACGGGGCAGTAAGGGTTATTGACAATATAGATTTCAGCCGTTTCATTGAATCTCCCAAATGGATAGTTGGTTACAGTGATATAACGGTTCTCCACAGCCATATAAACGGAAACTTCCGTATTGAATCCATCCATGGCCCCATGGCTGCTGAACTGTATCGGAAAAGGAAAGTGCAGGCTTCGGCAAAGTCGATGCAGTTGTTAAAGGAGGTGTTAACAGGATCAGTGCCGGAGTATGATCTGCCGGGCCATCCCCTCTCAAGATCCGGCAGGGCTGAAGGGATGCTTACAGGAGGCAACCTTTCAGTAATTTACAGTCTGCTGGGATCACCCTCTTTTCCTGATACTGACGGTAAAATCCTGTTTATTGAGGACGTTGGCGAATACCTGTATCATATTGACAGGATGATGGTAGCATTGCGGCGGAGTGGCATTCTTGGCCGTTTGGCCGGATTGCTGGTTGGGGGATTGACAGGCATGAATGACAATAAGGTGCCTTTCGGCATTACAGCCTCTGAGATAATTGCCGGGGCAGTGGATGATTATGATTACCCGGTCTGTTTCGGATTTCCTGCCGGACATCAGCCGGAAAACTATCCATTGATTCTTGGCAGGGAGGTTGCACTGTCTGTTGGCAGAAACTTATGCTCACTGACTTTTGGCTGAGTTGTCCGTATGAAGCTCTTTTCTTCCCTAAAAGGTTAATTAAAGGATTTTTTTGTATCTTATGTAAGAATTCCGGTGTGTCAAAAACATGGAATAATGGCTGAGCATAATGATCTCGGGAGGCTGGGCGAAGATATTGCCATAAGGCATCTGAAGGCAAAGGCATATGACATTCTTGAGGCCAACTGGCGATGCGGTCGCCTTGAGGTAGATATTATTGCCAGGATCAATGACCATCTGGTTTTTGCTGAAGTCAAAACCCGATCAGGGACGGTGCTGAAACCACCTGATGAGTCAGTGAACAGAAGGAAGCAGCAGCACCTTATACGTGCTGCCAATGCATATATTGCCATCGTAAACCTTGACCTTGAAGTTCGTTTTGATATAATAACGGTAATTTTCGGAAGGGGAAGTGCAGCCAGGGTCTGTCACATTGAAAATGCATTTTATCCGGCGGTCAGGAGTTAGCCATGCTGGTAAACTGCAGGGCCCTGCATAAAGCCGGTACTGATTGTCACTGTTTTATTGTGTCGTTACCTAAACGGAAAGGAGGTTGCATCCACGTATATCTGAGTTGTCAAAGCGGCCGAGTATCTCAAATTCACCTCCCGGCAGCATTCTTCCGAGATCGGCCGTTTCAAGGAAAGCACATGAATCAATATTTGCAAGATCTATTACGTTAACTCCTCCCCTCCGGCCTTCAGGCAGGTAAGTAAAAGGGTCATAGACATCCCTTATCTTCACCGCCATCCAGGGAGGGCACCGAAATTTTCCTTCCCCTTTTGAATAAGCTTGTGAAAACATTTCTGTCATTCCATATTCAGAATGCACATTCTTCAAACCTGTTTTTGAAATAATAATGGAATGCAACTCCTCCCGGGTCATCTCCTTTCTCCTTCCTTTCATTCCCCCTGTTTCCATGACAATAGTGTTTTTCAAGGGAAGGCTGTGTTTCTCCACCAGGTCAAGAAGGGCAAAACTAACTCCCATAAGCAGAACATTCCGGTTGTTTCTTTCAAGTTCTTTAATTGTTTCTGCAAGCCTGGTATGATCATTAAGGTAAAAGCCGCTTTCCGGATGCCGGCTCTTCTCAGCCAGTCCTCCGGCCATATAAACAAGTGAAGAATCGCTCCTTTCAAGATATGAGGGCAGCAGGGCAAGTATACAATAATTGCCGGGTGAGCCATAGAATAGTTCAAAACATCTTAGATAACTTGCTTTATACAGACCCGGATCGGCTATATAATGATAAGAGCGTCTGCCCCCTCCTGTTCCGCTGCTTTTAAAAATCTGCCCTGCCGGGGTGTTTCCGGTAATAACGCGGTGTGTTTTAAACATTGAGACAGGTAAAAAAGGTATATCATCAAAAGAGGATACTTTTTGAATCTCAGTGCCAAGCAGGTGAAGGTATTTCTTATAAACATCATTATGTTGTGACTGAAAAGCAAATATTTCCATTGCAATCTCAACGAACTCATCCTCGGTTTTGAGGCTGAATATTTTTTTAATAAGTTCTGTCCGCTTGTCAGATTTCATCTGTCCCGGTTTTTTAAAGGAAGAATATGCATAATACTTTTGTTTATGTTTCGTTCTTCAGATCAAAGAGGATTCTTAAATGCTGATTTTCCTGTTTTTTCAAAACAAAGATAAATGATAACTATTTATTGATTAAACCGGCTTAATAATTAATTTTGTTGATTTGATTATCACAGACCGGTTATTAAGCCTGAATGCCCGGTTATTATAATTAGTAAAAAAATAAATGGAAAAGCATCAGGACAAGGAATTATTAAAAAGGATAGCAAGACTGGTAAAACAGAACAAGGAGCTTTCCGAGCAAATAAGACAGCTTTCAGAGGACAATGATAAGCTTGCCGGGCTGGTTGACAGTTATGAGAGGAAGCTGTCGCGTATTAAGGAAGTTGATACAGGGGCCGGCGGGGAAGAAGGTGTTGCCGATGTTTTGAAATTCAAGATGGGCACCGTTCTTTTTGCCGATATTCTCGGATTTGCAAAGCTCAACGACCAGATGGATACACAGGGCATGATGGACGAGCTTGATGACCTGTTTTTCCAGTTTGACCTGATAGTGAAAAAATATAAACTCGAGAAGATCAAAACCATAGGTGATTCCTATATGTGTGCGGGCGGGGTTCCTGTTAAAAACAGTACCAACCCCATTGATGTGGTGATGGCTGCACTGGAAATGCACCACTACCTTGGAGAGCTTAAGCAAAGATCTGATAAAAACAGGGTCTGGGACATCCGTATAGGGATCCATACCGGATCGGTCACAGCAATCGCCACGGGAAAAAAGAAAATTTCCTGGGAGCTGAAGGGAGATACTGTAAATATTGCAAGCAGGCTTGGCTCGTCCTGTGAGGTTGATAACATAAATATTTCCGCTAATACATATGAACTTGTAAAAGAGTTTTTTACTTGTGAATATAACGGGAAAATACCTGTTAAATACCTTGGAGACCTTTCCATGTATTACGTAAGGGGAATAATACCCGAAATTTCGGAGAATGGCCGGGGTATACTGCCCAACAGTAAGTTTGACACCAAGTTTAAGCTTATCCAGTTTGTGGATATGCAGGAGATAATCCTGGACAAGCTTGAAAAGGAGTTGCCGGGATATCTTTATTACCACAATGTCAAGCATACCATTGATGTTATTACCGAGGTAGAATTGATCGGCTGGGCTGAAGGGGTGACTGAAGAAGAGGTGTTGCTGCTTAAGACAGCCGCACTGTTTCACGATGCCGGCCATGTGATCGGTTATGATCAGCATGAAGAGGAGGGATGCGGTATGGCATGGGATTTCCTGCCGAAATATAATTTCACAAAGGAACAGATCGAACGTGTGTGTGAACTTATAATGGCCACCCAGATGCCACCAAAACCAAGAAATCTGCTTGAAAAGATAATGTGCGACTCGGACCTTGATTATCTGGGCCGCAGTGATTTTATTCCTGTATCCAACACCCTGTATGATGAGCTTAAGGAACAGAATAAAATAGGTTCGCTGGATGACTGGAACAAATTGCAGATCAAATTTATTTCAGGTCATCAGTATTTTACGGAAACTGCGCGTAACCTTCGGGAAGTAAACAAGCAGAAGCAGATAGATCGTATTAAGAAACTTATCGATCATGGCCAGGCAGGCTGACACCCCGTATTATCCTTTTATAGCTTTAATGCCCGGCAGCTCACGGCCTTCCATGTATTCAAGCATGGCTCCGCCCCCGGTTGAAACGTAACTCACTTTATCCGCCAGCTTGTATTTATTGATAGCAGAAACAGAGTCGCCTCCGCCTATAAGGCTGAATGCCCCTTTATCTGTTGCTTCTGCAATTGCCATGGCCACACTTTTGGTCCCAGCCTCAAATTTCTCCATCTCAAATACGCCCATCGGACCGTTCCATAGAATGGTTTTTGACTCTTTGATTATTTTGGTAATTTCGTTTACCGACTCCGGGCCAATATCCAGTCCCAGCCAGCCTTCAGGAACCTCGTCAATGGCAGTCTCCTTTACCGAGGCATTTGCGTCAAACTTATCTGCCACTATGTTGTCTGAAGGAAGAACCAGCCTGACATTTTTTGCCTTTGCTTTTTTTATCAGCTCAAGGGCCATATCAGTCTTATCTTCTTCTAAAATGGAAGATCCTATTTCTCCTCCCTGTGCCTTAATGAAGGTGTATGTCATGCCACCGCCGATGATCAGGTTGTCAACCCTCTCCAGCAGGTTTTCAATTATGAGTATCTTGTCGGAAACTTTGGCACCTCCCATAATGGCTGTAAATGGTTTGCTGGCATCCTTTAGAACCTTGTCCATATTTTTAAGTTCACTTTCGATAAGGAAACCGAACATCTTATTTTCAGGGAAGAACTTCGCAACTATGGCTGTTGATGCATGTGCACGGTGGGCTGTTCCAAAGGCATCATTGACGTAGACATCGGCCAGCGATGCAAGTTCGGCGGCAAACTCTTCATTGCCCTTCTCTTCTTCTTTATGGAATCTCAGGTTTTCCAGAAGGAGTATCTCTCCCGGCTTAAGGTTTTTTGCCATTTCCAGGGGCTCATTGCCTATGCAGTCGCTGGCAAACTTTACCGGTGCACCGGCAAGTTTTGAAACATGCTTTACAAGGTGTTTCAGTGAAAACTTTTCCTCGTAACCTGTCTTTGGCCTTCCCAGGTGGGACATAAGGATTACTGAACCGCCGGAAGAGAGTATCTTTTTTATAGTTGGCATTGCTCCCTTTATCCGGTTATCATCGGTTATTTCAAAAGAGCTGTTGAGAGGTACGTTGAAATCGACCCTCACAAGGGCTTTCTTCTTTTTAAAATCAAAAGTTTCAATTGTCTTCATTTTTATAAATTTAATTAAGCTGGTAAATTATCAGTAATATACATTTATCCTGTAAAAAAGAGTCATAATTTTGTTTAAAAAGTTAACAAAATTTTAACCTGCGGTTGATTATACATGCTATTATTAGTTCTATTTTTAATATTTATCAGATGTATAATTGACTTACAGGATGAACCGCTTCGCTTTCCAATAAAATTTTTTCATCTGACTGTGTATAATTTTTGATGAAAAAATTTTATTTACATTTTACAACGGCATTTTAACTGCAGTTAAAATTAATTGCCCTATGCTGCCGGATCTTGTGCAAAAGTAAAAAACTATTTTTTATTTTAACTTTGCAGGGGCATGTTCTTGCAAAGAATATCCGGTTATTTTAATTAAATATCACTATATGGATGTTGTTTAGGGATGTTGTCGGTCAGCAGGAAATAAAAGAAAGGCTTTTAAAGATCGCAAAAGAGAAGAGGGTC
>JAWODJ010000023.1:0-36801 GCA_046483315.1 Bacteroidales bacterium | reverse complement strand
GGCGTATTGCCAAAAGCCCTATCCTGTCTCGTACTGTCACTTCTGATCGCTTAAAACAAGCTGGTTTTACTTTCTTTTCGGATTATTTTGGTAAAGTTTAACGTAAATTAAGGAACCGCCGTATACCGAACGGTTCGTACGGTGGTGTGGGAGGTCGAAACGGGAATTAATCCCGTTTCTCCTACCCGATTACTGGATAACCTCACCATGGTTACTTCCGTCATTGCATCCTTTTATGTATCCTTAGCGGGATGATCAGGAGATGATCTTTGAATTGTTACTCCCGTCATTGCATCCTTCTCCTGAACTCCGAGAGAATTATGCTGCCTGCAATTGCAATGTTAAGTGATTCGGCCTGCCTGATGCCCCTGTGCCATGGGGGTATACTGATCTTTCGGGTGACAAGTTTTTCCACCTCCGGAGAAATTCCGCGCGACTCGTTACCCAGGATAATGAGGCCCCTGTCCGGCAGATCAACTGAATAGACGGAGGGACCGCCGGTGAAAGTGCCGAATACCGGTAATACTTTTATTTCAGGCCATTGCAGGAAGGAAGGCAGGTCAAGGTAATGGTATCTGACACGCAATATGGAGCCCATAGTGGACTGCACCACTTTGGGACTGGTAACTTCAGCCGAATCTTCGGAAAGGATTATTGTATCCACCCCGAACCAGTCCGCCGACCTTATGAGCGTTCCCAGATTGCCCGGATCCTGCACATTGTCCAGCACCAGTGTCAGAGAATTGTTCAGTCCGGCCGGCTCAAGGGTGAAGGAGGGGGTGTGAACCAGTGCAAGCACCTTATTGGGGGTGGTGAGGGTGCTGATCCGCTTCAGCTCATGTTCCTTTATCTCACAGAGCCTGTAATGATGCCGGTGAAGGCAGCCTTTTCCGTTACTGTCCTCCGGATCCAGATCCCGCTCAATGAACCACTGCCCGGTTGCATATACCGAATGTATTTTAAACGGGCTTTTCATCAGCTCATCAACCATTTTTTCTCCTTCAATTATAAAAAGGCCGTGCTGCCGGCGGAGTTTTTTTTGCTTCAGGGAATTGATGAATTTTATGGTGCCTGATCCGGGCATGATAATTGTTTGTTTGTTTTTTTGTGCGAACCGTACAGCCAGCGGACAGGCATATACGCATTCGCGATTAATTACTTATATTTGCCGGCAATGTAAACAAGTCCGTTTTTATTTCAAAAGGTTGAGGCTAAAATTATTAAATAAAGGGTGCGGCTTTCTTTTTTATGCACTTGTTTTTGTTGTCGGCGGACTGGTTTCATGCCGGCCTGCAAGGCATATACCCGAAGATGGTCAGTTGCTTGACCGCTACAGGATAGAGGCACCTGAAAATAATATCGAGAAGGATGAAATTAACAACTTTGTAAGGCAGAAACCCAATAAAAGGATACTCGGTCTCAGGTTCCACCTCTGGCTTCACAATCTGGCAAACCCCGACAGGGACGGCTGGCCGCACAACTGGTTGAGGCAGATCGGCGAAGAGCCTGTGATTTATGATTCCTTTGTCACCCGCCGTTCTGCAACCCAGATTGAACAGTACCTGAGGAACAAGGGGTATTACAAGGCAGAGGTTGACGATACCGTGCGCTTTCGCAAAAACAGGGCCAGGGTAACATACATTCTGGAACCCCGTGAACCTTATCATATTGCCTCCGTTAATTACAATTTTGAGGATCAGGGGCTGGCAGAGCTAATTCTTGCCGACACATCCGCCTCGCTGGTCAGGCCGGGAATTATCTTTGATGTTGATGTTCTTCAGGATGAACGTATCAGGCTTGAGAATTACCTGAAGAATAAAGGGTATTACTATTTTTCAAGGGAGCATGTATATTTCAATGCCGACACCACCCTGGGCAATATGAGTGTAGACCTTACGCTGGGAATAAGCCGTTTTCGTGAAAGACAGGAAGACGGGGAGTTTGTGACACGGCCTCATCAAAGGTACAGGATCGGTAATGTGTATATACTGCCTTCATACAATCCCCGTGAAGCCATTGACCGGCCTGATGATTACGACAGTGAATCTGACACCCTTGTTTTCAGGGAGATGTATTACCTTTTCAGGGAGGAGATGCCCGTTAGTCCCCGCGTTCTGGCACAATCCAACTTTGTTCTCCCCGGTGAGATATATAGCAAGGAGAATGTTGACCGCACATATCGCCATCTTCTTGCATTGCGCCTTTACCGGCTTGTAAATATAAGGTTTGCCGAAGCAGATACCGATAGTTACGATACAACCGGCTATAATGTGCTTGATGCCTGGCTGCAGCTTACTCCTTTCAGCCGGCAGTCATACACTGTCGAGCTGGAAGGCACCAACTCTTCCGGAGATTTTGGCTTCGGGGGCAACCTTTCGTACCAGAACCGGAACTTCTTCGGCGGGGCGGAGATATTTGATTTCAGGATCACAGGGGCTGTCGAAACACTTAACGAATATTACAGCCGGTCTTTCAGGAACACTTATGAATATGGTGCGGAAGCAGGACTCCAGATACCCCGGTTTATGCTGCCTGTAAGATCTATCAGCTTTGTCCGCCGGTACAACCCGCGCACAAATATCTCTATGGCCTACAATTACCAGCTAAGGCCGGATTACAACCGCACCATTGCAAATGCACGGTTTGGTTACAGCTGGAAAGGGTCGGATTATACGACACATATTGTCAACCCCGTTGAGCTCAACCTGGTAAGGTTACCCTATTTTACCCATGAGTTCGATTCGATCATAAAATACTACAACCTGGAGGCAAGCTTCAGGGATCACATGGTGTCGGAAACAAATTACAGCTTTATTTTCAATAACCAGGATATAAGAAAGACACATGACTTTGTTTATTTCCGGTTCAACACCGAGACCGCCGGCAATATCCTTACTGCATTAAGCCGTATGGGCGGGCGGCCTGCGGAGGACGGTTATTACCGGCTTTTTGGTACCGGCTTTGCCCAGTACTTCAAGGTGGATGTGGACCTGAGGTACTACCGGATGCTCTATGGAGGCAATTCTATGGTTTACAGGTTTTTTGCCGGGGCAGGACTGCCATACGGGAACTCGTCGGCTCTCCCTTTTGAAAAAAAATACTTTTCCGGTGGTGCCAACAGCATCAGGGCATGGCAGGTTCGTTCACTGGGGCCGGGGTCCTTTCACGAGCCGGCGGACAGGTCATTTCCCAACAGGACGGCAGACATAAAGATTGAGGCAAACCTGGAGTATCGTTTTGACCTGTTCTGGCTTATGGAGGGTGCATTATTCCTGGATGCCGGGAATATATGGGCTATAAATGACAATGATAAGCGTGAAGGGGCATTGTTCCGGATTAACAGGTTTTACTATGATATTGCCGTGGGAACGGGAATGGGACTAAGGTTTGATTTCTCCTTTTTTATTTTTCGCCTTGACATGGGCCTTAAGCTGCGCAACCCTGCCGAGCCGGAAGACCGCAGATGGATACCCATGCACAGGAGGTGGAATTATAATGATGACGTTACTTTCAATATCGGCATAGGATATCCCTTTTGATATTTTTATTTTGCATAAACCGCCAAAAATTGTAATCTTGCTGCTCCTTTGTCCAATTTCTAATTAATCTTCATCAATGAGCAATTCAGATTTTTCCCCGCGTGACAGTTTCGGCAGTAAGTTCGGAATAATAGCTGCTGCTGCCGGGTCGGCGGTGGGACTTGGCAATATTTGGAAATTTCCTTATGTAGCCGGCCAGAACGGGGGAGGCGCCTTCCTTGTTGTTTACCTTATCTTTATTATTGCAATCGGGCTGCCCGTGATGTTATCCGAATTCTCTATAGGACGAAGGGCACAGCGCAATGCTATCGGGTCCTTCAAAAAGCTCGCTCCCGGCACCCCCTGGTTCCTGGTTGGTGTAATGGGGGTTGCTGCAGCTTTTCTTATTCTCTCTTTTTACAGTGCAGTGGCAGGATGGACCCTTGAATATATTGCCAAAAGCCTTACCAACGCTTTCGCGGGAAGAGATGAGTCAGAACTGAATATTATGTTCAGCAGCTTTATTTCCGGGTCATGGAGGCCGTTGTTCTGGCAGCTGGTATTTATGTTCTTAACGGCATGGATTGTGGCTGCAGGAGTGAAAAAAGGCATTGAGAAATATACCAAGGTACTGATGCCGCTGCTGGTGGTTATGATAATTGTTTTGTGTATACGTTCGGTAACGCTGCCGGGAGCAGGAGAGGGACTGGCTTTTCTATTCAAACCTGATTTTTCCAGGCTTACTGCCGATGCTGTTTTAAGTGCTTTGGGGCAGGCGTTTTTTTCGCTGAGCCTGGGCATGGGTACGCTTATCACCTACGGCTCATATGTTTCCCGGCAAGATAATCTTGCCGGTACGGTGGTGCAGGTGTCTGCTGCCGATACCGTTATTGCGATAATGGCAGGCGTGGCAATATTCCCGGCAGTATTTGCATTCGGCATCGATCCGGGGGAAGGACCGGGACTGGTTTTTATAACACTGCCCAGTATCTTTCAGCAGATGCCGGGCGGATATTTCTTTGCACTTATTTTTTTTGTATTACTTGCCGTGGCTGCCCTTACATCATCGATATCCGTGCTTGAGGTCGTGGTGGCATATTTTGTTGAAGAGCTGAAGCTGACAAGAAGAAAAGCCACCGTCTTTGCCGCTTTAATGATCTCCGTGCTGGGTGTCCTGTGTACATTGTCGTTTGGCATGATGTCGGAAGTACGTATTTTCGGCATGATATTTTTTGATATAATGGATTTCACCGCCTCCAACCTGCTGCTGCCCCTGGGAGGTTTTTTTATTGTTATGTTCGTTGGCTGGTATCTCGGCTCCGGCCCCGCCCGCCGTGAAATTTCAAATGAAGGAAATCTTAAGGCAGTCTGTTTTCCTGTATTTATCTTTCTTGTAAGGTTTGTTGCACCTGTTGCAATAACCATTGTCTTCATTTACGGGCTGGGATTGATCAGATTTTAATAAAACCGGGCTGTGCCTATGCTTTTTAATATGATATCCTCCCTTACTACAGCCGAAAAGATCAATGAATGGTTTGTGCCGGTGGTTGAGGTTCTGTCAGCCGTGCTTTTCTGGGATCCTGTTGCTGCTCTTGGTTATGATATAGGTGCCAGGGTTCCCCTTGTGGTGATATGGCTTATTCTCGGAGGGTTATTCTTCACTTTAAGGATGGGGTTTATAAATATCAGGGGCTTCAGGCATGCAGTGGGACTGGTAAGCGGTCTTTATGACAGGCCGGGAGACCGTGGCGAGGTGTCCAGCTTCCAGGCTCTTGCCACTGCATTGTCGGCAACGGTGGGACTGGGAAATATTGCCGGGGTGGCTATTGCAATGTCAATAGGAGGACCCGGTGCTACATTATGGATGATTCTGGCCGGGTTTTTCGGAATGTCGCTTAAGTTTACCGAATGCACCCTTGGTATGAAGTACCGGGTTATCGACGAAAAGGGTGAGGTGAGTGGCGGACCAATGTATTATCTCAGGGATGCCCTGGCAAAGAAGAACCTTAAGATCACGGGAAAAATTCTATCTGTGGTTTTTGCAATAATGCTTGTTGTTGCTTCCTGGGGAGGCGGAAACATGTTCCAGTCCAACCAGGCCTTCTCTCAGCTGACATACCTGTTTCCGCCTATGGAAAGGATGGGATTTGTGTTCGGACTGCTGATGGCTTTTATGGTGGGAATTGTTATAATCGGGGGCATTAAAAGCATAGCCAGGGTTACATCCAGAATCGTACCGTTTATGGCGATTCTTTATGTCGGGACCTCGCTGGTAATTATATTGATGAATATAGGTCAGGTTGGCCAGGTGTTCTCGCTGATAATAAACGGTGCTTTTTCTGCCCCGGCCCTGAAGGGCGGGTTTATCGGTGTTTTGATTATCGGCTTTCAGCGGGGTGCCTTCTCGAATGAAGCGGGCCTTGGATCGGCATCCATTGCACATTCGGCAGCAAAGACCGAAGAACCGGTAAGTGAAGGGCTCGTGGCCCTGCTGGAACCATTTATCGATACGGTGGTGATCTGCACTATGACTGCAATGGTGATAATTTTTACCGGTTTATATGAAAATCCGGAAGGCCTTGAAGGGGCACCGCTTACCTCTGCCGCTTTTGCCACAGTTTTCAGCTGGTTTCCCTACCTTCTGGGACTGGCTATTCTGCTTTTTGCTTTTTCCACTATGATATCCTGGTCGTATTACGGGCTTAAGGGGTTTGATTTTCTTTTTGGCAGGCTCTCCTTTCGGATTTTCGGCAGTAAACGGGTGGCTGCTGTTTTTTTTCAGCTCCTTTTCCTCTTTTTTATCGTGGTGGGTTCATCATCCAACCTGGGCTCTGTAATCGATTTTTCCGATATGATGATCCTGAGCCTGGCTTTTCCGAATGTCGCGGGTCTCATAATTCTGGCTCCCGAAGTGAAAAAAGATATGAAATCCTACTTCCTGCGAAGAAGGAAAGGTGAAATAAGGCCCTGCAGATAGAACTTCCGTATTGATCCTGCCCACTTTATCAGGCCCCGCTTCATCAGGCCCCGCTTTATCAGGCTCCTTTTGAAGGCATTTAAAAAAACAGATTTTTTTATGTTCCTGCTGTAAGGCTGCATTAATTATCGCTAAACAGTTGACAGGTTATGATTTTTTTATTAATTTAATATAAAAAACAGGATCATAATAAAATGCATAATTTCCTGAAGGAGTATTTCTGCTTTTCCAGGGGCGAAAAGAACGGCACCATTGTGTTGTGCACAATTATGTTTCTGGTATTCCTTGTGCCCTGGGTGTATGATAATGTGAGAAGACCTGCAGATTATCAACCCGATCCCGGTTTTATAAATGAGGTGAGGGCTTTTTACGGATTGACTGAAAATGACAGCATTTTCCCGGAAAATCATTACAGGCAGGTGCTGACAACCGGTATTCCGGCCGAAGAACCTGACAGGGATGAGCGGCCGGATAACGAATTCCAGCTGCACGGCACAGAAAAAGTTGATGTTAACAGTGCCGATACGGCTACCCTTATTAAAATCAGGGGCCTGGGGCAGGTGCTTTCAAGAAGGATCCTTAAATACAGGGGTATTCTGGGAGGGTATTACGATGTGTCTCAGCTTCTGGAAGTATACGGCATAGATGAAGATCGCTTCCGGGGTATAGAGCCCTGTATTTATGCCGATACAAGCCTTATTGTTAAGCTCCGTCCTGCTACAGACGAATTCGGGATCTTACTGAGGCATCCGTATCTCGATTATGAGCAGGTATCGGAGATTTTCAGGATACGCGGAACAGGTAAGATAGATTCACTGCACGATCTTCTGTTGTCGCCCGCTTTCTCGGAAGATGATCTGAAAAAGCTTATGCCTTATGTGATATTTGATTGAATACGATTAAATCAGCTGTTTAAGGAGGCAGGAATAAGGATACTGCACAGACTCTAATTATATTTTATCCCTGCATGGTTTTTTTCAGGATTTTTTGTAAATTACACCCTCCGTAGTTTTGTTTTTATAAAAAAGTTTTGAATTAATTATAATTAATAATAATTTTGCGGCTCACTAAAAAAAGTTAACATATGATCGTTGTACCATTGAAAGAAGGCGAAAACATTGAAAGGGCTTTAAAGAAATTCAAAAGGAAATTTGAAAAGACTGGTGTTATCAAGGAGCTCAGGAGCCGCCAGGCTTTTTCCAAACCATCGGTGAATCGCAGGGAACAGGTTAAAAAGGCGATTTACATTCAGAAGCTGCAGCGGGAAGAAGAATAGTTCACCCTGCTTGGGTTTGTTATCTGGCAAACTTACCACGGGCCATCAGAACATTTTTTTCCAATGCACCATGCACACTGATTCATTTATCACTTATCTGAGAACTGAAAAACGTTATTCCCCGGGCACGATAAAAGCTTACGGGAATGATTTGCGGCAGTTTTATCTTTTTCTTTCCCGGAATTTTCCCGGTTATAAGGTGTGCGGAGAGGAACACCGCCAGATACGACAATGGGTGGTCGATATGATGGATGAGGGGATCTCACCCCGTTCCGTACGAAGAAAGATCTCTGCTCTTGGCTCATATTACGGCTTTATGGTGCGTAAGGGATTTGTTAAGGCCAACCCGTTATCGAGAGTGACCGTTCCGAAATCGGGAAGACGGCTACCTGCATTTATCCCCGAAGACAAGCTTGACCTGTTACTTGATGATGTCGATTTTGGAGCTGATTTCAGGGGTGTACGCGATAGGCTGATCATTGAGATGCTTTATTTTACAGGAATGAGGCGGTCGGAGCTTGTTAAGCTCAGAAATTCTGATGTGGACAGCGCCGGGATGACTATCAGGGTTCAGGGCAAGGGCGGGAAGGAAAGGCATATACCGGTAGGGCAAAGTTTCTCAAAAACTTTAAGGGAGTATATGCAGAAGAAGGTGTCTGAATTCGGGACTGTTTCACCGCCGGATCCTTTTTTTGTGACGTGCAGCAATAAAAAGCTTTATCCCGAACTGGTTTACCGGGTGGTAACCGGATATCTGCGCCTTGTAACCTCAGTGGAGAAAAGGAGTCCTCATATACTGAGGCATAGTTTTGCAACACATATGCTTAATCACGGTGCTGATCTGAATGCCATTAAAGACCTGCTTGGCCATGCAAATCTTGCAGCCACCCAGGTTTATACACATAATTCATTTGAAAAGCTAAAAAGAATTTATAAACAGGCTCATCCGAGAGCGTAAAAATAACAGGAGGAATACAATATGGATATTAAAATTCATTCGGTAAAATTTGATGCTGATAAGAAACTGATAAATTTCATTGAGTCAAAGGTAAATAAGCTTATACAGTTTAATGACGATATTATTGCTGCCGAAGTATTTCTTCGACTGGAGAACTCCCAGGATATGGAAAACAAGATCACCGAGATAAAGCTGGATATTCCCGGAAATAACCTGTTTGCAAAAAAGCAGAGCAAGTCTTTTGAAGAAGCTACCGATCTTGCAGTTGACGCCCTCAGGAAGCAGGTAAAAAGGAAAAAGGAAAAGCTCAGGAAGAGCTGATACCTGTTTATGTATGCAAATGCCTGAAAAATCGGAGGTTTATAAGTTCCAGACAACCGGCAAAAATAAATTATTATTTTTGGGTTATTGGCAAAATATTTATACATTTGCAAACCGATTTTGGAGGGTAACCTCATGATCGTACGTTCTTTTAATGCCGATGTAGCTCAGTTGGTCAGAGCAGCTGATTTGTAATCAGCAGGTCGGGGGTTCGAATCCGTCCATCGGCTCGATTTATTGTGTTTACAGAGGGGAGATACCAAAGTGGCCAACTGGGGCAGACTGTAAATCTGCTGGCGCACGCCTTCGGAGGTTCGAATCCTTCTCTCCCCACCAATTGCACAAGCGGGAGTAGCTCAGTTGGTAGAGCATCAGCCTTCCAAGCTGAGGGTCGCGGGTCCGAGTCCCGTCTCCCGCTCTTTCTTTGCCGATGTAGCTCAGAGGTAGAGCGCTTCCTTGGTAAGGAAGAGGTCATGGGTTCAATTCCCATCATTGGCTCAAAACGCAGTTTTTAATCGTAATTGAAATTAATATTATTCATCATTTATCAAATAATTTTGGAGTTATGGCAAAAGCAAAATTTGAAAGAACAAAACCACACGTCAATATCGGAACCATCGGTCACGTTGACCATGGAAAAACCACTTTGACAGCTGCGATCACCCTCTTACTTTCAAAAAAGGGTCTTTCTGAGATAAAAACCTTTGATCAGATCGATAATGCACCCGAGGAGAAAGAAAGAGGTATAACAATCAATACGGCACACGTGGAATATCAGACCGAAGCCCGTCACTATGCCCATGTTGACTGCCCTGGTCATGCTGACTATGTTAAGAACATGGTTACAGGTGCTGCCCAGATGGACGGCGCCATTCTGGTTGTTGCAGGTACTGATGGTCCTATGCCACAGACCCGTGAACATATCCTCCTTGCACGTCAGGTTAACGTACCCCGCCTTGTTGTTTTTATAAACAAGGTTGACATGGTTGATGATCCCGAACTGCTGGAGCTTGTTGAAATGGAAGTGCGTGAATTGCTTAGTTTTTATGAATTTGACGGTGATAATACCCCTGTAATTCATGGTTCGGCTCTTGGTGCCCTTAACGGTGAAGAGAAATGGGAGGATGTAGTGATGGAACTGATGAGTGCTGTTGATGAGTATATACCCGTTCCTCCAAGGGATATTGAAAAACCGTTCCTTATGCCTGTTGAAGATGTGTTTTCAATCACCGGGCGCGGCACCGTTGCCACAGGAAGGATTGAAACAGGTGTGGTAAACAGCGGTGATGAAATGCAGATGGTAGGTCTTGGTGCAGAAAGAAAAACTGTTGTTACAGGTGTTGAGATGTTCCGCAAGATACTTGACCGTGGTGAAGCAGGTGATAATGTCGGACTGCTGCTCAGAGGCGTGGACAAGAAAGAGATTAAAAGAGGCATGGTTATTGCCAAGCCCGGATCAATCACTCCCCACACAAAATTCAAGGCAGAAGTTTATGTCCTGAAGAAGAATGAAGGTGGTCGTCACACTCCTTTTCACAATAACTACCGTCCGCAGTTTTTCCTGAGGACCCTCGATATAACGGGAGAGATAAAACTACCTGAAGGAACGGAGATGGTTATGCCAGGCGATAACGTTACAATAACCGTTGAACTTATTTATCCCGTGGCAATAAACAAGAACCTGCGGTTTGCCATACGCGAAGGTGGCCGTACTGTTGGAGCGGGACAGGTAATTGAGGTAATGGACTAAAACTTGTAATAAACAGGCTTTGGTGCTTCACGGTGCCCTGCCTGTCACACCTTAGACACGGGTGTAGCTCAATTGGTAGAGTAGCGGTCTCCAAAACCGTTGGCTGGGAGTTCGAGTCTCTCCACCCGTGCTAATTATTTTCAACATGAGAATTATAACGTATTTTCAGGAAGCTTTTACAGAACTTGTACATAAGGTATCCTGGCCTTCATGGTCTGATCTGCAGAATTCAGCCGTGGTGGTGATGATAGCTTCCTTTATCATTGCTATGATAGTTTTCGGGATGGATTTTGTTTTTGAAAATTTCATGGAGGTTGTTTATTCCATGTTCTATTAATGCCGGAGTTATAAAATGAGCGAGAACATAAAAAAGTGGTATGTGCTTCGGGCTATCGGTGGTAAGGAGAAGAAGGTAAAAGAGTATATTGAAAGTGAAATAAAACGCCTCAACCTTGGCGACTATATTTCACAGGTACTTATCCCTACCGAAAAAGTCTATAAGATACGCAGCGGGAAAAAGATCAGCAAGGAAAGGAACTTTTTCCCGGGTTATGTTCTTATTGAAGCTATACTGGCAGGGGAGATTCCCCATTTACTGCAAAATATTCCAAATGTCATTGGTTTTCTCGGCAGCAGGGGTGATGAACCTGTTCCTCTCAGGCAGTCCGAAGTAAACCGCATTCTTGGAAAAGTTGATGAACTTGCTGCCAGTGAGGAGGAGATCAGTGTTCCGTTCTTTGTCGGTGAAACCGTCAAGGTGATTGATGGTCCTTTTAACAGCTTTTCGGGTATCATTGAAGAGGTTAACGAGGAGAAGAAAAAGCTCAAGGTCATGGTTAAGATATTTGGACGGAAAACACCGCTTGAACTTAGCTTCATGCAGGTTGAAAAAGAGTAACTGCACAGTGCAGTATTTAACAGGAAACTGTTACGCATCCTTTATATATTATGATGGTTATTGAATCGCTTCCGGAATGTAATCATCACATTAAAAGTAAATAGGTAGAATTATGGCAAAAGAAGTTGCTGGATTAATTAAATTGCAAATCAAAGGTAGTGCTGCCAATCCTTCACCGCCTGTCGGGCCCGCACTGGGTGCCAAAGGTGTTAATATCATGGAGTTTTGCAAGCAGTTCAATGCCAGGACCCAGTCAAGCGCCGGTAAACTGTTACCTGTTATCATCACGGTTTATTCAGATAAATCTTTTGATTTCGTGGTAAAGACGCCTCCGGTTGCAATACAGTTGATGGAAGCCTCCCGGTTACAGAAAGGTTCATCTGAGCCTAACAGTATGAAGGTGGCTTCGGTTACATGGGACCAGGTGAAAAAGATTGCTGAGGATAAAATGCCCGATCTCAATGCTTTTACAATTGAGTCGGCAATGAAGATGGTGGCCGGTACTGCCAGAAGTATGGGGATAACCGTTAAAGGTGCTGTCCCTTTTGCTAATTGATAAATACTTGCATAAATAATGACTAAACTTACGAAAAACAGAAAGGCAGCCCTGGAAAAGCTGGAACCCGGCAGACTGTATAAATTGAGCGAGGCAGCCGGCGTGGTCAAAGAGATAAGTTCCGCACGCTTTGATGCATCGGTCGATATTGATATCCGCCTTGGGGTGGATCCCAGAAAAGCCAACCAGATGGTAAGGGGAGTTGTTACCCTTCCGCATGGTACCGGTAAAAAGATCAGGGTGCTGGTTTTATGTACGCCCGACAAGGAGGAAGAGGCCAAAGCTGCAGGAGCCGACCATGTGGGTCTTGACGAATATGTTGAAAAGATCAAGGGAGGCTGGACAGATGTGGATGTTATAATAACAATGCCTTCGGTTATGGCCAAGGTAGGTCAGCTCGGAAGGATACTGGGTCCGCGCGGACTCATGCCTAATCCCAAAAGCGGGACTGTAACCATGGAAATAGGCAAGGCTGTGACAGAGGTTAAAGCCGGTAAAATTGATTTCAAGGTTGACAAATTCGGAATAGTACACACTTCCGTTGGAAAGGTGTCGTTTGAAACACCGAAACTTGTTGAAAATGCCAGGGAATTTCTTCAGACAATTTTAAAGCTTAAACCTGCTGCTGCAAAGGGTACATATATTAAAAGTATTTACCTGTCCAGCACCATGAGTCCGGGTCTGAAGATTGACCCCAAGTCAGTTGATTAGGGTTTACGGCTTAGCATTTTTAAAAAAGATGTAATATGAGTTGCCTGAATTAAAACAGGGCAAGTAAAAAATAAATATTTACTTATGAATCATCGATGTGCCAGGGCACACAAAAAGACATGTATAAAGCATGGATGATCCATGGATTTGAAAAGCAAAATAGCCTAATCATGAATTAGTAACATGTTGTTAAATAGATTGATAACCATACTTTATACGAATGAAACGAGAAGAGAAGAATGTGATTATTCAGGAGCTGACTGAGAAGCTGAACAGGTTTGATCACTTTTATCTTACTGATATTTCCGATCTCAATGCAGCTGATACCAGCATGCTGAGAAGGAAATGCTTTGATAAAAGCATCAACCTTATGGTTGTAAAAAACACCCTGCTAAGAAAAGCTCTTGAACAATCTGAAAAGGATTTTGAAGACCTGTATGATGTGCTGAAAGATTCCACATCTGTCATGTTTTCAGAAACTGCCAATGTACCTGCCAAGATCATAAAGGAATTTCGCAAAGCACATGAGAGGCCGGTACTGAAAGCAGCATATGTTGAGCAGTCCTTTTATTTTGGCGATGGCCAGGTTGATGTTCTTTCGCAGCTTAAGTCCCGTGAAGAACTTATTGGCGATATAGTTATGATCCTGCAGTCACCCGCCAAAAATGTTGTCTCCTCCCTTCAGTCGGCAGGAGGCAAACTGGCAGGAATTGTTAAAACATTATCAGAGAAAGAATAAAAAACATAATAATTAAATTTAAATTTTATTAAAAATGGCAGATTTAAAAGCGTTTGCAGAACAATTGGTTAATTTGACTGTAAAAGAAGTAAATGAACTGGCTGAGATACTTAAGGAAGAATATGGTATCGAACCCGCTGCTGCTGCTGTGGCAGTTGCAGGTCCCGCTGCAGCCGAAGGTGAGGCAGCAGAAGAAAAAACTCAGTTTGATGTAGTGCTTAATGCACCGGGTGGTGCCAAGTTACAAATAGTAAAGCTGGTTAAGGAACTTACCGGGTTAGGGTTGAAAGAAGCCAAGGAATTGGTTGACGGAGCCCCGAAACCAGTTAAAGAAGGTGTTTCCAAAGAAGAAGCCGAATCGGTGAAATCACAATTAGAAGAAGCAGGAGCAGAAGTTGAACTTAAATAGCGATTACCAAAAACTAGTGGTATTCAGGGGTTTAGAATCTTATTAAAAGATTCTAAGCCTTTTTATTGTTATAATTGTTGAGCTTCACTTAATACCTTTTATAATGTTAGCAACAAATTCAGGAAATAAACGGATTAGTTTTTCTTCCTCAAAAATTCAGCTCGAATACCCTGATTTTCTCGAGATTCAGCTTAAGTCCTTTTCCGATTTCTTTCAAATGGGTACTTCACCCGAGAACCGGAAAAATGAAGGTCTGTTCAGGGTTTTTAATGAGAATTTTCCAATTAGCGATACCCGGAACAATTTTGTTCTGGAATTCATTGATTATTTTATTGATCCCCCCAGGTATTCCATTGAAGAGTGCATAGAAAGGGGATTGTCATACAGTGTGCCGCTGAAAGCCAAGCTTAAGCTTTACTGCACTGATCCGGAACATGAGGATTTTGACACTGTAATTTCAGATGTCTATCTGGGCACGGTCCCTTATATGACCGGGCGTGGCACTTTTGTCATAAACGGGGCAGAGAGGGTTATAGTGTCCCAGTTGCACAGATCACCGGGAGTATTTTTCGGACAGAGCATTCATGCCAACGGCACTAAACTTTACTCTGCCCGGATTATCCCTTTCAAGGGTTCGTGGATTGAATTTGCAACAGACATCAATAATGTTATGTATGCTTATATTGACAGGAAAAAGAAATTGCCTGTCACCACTCTTCTGCGTGCAATTGGTTTTGAAAGTGATAAGGATATTCTTGACATTTTCGACCTCGCCGACGAGGTGAAGGTGTCCAAAACCGCCCTTAAGAAACATGTAGGACGGAAACTGGCTGCCCGTGTATTGAAATCATGGATTGAGGATTTTGTTGATGAAGATACTGGTGAGGTGGTTTCAATTGAGCGTAATACGATTATTATAGATCGTGAAACCGTTCTTGAAAATGAGCACATTGACGAAATAATTGATTCAGGTGCCCAGAATATACTTTTGCACAAGGAAAACCAGAACCTGGCAGATTTTGCCATTATCTACAATACGCTTCAGAAGGACCCGTGTAACTCTGAAAAAGAGGCGGTGCTGCATATATACCGGCAGCTGAGAAACTCCGAGCCACCTGATGAGACTACGGCCCGCGATGTCATAGAAAAACTGTTCTTTTCAGACAAACGTTATGACCTTGGTGATGTCGGACGTTACAGGATCAATAAAAAGCTTGGTCTCAATACGGATATTGACACCAAGGTGCTTACCAGGGAGGATATAATAAGTATAATAAAATATCTTATCGAGCTGATAAATTCGAAAACCGATGTTGACGATATTGATCACCTGAGCAACCGCCGTGTAAGAACGGTGGGCGAGCAGATGGCCAATCAGTTTGGAGTGGGACTGGCACGGATGGCCCGTACAATCAGGGAAAGGATGAATGTCAGGGATAATGAGGTTTTTACACCCATTGACCTGATAAATTCAAAAACCCTTTCCTCGGTCATCAACTCGTTTTTTGGTACAAACCAGCTTTCACAGTTTATGGACCAGACTAACCCCCTGGCAGAGATGACCCATAAAAGACGTATGTCGGCACTCGGACCGGGTGGTCTGTCCCGTGAAAGAGCCGGCTTTGAGGTCCGTGACGTTCATTATACCCACTACGGCAGGCTGTGCCCGATAGAAACTCCGGAAGGGCCGAATATCGGACTTATTTCGTCACTTTGCGTGTATGCCAAGATCAATGATCTGGGATTTATTGAAACACCATACCGTAGGGTAGAAACCGGAAAAGTCAATCTTGACCCAAAGGATGTTATTTACCTTAGTGCAGAGGAGGAAGAAGCCAGGACCATTGCTCAGGCCAATGCAATGCTGAATGATGATGGCTCATTTTCCAGCAGCAGGATTAAAGCACGCTTTAATGGTGATTTCCCTCTTGCTGAAAGGAATGAGGTTGAACTTATGGATGTGGCCCCAAACCAGATTGCCTCAATTGCTGCTTCACTGATACCTTTCCTGGAACATGATGACGCCAACAGGGCTCTTATGGGATCAAACATGATGAGACAGGCTGTGCCGCTCCTGAAACCTGAAACACCTGTTGTGGGAACAGGACTTGAATCAAGGGTTGCAGCCGATTCGCGTGTGCTTTTGGTTGCTGAAGGTGAGGGTGTCGTGGAATATGTTGATGCAAATGAAATTCGTGTAAGGTATAACCGTAACGACAAAGAGCAGTTCGTAAGTTTTGACCCGGAAGTTAAAAGATACCAGCTACCCAAGTTCAAGAAGACTAACCAGAATACCGTTCTGACACTGAAGCCTACTGTTTCAAAAGGAGAACATATTCATAAGGGTCAGATACTAACTGAAGGTTATGGCACACAGCAGGGAGAGCTTGCCCTCGGCCGGAATCTTAAAGTTGCTTTTATGCCCTGGAAGGGATATAATTTTGAAGATGCCATCGTTATCAGTGAAAGACTTGTAAGGGAAGACTATTTTACATCAATTCATGTTGATGAATATCTGCTTGAGGTTCGCGACACCAAGCGTGGTATGGAAGAGTTAACATCCGATATTCCCAATGTAAGTGAAGATGCAACCAGGGATCTTGATGAGAATGGTATAATCAGGATCGGCGCAGAGGTGAACCCCGGTGATATTCTTATCGGAAAAATCACTCCGAAAGGTGAATCTGATCCTTCCCCGGAAGAGAAACTCCTTCGTGCGATTTTCGGCGACAAAGCAGGTGATGTAAAGGATGCCTCTTTGAAAGCTTCACCCTCCCTGCAGGGAGTTGTTATAGACAAAAAGCTCTTTTCCAGGTCGGTAAGGGATAAAAAGGTAAAGCTGTCGGAAAAAGCAAGCCTTACCAGGCTTGATGAAGAGTTCAACAGGAAGATTGAGGACCTGACCGGCAAGCTGGTTGATAAATTATTCATTCTTGTTAACGGTCGTACCTCGCAGGGTGTTAAAAGCTATCTTAATGTTGAGGTTGTTCCAAAGGGAGTCAAATTTACACAGAAACTTCTGCAGGATATTGATTTTATGAATGTCAATCCAAATAAATGGACAACTGACAAGGAGAGGAACGAGACCGTTAAGAAGTTGTTGCAGAATTATATTCTGAAGCATAAACAGCTTGATGCTGTGCATAAGAGAAAAAAATACAATCTTACCATTGGCGATGAGCTGCCTGCAGGGATTGTACAGATGGCCAAAGTTTACATTGCGAAGAAGCGCAAGATAAAGGTGGGTGATAAAATGGCCGGCAGGCATGGTAATAAGGGGATAGTGTCCAGGATTGTACGTGAAGAGGATATGCCTTTCCTCGAAGACGGCACCCCGGTCGATATAGTTCTTAACCCCCTGGGGGTTCCTTCGAGGATGAATCTCGGACAGATTTACGAGACGGTTCTCGGCTGGGCAGGCAAGGAGCTCGGACTTACCTTTGCTTCTCCCATTTTTGACGGGGCCCAAATTGATCAGATTACAGAATACACCAGGAAAGCGGGTGTGCCGGATTATGGCAAGACATATCTGTATGATGGCGGAACAGGTGAGCGTTTTGACCAGCCGGCCACGGTGGGAGTAATTTATATGATGAAGCTCGGCCATATGGTGGATGATAAGATGCATGCCCGTTCCATAGGGCCCTATTCATTAATCACCCAGCAGCCTCTTGGGGGTAAGGCCCAGTTTGGCGGACAGCGTTTTGGTGAGATGGAGGTCTGGGCTCTTGAAGCATTTGGTGCGTCACATATTTTGCAGGAGATTCTTACCATTAAATCAGACGACGTCATTGGCCGTGCCAAGGCATATGAAAGCGTGGTGAAGGGAGATCCCCTGCCACAGGCGGGAATACCTGAGTCACTTAATGTTTTGCTTCATGAGCTACGCGGACTGGGTTTGAGTATAAACCTGGTCTGATTTGAATTGTTTTTCTGCACGGAAATATGTCCGGCAGAAGTAGTTTTGATTAATAAATTAATTAGTGAAATATGTCATTCAGAAGAGACACCAAGGTAAAAAGCAGTTTTACAAAGATCTCAATAGGGCTTGCATCTCCTGAAGAGATCCTTGAACGTTCGAGCGGTGAGGTGCTTAAGCCGGAAACAATTAATTATCGTACCTACAAACCTGAACGTGACGGTTTGTTTTGTGAAAGGATCTTCGGTCCGGTAAAGGATTATGAGTGCCATTGCGGAAAATACAAGCGTATCCGCTATAAGGGTATAGTCTGTGACCGGTGTGGCGTTGAGGTAACCGAGAAAAAGGTGCGTCGTGAACGTATGGGTCACATAAATCTTGTGGTTCCTGTTGCTCATATATGGTACTTCAAGTCCCTGCCCAACAAGATAGGATATCTTCTGGGGCTTCCGACAAAGAAACTGGAGTCGATCATCTATTATGAGCGTTATGTGGTAATAAATCCCGGTGTTAAAAAAGCTGACGGCATTGAATATCTTGATTTCCTCACTGAAGAGGAATACCTTGATATTGTAGAAGCTTTACCCAAAGATAACCACCACCTGGAAGATGACGATCCCAATAAGTTCATTGCAAGTATGGGTGCAGATGCATTAAATCTGCTTCTTTCCAGGATAGACCTTGACGAATTGTCCTATTCTCTGCGCCACAAAGCTAATACAGAAACATCACAACAAAGAAAAAATGAGGCGCTCAAGCGTCTTCAGGTGGTGGAAGCATTCCGTGCTTCCAAAGGAATTAACCACCCGGAATGGATGATAGTAAAAGTGGTTCCTGTGATCCCTCCTGAATTGCGGCCTCTTGTCCCTCTTGACGGCGGTCGTTTTGCAACGTCCGATCTGAATGATCTTTACAGGAGAGTCATTATAAGGAACAACAGGCTTAAGCGTCTGATTGAAATAAAGGCTCCTGAAGTGATACTGAGAAATGAGAAGCGGATGCTTCAGGAATCTGTGGATTCTCTTTTTGATAATTCAAGAAAAGCAAATGCTGTTAAAACAGACGCCAACAGGCCCCTCAAGTCGCTTAGTGACAGTCTTAAAGGCAAACAGGGCCGGTTCCGTCAGAATCTTTTGGGTAAACGTGTTGATTATTCGGCACGTTCGGTTATCGTTGTCGGGCCCGAGCTGGAGCTTCATGAATGCGGACTGCCAAAGGATATGGCAGCAGAGCTTTATAAGCCATTTATCATACGAAAACTTATTGAGAGGGGAATAGTAAAGACGGTTAAATCGGCAAAAAAGATAGTGGACAGAAAAGATCCGGTTGTATGGGATATACTTGAAAATGTGATCAAGGGTCATCCTGTTCTTCTGAACCGTGCCCCCACGCTTCATCGTCTCGGTATCCAGGCATTTCAGCCAAAGATGATAGAGGGCAAGGCCATTCAGCTTCATCCCCTTGTCTGTACTGCTTTTAACGCGGACTTTGACGGTGACCAGATGGCTGTCCATTTGCCACTTGGTAATGCTGCAATACTTGAAGCACAGATACTCATGCTTGCATCGCACAATATTCTCAATCCTGCAAACGGGGCTCCTATAAGTGTTCCTTCTCAGGATATGGTGCTTGGCCTGTATTACCTGACCAAGGCAAGGAAAAGTGAACCGGGGCATCCGGTAAGGGGTGAGAATATGGTCTTTTATTCTCCTGAAGAAGTTATCATTGCATATAATGAAAATATTATAGACCTGCATGCCATTATCAGGGTCAGGATCACCGATCATGAATCGGGTGAAAGCACTATGCTGGAAACAACGGTCGGAAGGGTTGTCTTCAACCAGTCGGTTCCTGAGAAGGCAGGCTACATTAATGAACTGCTCACCAAAAAATCGCTTCGTGATATCATCGGAACGGTTTTAAAGAAAACAGGTACTGCCAAAACAGCCAGGTTCCTTGACAATATCAAGAATCTCGGTTATGAGATGGCATTTCGCGGAGGCCTCTCATTCAATCTTGACGATGTTATTGTTCCTGACCAGAAGATGGAACTTATCAATGAAGGTTATGCCCAGGTAGAGGAGGTTTTCAATAATTATAATATGGGGTTCATTACCAATAACGAACGGTACAACCAGATAATTGACATATGGACACATATAAATGCCAAGCTCACCCAGACGCTGATGAGGCAGCTTACTTTAGATCAGCAGGGCTTCAATTCCGTATTTATGATGCTGGATTCGGGTGCGAGGGGCTCTAAGGAACAGATAAGGCAGTTGTCGGGAATGAGGGGACTGATGGCCAAGCCTCAGAAATCCGGTTCAGCAGGGTCTGAGATCATTGAGAACCCGATATTGTCAAACTTCAAGGAAGGATTATCAGTTCTCGAGTATTTTATATCAACTCACGGGGCAAGAAAGGGTCTTGCCGATACAGCTCTTAAAACCGCTGATGCCGGATATCTTACAAGAAGACTTGTTGATGTATCACAGGATGTGATCGTTTCGGAGCCTGACTGCGGGACATTGCGGGGATTGCAGGCAACCGCCATAAAGAACAATGAAGAAGTTGTGGAATCCCTTTTCGAACGTATACTCGGGCGTACAACTGTGCATGATGTTTACCATCCGTCAACCGGTGAGCTTATTGTTTCAGCCGGCGAAGAGCTTACAGAGGAGATAACTTCATTAATTGAAGAGTCACCGATTGAACAGGTGGAGATACGTTCCGTATTAACCTGTGAATCGAAAAAGGGTGTATGCGCAAAATGTTACGGACGGAGTCTTGCCACAGGCAAGATGGTGCAGATCGGCGAGGCAGTTGGCGTTATAGCGGCACAGTCGATCGGAGAACCTGGAACGCAGCTGACCTTGCGTACTTTTCACGTGGGCGGAACAGCTTCCAACATCGCTGCCGAATCAAGCATACTTGCCCGTTATGATGGAAAACTTGAGATAGACGAACTGAGAACGGTTGAAAGGGTTGATGAACTTGGCAACAAGATAGACATCGTTATAAGCCGTCTTGCCGAGCTTCGTATTATTGACAAAAATACCAATATTGCCCTCACCACCCAGAATATTCCATATGGTTCGAGACTGTATGCGAAAAATGGTGCCGAGGTGAAAAAAGGAGATTTGATATGCGAATGGGATCCTTATAATGCTGTTATCGTAACCGAATCGACCGGAAGGGTTGAATTTGATGCATTAATAGAGGGTGTGACTTACAAAGAGGAGTCAGATGAGCAGACCGGCTTCAGGGAAAAAGTTATCATAGAGACCCGTGATAAATCCAAGAACCCCATGATCAGGATAATTTCCGATGAGGGGGAGGCGCTTAAATCATATAACCTGCCTGTTGGTTCGCACGTCTCTGTTGCGGCCGATTCGGTTGTCAGGGCAGGTGAAATTATTGTCAAGATACCGCGTGCCGTTGGAAAATCGGGCGATATAACCGGAGGTCTGCCGCGTGTTACTGAATTGTTTGAAGCCAGGAATCCTTCCAACCCCGCCGTAGTCAGTGAGATTGACGGTGAGGTGCAGTTTGGCAAGATTAAGCGTGGTAACAGGGAGATCAGCATCAAGTCCAAGACAGGCGAAGTTAAAAAGTACCTTATTCCCCTGGCAAAACAGATACTGGTTCAGGAGAGTGATTATGTGAAAGCGGGCACCTCATTGTCAGATGGTGCTATTACTCCTGAAGATATACTTATGATTAAGGGGCCCACCAAGGTTCAGGAATATATTGTAAATGAAGTCCAGGAGGTTTACCGTCTGCAGGGAGTTAAGATAAATGACAAGCATTTTGAAGTCATTGTAAGGCAGATGATGAGAAAGGTGTCAATTGACGACCCCGGTGATACCAAGTTCCTGGAGAAACAGATAGTTGACAAGTGGGCATTCATGGATGAGAATGACTGGATATACGGGAAAAAGGTTGTTCTTGATCCAGGAAACTCCACCTCGATTAAAGCGGGCCAGATTGTGACTGCGCGCAAGCTTCGCGATGAAAATTCGATGCTCAAAAGGAAAGACATGAAGCTTGTTACCTCCAGGGATGCTATTCCATCAACCTCAAGCCAGGTACTTCAGGGTATAACAAGGGCTGCTCTGCAGACGAAGTCCTTTATTTCTGCCGCTTCATTCCAGGAAACAACAAAGGTGCTTAATGAGGCTGCCATCTTTGGCAAGGTGGATCATCTGGAAGGGCTCAAGGAGAATGTGATTGTCGGGCACCTCATACCTGCGGGAACGGGGCAGAAGGAACTTGGAAAGCTGGTTGTGGGTTCAAAACAAGAGTACGATGCGCTTATGTCTGAAAAGGAGAAGGAACCAAAAGATGCGGAAGTAACAGAATAATAAAACATTAATGTTATGGATGAATCCAAAAAACAGAACCAGATCAATATTGAACTTAAGGAAGAAGTTGCACAGGGAACTTATTCCAATCTTGCCGTAATTACCCATTCCAGTTCTGAATTTGTTCTGGACTTTGTAAGAGTAGTTCCGGGAATACCCAAGGCTGCCGTTAAATCAAGGATCATCATTACCCCTGAGCACGCAAAGCGTTTGTTAATGGCTCTTAAGGAGAATATAGATAAGTTTGAGTCGGTGCACGGGCCTATCAAGAAAGTAGATGGAAAAGGGGGACCGGGGGGTATGCCGATGAACTTCGGAGGGCCTTCAGCACAGGCATGACAGCATTCCGTTAAAAATGAATATGTTCTTGCTGTTTGCTTTTACTGCCGTTGATTCAGAAAGAGGATACATTAAGGTATAACTTTGAATTTTTCAGTAAATATAATATAACCCGGTTTATACCGGGTTTTTATATGTAATCCGTCTGTGTGTAATTTCAGATAAAAATTTTTTATTTACATTTGTCACTTTGATTTTTATAAAACAGAAGATTATATGAGAGGGTTAAAAATAATTTTACTTGCCAAGCAGGTACCTGACACCAGGAATGTCGGTAAAGATGCCATGAAAGCCGACGGAACCGTTAACAGAGCTGCATTGACCGCTATATTCAATCCTGAAGACATGAATGCCCTGGAACTGGCCCTGAGAATCAAGGATAAGAATCCGGGCACTGTCATTACGGTTGTTACGATGGGACCGGCCAGGGCTGCCGGGATAATACGCGAGGCGATGTACCGTGGTGCTGACGGGGGTTATCTTGTAACAGACCGTAAATTTGCAGGTTCGGATACCCTTGCTACCTCGTATGCCCTCTCGCTGGCCATAATGAAACTGGCTCCTTTTGATATGGTCATTGCCGGCCGCCAGGCTATTGACGGCGACACCGCACAGGTTGGCCCCCAGGTAGCAGAAAAGCTCGGGTTGCCCCAGGTTACCTATGCAGAAGAGGTGATTACTGTTGATGAAAACGAGGTTATCGTAAAACGGAGGATCGAAAGAGGGGTGGAGACAGTGGCCTCTCCCATGCCACTGGTAATAACAGTTCACGGCTCTGCCCCTGAGTGTCGCGCAAGGCATGCAAAATATACAATCAAGTATAAACGTGCAAGAAGTCTCAGTGAATTACAGGATACAAGTGAGGATTACCTGCAGTTACAGAAGGACAGGCCGCACCTTATGATAGAAGAGTGGAATGTTGACGATATTGATGCAGATGAAAAGCAACTCGGCCTGTCAGGCTCTCCCACCAAGGTTAAAAAGATAGAGAATGTGGTTTTTACAAGCCGTGAGTCGAGGGTGCTGGCAGGTGAAGACAGCGAAATAGAGCAATTGATGAAGGATCTTATTGATAACCATACAATAGGTTGACAGTGTAATGTAATTGTTTGCCGGTAATTTGTTTGTGTTTTTGTGGTAATAAATATTTTATTAACTAGAATCAGGAAGAATGCATAGTGTTTTTGTTTATTGTGAAATAGAAGAAGGACGGGTTGCCGAAGTTAGCCTTGAGCTTCTTTCCAGGGGGCGTTTCCTTGCCAGCCATCTGAAATGCAAGCTTGAAGCTGTTGTTCCGGGTTCGGACCTTAAAGGCATAGAGAAACAGATTTTTCCCTACGGAACAGATGTTGTTCATATTGCCGACGATAGCAGGCTTTATCCTTATACCACCCTGCCTCATGCTTCTGTTGTTGCCGGATTATTCAAACAGGAGAAGCCGGTGATCGGCTTGTTTGGTGCAACTTCCGTTGGAAGGGATCTTGCTCCGCGGATAGCCTCAGCCTTAAAATGTGGCCTGACTGCCGATTGTACATCACTGGAAATTGGTGACCATACTGAGAATAAGACAAAAAAAGAGTATAAGGATCTGCTTTATCAGATCAGACCTGCTTTTGGTGGCAATATAATTGCCACCATCATAAATCCGGATACCCGGCCGCAACTGGCAACTGTAAGGGAAGGAGTCATGAAGAAGGAGATCTTTTCAGCCGGTCATAAGGGAGTGGTTAAAAAAATCGACCCTGAAAAGTGGCTGAAGGAGGAGGATTTTATTGTACGGATTGTAGAACGCCATATTGAACCCAGGAAGGTTAATATTAAAAATGCCGGGATCATTGTTGCAGGCGGATATGGCGTTGGATCTAAAGAGAATTTCAAACTTCTGTATGATCTTGCAGGGGTGCTGGGCGGCGAAGTTGCCGGATCAAGAGCCGCCGTAGACGGGGGGTTTGTTGAGCACGAGCGGCAGGTAGGACAAACGGGTGTGACGGTTCGCCCGAAACTCTATATTGCCTGCGGAATATCGGGACAGATACAGCACCGGGCCGGCATGGACCAGTCCGCTATAATAATTTCCATCAACAATGACCCCGATGCTCCTATCAATCAGATTGCAGATTATACGATAACCGGCGATCTTACCGGGGTAATACCCAAAATGATTAAATATTATCAAAAGAACATTAAATAATGGCAAATTATTACAGTGATAACAAAGATCTGAAATTTCACCTGGGGCATCCCCTTATGAAAAGGATAGTGCAGCTTAAAGAGCGTGACTTTGCCGATAAAGATAGTTATGACTATGCATTTATGGATTTTGAAGATGCAATGGACAGCTATGACAAGGTTCTTGATATTGTTGGTGATATTTGCGGCAACATTATTGCCCCCAATGCCGAATCGGTCGATGCCGAGGGCCCTGCACTGGTTAATAATGAAGTCCGCTATGCCAGGGGAACCCGGGAGAATCATGAAGCTTTAACCAGGGCCGGCCTGATAGGCATGTCGTTGCCGAGGAAATACGGGGGACTCAATTTCCCGATGGTACCTTATGTAATGGCAGCAGAGATTGTTTCCCGTGCAGATGCGGGCTTTGCTAATATTTGGGGACTGCAGGACTGTGCAGAGACACTCAATGAGTTTGGGTCGGAAGAGATAAAGGATGAGTTTCTGCCCCGCTTCAATAAGGGTGCAACTGCAGCCATGGATCTTACAGAGCCTGATGCGGGTTCTGACCTTCAGGCCGTACAGCTTAAGGCAAAATATGATGAACAAAGTGGCACCTGGTTGCTGAACGGTGTAAAGCGTTTTATAACTAATGGAGATGCGGACATATCACTTGTTCTGGCCCGGTCTGAGGAGGGTACCAGCGACGGAAGGGGTCTTTCACTTTTCGTCTACGACAGGAAGGAAAAGGCAGTTACAATCCGCAGGATTGAAAACAAGCTGGGTATCAAAGGTTCACCTACATGTGAACTGGTATTCAGGAATGCCCCTGCCAGAATTGTGGGGAACAGGAAGTTCGGACTTATAAAGTATGTAATGTCACTTATGAACAGTGCCCGGCTTGGTGTCGCTGCCCAGTCCGTCGGCATTTCTGAAGCCGCATACCGTGAATCTGTTAAGTATGCAGAAGAGAGAACCCAGTTCGGAAGGCCCATAATTCAGTTTCCCGCGGTTTATGAAATGATAAGGAACATGCAGGTAAAAACCAGGGCACAGCGTTCGTTGTTGTATGAAACATCCAGGTTTGTAGATATATACAAAAATTATAATTTCATTTCCGAAGAGCGCAAACTGGAACCCGAAGAGAGGAATGAACAGAAAAAGTACCAGCGCCTGGCCGATGTATTCACTCCAATGCTAAAGCTCATAGCAAGTGAATACTCGAATCAGATAGCTTATGATGCACTTCAGGTACATGGGGGAGCCGGTTTCATGAAGGATTTTCCTGTAGAACGCATATACCGTGATGCAAGGATCACTTCCATATATGAGGGTACTTCGCAGCTGCAGGTTGTTGCTGCCGTAAGGGGAGTTTCATCAGGAACCTACCTGGGGATTATCAGGGATAATTATGAGAAGGAGAACTTCAAGCCTGAGCTGGAGCATCTGAAACCGGGGCTTATAGAAATGACCGGTGAATTTGAAGAATGTGTAAAGCTTGTTACAGAAACAGAAGACAGTGAATACATGGACTTCCATGCCAGGAGACTGGTAGAAATGGCTGGAAATATAATAATGGGCTATCTTTTGCTTAAGGATGCAAAGAGGGATGAATCTTACCTGCATACCGCCGGAATATTTGCCGGTATGGCAAAAGCTCAGAACAGTGAGAGAGCAGGGTATATTAAGAACTTCAACAGGAAGGACCTGGGGATATTTAAATATAATTTTGATGATTAAGTGATCAGGTAACAGCAATTCCCTTTTTGTACCGGCCCGTAACGTTTTTAAGGATTGTGCAATGACTGATTTATCCACCGGCAGGATAGCTATTATCGGATCAGGTAATGTAGCCTCTTACCTGGCTGTAAGCCTGCACCGAGCAGGCCGTAAAATTGATACAGTCTACAGCCGTAGCCGGACCGGCGCAAAAAGCCTTGCCGGGAAGGTGGGTGCCGGATGGACAACCAGTATCGATGGAATTGGGACAGATGCGGCAATATGGATATTTGCCCTGACAGACCGGGCTACACCTGATATTGTAAGCAGGATCAGGCACAGGGGAGTTTTGTTGCTTCACACGGCGGGAAGCCTTCCGATGAACATATTTTCAGGACATTCGGATAACTATGGTGTTTTGTATCCTCTTCAGACTATCTCGGGGAAAAAGATGCCCCTTTCTGCCGACATACCCCTTTGTATTGAGGCAAATACAAAAAGAGGTCTGGAGATACTCCTCTCCCTTGCCCGCAGCATCAGTCCCCTGGTCTTTGAAGTAAGCTCGGATAAGAGGGCTTTTTTGCATCTGGCCGCGGTTTTTGCATGCAACTTTTCCAATCATATGTATTGCCTGGCAGAGGAGATTGCACAGAGAGCAGGCCTGCCATTTGATATGTTCCATTCACTTATCCGGGAAACAGCCGAAAAAGCTATAGAATCGGGTCCCGGAAAATCACAGACCGGACCTGCCATAAGAAATGACAATATTATTATTAAAAGGCATCTGGATTTATTATCTTTCTCGCCGCAATTAAAAAGCCTTTACGAGAGTCTTTCTGCCGGTATAATGGCAGGATCAGGAATATTACCCTCAGAGAAGGGCGCTGATAAAGAAAAAATGACGGGAAGTTTTAAAGAAGATCTGGGCAGGGTGCAGGCCTTTGTCTTTGATGTAGACGGTGTGTTTTCAGACGGAAGCCTGTTGCTTAGCCCTGATGGTGAATTAATTCGAGGCATGAATATAAAGGATGGTTTTGCCGTACAGCTCGCTGTCCGCAAGGGTTTCCCCATTGCCATCATTACCGGGGGTAATTCCGAAGCGGTAAGAAAGAGGTTCAACCTTCTTGGTATCGACGATGTCTATCTGAAATCATCCAGAAAGATTGATGATTTCAATCATTTTTTAGATAAACACAGTCTGAATGCCGATAATGTCCTGTATATGGGGGATGACCTTCCGGATTACCCTGTCATGAAAAAAGCAGGGTTTCCTGCCTGCCCGCGGGATGCCGTAACCGAGATCAGGCAGATATCCGGTTATGTATCGGACCGTCCTGGCGGCCAGGGCTGCGTGAGAGATGTAATCGAACAGGTTCTGAGGGTCCATGGAAAATGGATGGATGCTGATACTTTTATCTTATGACAAGAAATCTTTCGGCTTTTTTCCGTCTTATAAGGTATAAAAACCTTTTTATTGTGGCTCTGACGCAGTATCTGATGAGGTTTGCCATAATGGAACCCATACTTGGCATTAATGATTTTGACCTGCAGCTGGGAGAGTTTCAATTTTTTCTTCTTGTACTTGCGACAATGCTTATTACAGCAGCCGGGTATGTAATAAATGACTATTTTGATACCCGGACTGATATGCTTAACCGGCCGGATACCGTTATTATAGGAAGGCAGATTTCCAGGCGTACGGCTATTATCATGCACTGGGTTCTGAACTTTACCGGCATTCTTATCGGGTTTTACCTGGCCTTTCATATCGGGATTCCCATGCTTGGCATCTCCTTTGTTATCGTGGGCGGACTTCTCTGGTTTTATTCAACCACCTACAACCGCCAGTTCCTTATAGGAAATCTGGTGGTTGCCTTTCTTACGGCAATGGTTCCTCTGATGGTGGTTTTATTTGAAATTCCCCTTCTCAACAGGGAGTATGGTGAGATCATGATGATCAACCAGGCCAGTTTTAGCTATATCTTTGCCTGGGTCGGGTCTTTCGGTTATTTTGCCTTTATTACCACCCTGGCAAGGGAGCTTATTAAGGATATTGAGGATTATGAGGGTGATATGGAACAGGGCAGGCGTTCAGTACCAATTGTTCTTGGTATTCCCTACACTAAACTTATTATCGGGGGATTGATAATACTCACTCTCATCTCTCTGGCCTATCTTTACAAGGCCTATCTGATGATAGGTTTCTACGGTGAGACCGATTACCTCAGCCTGTTATATTTTATTGTTTTTCTTTTACTTCCTCTTTCAATGCTTTTTTACAGGGTTGTGAAAGCACAAACCAGGGAGGAGTACAGGTCTGCAAATAAGCTGGCAAAGTTTATAATGCTCACAGGACTGATGTACTCATTGCTGGTACGTTATATAATCTTAACATCATTTTAGATTGTCCTTATGGTGTCTGTTAAGGAAAAATTCAGGGATACAAGGGTCATACTGGCTTCACGGTCCCCCCGCCGGCAGCTTTTACTTGGCGGACTTGGTATCAGATTTGATGTTATAGATAATGCCGGTATAGATGAAACCTATCCTGCCTTTTTGGAAGAAAATGAAATCCCGGTCTACCTGGCCGTTAAGAAGTCCGATGCACACGAGGCTCTCCTTAAGGAAAATACCCTGCTTATTACTGCCGACACTATAGTATGTTGCGGTAACAGGGTGCTGGACAAACCATCAGGCCGGGAAGAGGCTGTAGAAATGCTCAAGCTCCTTTCCGGACGAAAACATCATGTTATTTCCGGTGTCTGCCTTAGGAGCAGGTCCAAAACCGTATCGTTCAGTTCTGCAACAGCTGTTTTTTTCCGTGATCTGACCGATGAGGAGATCATATATTACGTCGACAACTACAAGCCTTACGATAAGGCCGGCGCATATGGAATACAGGAATGGATCGGATATACCGGTATAAGGAAGATCAATGGTTCTTATTATAATGTGATGGGCCTTCCCGTGGATAAGCTTTATGAAAACCTTGCCGGGTTTTAATCGCACGAGGATCATCTGTGATAATTTTATATTTTTCCGTGCTTTATTTAAACTGATTTTAAATTCTGATTTTATAACGAAAAGAACGAAAACATGATTTTTATTATGGTTTCGGTTTTTTCGTTATAATACATTTAGGCCTGTATTCATAAAGATAGACATATTTTTATGTGTTATAAAATTAACAGTGTTATAGAAGTAACATAATAATTATAAAACCTTTAATAAAAGAGAAAACAATGCCAGAAGTTCAGGAATTAGTAAAAAATTTGGCCGACAAATATGGCAGGAAGAGGGAGAATCTTCTGCATATTTTGCAAGGCATAATTGAACAGGAGAGATATTTGTCTGATGTGGCGCTTACGGAAGTAGCGAGGGAGCTTGACATGTCTGCAGCACAGGTATTCGGTACTGCCACGTTTTATACCTTTCTGGATACCGAACCCAGGGGTAAGTATGTAATAAGGATATGCCGGACTATCACCTGTGATATGAAAGGTAAAAATCAGATCATCCAGGCAATAGAAGATACCCTGAAGATCAAGCTCGGGGAAACCAGCCCCAACAAAAAGTTTACGCTGCTTGAGACAAACTGCCTTGGATGGTGTCATGAAGGCCCGGCCATGCTGATAAATGACCAGGCCTACACCAAACTTACAGCTGAAAAGGCCATTGAGATCATTACCGATTATGTTAAGAATAAATAACCAACAGATTTAATTTAAATAAAGGAGAATCTCACCATGACATATAATAAGTTAAAGAGAGTTGATCTGATTTTTCATGAAGATTGCGAATGCCGGGAAGTGCTGGAAAAAACATTCAGTAAATCCGGTGATGAGATAATTAACGATATACTGGAATCCGGACTCAAGGGCAGGGGCGGGGCCGGATTTCCGACCGGACTGAAATGGAAGTTCACTGCCGAGCAGCCTGCCGATGAACGTTTTGTTATCTGTAATGCCGATGAGGGAGAACCCGGTACTTTTAAGGACAGGGAGATACTTTTCAAGGTGCCCGGCAAGGTTTTTTCAGGAATGGCTGTCTGTGCAAAAGTTATAGGCGCGAAAAAGGGATATATATACCTGAGGGGTGAATACCGTTTTCTTCTGCCACAGCTTCAGAAGGCTCTCAATGCATTTCACCGGGATATCAAGGATTTGATTGACTTTGAAATTGCCATTCAAATGGGCAGCGGAGCGTATATCTGCGGCGAAGAGAGTGCGCTGTTTGAGTCTATGGAAGGCAAACGCGGCGAACCCAGGAATAAACCTCCATATCCCACAGTTGCAGGCTTTAAGG
Organism: Bacteroidales bacterium; assembly: GCA_046483315.1. Taxonomy (GTDB): domain Bacteria; phylum Bacteroidota; class Bacteroidia; order Bacteroidales; family PUMT01; genus PXAP01. The sequence goes on along the minus strand of JAWODJ010000023.1, from coordinate 5,873 downwards.
ATAAACCAACTGTAATTAACAATGTTGAGACCCTGGTTTATGCATTCATGATATGCAAGCACGGGCCTATGAAGTTTAAGGAACTCGGTACTTCTGATTCCAGGGGATCAAAAGTGTTTTCGGTATCGGGTGACACTCCTATTGCCGGTATCTATGAACTGGAGCTTGGGATGCCGCTTGATAATTTTGTCGAGGAGTTTGGAGATGGCGATACCAAAGCCGTTCAGGTTGGCGGCGCTGCCGGTTTTTGTGTTCCCAGGAAGAAGTTCAAGGAGACAATAATCGGTTTTGAAGGTGTTCCAACCGGCGGATCCATGAAAGTATTCAACTCATCCCGCTCAATGTACAATGTTTTGCATAATTACCTTGAATTTTTCGAGGAGGAGTCATGCGGACAATGCACTCCCTGCAGGGTAGGATGTCAGCAACTGATTAGGGGAATTGAAGCAGTTAAGAAGGGAGAAAAGAAGGCCCAGTACCTGGATCAGCTCTTAAAACTGAGCGCGACCATGAAGGTGGCGTCGAAGTGCGGACTGGGACAGTCGGTGGCAAACTCTTTCTATTCAATTGTTGATAATTTCAGGGAAGAGATGATTTACTAAGAAAATTTGTTCGAACCATTAAAAACTAAGAAATGGCTAAAAATATTAATTTAAAGATAGACGGTTTAGATATTCAGGTAGAAGAGGGTAAAACCATACTGGATGCGGCAAGATCCATGAATGTACATATCCCCACCTTGTGTTATCATGAGGATCTGTGCGTTGCCGGCAACTGCAGGGTATGTGTAGTTGAGGTAACAGGTGCCAGGACACTTGTAGCTTCCTGTGCCATGCCTGCTACCGAGGGCATGGAAGTTCATACAAACAGTCTCAAGGTGCGTGCCGCAAGGAAAAACATTATTGAATTGCTGCTTTCAGAGCATAATGCCGATTGTACAAACTGCTACAAGAACAAAAAGTGTGAATTGCAGGATCTCGCCAGTGAATATAAAACATCAGGGGAGAAGGAGTTTATTGACCTGGTGCCTTTGAAAAATTATACCATAGATGATTTTTCTCCTTCTATTATCAAGGATGACAGCAAATGCATACGGTGTCAGCGTTGTGTCCGCACCTGCGAGGAGCTGCAGCATGTAAGTGCACTGGGAGTCGCTTACAAAGGTGATAAAATGAAGATATCAACCTTCTTTGAGAATCCCATGTTTGATGTAGTCTGTACAAATTGCGGACAGTGTATCATTCGTTGTCCCACAGGTTCGCTTATTGAACGCAATTACGTGGATGAGGTATGGGATGCCATCTATGATGAGAAAAAGCATGTTGTGGTGCAGACGGCACCTGCCACCAGGGTTGCATTGGGTGAGGATCTCGGACTGGATGCCGGTCAGGTTGTAACGGGCAAAATGGTGGCTTCACTGAAAAGGGTGGGCTTTGACTCTGTACTCGATACCGATTTTTCGGCCGATCTGACAATTATGGAGGAGGGTACCGAATTGCTTACCAGGCTTAAGAAGGCACTGGTGGATAAGGATCCGACCGTTAAACTGCCTATGGCAACTTCATGCTCACCCGGCTGGATAAAATTTATTGAACATACATTTCCGGAGTACCTCGATAATCTGTCAACCTGCAAGTCACCCCAGCAAATGTTCGGTGCACTTGCAAAGACATATTATGCCCGGAAAAGAGACATTGATCCTGAAAATATTGTATCTGTTTCCATTATGCCCTGTGTGGCAAAGAAATTTGAGGCTGACAGGCCGGAGATGAGAAGCAGCGGATACAAGGATGTTGATTATGTTCTTACAACCCGTGAACTTGCCAGGATGATAAAACAGGCAGGCCTTAACTTCAATGCATTGCCGGAGGAGAATTATGACAGTATTATGGGAGAGTCTTCAGGTGCTGCTGTTATTTTCGGAGCAACGGGAGGTGTTATGGAAGCCGCCCTGCGTACAGCCTATGAAATAGTAACAGGCCGGGAAGTGCCGTTCGAGAAACTGAATATAACTCCGGTGCGCGGTATGGAGGGCATTAAGGAGGCTACCATCAAGATTGAAGGCACGGTGCCGGAATGGAATTTTCTGGAGGGAGCCGAGCTTAAAACGGTAACGGCTCACGGACTTACCAATGCAAAATATGTAATGGAGAAAGTTAAGGCGGGCGAGGCCGATTACCATTTCATTGAGATCATGGCATGTCCCGGAGGATGTATAGGCGGAGGCGGACAGCCTATCCCCACCAATATGGAGATACGGAAAAAGCGTACCGAAGCCATATACATGGAAGATGCCGGCAAGCCAATCAGAAAATCGCATGAGAATCCCGAAGTTATTGCAATATACAAAGAGTTCCTGGGAGAGCCCCTTAGCCACAAGTCACATGAACTTCTGCATACACATTACAAGGCAAGGCAGAGGTATTAGGCAAAAGAAGATAGTGCCCCGACGGGTAGACAGTTTACCATGCTGCCGGCCGGGGCCAGGTGTTTGTATAACAAGTTAATGATTGACAGGTTAGTTTATTACTCTTTTTAAGTAAGCTGTTGTTTAAACAAAAAAGGCTGTTCCCGGAACAGCCTTTTTTGTGTTACAGGTATTTCCTGTATTCATCCGGCAGATCAAAATACTGTTTGTATTTATCCCTGTCCGGGCCAAATTCCTCTTTTTCCTTGTCACGCATCCTGTAGGTGCATTTTTCCCCTGCAATTCCGGAGAAGAAGATTTCAAATTCTTCCTCATTTTCGTCCACCATAAAGATCTTTACCAGCTTATCCTTTTCCGGTTGATTCAGGCTGGCATGGCAAATGGGGCAGTAATAGCGGTATTCTTCACCCTCCTGAATATCAAAAGAAGGGTGATGTTCGGTAGTGTAATTGCCAAGTTCCGGACTGAGGAAGATAAGGCCCTTTTTGTTTTCCCTGGTTTTTGCAGCAAAGACAAGCTTGTCGCCAACCCTCAGATGGCCCTCGCAAATCGGACATAAATAATCATACTCCATTTTAACCTCCTGTTTTTGTTCTGATTTATTTAGGTAAACGGCTTACAATGGTCAACGGGATCAATTGTTATTGTGCAAATATCAGCTCTCCGTTTTTTGAATTGATTAATTTCACTATCCTGTCTGCAGATTCTCTGATTTCCGGACTCATCCCTTCACCAAAACTTATATCGGCCGGCTGTATCCCCAGGATATATACAGGCATATTGAAGAGTTCCGATATTTTTGCAAGTGAGATATTATGGGTGTTGGTTGTAATCCCTTTCAGGCTGGATACCTCTGCCAGTCTGATGAAGCCCGGTTTTTCACCAAAATCTGTTGCATCAATTATAACAAGTATATCGGGAGCAAGAGTGTTGATCTTACCTATATGATTTTCGATACCCATCTCAACAACCAGTGTACTGATGCCGTTACCCTTACGTATACCCCGGGCTATAAAGACTCCGGCGCCGTCATCCTGCTTGAGTACATTGCCAACTCCTGCAAAAAGAATGGATTTGCCCGGTATGTCGAGTATATGTTGCAGGGCTGCAGTCATTCTCCAAGTGATTTGAGCTGTACTTTCCTGAGGCAGTTGGGGCAAAGTATATTGAACATATCCTTCCGTTTCAGTCCGTCCTCAACAGTAACCTGCGTTTTTTCAGGATCTTCCAGCCTTAGTTTTTCATTAAGCATGTTCAGGTTCAGTATTGATGCAAATGCTTTGGTGCCCAGTTTCCTGTGCAGGTAAAAAAGATGGTCTTTAGTGGTTATTACGGCGTTACAGTTCTGGCACAGCAACAATTCCCTCTCCTGGTATTCGACAACCTCATTCCTGTTTGTTGTCGCCATATCAAATATTTTGTCCGAAAGAATCACCCCTTTACCGGTTATGCAGTGATCCTGGCACTGCCCGCAAAAAATGCATTTGCCGTAATCCCGCCTTATTGTACGTATACTCTTCTTTTTATCATCCGAATATGTAATTGCATACGGGGGGCAAACATTGGCGCATGTCAGGCAGCCCACACAGTTTTTCTCATCCACCACGGGCTTGCCACGGTATCCGGGGAAAGGCTCATGCCCCTTCCGGGGAAAGGAACTGGTATAGGCCGGACTGAAAAGCGATACTACGGCCTCTTTTATTTCACGTATTTTCGGATACCTCATTAACAGGTTATTTTTTGTTAGAAAATCGTGTTTTGATCACTCAGCTGTTTTCCTGTTTTCATTCTGTTCATCCTTATAATCATCATGAACACTCTTTTCCCCCAGCTTAATACCGAAACGGTAGGAGCCTTTTGCCAGGGCATGTGCAGCTACCGTAGCCGTGAAGAAAAGCAGGGGTATGGCTACCAGGGCCTTTATGCCGATACTAATGAAACCAAATCTAATCAGCACACCCAGCAGTATGCTGCATGTCCCCAGGGTAACGCATTTGGTGGCGGACTGCAGCCGGTTGTATACATCGGGCAGCCGTATGAGTCCCACACAACCGAAAAGGTTGAACAGTATACCAATTGCAATGAATATAGTGCTTATCAGGTCACTCATTTAACTTTTTATTTTCCAGGTATTTAGCAAGAGTAATGGTCCCAATGAAACTCAGAATTATCCAGGCAATGCCTATATCCAGTATAAACGGCCTGTCGGTCAGGATTGCAAGCATGGCGCAGATGCCCACCACAAGGATACCGAATATATCCAGTCCCACCATCCTGTCCGCTATGGTGGGTCCCCTGATGATACGGTAAAGGCAGAAGACGCACAAACCGGTCTGTATATAAAGCAGAATTTCCAGCATCTCAGTCAAATATTTTTTTAATATAATTTTCAAACCTTCCGGAAACCTGTCTGGTATATTCAACAGGGTCTTCGGAAATTATATATATCCAGTGAACGTACATATTGTCTCCCACTATATCGACCGTTATCGTTCCCGGTGTCATGGTTATCGAGTTGGCCAGCATGGTACGTGCAAAAGGTGACTTCAGGTTGAGAGGCACCCTTACTATACCGGGCTTAATGGGCATTTTAGGGTGCAGTACCCTGTAGGCTACATCAAAATTGGCTTTTATGCACTCCCAGATGAATATGAGCAGGTAGATGACTAACCAGAAGTACCTGCGGGGCTGAACAAATTTACTCACCCTGTGAAAATAGTATCTCCCGAACAGCAGCGTGGTAATTCCCGCCACCGCCAGTCCGGCGACAACGGATCCCGTATCAGCCGACCAGGTAAGAAGCAGCCAGAAGATGAATGATGTTGTAAACAGTGCTACTCGTTGCATAATTTCACAGGTTTAATACTTTCGTTGCATATTCCGCCGTTTCTACCAGGGTGTTCACCGCCGGGCCAAGAAAGACCTGCCTTATTCCCGGAAATATCAGCAGGCTCAGCACCAGGCAAAGAATTGCCAGTGTGACCATTGAAATACACATGGTTGCCGGAACCTCTTTTACACTGGTTTTTTCTGAAGGCTTGTCATAGAAGGCGTATCTCTGGAACTTCATGAACGATGCCAGTGTAATTATGCCTGCTATAACTGCCAGCACCGCCAGCAGGTAGAAACCTCCTTTTATAGCTGCAACAATTATTACAAGCTTGCTGAAGAACCCGTTGAAGGGGGGCATTCCCGAAATTGCCATGGAGGCGCTGAAAGAGGATCCGAGGGTTACCGGCATATACTTTGCCAGCCCCCCCATCTTTTTCATATCTCTTGTTCCTGTTGCAAACTCTATAGCTCCGGCATTCAGAAACAGGAGTCCCTTAAAAACCGCATGGTTTATCATATGGAAGAGTCCGCCGCCTATAGCCAGTGCAGCAACGGATTTATCGCCGCCCCTGGAAAGCAGTATCATGCCCATACCGACACCAATGACAACATA
>JAWODJ010000091.1:0-24176 GCA_046483315.1 Bacteroidales bacterium | reverse complement strand
CCTGCCCTTTATATCAGCAAGAAATCAGCCCTGCGTGATGGTATCCGCCATGCTCAAGCCCGTGGTGTGTCTGTTGATATACTTTCATGCTTGTGGCCTATAATCTTGCTAAAAGTTCTGAGAAAAGCATCACCAGAATAAACAGGCTGGCAGAATGGTCAGCCGGACAGGATGTGAAACTAATATGCCTGACAGCAAGTTCGAAAGCACAGATAGACGATTTTTCAGACAGAACAGGTGCCTTATATGATTTTTACCATTCAGATGAAATCATCCTGAAGACTATAATAAGGAGTAATCCGGGATTACTCCTGCTGAAGGAAGGAACAATAATCGGTAAATGGCACCACAGAAATATTCCGCATGCTGATGAACTGAAGGAGAATCTTTTATCATATTCTCTGGAAATGCAGCAGGTAACCAGAAATAGTATTATAACCTGCGTATACCTGCTTGCTCTCATTCTTTTGCTGGCACTGCTCAGAATTATCAGGCCTGTTGTAAATAAAAGGTTTTAACCTGTTGAAATCTGACGGCAGATACTATTACAGCATTACCATGTGGTTTTGTTAACTTTAATGTTTAATGATTTATGAATGAGAAAAAAAATGTAATTTAGCGACCAGTAAAATTTTTAACCTTAAATAACAGATAAAAACAGATTATTATGAGAAAGAAAATTGTTGCAGGGAACTGGAAAATGAACACAGATATCAATAAAGGCCATGAGCTCGCTGAATCTGTTAAAAGAGATGCAGAAGAAGATTTGCCACACGGTGTCTCTCTTATACTGGCGCCTCCCTTTACCCATCTTTCCGTGATCAGTGAAATTCTGCCTGACAACATCGGACTTGCTGCACAAAACTGTGCCTCTGAAGAATGGGGCGCCTTTACGGGTGAAATTTCAGCAGGCATGATTGTATCTGCGGGCGCTGAATATGTAATAATAGGGCACTCGGAAAGAAGATTGCATTTCAATGAAAGTGATGAATTACTGAATAAAAAAGTAAAAACAGCAATTGCGGAAGGACTTTCACCAATATTTTGCTGCGGCGAAAACCTGCATGAACGGGAAAAGAATATTTTTACAGAGGTGGTAAAAAAACAGGTCGAACAGGGACTGGCAGGTCTGAGTAAACCTGATTTCCAGAAGGTAATTATAGCATATGAACCGGTGTGGGCAATTGGCACCGGAAAAACGGCCACACCTGAACAGGCTCAGGAAATGCACCATTTTATCAGAAACCTGATAAAAGAGATGTACGATGAAAGCACAGCAGAGGAAACAACTATCCTCTACGGGGGAAGTTGCAAACCTTCCAATGCTGGGGAAATTTTTGAAAACCCCGACGTTGACGGTGGCCTTATAGGCGGAGCATCACTCAAGGCAGAAGATTTTCTGGCAATTGCCCGTTCCTTTTGATAACTTTTTTATTACAGGAACGTATGACTCCACAGTTCCGGGGTTTAATAGTATTTCTGAAAAAAACGTCTCCGGTTAAACCGCAGACGTTTTTTTATACTTTTATTATCTTTAAAAATCCGATAATTGCCCTGATAAAAACTACAAACACCATACCCTGATCTTAGTATGCACAAAAAACTGACTTACACTATCATCCTGCTTGCTGTATTCTTCCAGCAAAACCTTTATTCCCAGAGCATACAGGCATTTTCCGAAGATACGGGTCAGTTTCCCGGCGAACTCATAAGTTATATGGGAAGTAACCTTGCAGAACTCCAGTCAGTCCGTCTCAATGAATTTATCACTCTCTGGGATTCTGCAATGTTCAGCAATGAAGAAATGAATGCAGTTATAAAGTCATCCAACCTGCTTCTTTCACACAATGCGAGACCTGTTCCGCATATGATCAACTACGCGGACCTGCTTATTGAATTTGCAGAAAATGATCCCGGCAGACAAAACTACCCTGCATGGCAGAAAGCCTTTATGAGTATTCTTGGCAAAGATGATGTATCTCTTACAATGATCAATGAATTCATGATTTCAAGTCGCAGACTCATTAGTGAGAATCTGTTGTTCAGCTCCAGGTCAGTCTCGTGGGAAGCCGGAAGTACAGACTTCCGTATGGTTTTCAACGATTCACTACAGATAGTTTTCAGCGGATCTGATCTTATGGCCTATAACCATATTGACACTCTCATAATATTCAATACTTCAGGAACACTGTGCCTTTTGACAAATACATGGAAAGGAGAGGGAGGAAAAGTTACCTGGGAACGGACAGGACTGGATGCTGATGAAGCTTATGCATTTCTGGACCGGTATACTATAGATATGACAAAGCCGGATTACATTGCTGACTCCGCTATGTTTGTTTACAGCCGGTATTTCCAGACACCCATGAGCGGCAGACTGACTGACCGGGTTCTAAGCACCAACAATATGGCAAATGCCAGTTACCCGCGATTTACATCATACAGGCAGGAATTCAACATTAACAGCATTTACCGGGATGTGGATTATGAAGGGGGGTTGAGCATGGAAGGGGCAAAACTTATAGGATCGGGAAGCGAACAGCACAATGCCAGGCTGTTTTTCTACCGGGAAGGCGAAAGATGGCTTACTGCAGAATCCTCACATTTTGTATTCCAGCCCCAGGGGGTCAGCTCCACAAGTTCAGGTATCATCTTTTTTCTGGAGAATGATTCCGTATTTCACCCCGACATGTACCTTAACTACATTAATAACACAAGGGAATTATCACTTAATCACAATCAAAAGGTAATCTCTCAGAGCCCCTGGTATAACAAGTTTCACCAGGTCGATATGAGTTTTGCACAGCTTCTCTGGAAGATTGACGAACCTCAAATGCGACTTACCATGCCACGGGCAAGCTCTATTGGCAATGCAAACTTCGAATCTCTTAATTTCTTTGACCGGAATCAGTACCTGCGCCTTCAGGGAATGGATTCCAGCAATCCCCTCTGGTTGCTGAAAAAGTTTGCAGATGAATATGATTATTATAACATGCCTGCAGAAGAATATGCCAGGTTTCTGCGCATGCCACTTCCCCAGATACGGCGTCAACTGCTGGAACTGACACTTCAGGGGTTTATATTCTACGATTCAGAAACCGACAGGTTCAGGCTTAGAGAACGCCTTTATCATTATCTGCAGGCCAATATCAGACGGGTAGACTATGATGTTATCAATTTCGCATCCACCACCAACGCTCCCACTGATAATGCGGTGCTGGACCTGGAAACTTTTGACATGCAGATAAACGGAATCCCGAGGGTCTTTATCAGTAACAGGCAGAATGTAAATATTTTCCCCGGTAATAATACAGTTACACTAAAAAGAAACCGCAATTTTCATTTTGACGGTACCATAAATGCCGGCAATCTCAGTTTTTTTGGCGATAATTTCACGTTTGATTACGATGATTTTTACATTAACCTTCAGCATGTTGACTCCATCAGCCTTCGTGCCTGGCTGGACGGAACGGAACGTGAGGATCAGGAGAGACTTGCGGAAGTACGAAACCTGATAAGAAATGTTACAGGTGAATTATATATAGATGAGCCTGACAATAAATCCGGTAGAATATATAACCAGGAATTCCCAAAGTTCAGAAGCAACGACAATTCATATGTCTTTTATGAGAAACCCCATATCCAGGAAGGGGTCTATAAATCAGAAAACTTCTACTTTGAGCTGGAGCCGTTTTTTATGGACAGCCTCAACACCTTTAGAAACGAGGACCTGCGATTTGAAGGAAAGCTTGTTTCTGCAGGAATATTCCCCGATATAGAAGAGATGCTCACATTGCAGGACGACTTTTCCCTTGGCATAAAACATTCATTGCCCCGGTCAGGAATACCTGCCTATGAAGGAAAGGGTGTTTTTTATGATCATATTACACTTAGTAACGAAGGTCTGAGAGGAAGAGGAAGACTTGAATATATTACATCGGTTTTATATTCTGATGATTTCCTGTTCCTTCCCGATTCAATGAATACTTACACCAGTGACTTCAGGATGAGTAAACAGACTGCAGGTACGGAATTCCCCGCTGTCCGTTCCGCCAACAATATAGTACAGTGGTTACCTGCCGAAGAGATTATGACAGTGAGGCAGACTGAGGATAATTTTTCAATGTTTGAAGACCGGGCCGTACTTGAAGGTTCGCTTATCATAAGGGATGGGGGACTGGAGGGTTCGGGACAGATCGGTCTTATGGATGCGACCCTGACATCAGATAGTTTTTTATTCAAAGCTGCATCCTTCAGCTCCGACACAAGCAGCTTAACATTGAAAATGCCTGCCAGAACCGATGCTTCATTATCGGCTGCAAATCTCTCGGTGGTTGTCGATATTGAAGAACAAACAGGAAATTTTTCAAGAAATACTGGCAGTGAAATGATCTCTCTGCACGTAAACAGATATATTGCAAATCCGGAAAACCTGGTATGGAATATTGATAAAAAGGAGTTTGAATTTACCTCCTCAGCCATTGACCCTGAATCAGGATTACAGGGAACAAAATATATTTCAACGGAGAAAGGCCAGGATTCTGTTAGTTTTTTTTCACCTCATGCAGTCCTTGATTACGGCAATGACCTGCTCAGGGCCAGTGAGGTTAAATATATTGAAATTGCTGATGCCACAATATTTCCGGGCGATGAAACAATAGTTGCAGGGGAAAGAGCCAGGATATTGCCATTGAAACAAGCACGTATAACCGCCAGCCGTGACAACTCATACCATGAAATCTATAATGCCTTACTGGAAATAGGGGGGAAATACAATTACAACGGATCAGGGGATTACGATTATACTGACGAGTTGAATCAGGTGCAAACTATTCATTTTGAAAAGATATCAGTGAATGGCGATACCACAACCATAGCGTCAGGCAACATACCGGTGCAGGAAAACTTCATGCTTAGCCCTGAATTCACCTTTACAGGGGAAACCAGGCTGAATGCTTCACGACGCTACCTGAACTTCAACGGAGGGACTGAAATTTCTCACAACTGTGAAGGACTGGAAGATCAGATAATAGCCTTTGAAAATGAGATAGACCCCATGGAGGTATTGATACCGGTACCCGATGAGCCGGTATCGTACGACAGGGAAAGAATATATGCCGGAATATTTATTGCCACAGATTCAGTACATATATATCCGGCCTTTTTCTCGAGAAGGAAAAACTGGGCAGACCAGCTTATTGTAACTGCCGGCGGATATATGAAATATGACCCTCCATCGAATGAATACAGAATCGCATCACTTGAACAGTTAAGGGATCCTTCGGTTCGCGGCAATTATCTCAGTCTGAATACCAAAGAATGTATAATTCGCGGCGAGGGCAGCCTTAACCTGGGAGTAACACTGGGACAATTTGAAATAAATGCCGTTGGTAAAGCACATAATGAGATCGAAGTAAATGAGACTGCTGTTGAAGGGATACTAAATATGGATTTTTTCATGTCCGAAGACGCCATTGCACTTATTGCGGAACAGGCCGACAGTCTGCCGGGCCAGCCTTTAGATTCTTCAGCATATTATTTTGGAAGGGGACTGAACCAATTACTCGGACCGGAAAGGGCAGAATCCTTTAAAAACAGTACCGGGGCAGAAAGCAGAATATCACAGCTTCCTGATGAGTTAGAAAAAACATTCGTGCTCTCAGATATAAATATGAAATGGAACAAGGAAACACGTTCCTACCAGTCTCGCGGAAAAATAGGGATAGCCTACATAAACGGGGTTTACGTCAATAAGTTATATACAGGTTATCTTGAAATCACCAAACGCAGGTCAGGTGACTACGCGGACTTTTATATTGAACTTGATAATAATAACTGGTATTATTTCGGTTACACACGCGGGGTAATGCAGACCTTTTCATCTAACCCTGAATATGTGAATATTATTGATGAGTTGCCTCTGAGGCACAGAAGGATGAGAGTCTCTGCCAGGGAAACCCGCTATATCTATATGCTTGCAACAGACACCAAACTTGAACAATTTTTTGCAGGCTATCGCCGCCACCTGCAAGGAGAATCGGGCAATTTGCAGGATGAAGAGCTGCTGAAAGAAGAAGAAGAAACAGGTGATCATTAATCCCTGTCTCCTGGACTCAGAGGGTTTTACACTCTCTTTTCCAGTTCAATTATCTCCAGGCAGGATATCTTATTATTACCAACAACAAAACGCACAGCTGTCTGTACCTTATGCATTCCCGCCCTTCCGGCAGCACCGGGATTTATGTGCAGCAGGTCAAGATCATTATCATTCATCACCTTAAGTATATGAGAATGTCCACAAATAAAAAGATTAGGAGGTGATTCAAAAATAGCCGGCCTTACCAGGGAATCGTATTTACCTGGATAACCTCCTGTATGAGTTATCCAAACATCCAGTCCTCCAACAACAAATCTTTGATGTTGCGGATATACCTGCCTGATTTCAATACCGTCAATATTTCCATATACCGCTCTGAAGGGTTTTATTCCGGCAAGTTTTTCTGCCACCCGGATACTACCTATGTCTCCTGCATGCCATATTTCATCACAGGTATCCAAAAAACCGGTTAAACGCTCATCAAGAAATCCGTGGGTGTCTGATAAACAACCAATTTTAATACTCATAAAAATGTCAGTTCTTTAATAAAGTCTTAATTTTAACAGCAAAAATCTCCGGATTACTAAAAAGGTTTTAAACATAAAACAAAAAGTATGCACCTGTTTTATTATCCCTGCATAAAAGGCAAAGTTTTCACACTTGATAAAAGTGAATCAACTCATTGCATAAAAGTTCTGAGACTCTCTGCCAATGATATTATTTATCTGACTGACGGAAAAGGCAGATTTTTTAAAGCAAAAATAAAAATTCCCGATAAAAAAGCGTGTGTAACGGAAATACTTAAAATAACAGACCAGCCGCCGGAGAGAAATTATTCTTTACAGATCGCTATTTCCCCGACAAAAAACATTGAACGTTTTGAGTGGTTCCTTGAAAAATCAACAGAGATAGGAACAGACAGGATCATTCCTCTGCTCTGCAAGAATTCAGAACGCAGGGTATTAAAATATGAAAGATTAAAAAAAGTGATGATTTCGGCCATGAAGCAATCACTGAAAGCATGGCTTCCCGGGATTGCACCCTTTGAAGATTTTGACGATCTTGTAATTAAACAGTTCCATGGAAGTAAGTTCATTGCAACAGGGAACGAACCGGCAGAAAACCACCTGGGAAAACTATATGTAAAGGAATCGGATGTTTTAATCCTTATCGGGCCTGAAGGTGATTTCAGTGAACAGGAAATGAATATGGCACTTCAAAACGGCTTCACACCCGTAAGTCTCTCGAAAAGCAGGTTGCGCACGGAAACAGCAGGAATTGTTGCCTGCCATGCCGTAAACTTCATAAATTCTCCAGCCTGACGGGTCTGCAACGACTATCCCCCTATTTGCATGCCGGCGTATTCGACCAGTTTTCTGATAACTGTGTTGCTAACATCAAAACTTTGCTGATCGAGATAATAAATAACATCACTGTACATCTTATCTTCATCAGGAAAAAGAGAATCCGTTTCCTGGAAAAGGAAATGCCGGCCTTTCAGATCATCAAGGGTAAAAAGATAATGGTAATTTTTCTTCATAGGCAATTTAACAACTTTTAACATGAGTTTAAACAAAAAACGAAAGCCGGAAGAATTTAGTATTGCAAATTCATCCGACTTTCACATTAATTCGCTGTTTAAGCTGTTAAATCTAACTATCAGCTCATTGTGAGATTTATTTTTTTTCGGGCAATAAGTTTTCGTAAATTTATAAGTGCATAACGCATCCTGCCAAGAGCAGTATTTATACTAACATCGGTCTGCTCTGCTATTTCCTTGAAACTCATCCCGCCATAATGCCTTAAAAGGATCACCTGCTTTTGCTCGTCAGGCAATTCATCAATCAGCAGCCTCACATCATTTGTGATCTGATCTTTGATAATTACGTCTTCAACATTCTGATCGGAAAGCTTTTTTGAATTGAAAATATCAGCTTCATAATCGTCATTGGAAAGTGTATTGATCTGCTTCTCTTTCCGGAAATGATCAATAATAAGATTATGGGCAATCCTTATAACCCAGGAAACAAACCGGCCGTTGTCCTTGTATTTGCCGTCAACAAGTGAGCGGATTACTTTAATAAATGTATCCTGAAATATATCCTCAGCAAGTTGCTGGTTCTTAACAACAAGCAAAATGTAGGTATAAACCTTGGTTCTGTGCCTGTTTATGAGCGTTTCAATGCCTGTCTTATTGCCCGAGAGAAACTGTTGTATAAGCTCCTGATCGGTTATTCTTTTAGCCTCCACGACTACCTCCTTTTTTTAAATTCCTGGCGTAAAAGTTTCCCGATAACAGTTTCTTTTAATTTATAAAAATTGATGCAATTATATTATTCACAAAGTAATAAAAAATTATCCATTTATAAAAGTGTTTTACAATCCAAAAGAAAACCATTATCTTGCACCAGAAAAATATATACTAATATACTGGTTTTGTGTATGTTATCATTAAAGCATTTTGAATAACATTCCGTTGTTTATTAAAACAATAATTATGCCAGAAAATGTTGATGAAAATAAAAAAGAGATAATAGTAAAGGGTGCCAGGGTCCATAATCTTAAAAACATTAATCTCAGAATTCCTCGTGATCAGTTCATTGTAATAACAGGATTATCGGGTTCGGGAAAATCATCTCTCGCCTTCGATACACTTTATGCAGAAGGCCAGAGGCGTTATGTTGAAAGCCTTTCATCATATGCACGACAATTTCTTGGTAAGATAAACAAACCTGAAGTGGATTCCATCAGCGGTATCCCTCCTGCCATTGCAATAGAACAAAAGGTTAACACCCATAATCCCCGTTCAACAGTAGGCACTTTAACGGAAATATATGATTACCTTAAACTGCTGTATGCACGGATAGGACATACCATATCACCGGTTTCCGGCAGAAAAGTAAGAAAGCACAACGTGAATGATGTTGTAAACCACATACTTTCACTGAAACAGAATTCCACTGTCCTTATCCTGGCGCCTGTTCCGGTACCGGGCAAACAAATGCTTGAGAAAAGCCTGAGAATAAGGCTGCAACAGGGAATCACAAGGGTGTATTCAAAGAACAAAACTGAAAAGATCCAGGATTTGCTTGATGATCCGGAAAAACTTGATGACATTTCCGGGCTCAGTATAGTTATTGACCGGTTGAGAGTAGCATACGACGGAGATACAAGGACAAGAATAGCTGATTCGGTGGAATCGGCTTTTTTTGAGGGGAACGGAAAATGTCTGCTTAAAATCCAGGATAACGGAAGAGAATCGGAAGTCACTTTCTCCAGCCGTTTTGAGCTGGATGGCATTACCTTCGATGAACCTTCAGAACACATGTTCAGTTTTAACAATCCCCTCGGCGCCTGCCCGCTTTGCGAAGGATACGGAAGAATAATCGGCATTGATGAAGACCTTGTGATTCCCGATAAAAGCCTTTCTGTATTTAATGATGCCATAGCATGCTGGAAAGGTGAAAAGATGAAAAAGTGGAAAGAAAAACTTATTTACAATGCACATAAATTCAATTTCCCTGTACACAAGCCCTATTATGAGCTAAGCAGTGAGATGCAGGAACTCTTATGGACAGGGAACCGTTATTTTAATGGCCTTAACAAATTTTTCAGGTATATTGAAAAAAAAAGCTACAAAATCCAGTACCGGGTTATGTTGTCAAGATACAGGGGCCGGACTGCTTGTTATGAATGCAAGGGAACAAGACTCAGAAAAGAATCTTCCTGGGTGAAAACGGGCGGAAAAAGTATCCAGGAGCTGGTTCAGATGCCGGTAACCAGGTTGTGTGATTTTTTCAGCGAAATTGATCTTGATCAAAATGAACATGAAATTGCCGGCCGTATTATTAAAGAGATATACAACCGAACCCTGTTTATGAAGGATGTCGGACTCGGATACCTCACCCTTAACCGTCTTTCCTCAACCCTTTCAGGTGGTGAATCTCAGCGTATAAGGCTGGCCTCTACCCTGGGAAGCAACCTGGTAGGTTCTATGTATATTCTGGATGAACCCAGTATCGGCCTTCATCCCAGAGACACCCATCTGCTGATAAAAGTGCTCCGTCAACTCCGCGAATCAGGCAACACTGTTGTTGTGGTAGAGCATGATGAAGATATAATAAGGGCATCAGACCAGATTGTGGACATAGGTCCGGGAGCCGGCCATCTCGGTGGAAACATCATATACCAGGGAGATCATAAAAATCTTGCCACCTGTAAAAACAGTATTACAGCCAGCTATCTGCGCGGAGAGGAAAGCATCCCTGTGCCCGATTACCGTCAGAAATGGAATAACTTTATCTTGATTACCGGGGCAGCTGAAAATAATCTTAAAAGAATCAATGTAAGATTCCCTCTCAATGTCCTGACAGTTGTAACCGGAGTAAGTGGTTCAGGTAAATCATCACTTGTAAAAAATATTTTATATCCTGTCCTGAATAAATTATACAATAATAGTGGTATGAAACCCGGTAAATACGGAAAAGCAGGAGGAGATCTTGATCTTCTTTCCGGGGTTGAGATGATCGATCAGAATCCCATCGGGAAATCTTCCAGGTCCAATCCGGTAACCTATATCAAAGCCTGGGATGAAATAAGAAAACTTTTTGCTGCACAGACAGCAGCTAAAGTAAATAATTTTCAACCCGGACATTTCTCTTTCAATATTCAGGGAGGCAGATGTGAGGAGTGTCAGGGAGAAGGGGTGATTAAAGTTGAAATGCAGTTCATGGCTGATGTGAACCTTATCTGTGAAAGCTGCCAGGGAAAACGATTTAAGGAGAACATTCTTGAGGTAAAATACAGGGGTAAAAATATTTATGATATACTTGAACTGACTGTCAGGGAAGCTATTGAATTTTTTGGTGAAACAAACAGCGGTTCTGAAAAGAGAATTGTTGAAAAACTCCATACGCTCGAAAAGGTGGGTCTGGATTATGTAAAACTCGGACAGTCATCCAGTACGCTTAGCGGCGGAGAAAGTCAGAGAGTTAAACTTGCATCCTTTATTGGCAGGGAAAAAGAGCAACAGTCCGTCTTGTTTATATTCGATGAACCCACTACCGGCCTCCATTTCCACGATATAAAGAAACTGCTTAAAGCATTCAGGGCGCTGACAGACAGGGGAAACAGTATTATCGTCGTTGAACATAACCCCGAGGTGATAAAAACAGCGGACTGGGTAATAGATCTGGGACCCGGGGGAGGCGATGAGGGTGGCTATCTGGTATTTGAAGGCACTCCCGAAGACCTGGTAAAATGTTCATCATCACATACAGGGAGGCATCTTAAAAACAAACTTCTAAAAAATCAGGAGAGGGAAATTTCAAAAACCTGACTATTAGATTCCAGGAAAACTATCGGTCAGCCAGTCCGAAAAGAATAGCAACACAGCCACTGGCAGGCTCATCACCCGGATTACCGGTCAGAACCCTTACCGAAATCATCAGCTGCTGGGATGATTCCAGCCGGAAGTCCCAGTAATTTTTAAAATCGTGGTTCTTATTATCATATAAAACATTACGCTGAATATCCATGATCTTGAACTCAATATCAGGTAAAATATCGGAACCGCAAATTACAATCCTGTAATCCTGGTCCGAATAAAAAGTCTTATATAATTCTGCCTCTTCTCCCTCGGTGAGAATAGCTGCATGATAATTACCATCGTGTATAAAATGTTCCAGGTCAAGCTTGCATATGCGCCTTGCAAAACCTTTGCACTGTCCATCTGCTTTATCAGAAAGCCCGGCTAAAACAACAGTCAGAAAAAGAAAAGCCAGCAAACGTCTCATTGTATAATAATATTTTAAGAAACAAAGCTGTTACGGATAGAGGTAACAGTTGATTTCAGTTCAATAAAAACTTCCCTGCTTATACTGCTTTTGGTTTCCGATCTTATAAAAGCAACCTGGTCATCTGCACTTTCAGTAACCCTCACAGGAGACGACTGAATTTCAATCCCTGAAAAGATATTCTCAATTCTTTCCATCTCCCTTATAAGGTCTGTAACATCATCATTATGATCATTATCCTTTAACAAAAGCATGACAATTTCGAGAGACAACTTTTTGTCAATAACCATATTTACAAGACGATTGTCTTCCAGGTCATCTTCATCAATCTGGTTAACGGCAAGATACAGTCCTTCTATCCACCCGCCAACAAGTAATATTGCTGCAACAGGTTCCCGGTTGTTCTCCTGTAAAAACGAACTTGAGTTCATAAAAGTTTCAGAAACAATATCCATTATTACTTCCCGGTTATTGATATTTTCTTCAAGCCTTTCCAGCGTATAACTGTCAATGGCATCCAGAATACCCAGATTATCTGCAAGACGCCTGGCTGCATCCATGTAATGCATGGTGGTCTGAGTCTGATCAAATAAACTGGCATAACTGAGATCTGTGGTATAGATACCGAGATTAAGGGCCATACTTCTGTTTGTCATATACCTTGAAACATTCTCTACCGGATTGAGAAGATCCTCATTGTAAACGGCACCTGATGATTTAAGCAGCATAGCAGTTTCCAGGGGTGATGGTAAGGAATAGAATATCTGCCGGACCCTTGCCAGGTCTTCAAAAGAATCTTCACTAAGATCAACGGTGAAGTCTGCTTCTCTTTCCTTAATCTGACGGTCGCAGGTACATCCGCTATTAAAAAGCAGAAGCAACAGAAATCCCAGGCCTGCACCATAACGGATTATTGTTCCAATATTACTCATAATAAAATGAATTATAATTTTTTACGGATACTGAAAACTGCCTCAGAAAGTAAAAGTAATACTTTTTTGTTTTATAAAAAAGCTGACTTTGACCGGCAGCAGAATTAATTTGACATGACCTGGGATAATCTCCGGGAATCTAATTAGGCATTGTAATAAATATATGTTTATTTTACACTTGTAACCGGTAAAAAAACCAATTATATAACATATGAGTAATCAGGGTGATCAAATGCAACATTCGTTGCATATTCTCAAAAAAAACTTCCGAAAGGTATTGCTGATAGTGGTTCTTGTTATAGTAGCAGCCACATCCGTAAAAACTGTCGACCCCGAGGAGGAAGGCGTAATTCTTATGCTGGGAAAGTATAACCGGACAGTGGATCCCGGACTTAACTTCATACTTCCCGCAGGTATTGAAAAGATGTATAAAATTCCCGTCCAGCGACAGCTAAAACAGGAATTCGGATTCCGTACGGTAGAAGCGGGCACAAGAACGCAGTATACCAAAGCAGGATATGACGATGAATCGCTTATGTTAACCGGAGACCTTAACATTGCTGATGTGGAATGGGTAATTCAATACCGGATAGTAGATTCATATAAATACCTTTTCCGAGTAAGGGATGCAGAAGATGCCCTGCACGATATGTCAGAAGCGGCAATGCGAAAAATTGTGGGCGATCGCACTGTAAATGAGGTCCTGACGGTAGGCAGGCAGGAAGTAGCCACCACTGTGGAGGTACTTCTGCAAAAGATGTGCGATGATTACGAAAACGGGATTCGCATCGATCAGGTGGTGCTGCAGGATGTAAATCCCCCCGAATCGGTCAAGCCCTCTTTCAATGCTGTCAATGAAGCCCAGCAGGAAAGGGAAACACTTATTAACCAGGCTGAATCTGAATATAACCGGGTAATCCCCCGGGCCAGGGGGGAAGCTGAGGAAACCATACAACGGGCCGAAGCATATGCACTCAACCGGGTGAACAGGGGTACGGGAGAGGCTGACCGCTTCACTGCCCTTTACGAAGAGTTTATTAAAGCTCCCCAGGTCACTAAAAAGCGTATTTATCTTGAAACGATGGAAAGGATAATGCAAAACACGGGCACCAAGATTATTATGGATGAAACCGGGGCAAGCATACTGCCGTTATTAAATCTTCAGCAGCAAACAAACATTCAACAGCAAAATGATCAGTAATCATGCAAACTAAATATACCATATATATAGTTGTAACCATAGTAATACTCATTGCCGCTTTCCAGAGTATCTTTATCCTTGACGAAACGCAGCAGGCTATAGTTACGCAATTCGGACGGCCGGTTGGCGGAGCCCGCACCGAACCGGGGGTAAACTTTAAAACTCCTTTTATACAAAAAGTTCAGTATTTTGATAAGAGGTATCTGAAGTGGGACGGAGATCCCAACCAGATTCCCACGCAGGACAAGAGGTTTATGTTTGTCGACACCTATGCCCGCTGGCAGATTACAGATCCCCTTCAGTTCTTTGTCAGGCTCAGGGATGAAAGGTCAGGCCAGTCCAGGCTTGACGACATCCTTGACGGGGAAACAAGGAATGCAATTGCCAGCCACGAACTGATTGATCTGGTGCGTTCCACAAACCGCGAACCGGAGGTTTACGACGAGTATCTTGAAGATATTGAAAACCTTGATGAAATATCAGTAGGCAGAGAGAGGATTGAAGAGCTTGTTCTGGAGAGAGCAAATGAAAGGACCTCTGATCTCGGTATCAGGATACTGGATTTCCGTTTCAAAAGGATGAACTATGTCCAGGAAGTGCGGGAAAGAGTCTTTGACAGGATGATCAGTGAACGTAACCGGATAGCCGATCAGTTCAGGTCAGAGGGTCAGGGTGAAGCAAGAAGAATAGAAGGTGCCAAGGAAAGAGACCTTGCCCAGATTCAATCAGAGGCTTTCATGGAAGCGGAAGGCATAAGGGGAAGAGCCGATGCGGAAGCTACAACCATATATGCATCTGCCTATAACAGGAACAGCAGCAGCAGAGACCTGTACTCATTTCTCCGGTCGATGGAAACCCTTGAAAAATCATTCGACGATAAAACAAGTATTATTCTGTCGACGGACAGTGAATTGTTAAAGTTCTTAAAGAGCATCGATTAAAAGGGGCAAAACTCCCTGTTATTCAGATAAGCCGGGTTTGACAGGGAAAAGAAATATATTCTGTGCCCGGGCATGCTAATGTACCGATGAAAAATATTTCATGAACTGTGACCGTTCCCATGTTGAAGGATCGGGAATTTTCCTGTAACTCATCTTGCCCCTGAACTGATCGATATTGCCGAAGTCCTTCTCCTCCATCCACCGCTCCAGGCCACGGACAAGAACCGATAATTCTTCTATTCCTTTTTTATAGAGCAGTGAACAGACCTGCACGGTTTTTGCCCCGGCAAGCAACTGCTTAACCACAGCCTCCCAGGAGTGTATACCGGTGGAAGCTGAAATATCAACGTGTCTGACCTTGCCGGATACCAGTGCTATCCACCTCAGCACATGCCGCAGATCGGATGGAGAGCTGAATACATCGGCCGCGGACAGTTTCATCCTGTCAATATCGATATCAGGCTCATAAAAACGGTTAAACATAACCACCCCTTTCACTCCCAGCGCATAAAGCTGGTCAACAACGCCAAGGACATTGGTGAAATGATTTCCAAGTTTTATGGATACGGGTATGTTTGTAATACCGGTCACCTTCCTGGCAATATCATAATATATATTTTCAAAATCTGCTGATTGGGTAAACTTATCGGTCGGAATAAAAAATACATTAAGCTCGAGAGCATCTGCCCCTGCATCTTCAATCCTGCGTGAAAAGCCAATCCAGTCGTTTGCCGAAACACAGTTAATACTGGCAATGACCGGTATGGAAACAGCCCTTTTTGCCTCTTCAATCAGGTTAAGGTAATTCTCAACCGAATGATTTTTTGTGTAATTTTTAATATAGTCTTCCGCCTCGGGATAGTCATGATCAAGTATCAGGCTGCCCGATTCATAGTTGATCTGCTCTTCAAACAGCGATTTAAGAACCACGGCTGCAGCACCGGCCTGTTCAAGTGACCGTATTTTTTCAACAGTACTGGTAAGTCCTGAACTACTTGCAATAACAGGGTTTTTTAACTTCAATCCAAGATAACTAACTTCCAGATCAGGCATAACAATCAATATTTATTATATCATCTAATTAATTTCCCTTTCCCCGAATATAACGGTTCCTATCCTGACCATGGTGCTGCCCTCTTCCACAGCTATCCTGTAATCGCCCGACATTCCCATGGATAACTCCGTAAAAATTCCATTATCATTGAAATATACCCGTTTTATCTTTTCAAACATGCGTGACAGCTTCCTGAATTCCGACCTTACAACATCATGATCACCAGTAAAAGTAGCCATCCCCATCAGTCCCCGTATCCTCAACCCCCGATAATCACCCGGCACAAAGCTATCCAGGAAGCTGAACAACTCTTCATCAGAAAACCCTGCCTTGCTTTCCTCCCTTGCAATATGCACCTGCAGCAAACAGTCAATAACACGGTTGTTCTTTACTGCTTCCTTATTTATTGTTTTAATGATTTTGGGTGAATCGGCAGATTGTATCAGAGTAATAAAGGGAGCTATATATTTAACCTTGTTGGACTGAAGGTGTCCGACCATATGCCATTCAATATCTCCGGGCAACACCTCCTTCTTGGCAACAAGTTCCTGAACCTTATTTTCTCCCATGATCCTGTGCCCGGATGAGTAAAGCTGCATCACTTCGGATGGACTCCTTGTTTTGGAAACGGCAACTATTTTTACTTCCGGGGGAAGTTCTGCTGAAAGTTTCCTGATATTTTCAGATATACCCATTAACTATCAATCCAGTGAATGAACAACCAGGCCGCTTCGTAATTTAGGTTCAAACCATGTTGTTTTGGGCGGCATTATACTACCGGTGTCAGCTATATCCATCAACTGCTTCATGGTAACAGGGTAAAGGGCAAAGGCGGCCTTCATTTCGCCACTGTCAACCCGTTTTTTCAGCTCCCCGGGTCCCCGGATTCCACCAACAAAATCAACCCTTTTGTCACTCCTGAGATCACTGATCCCAAGGATATTGTCAAGCACCAGGTCCGAAAGCACAGTTACATCCAGGCATCCTATAGGATCAGAGTCATTGTAGGTCCCCTCCCTGGCTGTAAGCGAATACCACTGTCCCCCTAAGTATAATCCAAAATTATGTATTCTGTCAGGTTTATAGATATCTCCACCCTTGTTTTCAATGATGAATACCTCCGACAGCTTTTCAAGGAAACTATTATCATCCAGTCCGTTAAGATCCTTAACCACCCTGTTGTAATCAATAATATTAAGCTGATCATCAGGAAAATGAACTGCAAGAAAAAAATTATATTCCTCTCTGCCCGTATGATCAGGGTTGGACGATTTTTTTTCATTTCCTACAAGGGCTGCAGCTGCAGTACGGTGATGACCGTCTGCCACATATGTGCATGGCACTTCTTCCTTAAACAGATTTACAAGCTCTCCCGTCAGCGAGGGATCGTCGATAATCCAGAAATGATGACCTATCCCGTCATCAGCCGTAAAATCATAAACAGGATCATTCCCGCGGGTATAAGCAGCAACAATAGTATCTATGCTGGATACTGCCCTGTAGGTAAAGAAAACCGGTTCCATATTGGCATTGGTAACCCTTACATGCTTCATCCTGTCAACCTCTTTTTCCTTTCGCGTAAGCTCATGCTTTTTTATCCTGTCATTCATATAGTCCTCAACTCCTGCACATCCCACCAGACCGTACTGTCTCTTTCCATTCATTGTCTGTGCATAAATATAAAGGCAGTCTTTTGTATCCTCTGCAAGCCATCCCTTACGGCAAAACTTTTTAAAATTATCTTTTGCAGTCTCATAGACTATCGCATCATATTCACCTGTTCCGGTGGGACAGTCAATTTCCGGCTTTATTATATGCAGTAATGAGTATGGATTACCTTTAGCCTCTTCACGTGCTTCTTCAGAATTAAGAACATCATAGGGTCTTGAAGCGACATCTTTAACAATTTCCACAGGGGGGCGTAATCCCCTGAAGGGTTTTAGTATTGCCATTATTCCAAAAAAAATTTATTCATGTTAAAAGCAACTGTTCATCAGATCTGCTCTTCAGAGAAATAAAAACTAACCATTTACCTGGAAGGTCCTGTCATTCTTTTCGAAGAATCCTGCTATTTGCTTTGCTGCAGCAATTCCTGCATTGATATTTGCCTCTGATGTCTGTGCTCCCATCTTCTTTGGAGTGAAGAAAAAGCGTCCGGGATAATTCTCTGCTATTTCACCACTGCAATCAGGAGCTATGTCAGAAACATATTTGAAATCGGGCCTCTCAGCAAACATCTTCAACAGGGAATCCTCATCAATAACCTCTTTCCTGGCAGTATTAACCAGGGTGGCATTCAGGGGCATTTTCTCAAGAAGATCATAATTTATCGACTTTATTGTCTGTTCATTGGCAGGTATATTTACTGAAACATACCGGCATGTCCCGTACAATTTTTCCGCAGATTCAACACACTTCATACCTGCATATTCCAGCGCCGCCTTTTCGACAAAAGGGTCAAAACCATAAATATCCATGCCGAAACCCATGGCAATTCTTGCAACATGACGGCCAACATTGCCATAGGCATGAACACCGAGTTTCTTACCCCGCAATTCTGTCCCTGAAGTGCCGTTAAACTGATTACGTGCCATATAGA
Organism: Bacteroidales bacterium; assembly: GCA_046483315.1. Classification (GTDB taxonomy): domain Bacteria; phylum Bacteroidota; class Bacteroidia; order Bacteroidales; family PUMT01; genus PXAP01. Next base: position 5,557 of record JAWODJ010000091.1, on the reverse strand, counting down.
CCATCATTCCGAGAGCAAGTTCCGCAACAGCATTTGAATTCTGTCCCGGAGTGTTCATCACAACAATATCCTTTTCAGTTGCCGAAATCAGGTCAATATTGTCATAACCGGCACCGGCCCTGACAACAATTTTAAGTTTGCCTGCAGCATCAATAACCTCCTTTGTTACAAGGTCACTTCTTACTATCAGGGCATCTGCATCTGCTACTGCTTTAAGAAGCTCACCGCTCTCTTTGTAATTCTCCAGTAAAACCATTTCGTAACCGGTTTCTTTTAATACACCGGCAATACCCTCCACTGCAGGTTTTGCAAAAGGCTTTTCCGTTGCTACCAATACTTTCTTCATATTAAATGGAATTTTTTGTAATTTGTTATGCTTTTGTCTGTTCAAACTCATTCATCACATCAATAAGTGCCTGAACACTTTCCTCCGGAAGGGCATTATAGATGGAGGCCCTGAAACCACCGACAGAGCGGTGTCCCTTTACACCAACCATTCCCCTGGACTGGGCAAAAGAGAGAAACTCAGCTTCAAGATCACTGTACTGTTCTTTCATTACAAAACAAACATTCATAAGAGAACGGGATTTTTTCTCAGCAGTTCCTGTAAAGATCCTGCTGTTGTCAATGGCATCATAAAGCATTCCGGCCTTTTTAATGTTGATCTCCTGCATTCTCCTGACTCCTCCAAGTTCCTTAAGCCATTTAAGCGTTTCTCTTACTGTGAATACTGGCAGGCAGGGCGGTGTATTGAACATTGAACCGTTTTCAATATGTACCCGGTAATCCAGCATTGAAGGAATGTTTCGGTCAACCCTGCCAAGTATATCCTTTCGGATCACAATAAAAGCTACCCCGGCAGGCCCCAGGTTTTTCTGAGCACCTCCGTATATTATTGCATACTTTGAAACATCAAGTGGCCGGCTGAAAATATCTGAAGACATATCTGCAACCAGTGGAACCGGACTTTTAATATCTTCCAGAATCTCAGTGCCGAATATGGTATTATTGGTTGTAATATGAAAGTAATCGGCATCGACAGGTATATCAGGCAACTCGGGTATATAGTTGAAATTTTTATCGGCTGATGAAGCCACTATCTCCACGGCGCCAAAATTTTTTGCTTCTTTAATTGCTTTTTTAGCCCATGTGCCTGTTTCCAGGTAAGCAGCTTTTTTAACAAGCAGATTGAAAGGAACCATACAAAACTGCATACTGGCTCCGCCACCGAGAAACAAGACCTCATACCCCTCAGGGACATCAAGAATTTCTTTGAAAAGAGCAACAGCTTCATCCATAACAGCCTGAAAATCTTTTCCCCTGTGCGATATTTCCATGACAGACAAGCCAATACCGTTAAGATCAAGAACTGCGTTTGCAGTATTTTCAATTACCGGGCGAGGCAAAATGGAGGGCCCTGCACTAAAATTATGTTTCTTCATCGCAAATGTTTTTTATTAGATTCTAATATTTTTTCGCAAATTGCAAATAATTTATTAAAAATAAACTGGTTTTTGTAACTGTTTTGAAAAAAACCTGAAAATCATAAAAATAATTACCCTGAATAATCTCTATGCTCAACCAGGACATGATCTTTCAGTATAGGAATAACCCTTGTACTGTCGGGTGTAAATGAATATTCCATGACATCATCCAGTCCGAGTTTTTTCAATCTGTGCCTGTGAGCAGCTTTTTCCATATATCCTCTGAGATCAGCCCTGGCCTGATCCCATATCTCGTGTGCAGCGACAGTTGCATCACAGTCCGTTACAAAACGGTCAGATTCAATGAGAGCAGCAGCAAGAGCACCCGCAAAAACACTGTCTTCCAGATTATACCTGTTCCTCCATCCTGCACAGAGTACAAGAACATCGCATCCCTCTTTGATTAGCCATTCGGCAAGGGCAGTAATATTGATAAATGCCCCCGCAGCCACATGCCGGGCTTCCGAAGCCATTCTGATAGCGTGTGTCCCATTGGTTGTACTGTAAACAATTGTTTTATCCTTTACCTGCTCAGGGTGAAAATTAAAAGGAGAATTGCCAAAATCGGCAAAATCCGGAACCAGTCCGTCCCTCTCGGCTGCAACCAGGAAACCTTTCTTCTTCCATGATCTGGCTTCTTCAAGATCAGCAACGGGGATTAGGCTCCTGACACCGTTTTCAAATGCGGCGCATATTGATGTGGTTGCCCTCAGCACATCGGAAACAACAACAATAGCCCCGTTATTACGATACCATGGATACAGTGCAGGTGAATAACACACCTCTATTTTTTTTCTTTTATCCTTTACCATAGGAAAATTCCTGAATTAATAAAACAGTTGAGGAAACAAAAACCGGTAATCATGACCCTTAAAACAGAGCCCGGATTCAGTCACCGGTTATTTGCCGGATTTGTATATAGGGGGCCTGACGACATCGGCCTTTATGCTCTTTTTTCTTATCAGGATATTAATCTCTGTCCCTTCTTTTGCATACCCGGTATCAACATAACCCATCCCTATACCGGTTTTCATCATAGGTGACATGGTGCCGGATGTTACCCTGCCGATAATATTACCATTATTACCGGCAATTTCATAATCCCGGCGGGGAATCCCCTTTTCCCTTAAAACAAATCCAACCAGCTTCCTTGAAGGCCCTTCCTTCTTCTGCCTGAACAGCAACTCCCGGTCAATAAAATCATTATTATCAACAAATTTCGTTATCCAGCCCAGGCCTGCTTCAATAGGTGATGTTGATTCATCAATATCATTGCCGTATAGACAGAAACCCATTTCAAGCCTGAGGGTGTCCCGTGCACCAAGTCCGGCAGGTTTAATCCCGTATTCCTCACCAGCTTTAAAAACAGCATCCCATAATGCAGGCCCGTGTTCATTTGCCACATATATCTCACAACCTCCGGCACCTGTATAACCGGTGATCGAAAGAATAACATTGCTGATACCTGCAACGGTAATTTTTTTAAATGTGTAAAATTTCATCTCCTCTACCGGCTCATCAGTTAATTTTTGAATTGTCTTTAATGCCAGCGGTCCCTGTACGGCAAGCAAAGAAATCTCATCAGAGGCGTTATAAAGTTCCTTCCCCGGCTCAAGTCCGTATCCTCCGGCATGTTTGACACACCAGTTCCAGTCTTTTTCAATATTTGCAGCATTGACAACAAGCATAAAAGCTTCCGGGCCGAACCGGTAAACCAGGAGGTCATCAACAATGCCTCCTTTACCGTTCGGCAGACAGGTATATTGTACCATACCGTCAGGAAGACGGTTTATATCGTTACTTGTAATAAACTGAAGGAACCTTGAAGCATCCGGACCATTAACCCGGAACTCACCCATATGTGAAACATCAAATACTCCGGCTTTTTGTCGGACTGTAATGTGTTCATCATTAATCCCACTGTATTCAACCGGCATGTTATACCCGGCAAAAGGCTGCATCCTTGCCCCGAGTTTCTTATGTAAATCAGTAAAGACAGTATTCTTCATAAATAAAAATCAAATTTAATAATTACAAAAACTTTGCCGGACTAAAAGAAATAAACCGGCTGTCAAACCTGAAATCTTATTCCGGCTTTTTAAAAAACCTAAGCAAAAGTAATTAATTTAGTCCGATCCGTTACATAAGCTATGATCTAAAATTAAGACCCAAAGTGCACGACTTTATTATTTTTCCAAAATAAAAAACATTACCTTTATAAGTCAGGAGCTTAAACACAACTACCGGTTGAATATTAATAAGATGAAGTACGAATCTGTTAACCTTGATTATCTCAAAGAAATGTCAGGCAATGATAAAAAGCTGATATCTGAGATGATAAATATTTTCAATACAGAAGTTCCCGGATACCTTGACAGGATGAGTGAATTACTGAAATCCGAAGACTGGGAATCACTGGGCAAACTTGCACATAAAGCCAAGGCTTCAGCTTCAATAATGGGCATGGGTAAACTGACAGAAGAACTCAGGCAACTGGAGCAGGATACAGGAAAGAAAAATAATACCGATCTTTACCCCGGATATGTTGAAAGCATAAAAAAACATTTCTTTTCTGCCATACAGGAATTGAAGACCATATCAGAAAATCTTTAAACCTAAAACCATGCTCACATCTGAAATATCAGATGATGTAATAATTTACTCATTTGATAAAACCGATAAACTGAATACCGTTAATTCTGAAACATTAAAAAAAGAGATCAGCGGTCATTTCAATAAGCGGGAAACACGGGTTATTCTCGATCTCGGGAATATTGTATTTATAGACAGTTCAGGTTTCGCTGCCCTGCTTTCAATTTTAAGAAATGTCAGAAGCAACTCAGGCATATTTTGCTTATGCAATATTACACCCGACGTAATGTCGTTGTTCAGGCTGCTACAGCTGCACAGGATTTTTCAGATTTTTGATAACAGGGAAGAGTGCCTGGAAAGCTTTGATCAATCGCAAAAATAAAACCATATAAAGGTTTGCCCGATTATTGCCGCCAAATCCTTCTTCAGTCCTGATCTCTGAATACCAGTCTCTCACCGTCATCACCGGCATCAATAATCAGTTTTCCCCTGCCTTCAATTTTCCCGGCAATTATCTGTTGTGACAGCTCATTCAGTATATATTTCTGTATAACCCGTTTAACAGGTCTTGCACCGTACTGAGGATCAAATCCCAGCCTGGCAAGAAAATCAAGAGCCTTATCACTTATCTCTACACTGATCTGGTTTGATTCAACCATTTTCTTTACCTGCTCAAACTGCATTCTGACAATCTGCCTGACTTCATCTTCGCTGAGAGGTTTGAACATTATTATATCATCTATACGGTTCAGAAACTCAGGTCTTATTGTTTTCCTGAGAAGCTCAAGCACCTGTTTCACGGACTCCTCAAACATCTCTTCCCGGTTACCCCCGACAAATTTCTCGTAATTTTCCTGGATAATGTGTGAACCAACATTAGAAGTCATTATAATAATTGTATTCTTGAAGTTCACAACCCTTCCTTTGTTGTCGGTGAGTCTTCCGTCATCAAGCACCTGCAGCAGAATATTGAATACATCGGGATGTGCCTTTTCAATTTCATCAAGCAAAACTACCGAATAGGGTTTTCTCCTGACCGACTCTGTAAGCTGCCCCCCTTCATCATATCCTATATAACCTGGAGGAGCCCCTATCAACCGGGAAACTGAATGCCTTTCCTGGTACTCGGACATATCTATCCTGATCATCAGATTTTCATCATCAAAAAGAAATTCCGCAAGTGCCCTGGCCAGCTCAGTCTTCCCAACACCTGTAGTCCCCAGAAAGATAAACGACCCTACGGGACGCTTTGTATCCTGCAATCCGGCCCTGCTCCTTCTCACTGCATCTGCAACAGCCTGCAAAGCTTCATCCTGTCCAACCACACGTTTATGCAGCTCAGTTTCCAGCGAAAGCAGTTTTTCCCTTTCACTTTGCAGCATGCGGCTTACCGGTATCCCGGTCCATCGCGAAACTATTTCTGCAATATCATCAGAATCTATCTCTTCCCTTATAAGGGAATCATCACCCTGGACCTCCTG
>JAWODJ010000120.1:0-21879 GCA_046483315.1 Bacteroidales bacterium | reverse complement strand
AATGACTTTTATTCCCAATAGGTTTTTAAGAAAGATTTTCTGATTAACGGCGTTTTTAGTTAATTAAATGATATTACCATTGTACTTCCCCCGCCGCTGCTTCCAAAACGGGGATTTACCACATTGCTGTAAATGGAACCGAAGGTATAGGTCAGGCCGAAAGAGCTGAAATACATGTATTGTGTTTCAAGGGTGTTAATCTTCATATTTTCATCGGGAATCTGTTCAGTTTGAAAACCATTTGGCCGTTTTTTTGTTAGTTATACGGATCAATATTCATAATTATGTTAAGAACAGAGTATGACACCATGGGACCCGTAAAAGTACCTGCAGATAAATACTGGGGAGCACAGACACAACGCTCGGTAAATAATTTCAGGATCGGTGACCAGAAGATGCCGGTGGAGGTGATCAGGGCATTTGCAGTCCTTAAAAAAGCTGCCGCTCTTACAAACAGAGACCTTGGAGTGTTGTCCGATGAGAAAGCAGATCTGATATGCAGGGTTTGCGACGAAATTGCAGAAGGGAAACTTGATGATCATTTCCCGCTTACAGTGTGGCAGACCGGCTCGGGAACTCAGACAAACATGAATGTGAATGAGGTGATATCGAACCGGGCCCATGTGATGACCGGGAAAAAACCGGGGAAGGGCAGACCCGGTATTCATCCCAATGACGATGTCAACAAGTCACAATCTTCTAATGACACCTTTCCCACAGCCATGAATATAGCTGCTTATAAGATAATCATGGAATTGACCATAAAGGGACTTGAAAAACTCAGGGAGACACTTAATGACAAATCTGTTTTATTTAAAGATATTGTAAAAATTGGACGTACCCACTGGATGGATGCCACTCCCCTTACTTTGGGTCAGGAATTTTCAGGTTATGTATCACAGCTTGATCACGGTTTAAAGGGATTGAGAAGCAGTATGCCGCATCTTGCTGAGCTGGCTCTCGGCGGTACGGCAGTGGGGACAGGTATCAATGCGCCCAAAGGATATGCCGATATTGTGGCAGCAAGAATAGCCGAACTGACCGGTTATCCTTTTGTAAGTGCACTTAATAAATTTGAGTCCTTATCGGCAAATGATGCAGTGGTGAAGGTTTCCGGTTCACTGAAAGCTATTGCAGTCAGCCTGATGAAAATTCTCAACGATCTGAGAGTGCTGGCATCAGGGCCCCGTTCGGGTATCGGTGAAATAAAAATACCTGCCAATGAACCCGGTTCATCAATAATGCCGGGTAAAGTGAATCCGACACAGATTGAGGCCTTCAGTATGGTTTGTGCGCAGGTTATCGGCAATGACATTGCAATAACTACTGGTGGCATGCAGGGACATTTTCAGCTTAACGTATTCAGGCCGATGATGATTAATAATCTGCTGAATTCAACCCGTTTGCTGGGTGACGCTTCTGTTTCTTTCAATGATAACTGCGCCGTTGGCATTGAACCCGGTCATGAGATGATTGAAAAAAATCTGGAAAATTCGCTTATGCTAGTGACTGCGCTGAATCCGCACATCGGCTATGAGAATGCAGCGAAAATAGCAAAGAAGGCATTTGATGAAAACACCACCCTGCGTCAGGCGGCGATGAAGCTTGGGTTGCTGACGGAAGAGCAGTTTGACGAATGGGTGGATCCCGGGAAAATGATCTGAATATATTATCAGGTATGTGCTGCAATAAAGTTTGAAATCGTTTGTGCCGCCTTTTGCGGTTCTTCCAGGAATCCTGTATGACCTGAGTTTTCCAGTGCTGTAAAGACGGATCCCGGGGGAAGAGATATCTTTTGCGAAATATCTTCAAAGGGTATATAGTTGTCATGTTTTCCTGCAATAAGAAGTACAGGGATATCTGTTTCCCTCAGGATATCCTCCCTGGAGGGTCTTTTCATCATGCCGTTCAGACATGCCACTATTCCTTCATCGGGTGTTGCAACAGCTATGTCTGTTGCCCTTTTAACCTCATGCTTAAGGAGTTTGACATTTTTTGGTGCAAAAGCCTTTGGGATATTGATTCTGGATATCAGCTCTTTTCTTCCCTGGTTTACGCATATGATTTCGCGACGCCTGTTCTTCATGACCTGTTTTGTATCGGGAAACGGATGTGAGTGGAACAGGCAAAGTCCTCTTATCCTTCCGGGATTATTCTCCAGCATCGCCAGGGCGCTGTACCCTCCCATTGAATGGCCCACTATAAAGCTTTTATCAATTTTACAATGATCCAAAACTGCCACCACGCTGTCGGCTAGTGTTTCCATGCTGTGAATTTCTCCGAGGATTCCGGAGTTACCGTGCCCGGGAAGATCGGGACATATCACCCTGTATTTCTCTGAAAGCATATCTGCAAAGCCATTCCATATTTGAAGGGACTCCAGGTAGCCATGTAAAAGAACAACAACTTCCCCTGTACCCTGATCGGAGAATTGCAGTTCAGTGCCTGCAAAAGGGATTGTTTTGATCATTCTGAAAATTTTGACTTTTTTACAGGATAAATATAGAAGATTTTAAACTAAAGTGGAATAAATATAAATTAAATGAAACAGAAGTTTGGTCATTGAAAATATGCTTTCAACTGGATATATTTGTATATAGAGAATTGTTAATCATTATATGTGATCCCATAATATTTTTTTCTCCCAGGTCTGCAATATTCTTTACCAGCATTAATCATAAGCCTATGAGTAGTTTTTTTAAAGCATCAATTGGCAAAAAATTTTTCGTCAGTATTTCAGGTTTGTTCCTGATTCTTTTTCTTGCCGTACACCTTACGGTGAATCTTTTTTTACTGGCAGGTCAGGAAGCATTTAACATGGCTGCCCATTTCATGGTTGTTACCCCGGCAATAAGGGTTATTGAACCATTGCTGGCTGTAGGGTTTATTTTGCATATTTCATATTCTGCATTTTTAACTTTCACCAATCAGAGTACCCGCCCACAGAAATATGCCGTGGTTGATCAGCGGGAAACGAGCAGATGGCCTTCGCGCAATATGTTTGTTCTGGGCAGCCTGATCTTTATTTTCCTTGTCTTGCATCTTTCCAATTTCTGGTATAAAATGAAATTCGGAGAGATGATATATATTGATTATAATGGTGAATTGGTGCAGGATGCATGGTCCCTTGTTACAGGAAAGTTTATTATATGGTGGTACGTGTTGATTTATGTAGCAGGAGCTGTTTTTCTCGGATTACATTTGTCCCACGGATTTCAATCCGCCTTTCAGACACTGGGACTTAACAATCAGTATTGGCGCAAGCGCCTTACTATGCTTGGCAATATATATTCTTTTGTTATAGCTGCCGGGTTTTCTGTTATCCCTTTATATTTTCTTGTCAGTTATCTCATAGGCTAAACCTGTCTGCATGACTTGCCTGATAGTTAATTAACCAATCAGTTTTATCAGATATGAGCAAATTACAATCAAAGATACCCGAAGGTCCGCTGGCCGATAAGTGGAGTAAGCATAAGGATTCTGTACGGCTTGTTAATCCTGCCAATAAGGCCAGACTGGATATCATAGTCGTAGGCACAGGGCTTTCCGGTGCTTCTGCGGCTTCAAGCCTTGCCGAACTGGGGTACAATGTAAAGGCTTTTTGTTTTCAGGATTCCCCGCGCAGGGCGCACTCGGTTGCCGCCCAGGGCGGGATCAACGCCGCCAAAAATTACAGGAATGACGGTGACAGTGTTTATCGTTTATTCAAAGATATTATTAAGGGAGGCGATTACCGCGCCAGGGAAGCCCAGGTTTATCGTGCAGCGGAGGTAAGCAATAAAACCATTGATCAGCTTGTGGCCGCCGGTGTTCCTTTTGCCCGGGAATACAGTGGCTACCTGGATAACCGCTCTTTTGGGGGCGTACAGGTATCGAGGACTTTCTATGCCAAGGGACAGACAGGACAACAGTGCCTTCTTGGGGCGTACAGCGGACTCTCGCGGCAGATTGCAAAAGGGAAAGTCACAATGTACAGCAGGCGGGATATGCTTGACCTTGTAATTGTTGAGGGGAAGGCAAGAGGTATAGTGACACGCAACCTGGTGAACGGAAAGATTGAGCGTCATTCCGCCCATGCCGTAGTGCTGGCAACGGGAGGATACGGAACCATATATTACCTTTCTACCCTTGCTGTAGGATCGAATGCAACAGCGGCCTGGGCTGCTCACAAAAAGGGGGCGTTGTTTTCCAATCCGAGCTTTGTGCAGATCCATCCTACAAGTATCCCGCAATTGAATGATTATCAGGCTAAGCTGACACTTATGTCTGAATCACTCAGGAATGACGGACGGATCTGGGTACCAAAAGCAAAAGGAGATAAACGTCATCCCAATGAGATAGAAGAAAATGAGAGAGACTATTATCTGGAAAGAAGATACCCTGCTTTTGGGAACCTGGTTCCAAGGGATGTAGCGTCCAGGGCAGCGAAGGAGAGATGTGATGCAGGATATGGAGTCGGAGATACGGGATTATCCGTATATCTTGATTTCAGCAGGGCCATTGAAAGGCATGGAAAAAATGCCATTCAGACCAAATACGGCAACCTGTTTGAAATGTATGAAAAGATAACGGGAATAAATCCTTATAATGAACCGATGAGAATATACCCGGCCGGACACTATACCATGGGTGGCTTGTGGGTAGATTACAACCTTATGACAACTATTCCCGGACTGTTTGCTGTAGGAGAATCCAACTTTTCCGATCACGGAGCCAACAGGCTGGGAGCGGGATCATTAATGCAATGTGCCGGTGACGGCTATTTTATCCTTCCGGTAACAATAGGCGATTATCTTGCTGATGAGATTAAAACACCACGTATTTCTACAGATCTGGCTGAGTTTGAAGAGGCTGAAAAAACCTCCAGGGAAAAACTTCAGAGCCTTTTGGCTGTGAACGGTAAACAGACCGTAACCTCTTTTCACAGGAGGCTGGGCAGGATTATGTGGGATCTCTGCGGGATGGTAAGAAATGAAGAGGGCCTGAAAATGGCTAAGATAAAGATTGGTGAGTTGAAAGAGGAATTCTGGAAGGATGTAAAAGTACCGGGTACTCTGAATGAGCTTAACCAGGAGCTTGAGAAAGCTGTCAGGGTAGCTGATTTTTTTGAACTGGGCCGTCTGATGTGTCAGGATGCACTTGAAAGGAAAGAATCATGCGGTGCTCATTTTCGTGAGGAGAGCCAGACCCCTGAAGGTGAGGCACAGAGGATAGACAGTGAATTTTCATATATAGCTTGCTGGGAGTACCAGGGAGAAGACAATGACCATGTGCTTCACAAAGAGGAACTGAAATTTGAGAATGTTAAAATACAGGAGAGAAGTTACAAATAGATAATTGAATGTTGGCAGGTTTTAAGAGGAGCTTTTTAAATATCACTGTACAACTGCCTGTAATTGATGCTGAAATATTATCGAAAAATTGAATAATCAATAATACCGGTTATTATGGATATCAAACTGAAAATATGGAGACAAAAAGATTCCGGAAGTGAGGGAGGGTTCGTTAATTATAAACTGACCGGAGTTTCAGAAGAAATGTCTTTTCTTGAAATGCTTGATTTCCTGAATAAAACATTAATTGAAAACGGTGATGAACCTGTGGCATTTGAGCATGACTGCAGGGAAGGTATTTGCGGATCCTGCTCCCTGTATATTAACGGCAGACCTCACGGTCCGGGAGGCCTTATAACTACTTGTGAGCTCAGGATGACCAGGTTCAGAAACGGCGACACAATTGTTGTTGAGCCCTGGAGGGCCGGATCATTCCCTGTAATGAAAGATCTTATTGTTGATCGTTTTGCTTTTGATAAGATCATGCAGGCAGGGGGTTTTATCTCTGTCAATGCAGGTGCAGCTCCGGAGGCCAATTCGATTCCCATACCCAAAGAAGCTGCCGATGAAGCTTTTGATGCTGCCATATGTATTGGCTGCGGGGCATGTGTTGCTGCCTGTAAGAATTCTTCGGCAATGCTTTTTGTTTCTGCCAGGGTGTCACAGCTGGCATTGCTTACACAGGGAAAGGCGGAAGGGAAAAAACGGGCACAGAATATGCTTGCTAAGATGGATGAGCTGGGATTTGGCAGTTGTACCAACACCGGGGCATGTGAGGCGGAATGTCCGAAGGGCATCTCCCTCGATCACATTGCAAGGCTTAACAGGGAATTTTTAAAGGCCGGCTTTAGCAGATAAGCCTGTTTTATATTCTATATTGACCTGCAGGATGAACCGCTGCGCTTTAACATAAAATAATTTATGTTCCTTTGCTTAAAGGAGATATTTATAATAGAGACTGCATAATATCCTCAATTTCAGCTACTGTTTTGGGAACAGGTCTTCCCAGCACCTTTGAGCCGGTATCTGTTACCAGAACATCATCTTCAATGCGAATACCTCCAAAATTTCTGTATTTTCCCAGCTTATCATAATTTATAAATTGAGTGAACTTCTTCTCTGATTTCCATAAGTCAATCAGTGCAGGGATAAAGTAAATACCGGGTTCTGCAGTTAGCACAAAACCCTTTTGCAGCTTTTTGCCCAGCCTCAGAAAAGCCAGTCCGAATTGTTCAGATCTTTTTATCTCCTCATCATAACCAACATGATCTTCTCCCAGGTCTTCCATATCATGTACATCAAGTCCCATCATATGACCCAGTCCGTGAGGAAAGAAAAGAGCATGTGCACCGCAGTGCACTGCCTCCTCCACATCACCCTTCATTAATCCCATATCCTTCAGTCCACCCGCAATTACTGTGGCAGCAAGCAGATGGATATCCCTGTAAGGGATTCCCGGTTTGACTGAATTTACAGATTCCTGAAGGGCCTTCAGCACTATTTCATATATCTCTTTCTGCAAGGGCAGGAATTTTCCACCGACAGGCACTGTACGGGTAATATCGCTGGCGTAGCGCATATCTGTCTCACTTCCTGCATCGGTAACAATGATATCACCCTTTTTCAGGACATTACCATGATAATGGTTATGCAGGATTTGTCCCTGTGTGCTGAGTATCACCGGGTAAGATACGGGATTGCCAAAGGAAAGAGAAATCCCTTCAATGCGTCCTGCAATCTCTCTTTCATATATGCCCGGCCTTGCCATTTTCATTACGGTTGTGTGCATTTCATAAGCAATATCTACTGCTTTTTCAATCTCTGCAACTTCTTCAGGCGATTTAACGGATCTTTGTTTTACAACTGCCCGGATAAGTTCTGGAGAGGCTTCCCCGGGCACTCTGGTGTGGTGTATATCAAGCCATTTTTCAATTCTCAACAACTTCTCTGTTCTGTAAGGTGGCAGGTAATGAACTTTCCTGCCTGTTTCAATTGCCGCCGCGAGTATTTTCTGAATGCCTGATGATGGCAAGCTTTCATCAACTCCCGCTTTTTCTCCTGTTGAATGGATTGAATCCCGGGAGCCCATCCATATAATATCATCAATACCTGCGTCATCACCAAACAGGAAGTCTCTGTTATGATCAATATCAATTAAGCCGGTAAGCCCCTGCTGGTCAGGTCCGAAAAAATAGAGAAAAGAACTGTCCTGCCTGAAGTGATAAGTGTTTCCTGCGTAATTCATCGCTGAATCTTCATTTCCCGGCATCAGAACAATGCCGGTTGAAAGGCTTTTTTTTAGCTTTTCTCTTCTTTGCCGGTATACTGTTGGGTCAAACATAATCTATCTCAATTTGGAGTTTATCAATATAAATCTTATAAAGTGTTATACTCTGTTGCTAAAGTAACATCAAAAATTTGTTTAATCAAGTAAACCGGTTCATTGCAGTTTAGCGGCAATGTAAATTACGGAACAGCAATATATTACCGGCATGTTGATTTTAATCAAAATAATTGCGAATAGTACTTGTCATTTAATTAAAAGTTATATATTCGCAAATAAGTGCCTCGATATTAACAATATGTTAACAAAATTTCTGCAATATGCCTTATCGTCGCCTTCCGAATACTGATAAAGCCCGCCTTAAAGCATTGAATATGGCTCTTTCAAAAGGCAAAGAATTGCCTCCGTTTAAACTGGCTTTTACTCAAAAATCTTATCAGAGGCTGCAATGTTTTCTCAACAATTACGAGAACGCCATATCTTTTTACCGGCAGACATATTCGGTGCAGACAAAAAGAAATACGGCTTATGTAGAAAGCCTTAAGAAAGCGAGAATGTATATTTCACATTTTATTCAGGTACTCAATATGGCTATACAGCGTGGAGAGATACAATCGGGTGTGAGAAGCTATTACGGCCTTGATGAAAAGGAATTCCGTATACCCCCGCTTAACACAGGCGGTGACATTATTGAGTGGGGGGAGAAATTGATCAATGGAGAAGCAAGGCGTATGCGGGAGGGAAGCTCCCCTGTTACCAATCCTACAATAGCCCTTGTCAGGGTCAGGTATGAAACTTTTCTGGAGACGCATCATCATCAAAAAACGCTGCAAAATAACACTGCCAGGGCATTGAAAAAATTAGCCGTATTAAGGTCGGAGGCTGATGAGATCATTCTGGAGATATGGAACGAGGTGGAGGATTCTTTCAAAGATCTTCCTGACGATCTGAGAAGGGAAAAGGCGAAAGAATACGGACTGGTATATGTTTACCGGAAAAACGAGATCGGCAGCATCAATTTTTTTAATACAAAGCAGACGGGCGCAGGTTAGGGAGAAGGAATATTTTCTTACAGATATATTTTAATAAAGGGCAGATCTTTGGCCTGTGGATGTTAGAGCCTGTAACCTTTTTTCTCCCTTAGGTAGAAGACGATTATAAAAAAGAGGAAAAAAAGGAGGCTGAAAAGAGCATATGCCCAATCACCTTTTTCTGCTCCGATTGTTTCAACACTTTCGCTTATCTGGTTTTTATTAATAAAGTAATAGACCACCACTGCTGTTGCGTTGTTCACAAAGTGTGCAAGGATCGGCACCCACATTCTGCCGCTCCAGATCAGTAAATAACCGAAAAGCACTCCCAGTAAAACGCGGGGAATAAAGCCTAAAAACTGTATGTGCATGGCGCTGAATAATATAGCCGCTATCCATATTCCCATGTGCCTGTTCCTGGTCCATTCCGAGAAGAGTCTCTGTATAATTCCCCTGAAAAGTAATTCCTCTCCCACAGCCGGAATCAGTGCTATCATAAAAAGATTTAAAAGAAGAGTTGCTGGTGTTTCCGCCTTCAAAAACATTTCTATAAGATTATTTGCGGCTTCTTCTGTTCTCTTCATCCACTCTTCAAGGGAAGACATCGATTCGGGAAGGGATATGCGGGTGTTATAATGAGCTATGAGGTTTATAATGGGGATAGCTGCAAGCATCAGGACAGTGGTTAAAATTATTGTTCTCCAGCCAACACCTTTGTTAAGATCAAGGTATTTGAAAGCATTACCTCCGAAGAACCAGCCAAGAATGAAGGGGGGAATTACAAAGAGGCCGATGGACTGGATTATCTGAAAATATTTAAAAAGGTTTATATAATCGGGATGTGCGATATTGGAAAGGCTGTCGACAAGATCCATGAATCCCATATCAAACAAAGGAATAGCTAGAAACAGTCCGCCGACAAGTGTTACAAGAAAGCTTGAGATCACGATAAAGGCAGAAAATATAAGTTTTGTAAAAGCTCCGGTATCCTGCAGAGGGCCATTTCCCATATTAAACTTTTTAGTATTTTAGAATCAGACAAACCTACAGGAATTTTGAATAAAACACAATAAGATAAAATAAATCTTGTTATGTTCACATCCTTAAATTGTTTTCAAACTGGTAATAACAGATAACATAATTCTGCGCAATAAGCCTCTGCTGCTTGCACCTATGGAAGATATCACTGATCCTTCCTTCAGGTACATGTGCAAGAAATTCGGTGCGGATCTTATGTATACGGAGTTTATATCGAGCGACGGACTCATTCGCGACGGAAGAAAAAGTGTTCTGAAACTTGATATATTCGATTATGAAAGGCCTATGGGTATTCAGTTGTATGGTCATATAACTGATTCTATGATTACTGCAGCCCTTATGGCGGAAAAATCCAAACCTGATTTGATAGACATAAATTTTGGGTGCCCAGTTAAAAAAATTTCAAATCGCGGAGCCGGATCAGGGATGTTCCGTAATATACCCCTTATGGTAGAAATGACTGCACAGATTGTTCGGTGCACCTCTCTTCCTGTTACAGTAAAAACCCGGCTGGGCTGGGATGATAGCAATAAACCTGTTGTTGAAGTAGCTGAACGTTTGCAGGATGTGGGAATAAAAGCCATTACCATACATGGCCGTACCAGATCGCAAATGTATAAGGGGGACGCGGACTGGCAGCTGATCGGTGAGGTGAAAAACAATCCCCGTATGAAGATTCCGGTTATTGGTAACGGCGATATTGATTCACCCGCGAAGGCCAGGGAGATGTTTGACCGCTACGGAGTTGACGGGATCATGATTGGTCGTGCCACGGTAGGCCGGCCGTGGATATTCAGTGAGATCAGACACTTTATTGACACCGGCGAACCTGCACCTGCTTTGAGCCTTTATGAAAAGTCGCAGATTGCAAAGGAGCATTTTCTTAAATCTATAGAAAGAAAAGGTGAAAAAGTGGGCATACTTCAAATGAGGCGTCATTTCGTGGCCTATTTCAAAGGACTTTCTGATTTCAGGGAAACCAGGCTTAAGCTGCTGACATCACTTGACCCTGATGAAATTATTAACATTATTGATACTATTCCCCTTAAATTCCGGGAAGTGGTGTCCTCCGATAGCGGCAGCAGCCTGGCTTAACCCTCCATGCACCGGTCAACATTAGACGGCAGGCTCATTTATCTCACAGGCGGCAGATCTTTTAGTGTTACCGGGTTAATCCTTTTATGTTCATTTTTTGTATTTTGCACCTTCTTTTTAATCCAAACAATATCCCTTATATGATACGGAAAATTGTTTTTTATCTTGTTTTTGCCCTTTTGGTTCAGTCAACTGCCGGATCCTTCGGGGAAAAGTCGTTGACGGGTCTTTCCCTTGAGAAGATAATGCAGGGAGATGAGTGGATCGGTCACCAGCCCCGAAACATACATTGGTCGGAAGACAGCCGCACCATATATTTTCAGTGGAACCCTGATAATAACCCTTCTGATTCTCTTTACAGCTATGTTCCAAAAACAGACAAAACAGAAAAAGTGAGTCCGCAGCAAAGGCGGGAACTTCCTCCTCAGCGGTCGGTTTACAATGAAAATAGAACAATAATGGTTTTCGTGCGTAACGGAGACCTTTTTATCAGAAATATTAAAAACCGGGAAACAAGGCAGCTTACCAACACATTACAATCGGTTTCCTCCCCTGCCTTTACGAAAGACGAACGATACATAAGCTATGTCTCAGATGGGAATCTTTATCTTTTTAGCCTGGAGGAAGGACAAATTCGTCAACTTACTGATTTCAGGCAGGGCAGTGAACCTTCTGACAGGCCTGTCAGCAATCATGACCGCTGGCTCGGGAATCAGCAGCAAGAGCTGTTCAGGGTACTGAGGGAGGGAAAAGAGGAGGCGGAGCTTCGTAAAGAGAATCGGGAAAGGGAGCAACCTGAAAGGCCCCTGACAATCTATTCAGGAAATGCGGTAGTTACAAATCTCCAGCTTTGTCCGGGAATGCGTTTTGTCTTATACTCCATGGTTACACGCACTGATGCCAGGCAGGCACTTATTCCCGATTTTCTGACCATGTCAGGGTATACGGAAGATCTTACTGCAAATTCAAAAGTGGGAGCCCCCCAGCCTTCCATTCAGACAGGCATATACGACCTGGAGAAGAGAGAGAGCTATAATGTAAAAACAGAAGATATACCCGGCATCAGGGACGTGCCTGAATACATGAGGGAGTACGGCTTTGATTTGCCTGAGCTGGAGCGGGACAGGGAGGTCTTGATTACCGGCATATTCTGGTCCGGCGATGGAAAACATGCTGTTGCCAATATCAGGGCCAGGGACAATAAAGACCGTTGGATCATGCTTCTTGATCCTGAAACGGGAGAGCTGAGCCTTCTTGACAGGCAACATGACGAGGCATGGATAGCAGGCCCTGGTATTAATGAGTGGGGAGGGTCAGGAATGGGTTGGATGCCCGACAGTAAAAGCATATGGTTTCAGAGTGAAGAATCGGGTTTTTCCCATCTTTACACTCTTGATGTTACTACCGGGGAAAAACGTGCACTAACATCAGGTAATTTTGAGGTTTACAATCCTCAGATATCCCCGGATAAAAAATACTGGTATTTTTCATCCAATGAAGTGCATCCCGGAGAACGACACTTTTACAGCATGCCTCTTGAGGGCGGATCACGGACCCGGATCACCCGCATGGAGGGGCGCAACGATGTGACTGTTTCTCCAGACGGAAAAACTCTTGCCATCAGGCATTCTTATTACAATAAGCCATGGGAATTATATATCATGGACAATAAGCCCGGAGCGGAAGCCACTCAGATAACCCGTTCCCTTTCGGGGGAATTTAAGGAATATGAGTGGAGAATACCGGAGCTTCTGACCTTTACTGCCGGAGATGGTGAAAAGGTATGGGCAAGGCTATACCGTCCGGAAAGCCCTGAAAAAGGAGGACCGGCGGTTATCTTTGTACACGGTGCCGGATACCTGCAGAATGCACATAAATGGTGGAGCAGTTATCTGAGGGAATATATGTTCCATAATATGCTGGCTGACAAGGGTTACACTGTCCTTGACATTGATTACAGGGGTAGCTCTGGTTATGGCCGGGACTGGCGCACAGGGATATACAGGCATATGGGAGGGAAGGATCTTTCAGACAATGTTGACGGTGCACGCTTCCTGGTTGAAAATTATGATGTAGATCCTTCGCGTATAGGTATATATGGAGGATCATACGGAGGATTCATTACCCTGATGGCCATGTTCAACCATCCGGATGTATTTGCCTCGGGTGCAGCTTTGAGGTCGGTAACAGACTGGGCGCATTACAGTCACGGCTATACCTCCAATATACTCAATACTCCTGTAAGCGACAGCCTGGCATATATTCGCAGTTCTCCCATATATTTTGCAGAAGGCCTGGAAGGTGCACTTCTTATGTGTCATGGGATGATTGATGATAATGTACATTTCCAGGATATAGTAAGGCTTACCCAGAGGCTTATTGAGCTGGGTAAAGAGAACTGGGAACTGGCGGTATACCCGGCCGAACAGCATTCCTTCACCGAAACCAGCAGTTGGGTAGATGAATACAGGAGGATACTGAAGTTGTTCAAGAAAAATTTATAATATGGACAAATCAGGAACAGATGCACCATACAGCAAAGCTGAAAGAAAAAGATTGCGGAAAACTCTGAGGTTTCTGGAAGAAAACATTTCCAAAACCGATACAATACTAGACCTTGGTCCGGTGAATTCTTTGTCAAAGACAATGATCAGGGAAGGTTACAGTGTCACCAACACTCCCTTAAAAACAGATTTAGACTTTAACTATGAAATTGTAAAAGAAAACTTTGATGTTGTTACGGCCTTTGAGATTCTTGAACATATGGTATCTCCGTTTCCCTTGTTATTGGCAGTTAAAGCAAAAAAGCTGGTGGCTTCAGTACCATTGAAGTTATGGTTTGCCAATGCCTACTGGAATTATGATGATCCGTTTGACAGACATTACCATGAGTTCGAACAAAGGCAGTTTCATATGCTATTAAGTAAGGCAGGTTGGGAGGTAGTTAAAAGCGAAAAATGGATTATCAGAAGCTTCGATAAAATCGGGATCAGGCCTTTATTGAGAAATGTGACACCAAGATATTATATTGTCTATTGCAGAAGGAAATAATATCATTAGTGTCTGTCCATAATGTCCGCCTGCTGCGTTACGCTCGTCAAAAAAATGCTCATTTGCTCCATGTAAATTCCGCTTTTTTTGACTTCGCAAGCCTTGCATCCGAACATTCTGATTCAGACACTTACTTTATAGACGGACTAATTACTGATATTATGATAATTTGATTTGATATGAAGATACTGATGGTGCTGGACCATGAATTCCCTTCAGACGTTAGGGTGGAAAATGAAGCCCTCTCCCTTATAACGGCTGGTCACCAGGTGCATCTGGCATGCTATACAAGAAAGGACCGGCCGCGGAAGGATTTTTTCAGGGGAATAATTATTCACCGGGTTCCGGTATCTACCTTGTTGTATAAAGCCAGTGTTGCCGTTTTAACGGTTCCATTATATTTTAAATTCTGGAAACGTTTTTTGGATAAGATAATTACAGAAAATGATATAGAAGCGATACATATACATGACCTGCCCCTGGCACAGGTTGGAAAGGTCCTAAAATTTAGGTATAATCTGAAACTTGTAGTTGACCTTCATGAAAACTGGCCTGCGATGCTAAGGGTATCGACTCACACCAAATCGATCCGGGGCAGGCTGCTTTCACCCTATTTTCTTTGGGAGCGTTATGAAAAGAGGGTTTTGTGTCATGCTGATATAATAATTGTGGTTGTCAAAGAATCTCAAGAACGATTAATCAGAGAAGGAGTTGATAACTCAAAAATATTTGTAGTGAGCAATACCCTGAATGAAGATAATTTTCATTTACCTTTAGTAAAGCCTGATCCAAATTATTATACTTTATATTATGCAGGCGGAATTACCTGCCACAGAGGTTTGCAAACAGTAATAGAGGCGATTTCACTGGTTAAGGACCGTATACCTCATATCCGTCTTCGGATCACAGGTTCCGGTAAATATGCAGAACCGCTCCGGGACCTTGTGAAGAAAAAGGATTTAACAAATCATGTTGAATTTACCGGGTATCTTACGCTTGAAGAGGTAGCGCGTAATCTGGCACTGGCAGATGCTGCACTGATCCCACACCTCAAATCCAGTCATACAGACAGTACAATTCCTCATAAGATTTTTCAGTATATGTATGCTAACAAGCCGGTAATTGCAAGTAACTGTGTGCCTATGGAAAGAATTATATCAGAGACTAATTCGGGCGTGATTTTCAAGTCCGGTTCGGCTGAAGACCTTGCAGAGAAATTACTGGCACTTTACGAAAAGAGAATAACTGTTCTCCCTGCCAGGAAGTGGGTAGAGGAAAAATATAACTGGGATGCAGATGCCCGGATCCTGGTCGCATTATATGATAAATTGCAGACTGCACTCAGCTACCATGATGGTTAGCCTGATAGTTGACATGTTATTTTGAAAACAGGATTTTCCGTAGATCCTTTAGTTCATGCCGGTATAAGATAAGCATTCCTCCTGTCGCCAGCATGATGAAAACCGAAGAGGTAAGGAACGGATCAGCATTGAGAAAAATCTTGGCAAATTCCAGTACTATTGCTGTAAAAACAATCCCCAGCGGAAAGTAAAGCACCTTTTTTATGTTCCAGTCAACGGGCAGGACTCTCTGCTGTATTATGAAAAATAACAGGACCTGGAGGAAATAGGCAGCAAAAAATGCAGTGATTGAACCATAATAGCCGAAAACGGGGACAAGCATCCAGTTTAGCCCGATATTCAGCAAAAGCACAACAGAATTTATGTAAAAAAATATTTTTGTCTTTTTTGCATACATTACGGGCATTGCAAATACCTTGTACTGGGATGTAAGGATAAATCGCACAAATATAATAGTAACCAGTCCGGCCGACATAGTCAGTTGTGTTTCATAGAACAAAGTGATAAAGAGCATTGCAGGAAGGATGGCCAGGATAATTATGCCGATCGATTCGGCTAAAAACAGGTTGCAAAGTGTCTTGACATTTGCGTTATTACCCTTGCTGTCATCCCGCAGGAACCTGAATATTTCCGGCTGAATTGCATTTGACAGTCCCTGAATAATAAGCTGTATGCCAATGGCAAATTTCATGGCATTATCATATATACCCAGGTCACCCGGGGTTCTGAGCAAAAAGAACCTGTCCGCAAACAGCAATCCCCATACAATAAGATCCGAAAAAAACAAGGGCCGGGCAAACGGGAAAAGCTCCCTGAGAAACGCTTTTTTATAATGGAACCCGCACCGGTAATATGAGTAAACGATCACGCCAATGGCAATAATTGATCCGCCAAGGGCAGTGCCCCATACATAGCCCATGAATGACATATCATAGTACAATACGCCGGTAAGCTGAAACCCTGAACGGAGCAAACCGGACATTAAGCTGACCAGCACAAATATGTTAAGCCGTTTTTCATTCCGGTAAAGTGCAAGCATCGAGGTAATGATTGACCGGTTAAGGCCTGCAATGACCAGGGATGGTCCGTATGCCCCGAAATTCTGAAGGGCCGGTTCGGCAAATAGTGAGCCAATAAAAGGGGCGGCAATAATTGCAATACCCAACAAGAGGAAGCCCCTTCCGATTATTCCGCTTATTACAGTTGATACAAGCCTGTTGTAGTTTTCACGGTTATCTTTATAATCATAGTAAAACCGTGCCAGTCCGCTTCCCATACCGAAGGTGCATATCAGGAAAACTATGGCTATGATAGCTTCGGTAATGGCCAGGTAGCCAAAATCCGTCGCCCCCAGTCGGCTTTCACCTTCTATTATTGGATAAACAATAAGCTGAAGCAGGGCCGGGAATGCTGCAAAAAATGTATAGATTGCCGACAGCCTGAAATGCTCCCTGAGGTTAATCATAAAACAAAAGTAACATAAACTTATAATAATCTGAATGGTTGATAAATTAACATTTTACCTTATTTTTGTCGGATTATAAAGAAAAATAATTTTATGCATCAGGAAGATCTATTCAAAAAACTAACAGCTCATTGCAAAGAGTACGGATTCATATTCCAGTCCTCTGAAATTTACGACGGACTCAGTGCGGTTTACGATTACGGCCAGTACGGGGCAGAACTGAAGAACAACATAAGGAAATACTGGTGGGATGCCATGCTCCTTTTGAATGACAATATTGTAGGGATAGATTCTGCCATATTTATGCATCCGACGGTATGGAAAGCTTCCGGACATGTTGATGCTTTTAATGATCCTCTTATAGACAACAAAGATTCGAAAAAGAGATACAGGGCTGATGTTCTGATTGAAGAGTTTATTGAAAAGCTGGAGGAAAAGATAAGTAAGGAGGTAAACAAGGCTGCCAGGCGGTTTGGCGAAAAGTTTGATGAAGCTATGTTCCGGCAGACCAGCCAGCGCGTGCTTGATCTGGATAAGCGTATAAATGAGATCAGGAAACGTTTTGTCGATGCCTCTGAAAAAAGTGATTTGGCAGAGATACGACAGATTATTATCGATTGCGGGATTGCCGATCCGGTATCAGGGTCGCGTAACTGGACAGATGTCAGGCAGTTTAACCTCATGTTCGATACTAAACTGGGTTCGGTAAGTGAAGATGCAAACAGGATCTACCTGAGGCCGGAGACAGCGCAGGGGATATTCGTAAATTTCATGAATGTTCAGAAATCAGGACGCATGAAGCTGCCTTTTGGCATTGCACAGGTGGGTAAAGCATTCAGAAACGAGATCGTGGCCCGGCAGTTCATATTCCGCATGCGTGAATTTGAGCAGATGGAGATGCAGTTTTTTATACGTCCGGGTGAGGAGCACAAATGGTATGAGCACTGGAAGGAAAAAAGGATGAAGTGGCACAAGGCACTTGGTTTTGATGAAAATAAACTGCGGTTTCACGATCATGTCAAGCTTGCTCATTACGCCAAGGCTGCCTCAGATATCGAATTTGCCTTCCCCTTTGGATTTAAGGAGGTTGAGGGAATACATTCTCGCACTGATTATGATCTGGGACAGCATCAGAAGTTCTGCGGCAAAAAGCTTCAGTATTATGATAATGAGCTGAATAAAAGTTATGTTCCTTATGTTGTTGAGACCTCTATCGGACTGGACAGGATGTTTTTTACCGTACTTGCCGCTTCCTGGGAAGAAGAGAAGATCATGAAGGAGAACGGCAACGAGGATCAAAGGATCGTACTCCGTTTGCCTCCTGCACTTGCCCCAATCAAACTGGCAGTGTTCCCGCTGGTAAAAAAAGACGGGTTGCCTGAAATATCGCAAAGAATCCGTGATGACCTGAGGTTTGATTTCAGTTGCCAGTACGAGGAGAAAGATTCGATAGGACGCCGTTACAGGCGCCAGGACGCTATTGGTACTCCTTTCTGTATCACCGTCGATCATCAGACAAAGGAAGATGAAACGGTTACCATACGATACCGTGATACCATGGAACAGGAGAGGGTTCCCGTCGGCAGGCTAAGGGAGATACTGGGAGAAAAAGCAAGCATGAGAAAATTGCTTCAGAGTCTCTGACCTCTTTGCGCACACGGGAATCTTATTACTTAGTCCGGGGTTAGAGTTTTCCTTTCGGGGAAAGGAACGAAGCCTTAATATAACAGTAAAAATTCCGGCTTGGTGAAAAAAGTCCTGATCATAACCTATTACTGGCCTCCCAGCGGAGGAGCCGGTGTACAGCGGTGGCTTAAGTTTGCCAAATATCTGCCGGAGAATGGAGTAGAGCCTTTTATCCTGACCGTTGATGCCCGGTATGCCTCTTATCCCCAGGTTGACACAAGCCTGGAAGAAGATGTTCCCGGCGAACTGAAGGTATTCAGGACCAGATCTTTTGAAGTGCTGCGTGTTATTTCCGGACTGTTTGGTAAGGAGCAGGTACCATATGCAGGATTCAGCAACGTGGACAAGAAGAGTGTGCTCCAGACCTGTTTAAGGTTTTTGCGCGGAAACTTTTTTATTCCGGATGCACGTAAAGGATGGAACAGGTATGCCTTCAGGAAGGCATCTGAAGTGATCAGGCAGTATGGTATCAGCACGGTCATAACCACCGGTCCGCCCCATTCCACCCACCTTACCGGCCTTAAGCTCAAAAGGAAGTTCGGGGTAAACTGGATAGCCGATTTCAGGGATCCGTGGACCGGCATATATTATTATGCAGATATGCTGCATACCTCTATTGCAAGCAGGATCGACAGGAAACTCGAAAAAGAGGTACTGTTGGATGCCGATAAAATAATCGCGGTGAACAGTTCTGTAAGAGACCTGCTTATTTCGAGAGCAGGGGGAGGAGATGAAGACCGGAAGAAATACACGATAATAACAAACGGGTTTGATGAAGATGATTTCAACCTGCCAGCCGCTCCATCAGGAGAATTTGTAATTACCTATTCGGGCAACCTTACAGAAAATTACAGGCCACACGCATTTTTCAGGGCACTGGCAAAGGTGATCACCGGGTATCCCGATATCAGTTTCAGGTTCAGGGTTGCAGGCAATATATCCGCTTCCGCCGAAAGGCTGATAAGGGAAAACGGAATGGATGATATCTATGAGTACCAGGGCTACGTCAACCACCATGAGCTTGCCGGATTGCTAAAAAGCAGCACTGCTCTCCTGTATGCTTTTCCGGAATCGGTTGGTTACAGCGGCTCTTCAGGGAAGCTTTATGAATATCTTGCAGCGGAAAGGCCGGTTATTTCAATAGATTCACCCGGCAGTGATGCCGCAGCCATCATAAAGGAGTGTGAGGCAGGCAGGAACTTTTCGAGGGATGATGAAGCCGGGATGTTTGATTACCTTTGCCACCTTGCCGAAATATTCAGACACAGTGGAGAAGTGAGAGCCGGGAACGGGAAGCACATGATATATTCAAGAAGACATCTAACAACTGAACTTTCCCGCTTATTGTAAGTATCCCAGGTTCAGGACGAGTCAAGGTTTGTTTTTCCATAGCTTAATAATTTTTGAGATTTTATATTGAATATTTCTTGTATTTTATAATTTTGTCCAATATATTTGTTTGTCCACGTAACGTGGACATTTACAAAAGTTGGACAAGATGGAAGATAATTTAATACATACGGTAATTAATGAAGTACTTACTGAGCATAAAATAAAGGCTTTTTGGAAAGAACAATTAAATAAGGACTTCGATGGTATTCTAAAGCTTGAATATAAAGGAAATGCTCAGGCGTTTTATGTTGAAATAAAAAAGGAAATCCGGGAATATCAGCTCCCAAAACTATTCCAACTGAAAGAGAGGTATAATCACTACATGGTGATAGCAGAAAAAATATTTCCGAAAATCAAAAATGCACTTGTTGAGAAAGGTATAGCTTATATTGATATGTATGGTAATATTCATATTGAGGCTGAGAATATTCTTTTAAAGATCGAAGGAAAAGGAGAAAAATATATTCAACAAGACAAACAGGGAAGAGCATTTACAAAGGCCGGTCTGAAGGCATTACTTCTGTTCCTAACAAATGAGAATAATATAAATGATACCTATCGTGACATTGCCAACAAGGCTGATATAGCACATGGAAATGTACAATATATTCTCGAAGGACTCATCGAAGAAGGGTTTGCCTTACCTCTTAATGAGAAAGAGTTGAAGCTGACGAATAAAGAACAGCTATTACAAAAATGGATTGCTGCTTATAATGAAAAACTAAAACCTGCTTTAAAGGTTGGCAATTTCAGATTCAATAACCCAAATGATTTTATACAATGGAAGAACATTAACCTTGAAAAAACTCAAACGCAATGGGGAGGTGAACCGGCCGGAAATATTTATACAAAATTTTTGCAGCCGGAATACCTGACACTGTATACGAATGAAAAAAAGGCAGATCTGATGAAAAAATACAGGCTTATTCCGGATCCGGACGGCAATGTGCTGGTGTATCAAAAATTCTGGAAAGAAATTGAACCAGGAAAAAATGTCGCTCCGCCTGTAATAGTATATGCCGATCTACTGGCTGCAGGGAAAAAAAGATGTATAGAAACAGCACAGAAATTATATGAGCAACATATTGAAAATACCCTTTAGCAAGATACGTGACGAGGGCCAATACAAGGAAATATTCCAGGCACTAGAACGTGGGTTTATCAAATTTGGGATCGACTTTTACCTTGTAGGTGCTACTGCGAGAGACATCTGGATGAAGGGGGTTCATGACCTTCCACCAAAAAGAGCGACACGGGATATTGATATTGGTATAATGATTAAGGATACAGAAACATTTTATAACCTTAAAAATTATTTAATCGATGTTGAAGGATTTGTTTCACCTAAGAATAATGACTTTGTTCTGATTTGGAAGGACCTCACCGAAGTTGACCTCATACCATTTAGTGATCTTGAGAATGAAGGAATTGTAACAATAAAAGGAACTGGTTATACCAATAGTTATTTCGAAGGTTTTAGAGAAGTATTTGAACAAGCATCAGAAGAGATTGAAACGGAAGCTCAACGATTTAAAGTCTGTACATTTGCAGGTATCGTTATCTTGAAACTTATTGCCTGGGACGATCGGCCAGAAGTAAGGAGGGATGATATTGATGACATTGCTGAGATAATCAAGAATTATTTCCACCTGAAAGACGAAGAAATATTTGAGCATCATAGTGATTTGTTTACTGATGATGTTGAATTGGATAAAATTGCATCCCAATTCCTGGGCAGGGAGATTGGGAGAATAATATCTAAGAATCCAAAGCTTACTACACGGATAAGAGGTATTCTTGAAAGCGGACTTGATGAATCAAATGATCTGGCAGAATTATTTGCCAGTGAATCAAACGAAACTATTGATTATTCAAAAAACCTGATTTCTCAGATTCTTAAAGGGATTTCAGATATAACTGTCTAGGCAACAGTTCTGTGGATTTATTACACGTTTTATTTTGTAAACCGGTAATTCTTTAATCAAGGACTCCCTGCTTTAAAACCGAATAATTGACGGTGATTACTAATATTCTTATTTTTGTTTAAGCAAGATGGAATGTTATATGATATATCTTCAGAACTTTACCTTTTATTGATATAATTATGGAAAAGGAAAAAGAAAACAACAATAAAAAATGGCAT
>JAWODJ010000084.1:0-5811 GCA_046483315.1 Bacteroidales bacterium | reverse complement strand
GCCTGTTCTTCAGTCAGATTCCCCCTGTATGTTTCCTTGTGATATTCATCAATAACACTCCATGCAGAATTGGTCAACTCTCTTATCATCTCTTTCTTGCGATCCATAAACCCTTTCTCAACCATTGGAATAAAAATAAAAGAGAATGAGATAACAAAAATCACGATAACCAAAATGGCCGGCACTATTATTTTTATAAAAAACACACCTCTCATCAGCATTAAATATGGTTATCAAATCCTAAATAAAGCAGGAAGGCAAAATGTTCAACCGGTTATCTGGTTTCCCAGGTCAATTGAAATCATCCCTGGATATTTGAAACGAATGATTTATTTTAACCTGATAACGTTTATTTCAAAACTTTCAGTATCAAAAACAGCCACTCCATTTTTATTCCGCCCGGAAGCTATTGATGGTAATCCAATGAATGACTCCATTCTCATCAATCTCTTTTTCTTAAAACCAAATTCCCGGAAACCCATAATATTTAAAACTTCAAATCCTTCCCTGTGCATATGTCCGGCAAATGACAAGATACAATTATTCTGTCGCATAAACCAAAAATGATCACTGTACTCATAGATCTCATCAATCCTTTTCCTGAGTGAGCCTGAAATATCAGGATAAAGGAAATGTGTAACCAGTATACTGAAATTATCGATTTTACAGATATCATACTCAGGTAAAGCTTTCAAATACTGAATATTTTCTTCCGTCAAACCTGGATCGATTTCATGCTCATAAAACCATATCTTACCTTTCATTAAATTCATCCGGTCACTGATCTCCATCCCGTACCAGTCCTCAGGATATTCAATACCAGCATGAAACATGGGAATTCTGCCTGCAGAAAAAAGATCGTGATTGCCGGGTACCACTATGGTACAATTATCCCTTACCAGATCTATACAGGCATTGGCATCTTTTGTTTCCCCGAAAGGGTAATACGGGTTACTAAACCCGATTATATCGCCGAGACATATTATCTGGTCACAATGTTCCCTGTATAAAACATCCAACCCTTTTTTCAATGAGATAACATCTTCATGAATATCAGATAAAAACCCCAGCCTCATGAAAAGAAATTATAATTATAAAAACAGGTAAACCCCGAGTAACAGGCGGAGATTGTTAACCTCCTCTATATTTACCGGAACTCCTCTCCTGTTTTCTGAAATATTTACCGATCCGAAATTTGCACCGGTATATTCACCTTCAATTGCAAAACGTGCTTTACCAGAGTTAAAGACGATCCTTGGAGCAATCCGGTAGAGTGACTTAATGTCTGTTCCAAGTCCGGTTATTCCGGCACCTTCAACCAGATCATTCGTAGCGCCAAGGTTTTCAGACAATCCAAGGAAAACACCAAACCGGATTGCCTGTCCGTTGGAATGAATATCCATCCAGTATGAACTGGTCCGCACAGGAGCATATTCAACTATTCCTCTTAAAGGATCGGTTATCTGGCTGATCCCGTACCCACCAATCATAAGCAGGTCATTCACATTTTGTCCCAGAAGATATTGTGCTTTAACTGTGAGCAGCCTTAATCCTGCCCTTGCAAAACCCATGTAAGTTAACCCTGCCACATTAGCATCTGTTTTGTAACCTTGTGCAGTAATTAGTTCAGGCAAAATTTTCTTATAAGCAGTACCGCCTCCAATAATAAACTGTGTCCCTGCTCCCGGATCACTAAGGGTATAATGTACCTGCCCATGCAAATCAGGCATTGCAGAATTGCGTAAATATGCAGAGGAGGCTCCTGCCGGACCGATACTGGAAAAATCTCTCTGAGAAAGAGCGGCTGCAACAATTTTCACATTCCCCAGTGTCTGTGTGAGACGTATCTGCGGATTCCTTGAAAAAGGCTGAAAAGGGCAGCCGGTATTGAATGAAACAACACCAGGAAAAGATGTGGTTACAAACAGAGGATTCCAGAACTGCCCGAACAATAACTCAGAATTCTTCCAGTCAAATCTGACATATGCATGTCTCAGCCTGAATCCGTTAATATCAGCATTTGTATGGCCAAAAAATGCCCCTTCCACATAACCGGAGGTCTTTACCCCGAATGCATCAGGCGCTGATATGGATGCATTTAATCGGGTCTGAATAGATAAAAAGTTAAAATTTGATGCTTCATTAATATCTTTATTCTCGGCGTCCCATGAAGGTCTTGCCGGCCACAACAGGAAATGGCCTTCCCTTGCAGAAACTGTCTGGCGGGAATCATAAAAGAAATCGTTTTTTATAAACCCTCCTGTTTTAATACCAAAATCACCGTTATCTGTTTCCTGGGCAGTAATTGACAAAGGCACTATGAATGTGATCAGGAATAAAATTATGTTTGTTCTCATAATATTAAAATTATATGTGAAGATAAATAAGATAAGCCTATTTTCTTTCCGGAGGAAAAAGTTTTCTTAAAACACTTTGTTTCTCAGGTGGTTTTCCAAAGAGAATATTCATATTATTTCTTGCAGCATGATTTTCATCCCACAACTCCAGTGCTTTATTATAATAATCATATGCCTTTTCCAGATTATTTTCGTGTCGCCTGATTATACCTAAATTTGTATAACTTACTGATAATCTTCTTGGAGTCTCGATTTGAGCAGACATAATTTCTTTCACCCTGGTCCGGATTATTGCATCCAGTTTTTCATTATAATATAGTATTCTATCTGCCTTAAACTCTTTTTCAATAAAAGCTTTTAGTTCCTCTTCAGATTGATTCCCGTGAGAATCCATCCAATCCGTATAATACTCTATACTCATTAACAAGTGCTGCTCGGCAAGAGCAAAATAATGCTGCCTGATTTCTTCCCTGACCTTATCTGAAAGTGCTTTTGTAAGAAATACAGATGCCCGGTTATTCTCTACGACACCCATCTCATATGAATTCCTGTAATGCGATACTGATGTATAAATATTTTCAATGCTGTCCAGTAAAGCAAGAATCCCTTCATGATCATTATTTGAAGTATATATATTGTACCTGCCGTACAATACCTGGGCCTGCCTTACACGCGGGTCGACAGACTTGTTAATGTTACCATAGTAGATCCAGGCAATGACAACACCAACAGCAGCAAGAATAACCATAGTGCCTATGATTATTCTTGTCCCTTTATTTATCGATATATACATTCAAACTATGAGTGCACCTTTTCAATTAAGAATTTTCTAATTTCAACAGGTGTCTCTTTGGTCATTTTGGAAACAATAATATTGGCGGCAATTGCTAACGGAGCACCTATCCAGGCAAAGTACCAGGCACCAAGATAATAAGTGATAAAATCATTAAAAGGTAATATCCATCCGGCCCTGGCACCTATCAGGTAGGTCAGGGATATAAGAGTAACAATGCCGCCTGCGATTAATCCGGCCTTGGCGCCAGCCCGGTTGGAACCACTCCACCATATCCCCAGCAGAAACAAAGGGAATATTGTACAGCCTGCCATTGAAAAAGCAATAGCAACCAGTTGAGCGATCAATGCCAGATCGAGAACTGCAATAGCAGTGATAATAATTGCCATCAGCAAAGTACCCAAACGGGCAATTGTCATCTGGGTTTTGGGTTTGGCTTCAGGATTAATCACCTTTACATAAAGATCGTGAGCAAATGCAGAAGACCCGGCTACCAGTAAACCGGAAGTTGTGGAAAAAGCTGCAGATACTCCCCCGGCAGCCAAAAGTCCCACAATCAACGGATTAACATCACCCAATTGTGCTGTATAAACTACAATGGCATCTGCTGCCAGTTTTCCAACTTCAGGATTTGAAGACAATATTTTACCGAAGGCTGAATATACAGGGGCGCTCCAGTATAGCAAACAAATAAAAAACAATCCCCAGACAACCGACCACCTGGCGTCACGGGCCCTGGGAACAACGTAGAACCGCTGTATTACATGTGGCAAGCCCGCAGTTCCAATCATAAGGGAAAAAGCTATAGCCATCCATTGAAAAAAAGTCTGCCCGGTAGAAGGATCCCATGGCATGGCATATTCCGGGCTTGGCACTATGGCAAAATGGTGCCCCAGGGAATTTGCCATTCCTGCTTTATCAACTATATTAACTCCTTCAACAATATCTTGAACTACAGTACCATAACCTATCTGAGGGATTAACCAGAAATAATCAAATCTCGCTGTAAGAATAAACAACGGGACCATAAATGAAGTGATGATGATCACGTATTGAATCTGCATATTTTTGGTAACACCAAGCATACCTGATATAAGCGTATATGCCAGCACAACAGAACCGCCAATGATAACTGCCGGCAGATAATCAATTCCCATCACCCACTTGAACATCAGCCCGATCCCACCAAATTGTCCTACTGCATAGGCAATTGAAATAATAATTGTAATACCGGCGCCAATGGTACGCAATGTTTGTGAATAATACCTGTCCCCAATAAAGTCCGCCGCCGTATATTTACCATATCTTCTTATCTGGCCTGCCATGAGTATAAGCAAAAGCACATACCCGCCGGTCCAGCCTACTACATATGCCAGACCATGATATCCGGTACCGTACATCAGCGCAGCCATACCAAGGAAAGAGGCAGCGCTCATCCAGTTGGAAGCAATTGCCATACCTGAACCCACGCGGGAAATTCCACGGCCCGCCGCGTAATAGTCGGTAGTATCTTTGGCACGGAACAGAATGCCCACAAGCACAAACAGAGTTAAAATAAAGATGAGAATAATAGCCGGCCCTACTTTAAAACTGCCTTCAAGTTCTGTTGCATCATTTGCTGCATGGGTTACCAGGGGTATCAATGAGAAGAGCAAGAAAATGTATATACGTTTCATCTGTATAAAGTATAGTTAGCAATTTGTATAGCAATGTGTTACTAATTCATGATCCGGATATTCTGCTTTTCAATTCCGATGGAACCCCCATGCTTTATACATGTTATTTTGTCTGACATAGTCTGATGGGGGTTTCATATAGTTATTTTTTCCGGGGTTAAGTAGTAATAATTATCAATCGATCTGTTCAAGAAAGTTAAGTTTAGCGTGCAGTTTATCGGTCCTGTAACAATATAACCAGCATAATCCTACAAAAAAGATCAATAGTAAAACAGCTGTATAGAAATAGTGAAAAGGGAACCCCAGAAATATGGTATCCGTCAGGACAGAACGGTTATGTGTCAGATACAGGCTCATAATACCAGGTATCTTCAACCTGTTTTCTTCTGCCATATTTTCCATATCATCATCAAGTCCCAGTGCCAGAAGTTGTGCAAGCAATGTATCTTCGCCAATACCTAATGCAGGTGCAGCTTTGGATATGACAGATTCTTTTGCTTGCAGGTATCTTTCATCTCTCAATGAGGTTATCTCCTCTCTTAACCTGGTAAGAAGCTGCACTTCTTGCTGCAGATCAGCCAGTTCATTAGCAGGTAATAATCCGGACAATGTCCAGCTTATGCCATCTTTTAAAGCATCATACTCATCGGGTCCAAGGGTTAACTTGCCCGTAACCTGTACCATCGACTGACCTGTAACCTGGTAATCATAGCTCTCGGCATTTCCTGATTCTATCTTTTCCCAGGCAGGAATAAACTTAACTAATGCTTCTTCCGGAACCGGTTTCGATAGTACCTCCAATAAAATCTGAAATCCGAAAATGGCAACTGCCCACATAATAAATAACTGAATGATCAGATTCCTGTTACTTCGGGCCTGCTGAGTGGTAGGATTGAAAAAGCTTATCCTGTATTCTTCTTTTTCCAATGGATT
Organism: Bacteroidales bacterium; assembly: GCA_046483315.1. GTDB lineage: Bacteria > Bacteroidota > Bacteroidia > Bacteroidales > PUMT01 > PXAP01. The sequence continues at coordinate 52 of JAWODJ010000084.1, read as the reverse complement.
AATTTATTAAAGTGAAAAATAATTGTTGGCAATATAAAAAAAAAATTCTTAT
>JAWODJ010000044.1:0-11215 GCA_046483315.1 Bacteroidales bacterium | reverse complement strand
GGCCCGTAATCGATAATGTCGATAATTACCTCCTCGGTATGCTGTTTGCCTGTAAATACAAGGCTTCCCGGAGGAAGGCCTGCTTTCTTTTTAAATTTTTTCATAGTCAAAAAATAATATATACAAAGTATAACAGGTATGCAAAGATAAACACCAGCGCCTCCCATCTTTCAATCTTCCTTCCCTTACCTGTAAAGATAAACAGAAACAATAAGAAGCTTGCAAAAATATTGACCATCAAATCCAATCCGGTTCCGGGAGCGATCCTGACAGGATAAATAATCTCACTTATTCCTAATACCAGGAATCCGTTGAGCAGACTGCAGCCAGGTATCTGAGAATTTATCCAGCATGTAGGGTTATCGTGATATTTATTCTGCCGTTTGTATTCGGGACGGAATAAAACTCTTACCAAATTGCTACCTTGCAGCATCAGGACCAGTTAATATAAAATAATTAATATAATTACCATTGTTTTGAATTAAAATACAAGCATATGCAAAAACAATTTGTGACTTTAAGCCTGATAGGATTCGTATCTTTCATGCTGATAGCGGCTTGCGGCAATGATGATGCAAACGAAAGTGAACCTGCCAACCTGGTTGTTGAGTTTAATATTACATACGGAACAGGGGACATAACGATTACTGCGCGAGCTGATAATGCGGTAAAATATGAACTCCGGGTTGAAAACGCTGACCAGCCTGAAATGTCGAATACCTCAGGTAACTTTGAGTATACCTTTCCGGAGTCCGGTTCTTATGTTCTGGAGGTACGGGCCTACGGATCTTCCGGTAAATATATCAATGAGATAATTCCCTTAACGATCACCATCATCAGGGATGTATCGGTTGAAGATGGCTACATTACACCTTTGTCTTATGCCGGATATGAATTGGTGTGGAATGATGAGTTTGATGGTGATGAAGTTAATACTGATTACTGGGTATTTGAGATCGGAACAGGCTGCCCGGATCTTTGCGGCTGGGGAAACAATGAGTTGCAATATTACAGGAAGGAGAATGCCTCAGTATCCGGAGGGGTACTGACAATAGAGGCGAAAAAGGAAAATTATCTTGACGGTGACTACACCTCCGCCCGCATGAAAACACAGGGTAAACAATCCTTTCAATATGGGCGCATTGATATCAGGGCACTGCTTCCCCGGGGTCAGGGCATATGGCCTGCCTCATGGATGCTGGGAGAAAGTATAACAACCGTTGGCTGGCCCAAATGCGGAGAAATCGATATAATGGAGATGATCGGCGGAGAGGGGAGAGAGAGCGAGGTTCACGGTACTCTTCACTGGGACAATAACGGACATACCTATGAGGGGGGCAAGCATGTTCTGCAAACAGGGACATATGCCGATGAGTACCATGTCTTTTCCATTATATGGGATGAAACATCCATCCGCTGGTTTGTCAATGATCACCAGTTTCACGAGATCGACATTACCCCCGATCATATGACCGGGTTTCACGATGAGTTTTTCTTTATATTGAATGTGGCAGTGGGTGGCAACTGGCCCGGGGATCCTGACTACACCACAGTATTTTCTCAAAGCATGAAGGTGGATTATATAAGGGTGTTTCAGAAGTAACAGTAATTCCGTTGAAAAAATATTGATCAGTTTACAATCACTTGTTTTTGACGTAATCTGAACAAAAATGAAGTCAGCCCTTATTGCATTGGGTGAGTTGAATCTACGATATGCATAATGCCTCCCTGAATTTTGTTTATCCCATTTTTTTTGATTATATTGTTGATTTATGCCTTTTAACCTGATGAAAAACAGCTAATTGAAAAATTCCCATGAATAGATTTTTTCCTTTGAATGTAATTGTTCTTTTATTTACTGGTTTTACAAAGGCAACAGCACAGGAATCCATAAGCTCTGCCGGAGGCGAAACATCAGGGAGCGGCGGCTTTGTAAGCTATTCCGTCGGGCAGTTATTCTACCGCATCAGTACCGGTCAGGTACTTCAGCAACACCCGGGAGTTTAAAACATGCAGGATCGTAAAGAACTAAATCAATCTATAATAATAAGTTATCGATCCTGACAGGTCAATTGACATGTCAGGCGATGATTTTCAAAAAACCAAAGTCATGAAGAATCTTTTTTCCATTACCGTTATTATTTTGATAGCCGGGATTGTGCTGTTTCCACATCAGGCAGGTGCACAGGCACCGGAGAAACTGAGTTACCAGGCAGTTATCAGAGATGCCGAAGGCAATCTTGTGACCGGACAGGTGGCAGGTGTTCGTATAAGGATATTACAGGGTTCGGCCGATGGTGCTGTAGTTTACAGTGAGACACAAACGACGGAAACCAATGCTAACGGACTGGTTACAGTTGAAATTGGTGGCGAGGATGCAACAGTTGAAACGGGTGTTTTTTCTGCTATCGACTGGTCCGCCGGCCCTTTTTTCATTGAGACGGGTACCGACCCTTCCGGGGGAACCGATTACTCCATTGCCGGTGTCAGCCAGCTATTAAGTGTACCTTATGCGTTACATTCTAAAACGGCAGAGACTGTCTCAGATGCGATAGTTGAGGAGGATCCTGTTTTTGCAGCATCACCTGCCGCCAGCATAGAGGCGGCTGATATTGCCGGCTGGGACGAGGCACACTCCTGGGGTGATCATGCTCAGGAAGGGTATTTGACTGACTATACTGTAGCTGAAGAGGATGTCACTGTCCACCAGGAAGCTTTGCAGATAACAGAAGATCAGATCACCGATTTGCAGGATTACCTGACCGAAGAGTCCGACCCTGTGTTTGCAGCCTCTCCTGCTGCTGGTATAGCAGATGCCGATATCGCCAACTGGGATGCGGCCTTTTCTGACAGATTAAAATGGGATGGAGGAAGTGACGGCATTAATGCAACAGACGGCCGGACTTCCCTTGGCCTGGGTTCACTTGCGGTGCTTGACCAGGTTCCCGATGAGTCCATAGAGGCGCAGCAGCTTGCAGAAAATTCAGTTAACAGGGATATAGCTGCACCTGATATTACAAACTACCTTGTACCCGTTGGCACGATTGTAATGTGGTCGGGGGCCATAGAGGAAATACCGGACGGCTGGCTATTGTGTGACGGCACAGAGGGCACTCCTGACCTGAGGGGCAGGTTTATAGTTGGATATGACAGTGAGGATGGCGATTATAATGTCATTGGAGCAGAAGGAGGTTCAAATACACATACACTTACATCAGGACAAATGCCAGAACATAATCATACTGCTGCAACGAGTTTGGCGGGAGGCCATACTCATTCGGTTGAACTGACAACTTCCAGCGGCGGATCTCATTCTCATTCCGCCAACACCTCTCTGAGCGGAATGACCAAGCCTATGAGATTGCCAGCAGATTCTTATCGTTCCACAGGCTACACTTTAGGAACACATTCCTCAATTGGTCTGGGGAACAATCAATCCTACACTTATAACCCCGGCGCATCCACCACCATATCTCCTGTAGGAACTCATGTGCATGATGTTTCGGGAGATACTGACGATGCATCAGATCATACTCATACCGTTACCATAGAAAACTCAGGCGGAGGGGAATCTTTTGATAAACGTCCTCCCTACTTTGTTCTGGCATACATAATAAAAATTGATAATTAATAACCATGAACATTGTATTTTCCGGTTCGTTGGATGCACGGGCGCCTTAGTCCGCAAGCATATTGTCATTATCTCTGAAAGGGGAGGAGTTAATCCCTGAAATTTCCATTCCAACCCCAAAGCAGCAAAATTAACAGAGCGAAATTATAAACCGACGAGACGTCTGCACCACCCTCCACTATCCTGTACCCTGCCTTCCCCGAAAGGGGGTTCTTGTCTTAAAGTCAATGTTCCATTGTTCATCAGGACCGGGAAAGTTGATGGCAAGAACATGTTTAATGAAAAATTTAATAAGTTTACGTATAACTTATGTTAATCCAAAACCATCAGCTAAATGAAAACAATTCCGGTTATTCTGACCCTGATGTTTTGCCTTATTCACGGATTTTCGCAGAAGATCATTTTTGATCCTTCCGACTGGCAGGATCCGGGAATTTTTGAGAAAAACCAGACCCGGCCCCATGCCGAAATGGTGCCTTTTAACAGCTCTGAGCAGGCCCTTTCAATGGATCACGGTACAAGCCCCTTCTTTTTGTCACTGGATGGTTCATGGAAATTCCTGGTGGTGGAGCATCCCCGTATGGTCCCCGAAGGATTCTGGAAACCCGGTTTTGATGTTGGCAACTGGGACAATATAATTGTACCCTCTCACTGGGAGATGGAAGGTTATGAGCATCCAAAGTTCCGGAACATAGCCATGACCATTGAAACAGACCCTCCTTCTGTGCCTGACTACTATAATCCGACCGGCTGTTATAAAAGAACTTTCAGCCTTCCGGCGGAATGGAACAACCGTGAGGTAATACTTCGGTTCGAGGGGGTGAAATCAGCTTCCTATGTCTGGATCAACGGTCAGCCGGCCGGATATAACCAGGGTGGCTTTGAACCGGCCGAATACAATATTACCCCGTTTCTGAAGCCCGGAGGAAATGATATTGCGGTTAAGGTGCTTCGCTATTCTGATGGTGCTTTCCTTGAGAACCAGGATATGTGGCGGCTTTCAGGAATTTTCAGGAGTGTGAACCTGATCGCAAAACCTGAAGTGCATCTGCATGATTATTATGTAGCAACCCTGTTTGATGAAAACTACCGGGATGCCGAAATGCTTGTTGAGACTTATATACATAATATGACCGGCAGTGATCAGAGAGACTATGTTGTCGGGATCAAACTGCTGGATTCAGATCATGAACCGGTTGCCGGCACCCTTGTAAGTCAATCACCGGCAATTCTTGAAAGCGGGGAGATCAGCAGGGTTATGTTTTCCGTTCCCGTTAAGAACCCGCTGCAGTGGTCGGCTGAAAAGCCCAATTTATATACCCTGGTCATGACACTTAGGGACGGTGATGGAAGGATTCAAGAAGTTGTTGCAAAAAAGATGGGTTTCCGGCAGACCGAGATAAGAGATGGCGCAATATATGTTAACGGGGCCATGGTTAAATTTAACGGTGTGAACAGCCATATGCACCACCCGGAGTACGGCCAGGCAGTCCCCGCAGAGACAATGCTCGAGGATCTGCTGATAATGAAGCAATTCAATATAAACGTGGTGCGGACAAGTCACTATCCGCCCAGCCGGGAGTATCTCGACCTGGCAGATGAACTGGGTATGTATATTGTTACCGATGCCGGTAACGAATGTCATGACAATATCTGGCTGTCGGAAGAACCCGATTGGAAAGCCCAGTTTGTTGACCGGGCCGTTAAAATGGTTTACAGGGACCGTAACCACCCGTCCGTTGTTTTCTGGAGTGCCGGTAACGAAGCAGGTAGCGGTGAAAATATTGTTGCAATGATCGAGGCGGGAAAGGAGATTGACCCTCACCGTCCGGTATGGATGTATGGCGGCAATACACCATGGCTGGATTTCAAGGACCTGCTTGGTCCGCGTTACATGGAACCACTCGGAATTAAACACCTGGCTGAGGATAAGATCCTTGATCCATCGGACCGGCGGCCCTCGTTCATGGACGAATACCTTGCTGCCACGGGCAACGGGCTGGGCGGACTGGATGAGTACTGGGAGTTTATCTGGAGATACCCGCGCCTGACCGGGGGAGCTATATGGGACTGGGTCAGTCCGGGAGTTAAAATGCCTGTTATCCTGACCCCTGATGCATCTCCGCTGAAGAATGACCCTGCAGTAATGGGGCGGCCCACTTTCGTGGAAGGAAATAGCGGCAGGGCAATCCGCTTCTCGGGACATGACGACTGGGTGGAATTCTACCGCCATCCGGATCTCGACCTGAACGGCAATGAGCTGACCATTGAATTCCGGGTAAAGCCCGAAGAGAACATTCAGTCCAACACTTTCATCACCAAGGGGTCGCACCAGTTTGGTATTTTGCAGCCAAACAGCGGTGAGCTGGAATTCTATGTGCACACTAACAGGAGATACTCGGTAAGAACGGCTGTTCCTGCAGGATGGTACGGGAACTGGCACCATGTAGCCGGGGTATACAACGGAAGTGAACTGGAACTATACATCAACTATGAAAAGGCTGGCGGGATAAATGTCATGGGCAATATTCAGAAAACGCCCTATCAGCTTTGCATCGGGCGCGATGCAGAACTGCACGACCAGGGAGAGTTCTCAGGAAGGTTGTCGGTTTGTACAATTGATGAGGTAAGGGTTTATAACACGGCCATCCCGGTTGCCACTCTCCGCAGCCAGACAAGGGCCGAAGCTGACCGGAAGTCGGTCGCCAGCCTCAGTTTTGAAGAGACACGGCAGGATGGTGATTTTTACAGTATGGGACTGGGTGGTCGCACATACGGAATAGTATGGCCCGACCGGGCAATTCAGCCGGAGATCCATCAGGTCAAAAAATCGACACAACCGTTGCTGATAGAGGCTGAGGATATAAAAAAGGGCATTTTCAGGATAACCAACCGTCACCATTTTACGGATCTAAGCGAACTCCGGGCAGACTGGGAGGTGTTGTCCGGCGGTAAGGTAACCGCACAGGGAAGCTTTTCGGTGGATTGCACCCCGGGTAATATCACCCTTGTGGAACTGCCACTCCCATGGAACAGCAGTAATACTGAAGATGAACAGTTTGTAACAATTTCATTTTCACTGAAGGAAGACAAGCCATGGGCCGGAGCAGGGCACGAGATCGCATGGGAGCAGTTCCAGCTCCCGTTCGGGGCCTTTGATGCCAAAGCACCTGTTGCCGGAGCCCGTCTGGCTGAATCTGCTGCGGCTGCAACCACAGCGGCTTCATCAACCCCGGCCGCAGCAATCCCGGCTTCAAACGTTTCGGCCGCAACCACAGTGGCCGCAACCACAGTGGCTTCGACCGCTCCGGCATCAGCATCGCCGGCTTCGGCTGCAACCACAGCGGCTGCAGCAGCTTACAAAAGTGCTTCACCGGTAGCTGTTGAAGAAACAGCACGAACCATTGTGATCTCGGGAGAGGATTTCCGGTATGTTATTGATGCTGTTACAGGTTCTTTCAATACCATGAACTACAGGGATACCGAATTGCTTCACCGGCCCGGATTTGACCTGACGGTATGGCGCGTACCAATTGCCAATGACATGGACCCATGGGGCAGCTGGAAATTTACAACCAGTTTATTATACACGCCAGGTCTGGGCCGCAGCATAGATAACCAGTTGAGGACCCTCGGTTTCGATAATCTTGAGCCGGCTGTTTATAAAGTCAGTGCAGAAAACACAGATGCCGGTGAGGCATTGGTTACACTGGTGATATTTGCAACAGGCAGTGGGATAAATGATGGCTTTGAAGAACACCGCGAATATGTCATCTCGGGAGACGGAACAATCAGGCTTAACCATAAAATAATTCCACACGGCTCTATGCCAAAGCTATTGCCAAAGCTGGGGATGCAGCTCTTTTTACCCGCTGATTTCAAAAATATTCAGTGGTATGGCCGGGGGCCTTTTGAAACCTATCCCGACCGTAAAACCGGGGCCAAAGTGGGCTTATGGTCATCAACCGCCGGTAATGAATATGTGCCCTACATCATACCGCAGGATCATGGAAACAAGACCGATACAAGGTGGCTGAGAATAAGCAATGATGATAATGTGGGATTGATGATCAGTGGCAGGGAACTGTTTAACTTCAGTGTACATGAATATTCCACCGAAAACCTGACAAGAGCGGTCCACCAGTATCAGCTTGAAAAGGCCGGGTATGTAACCCTTAACGTGGATTATGAAGTAACCGGTGTCGGGGGTACAGCTATCCGCACCCTGACTAAATATAATGTATTGCCAACAGTCAGGGAATACAGTCTTACTATGAAGCCATTCAGGGAGTGATTTTGAATGAGGCAATATCCGGATCTGCCTGGTTCTGCAGACTTCATAGACGTCGGCACCTTCCTCCAGTATCCTGTACCCTGCCTTCCCCGAAAGGTTATCTGTTATACTGAAACTGCCGCCGGGAAAAAAGTCAAAAGCCCGTAAGGGGTCCCGGCCAGCCTTTCGCCCTCCGGAAAGATCATCTACCGGACAAAATTATGTGCAATTAATTATCGCTATGCCTTCTTTTTGTGATGGATTGATAATTTCATAATTTTATGGTCATGAGATTCTCTGCACCATAAATGATCGGCTTATCCCTGGACATCTTGATACTCATTGGCCTGGTATTAAACAACTTTACATAGCTCGTTTCACACAGTAAAACATATGACATGACAAGGCCGCAGTCATCCCTGTTCTGTTCGCGCGCAAACAGCAGGATATTATTTCCGGGGTTAAGCTCCTTCTCCACAATCTCCAACTCAGACATCAGGTACTACCTTACCTCCGGCATTTTTGCTTTCATAACCGGCTTTGAACCAATAGTCTTTACGCTTTCGCGGATATAAACGAGACCAGGGCAGGTGCCGGTTTTCTGTCACACGTCATAATGGAAAAGTGTGAGTTGAATCTACGGAACCATTATATTGATTGTATTATTTGGTTTTTTAAGGACAATAGGATAATTTGCAGTCAATTGACGATAACAGGATATTCTCCCGTAGTTTTGCAACAGATTTTTCAGGGTTATATCTTCTTAAAAGGATAACTAATTTTATAATTTACTTTATAATCATGAAGATAAAACTAAACTATAAAGTAAGAGATATTGCCGGTGAGAAGATGGTTGTTATGGGGGGTAAGGAAGGTGTGGATCTTACGAAGGTGATTATGCTGAATAGCACCGGCGAAAGACTCTGGAGCTTGCTTCAGGGGAAGGAATTTACTGTTGATGATGCCGCTGAAATACTGACGGATAGTTACGGGATTGGAAAGCAGCAGGCAGAAAAAGACGCGGCATCGTGGATAGACTCACTGGTAAAGGTTGGGCTGATCGAAGTATAAATATTAAGCGAAAACCAGCCATGCAACTTACTAACTATCATAAGGCTCTTTTTTCGCTTCTAAGGGTATCATTGTGGCATAAAAACAAAGAGGAGAGCATCAGGTATAACCTTACAGGTCAGGAGTGGCAAAGCCTGATTGATTGTGCCGCGTACCAGGGTGTGATGGCGCTGGCATTTGATGCGCTCCCTGGAAGAGAAGCAATGCCCGGGTTAACAAAGGAATTGTTTATTCGCTGGGGATTGAGTGCCAGAAGGATTGAAGACAGGAACAGAAGGCAGGTTGATGCACTTAAAGAGCTTATTGCTGCTTTCAGGAAGGAGGGTGTAGAGCTGTTGCTGCTTAAAGGTTTGGGACTGTCAGAGAGTTATCCGCGGCCTGCTCACCGGGAGTGCGGCGATCTGGATATCTACCTTTTTGGAGATTATGAAAAGGGAAACCGTTTAATGGAGGGTATGGGAATTGATGTTGAACGAAAGGATAGCAAACACTCCTTTTTTTACTTTCAGGGTATACCGGTGGAGAATCACCTTAGCTTTTTTAATATCACCCGCACTAAGACTGACAGGAACCTCGAAGCACACCTCACCAGGATACTTAACAGGCAAGGATACGACACGATGACGATAGATGATGTTAAGGTACGTGTCCCTACCCCGGATTTCACGGCAATTTACCTGGTACGTCATCATATTGTTCATTTCTTGACTTCAGGGCTTGTGTTAAGGCATATCTGCGATCTTGCTCTTTTTTTCTCAAACAATGCAGGGAATATCAACTTCAGGCCATTTTTGAACATTTTGAAGGAAGAACATCAATTATCTCTTTTTTCCTCATTTTTAGAGATAGCCGGGAGTCATTTGGGAATGGCGGATACCATCCTGCCTGTTACAGGACAGGATGGTGAAATAACAGAAAGAATTTTAAATGACACGCTCTATAACAGTTACAGAAAGATTGGAAGGGAGAAGCTTATTAATATGGCTGCTTTAAAGAGAAAGATTATCGGTGTAAGGCACCTTGTTAATTCGAAATGGAAATATGATTTGGTCGGGAAAGAGGAGTTTTACCAAAGATTGATTATCTCATTCAGGGGGCTTTCCCAGTTATTTGGGATAAATTGAAAAACCCGCGCCTATGATGCCGGGACAGAAGATGAGATTATTGATTTTTAAATATCCGAAGGTGTCGTTGCATGGTAAAGATGCACCAGTATAAAACATCTGCCAGACAGGGCGGACTTATAAGCTATTATCAACAATTAAAAACATCAATTTATGGAAAAGAAAACAGAGCAGGTCAGGGATGATAAAGCCATTATCAGTTTCTATGAACCACCTTCCATTGAAGTGGTTGAGGTTTCCATTGAAAGGGGTTTTGCCGACTCTGCAAAGGACTGGGAAGAAGACTCCTGGTAACTGAAAGTTATGTAAATTCGTAATATACTGTCAATTAATTTGATAATTATTGGTAATTAAATCTGATATAAATGAAAAAGATTACTAAAAGCAGTTTTGCATTTATTATTTCAATGTTTTTTTTGATAGCTATCACCTCTTGTGAAAAGGAGGAGGCTGCTGTGGGCAAGGATGACCTTTCCGGTGAAACTGAGCAGGATTTTTCTGGCTCACTGATACGGGTAATGGGTGAGACCTCTGGTGGCGGCACGACCAAGACCACCCTGGAAGGACTGGAAACCTGGTGGAAGGGAGCGGACGAACATGGGGTAAATGCTGATAAGGTGGGGATCTATTCTCCCCAGGCACTCCCTGATCCCAAGGAGCCGGCCGGGGTTGTCAACTCTGAATTTACAGCCGATGCCACTGGCAAGAGCTCTGATTTCACAGGAACCATGTACTGGGGCAGTGGTGATCATTCTTTTTATTCTTACTACCCTTACTCGGCCGGGGAAGCTGATAGAACGGCAGTACCAATTTCCCTTCCTTCTGCACAGACCCAGTCTGCCGGAGGTAACAGCGACCATATAGGTGTACTGGACTTTATGGTAGCCACACCCCTGACCGGGGTAAGCCCCGGAGGTGCGGGTGATGAGACAAGCGGTGTTACTTTTCAGTATAATCATGTTTTCACCCTTTTGGAGTTTCAGGTAACAGGCACCGGCACACTCTCAAAGGTAAAGCTTGCTGGTCCGGGCACTCTTGCTTTTGGCGATGGCACTATAGATATAACCCAGGGCACTCCGGATGCGGGAGTTGCATATACTATTGACAACATTAACG
>JAWODJ010000034.1:0-118068 GCA_046483315.1 Bacteroidales bacterium | reverse complement strand
CTTGAGCAGATACCGGATTTTTAAAACTGATGCAAACGTTATCCTGCAAAAAGCAAAAAGAGGGCATCGCCCTCTTTTTTAGGTTCTGCATTAACAGGTACCGGTATCAGATAACGCCCTGGTCAAGCATGGCATTTGCAACTTTCATGAATCCTGCTATATTGGCACCTTTCATGTAATTGACATATCCGCCGGACTCTGTACCAAATTTTGCACATGATTCATGTATGTTTCTCATGATCTGGTGCAGCTTTTCCTCTACCTCTTCGGCTGTCCAGCATAGTTTCATGGCATTCTGCGTCTGTTCAAGTCCGCTTGTCGATACTCCCCCGGCATTTGCTGCTTTACCCGGACCGTAAAGGATTTTGTTTTCAAGAAATATTTCAATTGCTTCTGGTGTTGATGGCATATTTGCACCTTCTGATACACACATGCATCCGTTTTTTACCAGCATTTTTGCATCTTCCTCACCCAGTTCGTTCTGGGTTGCACAGGGAAGAGCTATGTCGCATTTAACCTCCCATGGTCTTTTACCTTCGTGAAATTGTGCATCGGGGAATTCATATGAGTAGGGTTTTGCAATATCCTGGTTGGAGGCCCTGAGTTCAAGGAGATAGTCAATTTTTTCTCCCGTAATGCCGTCGGGATCATAAATGTAACCATCCGGGCCGGAAATAGTCACAACTCTTGCTCCCAGTTGGTTAGCCTTGATAATAGCACCCCATGCTACATTGCCAAAACCGGAAACAGTCACTATTTTGCCTTTGAAAGTTTCACCTTTAGTCTTCAACATCTCTTCAGCAAAGAAAACATTGCCGAAACCTGTCGCTTCTGGCCTGATCAGGCTGCCACCCCAGTTCCTTCCCTTACCTGTCAATACTCCCGTGTGCTCTGAGGCCAGTTTTTTGTACATACCATAGAGATAACCTATCTCTTTTCCTCCCACACCAATATCACCCGCCGGCACATCAGTATCGGGACCTATCATCTTCCAGAGTTCCAGCATATATGACTGGCAGAACCGCATTATCTCTGAATTGGATTTTCCCTTCGGGTTAAAGTCTGATCCTCCTTTAGCTCCGCCCATTGGTAAGGTTGTAAGGGCATTTTTGAAGATCTGTTCGAATCCAAGGAACTTAAGAATACTGAGATTTACACTCGGGTGAAAACGAAGACCTCCTTTATAAGGACCTATAGCATTGTTGAATTGTATCCTGTAGCCTACATTAACATGTGCCTGTCCCTGGTCATCAACCCAGGGGACCTTGAATGTCATAACCCTGTCAGGTTCGACCAGACGTTCGATAATGGCTGCCGATTCGAACTGGGGGTTTTGATTGTAAATCTCTTCAATTGATTCAAGTACTTCCCGCACAGCCTGAAGGTATTCCAATTCTCCCGGATGTTTTTTCTCCAGGTCTATCATTAATTTGTCTACATTCATGATAATATGTTTTTAAATTGAGTTATTGTTGGTTTTAGAGAAGCCTTTAAATAAGGCTACAAAAGTAAATGAATCGGGATCATTCAGCTTATGATTTTCCTCATGAATCACAATGACTTTTCTCATGGATTATTGATCAAATGGCCAGATATAGAGGTATTTGCAATATTGGACGCGGACAAACATGCTGTATAATATGTTTTACTTCCTGTTTCGGTTTGCCAGGATCAGTTTTTGGATTGATGCAAGCATCCTTTCCCTGTTATCTTTGCCAAGAGCGGTAATACTGACAGGCGGATATTTGGCTGTGCCTTTTGGAGTGCTCCTGTAAATGATAATATTCTGATTGAAACCAAGCAATGATTGCTTTATTTCAAATTTTTTTAATTCACCTTTGTTGAATTCAATGGAATTCTTTTTCCCGGCCATGGGGCGAAGCGAAAAATATCGCAGTATAAATTTATTTCCTGTATCGGAATAATAAATATATTGAGGGTTGCGAAGAAAATTCAGAAGAAAGTATAAAATAAAAACTACAAGTATAAAAATAGCAACCTGGTCTTTGTTATAGCTCAAAACGCCTTGCTTAAAAATATCGGTAAAATATATCAATCCTATTGCAATAACAAATATCAGTAGCGCAAGGGAATATTGTATTCTAAGGTTTACTGCCTGTTTTTGATTATTAAGTATCATGTTGTTAAGGTTTTGTGTTTAATTTATCTTTTTCAGATCGATTCCTTCTGTTAATTTCAAGCTTAAGATAATGTAATTCCCTTCCAGCCTGTCCGCTCACCGATTTATTTTCCTCAGCCCTTCTTATCAGGTAGGGAAGCAGATACCTTACGGGGCCATACGGCAGATATTTGGCAACATTATATGAATGTTTCGCCATATTGAAGCTTATGTGATCACTCATCCCGTAAAGCTGAGAAACCAGTACCCGTGGATCATCATTTTTCAGTTTCAGGCTTTTCATCTTTTCCATCAGAAAAATAAGGCTGTCTTCATTATGTGTTCCGATAAAGATGCTTGTATTGTTTAAATTGTCAAGACATAGTGAAATTGCCGAATTAAATGCACTGTCTGTACTTTGTTTGTCAGGATAAATCGGTGAAGGGTATCCCATCCTGCGTGCACGTTCCCTCTCCTGATCCATATATGCGCCGCGTACAAGTTTTATTCCAAGGTGATAATTGTTTTTGCCGGCCTTCCTTATGCATTCACTGAGGAATTCAAGCCTGTCGTGCCTGTACATCTGGAGGGTATTGAATACTATGGCTTTTTTACTGTTATAAAGTTGCATCATTTCAGTTGCCACGCTGTCTACTACCTCCTGGTAGTGGCTTTCCTCTGCATCTATCATGACAGGGAGATCTCTTTCACAGGCAGCCTGGCAAAGAGTTCTGATATTATCCCTGAATTTCTCAATACCTTGTGTTATATCGTTTCCTGAAGAAAATGAACCTGCATTGCCCAGAATATTTCCCGGAGCAAGTGCAGTAGGCTTGAATACCGAGCATGGCACATAACTTTGTGATGTGGCAAAATCCATTGTCCTGATTATTTCATCCATTACAGATTTTATTTCTTCCTCCGAATCCTGGTCTTCCGCTGCATAATCAAGGATGGAGTGGACTTTGAATCTGGCGAGGTGCTCCACAACTGTTTTACATTCATCAAGAGTTTCACCTCCGCAGAAATGACTGAATATTGTTGGTTTTACCAGCCATCTGACAGGAACCTTAAAACGAATCCCGATAGTGGCAAATATTCCTGAAATCTTAACTGCAGACGGGTATGACATTAATTTAAAAAGAAGCCAGGCTTTTTTTAATTCCCTGTCAGTTCTGCTTTTAAAAGCAATTTCTGTATTATTAAATATTTTCATTTATTTCGTATTTTTTGACTTAGTGATTGCTGACCGGAATTTATTGGATTATTTATTTAATCTTGTGCTGATTATTTAATGTTTTCTGTATGACGTTCTAAAACATGGATTCATCAAAAATATATAATGAATATGATAATAGAATGAGATTATTAAAATAAATAATGTAAAAGTCAGTTTTTCATATGTTTATATTATTGTTCCTTTTAAATGTAAAAAAATCCTGCTATTATGTATGAATATATCTCGGGTAATATTACCGAACTCACACCGGCTTACATGGTTATTGAGAACGGGGGCACAGGCTATTTTGTGAATATCTCACTCAATACCTATTCATCTTTTAACGGAAGACAAACCACCCAGGTTTTTTTACATCAGGTTATACGGGAAGATGCACATCTTCTCTTTGGTTTTGCCGACAAGGAGGAGAGGGAACTTTTCAGGCTTCTGATAACCGTTTCGGGCATTGGGGCAAACACTGCAAGAGTAATGCTGTCTTCATTATCGCCCGGCGAAATTCAAAATGCCATAGCAGGAGGTAATGTTGATGTATTGAAAGGTGTCAAGGGCATAGGATTGAAATCGGCCCAGAGAATCATTGTCGACCTTAAAGATAAGCTGGGGAAATTAACCGGAGGAGAAGAAATATTTGCCGCAACAGACAATACGGTAAGGGATGAATCGTTATCTGCTTTAATAATGCTGGGATTTCCAAGGGGCAATGTTGAGAAGGTAATTAACCAGTTAATCGCTGACGGTGAGATTACAACGGTAGAGAATCTGGTAAAAAGGGCTTTGAAAAAACTCTAGATATTAATCTTATTGGCTTTTCTATTGGCTAAGGCATCAAAATATTCCGGTACATCTTTTTGGGTATTATTGTTTTGGGTTTTTATCCTGACTCCGGGCACTTCAACCTTGATGCATGCTTTTGGTCATAATTCAGAAGCACAGTACAAAGAAAACGGATCCTCAGATAATGTTCAGGGATCAATTGTAATGTTTCCTGATACCGGACTGTCAAACGGCATACAAGATCCTCCTCCGTCATCAGATATTCCTTTACCATCCAATTTCAGGCTGATTACAGAATATGATATTGAGACAAACTCCTATCTTTTCCGCCGGATGGTTGGAGATATTGATATTGGCCGGCCCGGTGTCATGAGCCTTGAAGAATACAGGACATATAACATGGAAAAGGCCATGCGTGAATACTGGCAGCAACGTTCGCGCGGCCAGGCTGAGGACGGCAGAACCGATTTTATTCCTGGCCTGTCGTTAGGTGCTGATGCAATCGATATGATTTTTGGCAGTGATGTTGTAAATATTCAGCCACAGGGGTCGGCCGAACTAATTTTTGGAATCAATACGGTAAAAAATGAACGGCCCGATATTCAGGAGGAGCTGCGTCGTACAACCACATTTGATTTCCAGGAGAAAATCCAGATGAACGTAACGGGTACTATCGGCGACAGGGTCAGGCTGGGGATTAATTACAACACTGAAGCCATGTTTGAGTTTGAGAATCAGACCAAACTTGAGTATACCGGCAGTGAGGATGAAATATTTCAAAGGGTTGAAGCAGGTAATGTTACCCTGCCACTTCCCGGTTCGCTTATCACCGGAAGCCAGAGTCTTTTTGGCCTTAAGACTGAGATGAAGTTTGGGAATCTAACTGTTACAAGTGTTTTTTCACAGCAGAAGGGTGAATCTTCTGTAATTGAGGTCAGGGGTGGCGCCCAGACACAGGAATTTGAGGTTTATGCCGATGATTATGACGGGAACAGGCATTTTTTCCTGGGCCACTATTTCAGGGATACTTATGAATCATCATTGCGAAATCTTCCTGTTATAAGCTCCGGGGTAAATATTACCAGAATCGAGGTGTGGGTAACCAATAAAACGGATAATTTTGAGAATGCAAGAAATATTGTTGCCTTTATGGACCTTGCGGAAAACCAGGAAAACATTTTTTCTGATGGAAATTTTGCAGGCGATCCGTCCGTGCAGGGAAATCACCCGCGTAATTCGCTTAATGACCTCTATGAGATAATGACCACAAGTTATCAGGGCATAAGAAATATCAACCAGTTAACCAATACTCTTCAGCCTCTTGCTCCGGATTTTGTTATTGGCCAGGATTATGAAGCGATAGAAAATGCCAGAAAACTTTCTCCGAGGGACTTTACAATAAATTCAAGACTGGGTTATATATCTCTTAATACGGCATTGAATGCAGATGAGGTTCTTGCTGTTGCATTTGAATATACGATAGGGGGGGAGACTTTCCGGGTGGGGGAGTTTTCAAATGAAGGGATATCCGCACCCGATGTCTTGATAGTTAAGCTGTTAAAGGGAACCAATCTTACCCCGCGGCTTCCTACATGGGACCTCATGATGAAGAATGTATATTCAATAGGTGCCTGGCAGGTAAACAGGAGTGAGTTTGTACTAAATGTGATGTATCAGGATGACCAGACAGGTAATGCATTGAATTATATTCCCGAGGGGAGGATTCGCGAGCAGACCCTCTTGAGGGTTATGAATCTTGATAATCTTAATTCACAGCTTGACCCCTATCCTGATGGCTCTTTCGACTTCATAGAGGGAATTACCATTTATCCTTCCAATGGCCGTATAGTATTTCCTGTGCTTGAACCTTTCGGTTCGCATCTTAAAAAGCAGTTCGGTGATGATGCCATAGCCGACCGTTATGTTTTTCAGGAGCTTTATGACTCAACTCAGACAAGGGCACAGCAGATTGCCGAGAAAAATAAGTTTCTGCTGGCCGGCATGTACCAGTCCTCTTCCGGCTCGGAAATACCCCTGAATGCCATGAATGTTCCCAGAGGATCTGTGCAGGTCACTGCAGGGGGGGTACAGCTTACAGAGAATGTGGATTACACAGTTGATTATGCCCTGGGCAGGGTGCAGATCATTAACCAGGGATTGCTTGAATCCGGAACACCTATCCGAATATCACTTGAGAGCCAGTCTCTTTTTAATATCCAGACAAAAACTCTTGTCGGTTCACATTTTGATTACCGTTTTTCAGATAATTTCAATATTGGTGCCACCCTCCTTAATCTTACCGAAAGGCCTCTTACCCAGAAGGTAAGTTTTGGCGATGAACCAATATCCAATACTATTTGGGGACTGAATAGCTCGTACCGCACGGAGTCCCGTTTTCTTACAAACCTGGTCGACCTGCTCCCTTTTATTGATACCAGGGAGACCTCCACTATAACATTTCAGGGTGAATTTGCTCATCTTATACCGGGCCATTCCAGGGCACTTGGTGATGCCGGGGTATCATATATTGACGATTTTGAAGCTACCAAGACAACTATAGATCTTAAAACTCCCAGTGCATGGGTTATTTCCAGCACCCCGGAGGGACAACCCCTTTTCCCTGAGTCTGCTCTTTCCAGTGATTTTGCTTATGGGTATAACAGGGCACTCCTGGCATGGTATGTTATTGACCCTCTCTTTTTAAGAAATACGGCAGCTACTCCCGAATATATTAAGAATAACCCTGACCTGCAATCAAGTCATTTTGTAAGGGAGGTATTTGAGAAAGAACTTTTTCCGGCCAGGGAAACACCCAGTGGCATACCCACAAATATTCCGGTTTTAAATCTTGCATATTATCCTGTTGAACGGGGGCCCTATAATTATGATGTACAATCATCAGATTATTCTGCCGGGATAGGATCTGACGGTCGTTTATTGAATCCGGAAAGTCGCTGGGGGGGTATAATGAGATCACTTTCTACTACTGATTTTGAGGCTGCTAATATCGAGTATGTCGAGTTCTGGCTTATGGACCCTTTTATTGAAGATGCCGCAGATAACAACGGGGGTGATTTTTTTATAAATCTGGGCAATGTTTCTGAAGATATTCTGAAAGACGGGCGCAAGAGCTTTGAGAACGGCCTGCCTACAAGTGAAGAGGTTACAGATGTTGATACTACAATCTGGGGACGTGTTCCCACCCAGCAATCACTCGTTAATGCCTTTGACAACAATCCGCAGGCACGTGAATTTCAGGATGTCGGACTTAATGGGTTGCGTACGGTGGATGAACGCTCTTTTTTTTCAGTCTTTCTTGATGAGATTGCTGCAATTTTCGGAGAGACTTCACCAGCCTTTCAAAACGCATATGAGGATCCTTCGAGTGATAATTATATCTATTTCAGAGGGAGAGACTGGGATGAAGCCGGGGCAGATATTTTGGAGAGATATAAATATTACAATGGCATGGAGGGCAACTCTCCCGCTTCAGAACAGTCTCCCGAACCATATCCCACTTCTGCAACCACCCTCCCCAACACTGAGGATTTAAACCGTGACAATACGCTAAGCAAATCGGAGGCATATTATCAGTACAGGATCAGCATAAGGCCGGAAGATCTGCGTGTGGGGCATAATTATGTAGTTGATTCGGTCCGCACCTCAGTTAAATTTCCCAACGGTGAGCAATCTTCCGTAAACTGGTACCAGTTTAAGATTCCTTTATCAGATTATGAAAGGGCTGTCGGATCAATACAGGATTTCAAATCCATACGTTTTATCCGCATGTTCCTTACAGGCTTTGAAGATCCTGTAATTATGAGGTTTGCCCGCCTCGACCTGGTACGAAGTGACTGGAGGCAGTATAACCTGTCTCTAATGGAAGGGCAGGAGGGTCTGGCACATCCTGAACCGGTAACAGGTACATTTGATGTTTCCGCTGTCAATATAGAGGAAAATGCAAGCAAGACACCGGTGAATTATGTGTTGCCCCCGGGAATTGACAGGGTTATTGACCCCACCAATCCACATCTTCAGCAGCTCAATGAACAGTCTATGGTACTTAAAGTAGAAAATCTGGATGATGGAGACGCCAGGGCTGCTTTTAAGAATCTGAATCTTGATATAAGACAATTCAGGAAGATCCAGATGGAAGTGCATGCAGCTGCCCTGCCGGGTGAACAGCTTAATCAGGGGGATATTACAATGTTTATAAGGCTTGGTACAGATTACAGAAACAATTATTATGAATATGAGATCCCCTTAAGTATAACTCCACCCGGTCGTTACGACAATAACAGTGAAAACGACAGACTGATAGTCTGGCCGTCGGAAAACCGGCTGGATATTGAACTGGATATTTTTCAGCAGCTTAAGCAGGTAAGGAACCAGCAAATTCAGAGTCCCGGTTCCGCCATTAGTATTTCTACGGTTTTTATGCAGATGGACGGTGAAAATCGTGTCAAGGTTGTGGGTAATCCGAATCTTAGTAATGTTCGCACCATGATGGTAGGTATAAGAAATCCCGGACAGATGACCAATCCACTTCAGGGGGATGACGGGCTGCCCAAATCGGGGGAGATATGGATAAATGAACTTCGCCTCACCAATTTTAATGAAGAAAGTGGCTGGGCTGCCAATGCCAGATTTACTGCCAGACTGGCTGACCTGGGAACGTTTACCTTTGCCGGCCTGACCAGTCAGCCGGGTTTTGGAAGTATTGAAAAGAAAGTCAATGAACGTTCCCAGGAGCAGGTCAACCAATACGATCTTTCCACAAATCTTGAACTTGGAAAATTTTTTCCTGAAGATTATGGTGTTCGCATACCCATGTATGTTGGTTATTCCGAAGGGTTTATTAATCCGAAGTATAATCCCGTTGATCCGGATGTGCCGCTGAGGGATGCACTGGATTCAGCACAGACAAAAAGGGAGAGAGATTCTATCAAGGATATAGCCCAGGATTACACTCAAAGGAAAAGCCTTAATTTTACAAATGTTCAGATAACACAGACTTCGGGCCCGCCAAAAATTTACAGCATAAGCAACTGGTCACTTAGCTATGCATTCAGTGAGATGTACGGCAGAAATATAAGTACAGACTACCGGATACAACGTAATTACAGTGGCGGGATCAATTATAATTATACAACCCAGCCGAAAAATGTTACTCCATTCAGCAACTGGGGTATATTCAATTCTCCTGTCTTAAGGCTTCTGAGAGATTTTAATTTTTATTATGCACCCTCTTATCTTTCATTCAGAACCGATCTCAACAGGTACTACCAGGCAAATCAACTCAGGAATATCAATAATCCTGATTTTCTTATATTGCCTTCTTATCAGAAGGATTTTACCTGGAACAGGTTTTATGATATCAGGTTTGACCTTACCCGGCAGCTTCGTTTTGAATTTTCTGCAACCAATACTGCCCGTATTGATGAACCCGAGGGTATAGTTGACAGGTACAGGGCTCCTGACGATTACCGCCAATGGAAAGATTCTGTTCTGATGAATCTCAAAGACCTGGGACGTACCACCCAGTATTACCATTCTGCTAACCTGACCTACAGTCTGCCGATAAATAAGATTCCGTTTTTTAACTGGGTCAATATTACTGCGAGATATAATACCACTTATGGATGGGACACAAGAATGATGCTGCCCGATTCGGTAGACATTGATCTTGGCAATGTCATAAAGAACAGTAATACCACCCAGTTAAATACCCAGTTAAATATGGTAAACCTCTATAACAAGGTTGGATATCTGGAAAGAGTTAATCAAAAAACCAGGCAGTTACAGAGCAGAACATCTGATCAGCCTTCGCGGACTACCCAGCCTGAACTTAGAAGAGTCAGGTATGAACAAAGTAATGTTAACCTTGATGCCAATCGGGCTCATATTATAAATCATAATCTCCATACCGAAGAAGTGGTGGTCAGAGTGCTTGACGATCAGGGAAGGCCCGTCAGAGGTAGCACTGAAATTGTCAATGACAGCAGGGTTGATTTTACAGTGGACAGAAATATAGAAGGCGCTGATGTTGTGGTTGAGGGGAATGTTGAAATAAGGGAAACATTTTTTACCAAACTTGCCGAACATTCTGCCAGGCTTGTTATGTCGGTAAAAAACATCGGAGCTTCATATTCCCATACAGATGGCACTATTTTTCATGGTTATTTACCGGGAACCGACTTATTGGGCATCCAGAACTACAATGAGTCGGTTGCTCCGGGTTATCCGTTTATTTTCGGCTATCAGGATCCGGATTTTGCATGGAAATCAATCCGCCGCGGCTGGATGACAACCGACACAACACTGAATGAGCCCTATATGATGAGCCACAGTAATACATTCAATCTCAGGAGTACTATTGAGCCTATACCGGGATTTCGCATTGATGTTACTGCAAGCCGTACATTTGTTGAAAATATGCAGGAATATTATTATGCCGACAGGTTTGGTGATTTTCATGCCAGTAACAAGATGAATTCAGGAAATTTCAATATGACTTTTTTATCTCTGAAAACTGCTTTTGAGCGGCCCAACAGCGAAAATTCATATTATTCTTCTGCCTATGAGGACTTCAGGAGCTACAGACAGTTAATTGCTGAAAGACTTGCTGAAGAGAGAGGTTATTCTGAAGGGTATGATCCGGATGTTCTTGACGAAGAAGGTTTCCCTGATGGTTATGGCAGACTGTCACAGGATGTTTTATTGCCTGCCTTCATTGCTGCCTATGGTAAAATGGATCCCCGGCGCATTACCTTAAACACGTTTCCCCTTGTACCGCTTCC
Source organism: Bacteroidales bacterium (assembly GCA_046483315.1). Taxonomy (GTDB): domain Bacteria; phylum Bacteroidota; class Bacteroidia; order Bacteroidales; family PUMT01; genus PXAP01. The sequence continues at coordinate 107,135 of JAWODJ010000034.1, read as the reverse complement.
TAACTGGCGAATTGTGTATGACGGACTTTCAAGGATTCCGCTGCTTAACCGTATATTGCAGACAGCCAATATAAATCATGCTTATCGTTCAACATACAGTATATCAAATTATATTACCAATCTTGGTTATATAGCCGGTGATGACGGCTTTAGCTATATCAGGGATAATGTTAAGTCCAGTTTTACTCCGGAATATAATATATCTTCGGTTGCTATAAGTGAACAGTTTAATCCTCTCATCAATCTTGATATTACCTGGAATAATGATTTTACATCCAGGGCTGAGATAAGGATGACACGGACCGTATCATTAAGCCTGGCAAACAATCAGATATCAGAGATTAAAAGCGAGGAACTGGTAATGGGCATTGGTTACAGATTCAGGGATGTTCAGCTAGTTTACAGGGCTGCAGGAACACAACGAGAATTGCGGAGCGATCTGAATGTCCGTGCAGATCTTTCAGTAAGGGAAAATGTTACTATTGTCAGACGGCTTGCTGAAGAAGGAATACAGCCGACAGCAGGGCAGACTGTTATATCGGTAAATGCTTCGGCAGATTATGTAATAAGCAACAGGTTTGATGTAAGGTTGTTTTTTGACCGTGTTGTAAACAAGCCCATTGTGAGTTTATCATATCCAACAACAAATACCAGTGTGGGCTTTAGTTTGAGATTTACACTTATTCAGTAAAATAATCTGGTTGGATATTATAAAAATTGATTACTTTTGGGTAATTGCAGTTTTTTAATTTAACTATTTAAATAGTTTATTATGGAAATTCCGGTAGAACTTAAGTACACAAAGGATCATGAGTGGATTAGGGCGGAGGATGGTGAAGCAGTTGTTGGAATTACAGAATTTGCTCAGGGGGAACTGGGTGATATTGTATTTATTGAAATTGAGACCCTGGGAGAAAGTCTTGATAAGGATGAAGTTTTCGGGACCATTGAAGCTGTAAAAACAGTTTCAGATATGTTTATGCCCGTTTCCGGGGAAATTATCGGTGTTAATCCGAAACTTGAAGATACTCCCGATATTGTCAATAAAGATCCTTATGGTGAAGGGTGGATGATAAAGATCAAAATGTCAGATCCGGGTCAGATTGATGATCTGCTCTCGGCTGAACAGTACAAAGACCTTACAGAGTCCTGATATGCTCAGGATTCTTTGCCGTCTATTCTTTTAACCGGGGGGTCAAAGGGTCTTCTTATACTCAACCTCCCGGTATCCTTCAATGATGTCTCCTACTTTAATATCGTTGTAGTTGGCAATATTCAGACCGCATTCATATCCGGCATTTACCTCCTTTACGTCATCCTTGTATCTTTTCAGAGAGCCGAGTTCACCAGTGTGCACTACTATCCCTTCGCGGATAAGACGTATTTTTGTATTTCTGTGTATCTTTCCTTCCTTCACAAAACAGCCGGCTACTGTACCTACCTTGGTTATTTTAAATGTTTCCCTTATTTCAAGTGTTGCCACCACTTCTTCTTTGATCTCAGGTGAGAGCATCCCTTCCATCGCAGATTTTATCTCGTTTATTGCATCGTAAATTATGGAGTAAAGCCTGATATCAATCTCTTCTTTTTCTGCCAGTTTTCTTGCGCTCATTGATGGCCTTACCTGGAAACCTACAACAATAGCGTTAGAGGCAGCGGCAAGTAATATGTCAGATTCGGAGATCTGGCCTACGGCTTTGTGAATTATGTTTACCTGTATTTCTTCTGTGGATAGTTTTATAAGGGCATCGGACAGGGCCTCGATAGATCCGTCTACATCGCCCTTGACAATTATATTCAGTTCCTGGAAGTTACCAATGGCAATCCGTCGTCCAATTTCATCAAGGGTTATATGTTTCTGGGTTCGCAATCCCTGTTCACGCTGAAGCTGTTCTCTTTTGTTTGCTATATCCCTTGCTTCCCGGTCGCTTGTCATGGCATTGAAATTATCACCTGCCTGCGGAGCACCGTTTAGTCCCAGTATTAAAACCGGGGTAGCCGGTCCCGCCTGTTTGACGGGCTTGCCTCTCTCATTATGCATGGCTTTTACGTGGCCGTAATGAGTTCCTGCCAGCACAATATCTCCCATTTCCAGTGTGCCGGACTGGACCAGTACGGTTGTTATATAACCTCTTCCCTTGTCCAGCTCAGATTCAACAACCGTACCTGATGCTTTTTTACGGGGATTGGCTTTTAGTTCAAGAATTTCTGCTTCAAGCAGGACTTTTTCCAGCAACAGTTCTATATTTATCCCGTTTTTTGCTGATATTTCCTGTGACTGGTACTTGCCGCCCCAATCCTCGGTCATAAAGTTCATATTTGCAAGTTGTTCTTTGATCTTTTCAGGATTTGCCCCTGGTTTATCAATTTTGTTTATTGCAAATACTATTGGCACTCCTGCAGCATGGGCGTGGTTAATAGCTTCAACTGTCTGCGGCATTACGCTGTCATCAGCTGCTATAACAATTATGGCAATATCGGTTATTCTGGCCCCCCTGGCTCTCATGGCTGTAAAAGCTTCATGTCCGGGAGTATCCAGGAAGGTTATGGTCTTATCGTTTTCAAGTTCAACGTTGTAGGCCCCAATATGCTGGGTAATACCGCCTGCTTCACCGGCTATAACATTGGCATGCCTGATAAAGTCAAGCAGTGATGTCTTACCATGGTCCACATGTCCCATTACAGTTACGATAGGAGGTCTCTCAGTCAACTGGCTGTTATCTTCCTGTTCGTCTTCTACACTGATGTCTTCCTGAAGATCTGCACTTACAAATTCCGTTTTGAAATCGTATTCTTCTGCAACAAGTGCAATTGTTTCTGCATCAAGACGTTGATTTATAGAGACAAAAAGTCCCAGACTCATACATGAGGAAATGATATCTGTTACGGGAACATCCATCATGTTTGCCAGTTCATTGACAGTAACAAATTCAGTGACCTTTAATGTCTTGCTATCAAGTTCCTGCTTTTCTGTCTCCTCCTGCTGTTTCTGGCTTTGCAGTTCGCGCTTGTCCCGGCGGTATTTAGCCCCCTTGGATTTACCCCTGGAAGTTAGCCTTGACAGTGTATCTTTGATTTGTTTTTGTACGTCTTCTTCGCTGATCTCATTTCTGACAGGCCTTTTTTTACCTTTTCTCAGTTTTGTTTTTTTCTGATCAGCAGTTGACTGGATATCTCTCTCTTTACCCGCAGAAATATCTTTTGACTCAGAAGTGGCTTTAGACACCTCTTTACGGATTCTTCTTCTCTTTTTCTTTTTACTGCGTTCAGAATCGCTTGAAGAAGCGACAGGTTTTTTCTTCTCTTTTGAAGGCAGATCAATTTTCCCAACTACCGTGGGACCTGTAAGTTTTTTTACTTCATGCTTGAAAACCTCGTCATCCGTCACTTTTTCACCGGACGGCTTTTTTGTATCCTTCTCCTGTCCGGAAACAGCTTCTTCTGCTTCAGGTGGCTTTTCCTCTATAATTTCTTTTTCCTCTTTCTCTTCTTTTTCAGCTGGTTCTTTGTCTTCCCTGGCATTTTTATCCTTTTTCACAGGACGGCTTTTCTGGTTCAGGGCATCAAGGTCAATATTACCCACAACTTTCAGCCCTGGGGTGTCATCTTCTTTATCTTTATCTTTTTCAGCCTCATCTTTGCCGGTTATTTTATCTTCTTCAGCAACCTGTTCTTTTTCCTCTTCTGTAACGGTCGGTTCTTTTGGTTTATCAGTAGTTTTATTTACATCAGAAGGGGCCGGCTTTTTTGCTGCGGTGTCTTTAATCAGAACTTCATCCTCACTTTCGCCGGAATCGGTATCATCGTGTACGGCAGGCTTTTCAGGTTCATTTTCAAGAGAAATACCTTCATTTTTTTCACGTGCAATTCTCATGCTGATCTTTTCCGATTCCTTCCTGACACTTATCTCTGAGCTGTATTCCTTAAGAAGAAGGTTATACTGTTCTTCTGAAACCTTGGTGTTCGGATTGGGATTGACATCAAATCCCTTTTTCCGGAGAAAATCAACAATAGTTGTTATCCCCAGGTTAAATTCCCTTGCTACTTTACTAAGTCTTTTTGTAGTAATGACCTCTGACATATTACAAGCTCCCGATTTTTTATATCCCTTAACAGGGAGTTTATCATTTTTGAAAATTATTCAAATTCAGCTTTCAGAACACGCATCACTTCCTGAATGGTTTCTTCTTCAAGATCGGTTCTTTTCACAAGATCTGCAACAGTGAGTTCAAGAACACTCTTTGCCGTATCACAACCAACTGCTTTTAATTCATCGATTATCCAGCTTTCTATTTCATCACTGAATTCATCAATATTGACATCTTCCTCATCCTCTCCCTCGGTATCACGGAAAACATCTATTTCATAACCTGTAAGTTGTCCCGCAAGCTTGATGTTCAGTCCTCCTTTCCCTATTGCTAGAGATACTTCATTTGGTTTTAAGAAAACTTCAGCTCTTTTTTCCTCTTCGATAATTTTAATTGAAGTTATTTTTGCAGGGCTAAGTGACCTGGAAATATAAAGTTGAGTGTTTGTGGTGTAATTGATAACATCAATGTTTTCATTCTTAAGTTCCCGCACGATTCCATGTATTCTGGAACCCTTCATGCCGACACATGCGCCAACCGGATCAATCCGGTCATCATAGGATTCAACAGCCACCTTTGCTCTTTCACCGGGAACCCGGACAATTTTCTTAATAGTGATAAGTCCGTCATATATCTCAGGAACTTCCAGTTCGAAAAGCCTTTCAAGGAATACAGGAGCTGTTCTGGACAGAATAATAAGCGGCACATTGTTTTTCATTTCAACTTTTATAACAACTGCCCTTATTGTATCACCCTTTCTGAAATAATCTGTCGGGATCTGCTCTGCCCGGGGCATAATAAGTTCATTCCCTTCGTCGTCGATGATGAGAATTTCCCGCTTCCATACCTGGTAAACATCACCTGTAACAATGTCGCCAATTCTATCCTTATATTTGAGGTACACATTGTTTTTCTCAAGTTCCAGGATCCTTGAGGTCAGGTTTTGTCTTAGTGCCAGTATGGCCCGCCGTCCAAAGTCTGCAAGTTTAACCTCATCGGTTACTTCTTCTCCGACACTATAGTCGGGATCTATCTTTTTTGCCTCAGTCAGTTTAATTTGTAAATTAGGATCTTCAATATTTTCATCTTCCACCACTTCCCTGTTTCTCCATATTTCAAAATCACCCTTATCTATATTGATAATGATATCAAAATTCTCGTCAGTGCCGAAATATTTTATTAACATGCTTCTGAAAACATCTTCCAGGACACTCATCATAGTAGCCCGGTCTATACTTTTCAACTCCTTGAACTCAGAAAATGGTTCCGTGAGATTCAAATTTTCCATCTTTGCTTGACTTTTTTCCGTTTAATTAAATGATACTAACACCTTAGTTGAACTGATCTCCTCAAAATCAATTTTTTTTTCTACAGTTTCGGTTTGGGGCCTTTTCTTGTCTCCCTTAACTTTTAACTTTTCTTCAATAATCAATCCGTTTCCGGTTAAACCGTTCAGTTTGCCTTCGTATTTTCTCCCCTCTTTTGTTATAACTTCAATATTCCGGCCAATATTTTTTCTGTATTGAGGCAAAACTTTCAGTGGCTCAGACAGCCCGGGGGATGACACCTCCAGCCTGAAATCCTCCTTATCCCTGTTAAGGCTGCTTTCAACGGCTCTGCTCAGATCAATACATTCTTTGATACTAACTCCTTTTTCATTATCTACCAGAATTCTGATATCGTTTGTATGGGAAACATGAATGTCTACAACAAACAATCCTGTTCCTTCTATATACCTGGTTACCAGCTTTTCTATTGTTTCCCTGTGAATCATATAAATTACACCTATTAAAATAGGGGACTGAAGTCCCCTACATCAATATCTTCTCTACTTTCAATATGCAAAATTAAAAATAATACTCGAAAACACAAAAATATTGAATTGAAAATTAGCACATTTGGGTGCTTGTTACTAAAAAAACCGTAAAACTTCATTATTTTTGCACCTGCAAAATTCAAAACGGCCTGTTTTCTTCAGTTTAATGCAAAAATTTTTATAAGAATGCCTTATTCTCTGATAATATATTTGATATTCATTTGAACAAACACCATACCAACAAGCGAAAAATCATTAATGATCCGGTTCACGGTTTCATTGGTTTTTCATGTGATCTGATTTTTGACCTGATTTCACATCCGTTCTTTCAAAGGTTAAGAAGGATCAGGCAATTAGGCATGACACATTTTGTTTATCCCGGGGCCACACACTCCAGGTTTCAGCATGCCATTGGAGCTATGCATCTTATGGAGATGGCAATAGGTGTTATTCGTTCCAAAAACCATCAAATAAGTTTCAGGGAGGAGGAAGCTGTTTTGGCAGCAATATTGCTTCATGACATCGGGCATGGCCCCTTTTCTCACGCACTTGAATCTTCAATCATTCCGGATATACCTCATGAAGAAATGTCATTAATTCTTATGCAGGAACTGAACCGTCAGTTTGAGGGCAGACTGACCCTGGCTATTGATATTTTTATGGACAGGTATCATAAGAGATTTTTACATCAGCTTGTTGCAGGGCAACTGGATATGGACAGGATGGACTATCTTAAACGGGATAGCTTTTTTACCGGTGTTACAGAGGGGGTTATCGGATCAGACCGGATAATAAAAATGCTCAATGTAACCAATGACCAGCTTGTTGTTGAGGCTAAGGGCATATATTCGGTTGAAAAATTTCTAATAGCCCGCAGGCTAATGTACTGGCAGGTTTATTTTCACAAGACGGTTGTTGCAGCCGAAAATTTGTTGATAATGTTGCTGAGACGGGCACGAAAGCTTTCTTTGAGTGGTGAAAAACTTTTTGCTGCCCCCGGACTTCAGTTTTTTCTTGAAAATAGTGTAGATATTTCGGCTAAGGAACTTTTCTCCGGTTCTCCTGATGCAGCTGAAGTAATCAGAAATTTTGTAAATCTTGACGATGATGATATAATGAGTGCAGCCAAAGAATGGTCACGTCATAATGATAAAAGTCTTGCTATTCTGGCGGACTGGTTTACGGGCAGGTCATTATATCGTGTTACCTTTCAGGAAGACTCTTTTGCTGATGGGTTAATAATGAAACTGAAGATTGAGGCAAGCAAACAATATGATATTCCCCTTGATGAAGCCGGATATTTCGTTTTTACAGGGGATATCTCAAATTATGCCTACAGATCTGAAGATGAAAAAATCAGGATACTTTATAATAACGGTAATCTTGTTGATATTTCAGAGGCTTCTGACATGCTGAATGTTTCAGTGCTGTCAAAAACAGTTAAAAAATATTTTCTTTGCTGTCCGAAAAGTATCGGAATCAAGAATATTCAATAACTTGTTACATATTAAAAAATACGAATATGGAGTTTACTGCAAGGCAGATTGCCGAATTCCTTAATGGTGAGGTTGAAGGAGATCCGCACATTATTGTTAATGACGTTTCAAAGATTGAAGAGGGAAAGCAGGGGACACTTGCTTTTCTTGCCAATCCTAAATACGAAAAATATATTTATGATACCCGGGCTTCTGTAGTACTTGTTAACATGGATTTCAAGCCTGACCGGCCCGTGCCCTGCACCCTGGTCAGGGTTGCCGATGCATATCAGGCTGTCGCAGAACTGTTACGGTTAAGAGAAAAGATGGAACCGGTTCCTTCGGGTATTGAGAGGGATGCTTATGTTGATTCCAGGGCACAAATAGGCAATGAAGTATATATTGGTCATTTTTCAGTAATTTCGGCCGGTGCCGTTATAGGAAATAATGCAAGGATCTATCCACATGTTTTTATTGGTAAGAATGTTGTTGTTGGAGATAGTACTGTGATTTATCCGGGCACGCGGATCTATCCCGAGTGCAGGATAGGCAGTGAATGCACCCTGCACTCGGGAGTTGTTGTCGGCGGTGATGGTTTTGGTTTTGCTCCCCGGTCGGACAGCAATTATACCAAGGTACCCCAGGTGGGCAACGTGATTATTGAAGATCATGTTGAAATTGGCTCAAACACAACAATTGACAGGGCCATGATAGGATCAACAATATTACGTAAAGGGGTTAAACTGGATAATCTTATACAGGTTGCCCATAATGTGGAGATTGGTGAGAATACAGTAATTGCTGCTCAGTCAGGAATTGCCGGATCAACAAAAATAGGTGCCGGTTGTATGATAGGTGGCCAGGTGGGAATAATTGGGCATATTACTATTGCTGATGGTGTTAAAATTGCTGCACAATCCGGCGTCGGAGTTAGCATAACTGATAAGGACGACATTGTTCAGGGGTCGCCGGCTTTTCATTATGGCAGGTACCAGAGATCTTATATTCTGTACAAAAAGTTACCTGAACTTTATCAGCAGATCAGGAAGCTGGAAAATGAAATGGATGACATGAAACGAGCCAGGAGCAATACTAACACACAGGGGTGATCATTGCATGGCGAGTTGCATCTGACCAAAGATTTGTAATGATAAGCAGATTAAAGGAAGACTCTGAATGGTCCGGTTTTTGCTTCCGATGAATCTGTGCTGATCTTTTAATGGTCATTACCTGGTTAACGGCCTTTACGGATTGTTATCCTTTATTTTTACAGAAATTTGTATATTGCGGTCTTTTAAACCATAAGATAGAATGTCAATAAAACAAAGAACTATAAAAAAGCCCGTTACATTGAGCGGCAAGGGGTTGCATACAGGTTTGCATGTTGATCTCACTTTCATGCCTGCTCCCGAAGATCACGGATATATTTTTAAAAGAACCGATCTGGAAAGACAACCTTTGATTCATGCAACGGCAGATAATGTTGCTGATACATCAAGAGGCACGACTATTGAGGAAAACGGTGAGAAAGTCGGGACTGTAGAACATATAATGGCTGCTTTATACGGACTTGAGATTGATAATGTGCTTATGGAAATTAGTGGTCCCGAGGTGCCCATTATTGACGGCAGTTCCAAATTTGTTGTAAAGGCTTTGAAGGAAGCGGGAATTACTGATCAGAAGAAAGAGAAAGATTATCTCGAGATCCGGCAGAAGATTGTCTATTCCGATCCTGCAAAGGGTATTGAAATAGTGGTGTTCCCTGATGATAAGTTCTCAGTGGATGCCATGATAGATTTTAACTCCAGGGTTCTTGGCCATCAGTATGCATCTCTTTCCGGACTTCAGGATTTTGAACAGGAGATTGCACCATGCCGGACTTTTGTTTTTTTTCATGAACTGGAATTTCTTCTGAAGAATAATCTCATCAAGGGGGGGGACCTGGAAAATGCCATTGTGATTCTTGAGCATGAAGTAGCCCAGGAAGAGCTGGACAGAATAGCCGATCTATTTAATAAACCCCGGATAAAAAGAAATTCAGAAGGTGTTCTAAACAATCTCGACATGTATTTTTCCAATGAACCCGCCCGCCATAAGTTGCTGGATATTGTAGGCGATCTTGCCCTGGTTGGGAGGCCGATAAAGGGAAGGGTGGTTGCCAGGCGTCCGGGTCATTTTGCCAATAACCAGGTAGCACGAAAAATAAGGGATATTATCAAAAAGGATGCAGACAAAAGTAATATTCCTGAATATGACCCTTCTGTCGAGCCTGTATATAATGTTAACCAGATAATGGGAATACTGCCTCACAGGCCACCATTCCTTCTTGTCGATAAAATTATTGCAATAACCGATTTTTCTATAGTCGGGGTAAAAAATGTAACCATGAATGAAGGGTTTTTCGTCGGTCATTTCCCTTCTGAACCAATAATGCCAGGTGTTTTACAGGTTGAGGCCATGGCACAGGTTGGCGGGATCCTGGTGCTTAGTTCAGTTCCTGATCCGAAGAATTATTCAACATACTTTCTGAAGATAGACAAGGTGAAATTTAAAAATAAGGTTATACCCGGTGACACCCTTATTTTTCAGCTTAAGTACCTGGCTCCTGTAAAACACGGTATTGTTTATATGTTCGGACAGGCTTTTGTTGGAGACAGATTAGTGATGGAAGGGGAGCTCATGGCCCAGATAGTTAAGACAAAAACAACATGATGAGGTATACAGCCTGTCAAAATTTTCATCTTCGTGTGTGAGTATTATTGCTCATGGCTCGTTTCAAGTTATCAAAAAGTAATTTTCAAAACATGAATCAGGGATTTAATGTAATTCATCCGGAAGCAAAAATAGGAAATAATGTTATTGTTGAACCTTTTTCAACAATATCTGCAAATGTTGAAATAGGTGATGGAACATGGATAGGTCCGAATGTAACAATTATGGATGGTGCACGAATCGGGAGAAATTGCCGGATATTTCCCGGAGCGGTGATTTCAGCCATACCGCAGGATCTGAAATTCAAAGGAGAAGATAGCATTGCAGAAATAGGAGATAATGCTATTATCAGGGAATGCGTAACCGTGAACCGTGGTACTGCGGCCAGGGGGAAGACTGTGGTTGGCAGTAACACGATGCTTATGGCTTACGTTCACATAGCTCATGACTGTTACATTGGCAATTATTGTATTCTTGTAAACAGCGTGGGTCTTGCCGGTGAAGTAGAGGTTGGAGATTTTGCCATAATAGGAGGCATGACAGCAATTCACCAGTTCTGCAGGATAGGGACCCATAGTATGGTGGGTGGGGCATCAAAGGTGCGAAAAGATGTACCGCCATATATTCGTGCTTCCCGCGAGCCCCTTCAATATGTCGGGGTTAATGCAATTGGATTGCGTCGCAGGGGTTTTTCAAATGGGGTCATTAGCAATATCCAGGATATTTTAAGAGTTTTGTATCAGAAAGGGCTTAATACCTCACAGGCACTGGATAAGATATCGAATGACTTTCCTTCAGGGCAGGAAAAAGATATAATCATTGAGTTTGTAAGAAACTCTGCAAGGGGTATAATTAAAGGATATGATCCTGATGCCGACAAGCCCGACGAGGATGATTTCTGAGGGTTACTTTATTTTCTTTCCCGGCAGGCATTCCAGCCCTGTGCCTCAAGGGGTATGAACGATCCGTCCTGTGTGATCAGATTATACCCGCTGTCCCGGTCTGTTATATGGCCTATTGTCTTTATATTATTGTTATCCTTAATTTTTACGAATTCTCCCGGTGAAATAGTGAAAAGAAGCTCATAGTCCTCACCTCCGTTCAGGGCTGCCACCAGGGGAGTAATATTGAATTCCGCGGCCAGCTTTTCTGTTTCCTGATTGACCGGAATATGATCGGCAAAAAGTTTACAGCCCGTTTTGGACTCATTACAGATATGAAGAATATCAGAGGATAGTCCGTCTGAAATATCTATCATGGCAGAAGGGGTGACATTGTTTTCATGGAAAAACTGAATGATGTCTGCTCTTGGTTCGGGCTTCAGCTGTCTCTGCAGAAGATAATCATAACCTTTAAGTTCAGGCTGCACTTCGGGATTTTCCAGAAAGATCTTTTTTTCCCTTTCCAGTAGCTGCAAACCCAGATAAGAGGCGCCCAGATCTCCGGTAACACAAATAAGGTCATTCTTCCGGGCACCTCTTCTGTATACCAGTCTGCCTTTTTCTCCTTCACCAAGAGCTGTAATGCTCAGCGCCATTCCTGTAAGTGAAGACGATGTATCTCCTCCTGCAAGGTCAACATTGTAATTTTTGCAGGCAAGCTTTATGCCTGCATATAAATTTTCAATCTGCTGCAGTGAAAGTTTGGCTGAAAATGCCAGCGAGACGATTATCTGTTTCGGAACAGCATTCATTGCATACAGATCTGAAAGGTTGACGACAACGGCTTTGTATCCCAGGTGTTTCATCGGAGTGTATATAAGGTTGAAGTGAATACCTTCCATGAGAATATCGCTGGTTACCACAACCAGTTTATTGCCGTAATCCATAACGGCTGCATCATCACCAACTCCTTTTAGTGTACCCGGGTTATTTATGAGAATATCTTCAGTAAGACGTCTGATAAGGCCAAATTCACCCAGTTCTTCAATATTTTCCCTGTTATCTTCCATTATGATTTTAGAATTTGCATTTAACAATTGTGTCTGAAAATTGTTAGTTTTTTAGTAACTTTGCCTTATTTAGATTAATTCCAGCCTTCTGAAGTTTACCGGCAGTATATATTGCCTGTAAGATCTGAATGCAAAGGTATCAAACTGGTGTAATTTTTAACATAAATTTTATCACATTATTATATGCAAAAGGAACAGGACCAGATATTGGATCAGGTTACTGCCGGCGAGTATAAATTCGGTTTCTACACTGATATTGAACAGGATTCTATAGGTAAGGGCCTGAGTGAGGATGTAATAAGAATGATCTCTGCAAAAAAGAATGAACCTGAGTTCATGCTTGAGTTCCGGCTTAAGGCTTACAGGCACTGGCTTACGATGAAGATGCCTGACTGGGCTCATCTGAATATACCTGAAATTGATTACCAGGACCATATTTATTATTCTGCTCCCAGGCAAAAAGCAAAACTCAAAAGTTTGGACGAGGTTGATCCGGAACTTATCGAGACCTTTAATAAGCTTGGCATACCTCTTGAAGAGCAGAAACATCTCTCGGGTGTTGCCGTGGATGCTGTAATGGACAGCGTTTCGGTCAAGACCACCTTTAAGGAAACCCTGGCTGAGCTGGGTATTATATTTTGCTCATTCAGTGAGGCTGTAAGAGAGTACCCCGACCTTGTAAAACAATATATGGGTTCTGTTGTGCCCTATACAGATAACTATTTTGCAGCACTGAATTCAGCTGTATTCAGTGATGGTTCATTCTGCTATATTCCCAAAGGTGTTCGCTGCCCAATGGAATTATCAACCTATTTCAGGATCAATGCTGCAAATACCGGCCAGTTTGAGCGTACCTTAATTATTGCCGAAGATAACAGCTATGTCAGCTACCTGGAAGGGTGCACGGCACCCATGCGTGATGAAAACCAGTTGCATGCTGCTATAGTTGAGATCGTAGCCATGGAGAATGCCGAGATCAAATATGCAACTGTTCAGAACTGGTATCCCGGCAATAAAGAGGGGAAGGGCGGTATTTACAATTTTGTTACCAAGAGGGGTATATGCAAGGGCGATTACTCAAAGATATCATGGACCCAGGTTGAAACAGGGTCGGCCATTACCTGGAAGTATCCAGGCTGTATACTGAAGGGTGACAATACTACCGGAGAGTTTTATTCAGTTGCGGTAACCAACAATCATCAGCAGGCCGACACAGGAACCAAGATGATCCATATAGGAAAGAACAGTAAAAGTACTGTTGTGTCAAAGGGGATAAGTGCAGGTGTAAGTAACAACAGTTACCGCGGACTGGTCAAGGTGATGCGCGGTGCCCGGAATGCCAGGAATTTCAGTCAGTGCGACTCTCTTTTGCTTGGTGACAAATGCGGCGCACATACCTTTCCCTACATCGAATCCGCTAACCAGTCCGCCATCATTGAACACGAAGCCACAACCTCCAAGATTGGAGAAGATCAGATCTTTTACTGCAATCAAAGAGGTATAGCTACAGAAGATGCAATCGGACTGATAGTAAACGGCTATGCAAAGGAAGTGCTGAACAAGCTGCCCATGGAGTTTGCCGTGGAAGCACAGAAATTGCTCCAGATTAGCCTTGAGGGCAGTGTTGGCTGATGATGCAGCCAAAAGAAGAGAACAAAATATTACAAAGTTAAAAACCGGGATTAATTAATTTTAAAGATCAAATATCAAACAGAATGTTAGTTATAAAAGATTTGAACGTTTCAATTGAAGGCGGGGAGATACTTAAAGGAGTAAACCTTGAGGTCAGGGCAGGTGAAGTACATGCTATAATGGGACCCAACGGATCGGGAAAAAGCACTCTCGCCTCGGTTCTTGCAGGCAGAGATCTGTACAAAGTTGAATCGGGCAGTGTATTATATATGGGGGAAGACCTTCTTGAAAAATCACCCGAAGAGCGTGCCAAGGAAGGCTTGTTCCTTGGATTTCAGTATCCTATCGAGATACCCGGAGTGAGCATGGTTAATTTTATGAAAACCGCAATAAATGAGATGCGTAAATACAGGGGTGAAGAACCGTTATCAGCGTCTGAATTTCTGAAAAAGATGCGTGAAAAAAAAGAGCTGGTTGAGATCGACTCATCTCTTACCAACCGGTCGGTCAATGAGGGGTTTTCAGGGGGAGAGAAGAAAAAGAATGAGATATTCCAGATGGCTATGCTTGAACCTAAGCTTGCTATTCTCGATGAAACCGATTCCGGACTTGACATAGATGCCCTTAAGGTTGTGGCAAAAGGTATCAACAACCTCAAGTCACCCGAAAATGCCACAATAGTAATAACGCATTACCAGAGGCTGCTTGAATATATCATTCCTGATTTTGTGCATATTCTTTACAATGGCCGTATTGTCCGGTCGGGAGGAAAAGAACTGGCGCTGTTGCTGGAAGAGAAGGGGTATGAATGGGTACGTAAAGAAGAGTCGGCAGATATATAATTGTTTTAAAGCAAATCTGAAATATGAGTACTATAACTAAAAATATTTCCCTGAAAGATAAGTTCATCGGCCTGTACCGGGAGAAGTCAGGTGAAATATCCGCCAACTCCGCCCCGGTTATGAACGCGCTCAGGGATGAGGCCATTGATAAACTGGAGCAGACCGGATTCCCCGTTAAGGGAAGTGAAGAGTACCGCTACACCGATATAGAATCAATTTTCAAAACTGATCTTGAAAATTATTTTGGTGAACGGAAGATCAGTATTAATATAAGGGAGATCTTTCATTGTGATGTACCCGACCTGGATACCAATCTGCTTCTGCTGGTTAACGGGAGATTTTACAATAACGGTAACCCTGTAAAAAAGCTTCCGGGCGGAATAATTGCAGGCAGCCTTGCCGAAGCATCCGGGAAATATCCTGAACTGGTTTCACAACATTACGGACGATATGCAGGTGGCTCAAAGGATGGTTTGGTGGCATTGAACACTGCTTTTGCCCAGGATGGCATATTTATTTATGTTCCTGATGGTGTTAAAGTGGAAAAGCCCGTGCAGGTAGTTAATATAATGATATCCGATAATGATCTTATGGCTCAGCACAGGAACCTCTTCATTGCCGGTAAGGATGCAGAGGTCAGGATCGTGGTTTGTGATCACAGCCTGTCGGCCCACAGGTTTCTTACCAATTCTGTTAATGAAATATATGCAGGAGAAGGGGCGCAGATGAACCTTACCAGGATACAGAATGAGCATAACGGTTCCTCACAGATCACTCACTCCTACAGCCACCAGGAAACCAAATCAAATCTTTCGGCAAGCACCATATCCCTGCATGGAGGATTTATTCGCAATAATGTATTTGTTACCCTTAACGGAGAACATGCAGAGAATCACAGCATGGGTCTGTATCTTTCAGATAAGGGACAGTATATAGATAATTTCGTGCATATAGACCATGCCAGTCCCAATTGTTTCAGTAATCAGCTTTATAAAGGGGTGCTGGATGATTATGCCTCAGGGTCATTTAACGGCCGTATACTGGTTCGGCGCGATGCTCAGAAAACAAACGCGTACCAGTCCAATAACAATATATTGCTTACAGATGATGCGAAAATGTACTCCCGTCCGCAGCTGGAAATATATGCTGATGACGTGAAATGCAGTCACGGATCAACCATGGGGCAGCTAGACGAGAGCGCACTGTTCTATCTTCGTTCAAGAGGGATTGATTACAGGGAGGCAAGGCTTCTTCTTATGTTTGCATTTGCACATGAGGTAATTCAGAATATCCGGGTGAAAGCTTTGCGGGAACGAATAGATGATCTTGTAAACAAAAGACTCCGGGGTGAACTCAGCCGTTGTAACAATTGTGCAATGCAGTGCGGATAGATTTTTGTATTTTGGAAACGTTTTTTTAAAGTGATAAATTTTGGCTTTCGATATTAACAAAATAAGGAATGATTTTCCAATTCTTCAGAGGCAGGTTCATAACAAACCCTTTGCCTATTTTGATAATGCTGCCACCACACAGAAACCATTGAAGGTTATTGAACGGATGGACAGCATATACATGGAGACCAACAGTAATATTCACAGGGGCGTTCATCACCTGAGCGATATTACAACACGCGATTTTGAAGCTGCCAGGGAAACGGTCCGCAAGTTTATTAACGCCCGTCATGATCATGAGATTATATTTACACCCGGAACTACATCGGGGATTAACCTTGTTGCTTTTAGTTTTGGAGAAAAGTTTGTTGGGGAAGGAGATGAGATAATAATTTCGGCAATGGAGCACCATGCCAATATTGTACCCTGGCAGATGCTTTGTGAGAGAAAAGGTGCCAGACTCAGGGTTATTCCCATGAATGACGATGGCGAGCTTATTTTTAATGAATATGAAAAGCTGTTTTCACCAGGCACAAGGCTGGTGGCGCTTACTCATGTTTCCAATGCAATCGGTACCGTAAATCCGGTAAAGCAATTTATTCGTACAGCCCATAAGAATGGGGTGTCAGTCCTTATTGACGGGGCCCAGGCTGTTCAGCATGGCAGGGTTGATGTGCAGGATATTGATGCTGATTTCTATGTTTTCAGCGGTCATAAGATGTATGGTCCCACCGGCACAGGAGTGTTATACGGCAAGGAAGATATACTTAATGAGTTGCCGCCTTATCAGACCGGAGGAGAAATGGTAGATAAGGTTACATTTGAGAAAACCACATTCAACCGCTTACCTTTCAGATTTGAAGCAGGAACACCCAACTATGCCGGTGCAATCGGACTGGCTTCGGCCATAGATTATATTGAAGATACAGGAATTGAAGAGATTGCCGCATATGAAAATGATCTTCTTGAATATGGAACATCAAGGCTCTCGGAAATAAAGGAATTGTATCTTTTTGGCCGTGCCAGGAACAAAATAGGCATACTCTCCTTTGTGCTTGAAGATATACACCCATATGATGCCGGCATGGTTATTGACAAGTTCGGGATCGCAGTAAGAACCGGCACTCATTGTGCCGAGCCTGTAATGGAAAGATTCGGAATAAGGGGTACGATAAGAGCTTCACTTGCGTTTTACAATACCCGTGAAGAGATTGACCGGCTTTGCGAGGCAATTGGGAAGGTGATAGAAATGTTTAAATAAGTAACAGAATATATGGATATTAACTCAATTCAGGATCAGATTGCAGAGGAGTTTGAGATTTTTGAGGACTGGATGGATAAATATAATTATCTTATTGATCTGAGTAAGTCCCTGCCGGTGATTGATGAAAAATACAAGAAACCTGAATACCTGATTGAAGGTTGCCAGTCCCGGGTCTGGCTGAGGGCTGACATAAAGGATGGCAAAGTTGTTTATACGGCCGATAGTGATGCTGTAATTACAAAGGGCATCATAGCTCTTCTGATCAGGGTCATGTCTGGCAGGACACCTGAGGAGATAATTGATAATGATCTTTGGTTTATTGACAAGATCGGGTTAAAGGAAAACCTTTCTCCGACCAGGTCAAACGGACTGGTTTCAATGATTAAGCAGATGAAAATGTATGCTTTGGCTTACCACGCCAAAAGCAAACAAAAATGATTGTGATATGGAGGCACAGGATAACTATGAACTTGAAACTAAAATAGCAGGGGTTTTAAAAAATATTTACGATCCGGAGATTCCTGTTAATATATATGATCTCGGACTCATATATGAAATTATAGTTGATGATCAGCAGAAGGTTGAGATAGTGATGACCCTTACAGCCCCCAACTGCCCTATGGTGGACGAACTGATGGCCGAGATAAATGAAAAGGTGAGAGCCGTTGATGGAGTGAAGGACCTGGTTATCAATTTGACTTTTGACCCGCCCTGGGACAAGAGCATGATGACCGAGGAGGCTATGCTGGAGCTTGGTCTTCTGTAGCAGTCAACTGAAATTGTGGCAATTCACGGACTGCAATTCTTAATAATGTATAAATAACCCTCAATTTTTTATGCCTGTTTATTTAAATGGAATAAAATTTGTATATTTGAATCCTATAAATAAGATAGGAAAAGTAGTATATACCGAAAATCATAATATTTAAGTAATTATAATCTTATGCGAGCCAACACTAAAACCAGGTATGGGATAAGGACAATGATGGAGCTGGTCCGCCACGGTCCCGATCAGGCTCTTCATCAGAAAGTCATTTCTGAGAATCAGGATATTTCTTATAAATATCTTGATCACATAATTGCGGGATTAAAATCGGCAGGTCTTATTACTACCGTGTCGGGCAAGAAAAGCGGTTACAGGTTGACCAGATCACCTGATAATATTACAGTTTATGATATATATAAGGCATTTAATCCACATCTTGCTGTGGCTGACTGCCTTTCATATGCCGGGGTATGTGACAGAGAAAATAAATGTGCGGCAAGATGTTACTGGGAGGGACTGAATGGCGTTATTGCGGAATATCTGAAATCGCAGACAATTCATGATCTGGTGCAGGACCAGCTGAAACTGGATAAACAACATGAAGGTTTAACATACAATATCTAGTGTTCTCATGATTGGTCAATATCCTGATAATATATTTTTAACAAACACAAAAACACTTAGTTAATATGAAAACAAATATATCCGGATTAATAATTTTTATTTGCGGGATTTTTCTGATATATGATCTGCAGGCGCAGGTTCAAACCTACAGGCCCGCTGAGGATTCTTATGTCAGGGTAACAGGTACATCGACACTTCATGACTGGGAGCTTGTATCAGAAGATATCAGCAGCGAACTGCGTTTCGGGACCGGTGATGACGGGCAACCTGAAAAGATTGAATCTGTTTCGTTTACACTTAACAAAAAAACACTGAAAAGTGATAAATCCGGCCTTGACAGGAGGGCTTATGAAGCCTTGGATGCAAATCGGCACCCCGAAATTGTCTTTCATGCAAACGGAAGCGGCAGGCTTGAAAAAAACGGTGACAAATATCAGATAAACTCAACAGGAGAGCTGACTTTGGCAGGCACTAAACGTGAGATCAATGTTCAGGCTACCTGTATTAACGGAGAAGACAAGAAACTGGTATGCTCGGGATCCCAAAAGCTGAAGATGTCCGATTTTGATATCGATCCTCCGGTAATGATGCTTGGAGCTCTTCGTACAGGAGATGAAGTAACCGTAAGTTATAGTATTGTTTTTGTTCAATAAGTCAAAAAACGAGGCTGATATGCCAGGTAAGAATAAATACCTGTTATCCATAAAGATTTTTTTAGTGTTTCTGATCTCTTTTTTATCTGCTGAAGCAGGAGAAGGGCCTGATCCGTGTAATGAAAGTACCCCGGCGAGCAGCATTATTTCATATTCTGTCATTAACAGCAGCTGGTTGTCACTGCAGGGCACTACCAATGTTAATACATTCGAATGTTTTTCGGCCGGTAGTGACTTCAGAGGTTATTTAGTAACAGACACCTGTTTTGATGGAAAGAGAGTTGATATTACCGGAGCTGAAATATTGGTGAATGTAAAGTCATTTGACTGTAAAAATCCTTTGATTACAAGAGACATGCATGATGCTCTCGGCGGAAGGGAAAGATCCGGAATAAAGATAAAGCTGTCTGATGCGATTTTGATTGATACAAACTGGAACTCAGCTGACGGATATATTATGGCAAATATTTTAATCTCCATAAATGGCATATCAAAAGCCAAAGAGTTAAAAATAAATTGGCAGCGACGAGGTTATGAATATAGTTTTGAAGGCACAGCTGAATTATCAATGGCTGAATTTGATATTGAACCTCCCTCTCCTGCATTGGGTATAGTGAGAGTTAACGATAATATTACCGTTAACTTTAATTATAACATCCGGTCAGGCGAAATTTCACGATTGGAATAATGTTATTAACGATTATTTCAGATTGAATCAAATTTCTGTTTCACCAAAAAGGATATTTGGGATACGGAAGTTTCTGGCTGTCGTTAAAAACAGATTATTATTAACTTACTAAATATAACTAAAATGAAAAGGAAATTAATAAACATAGTACTTATCTTTATACTTGCAGTTACATTTACTGTTTCAGCACAGGATAAAAACCTCCGGAACTGGCGTCCGAACGACCAGAGGGGAATAAATGTATTTGAGGCGCCCGTTGAGGATACAATGGACTTTGACGGATTCAAGGTTCGTATCGGCGGTGATTTTGCCATGCAGTTCCAGGGGTTGAATCAAACCAATACTGCCGGGAATCTTGTTGATCTGGGAACAAATTTTAACCTGCCAACTGCCAATCTTAACCTGGATGTCCAGCTACTGGATGGTATGAGGATGCACCTGAAAACCTATCTCTCATCCCGGCACCATTATGAGGCATGGATAAAAGGGGGGTATATGCAGGTCAGTAACCTTGACTTTGTCAGTCCGGGATTCCTTCAAGGGTTAATGGAGTATACCACATTTACCGTTGGTCTTGATGAATTCAATTACGGCGATGCTCATTTCAGGAGAAGTGACAATGCGCGTGCAATTTTTAATCCTTTTGTCGGCAATTATATAATGGATGCCTTTTCCACTGAGGCTTTCGGGGAGGTAACCATACAAACCAGGGGGTTGATTGCTGTTATTGGCCTTACAAACGGAAAGCTTAACCAGAGTGTGGTTTTGAATGAAAACAGCGATAACAAACCTTCCTTTTACGGAAAACTGGGCTTTGACAAAGAGCTGGATGCGGATTTGAGAGTGCGGCTTACAGGTTCATGGTATATCAATAACGGCACAACCACCGGAACATGGTTATACGGAGGTGACAGGTCAGGGTCAAGGTATTATAATGTACTGCATTCCCTGGCCGATCCTGATACCGGGACTCCTGCACAGGGAGGTGATTTTGACGGAAGGTTTAATGCAAGATTTACCAAAATTACTGCTGTCCAGGTTAATCCTTTTGTAAAATACAGGGGGTTAGAATTTTTCGGGATCTTTGAACTGGCAAACGGGAACAATGAATTTACCCAGCCGGTAGAAGATAAGGAAGGTGCTTTTACACAGATAGCAGGAGAGTTGATTTACAGGTTTGGTGAATCTGAAAACTTTTATGTAGGAGGAAGATACAATACTGTTTCCGGCAAGATGAGGGAAAGTGCCACCGATAACATGAATATCAACAGGTTAAATATTGGCGGGGGCTGGTTTATTACCAGGAATGTCCTCACTAAAGTGGAATATGTAAAACAGAGCTATAAGGGTGATGCATGGACAGGCAGGTTTGCCGGTGCGGAATTCAGCGGCATTAATCTTGAAGCCGTGATAGGATTCTAAGTCATAACGGCCGATAGTCATAAGCCGGACAGTCGGGTCAAATACAGGAAATAAATAATATGGATCTCCCCGGCATCAGTGATGAAGCCGGGGAGATTCATAATAAATACCTGTCCTTTACGTTTTATGACTTCTCTTAACTGTTGCACCTGCATGACAAATAAAATTCTTTCAGGTTATCTGACATAATTTGTCTTTATGACATCAAATGTTTCAAGCACAGTGGACTCTTCACAAAACTGGATTGATATTGTGCAGAGGTATAATTTCCCTGACCCGGTTAAAAGCTGGTGGCAGGTAATCAATTCAGTAGTTCCTTACATAGGTTTATGGGTGCTGATGTATTACAGCCTGGAAATATCCTATCTTCTCACTCTGCTGTTATCGGTTTTTGCAGCAGGCTTCCTTGTCCGGATTTTTATTATTTTTCATGATTGCGGACATGGCTCCTTTTTTAAATCAGACAGGATGTGCCGGTTGGTTGGCATTCCATTGGGCTTAATGGCTTTTACGCCTTACCATCGCTGGCACCGGGACCACAAAATTCACCACTCCACCGTCGGAAACCTCGATGAAAGGGGAATAGGCGATGTTAAAACCATGACGGTCTATCAATATCTGAACTTGTCCGGGTGGAAGCGTTTCGGCTACCGTTTTTACCGCCATCCCCTGTTTCTGCTGGCTGTCGCACCACTTCTGCTGTTCCTTATTCAGAACCGTATTCCGAAATCATACATGAACAGGAGGCAACACATATATATTCAATTGTCAAACATCGGTATTATTGCAATTGTATTTGTGCTGATCAGGGTTATCGGGTTAAAGGAATTTCTGATGATCCAGCTTCCGGTTATCTATCTGGCGTCGGTAGCGGGGGTATGGCTCTTCTATTTGCAGCACCAGTTTGAAGATGTTATCTGGACAAGAAAGGAGAAATGGGATTATAAAACCCTTGCACTCAAAGGCAGCTCCTTTTTCAAACTGCCCCGGATACTGCAGTGGTTTACAGGAAATATAGGCTTTCATCATGTACACCATCTTAGTCCCAGAATCCCAAATTATAAACTGGAGATGTGCCACAGGGAGAATCCTCTCTTCCAGGATATTAAACCAGTCACACTCAGAACCAGTCTGAGGTCTCTGAGATTAAGACTCTGGGATGAGGATGCCCAAAAACTTATCGGCTTCAGCCAGATTCGATAATGTATCCTGAATACCCAAACAATTTGTACCAATGTAGTGCCTAAGCAAAATTGCTATATATTGATTATGTGTTACTTATAAAATTAAACCGCAGAAGTCAGGAGTAGTTTTCCTATGATGCTTAAAAAACAGTATATCCCTGCCGCAATAAGTGCCCTGATGCTGATCGGGGGACTCATTCTGAGTTTTGCAGATATTGGGTTTTTCCGCGAAAGCGTGAGCCTTTACTGGTATGCGTTTGCCTATCTGCTTGTCGGCTTGCCGGTTATCAAAAGGGCTGTCGAGGAGCTTGTAAGACTTGATTTTGCCAACGAGTTTTTCCTGATGTCTGTGGCTACCCTGGGGGCATTTGCAATTGGTGAATATGCCGAAGCCGTGGCCGTGATGCTTTTCTATGATATTGGTGAGCTGTTCCAGGAAAATGCGGTTAACCGCGCCAGGGGAAACATTAAAGCCCTGATGGAGCTGAGGCCCGATCAGGCCAGTGTTAAAAGAGGCAGTGAATGGGTAACCGTAAAACCAGCAGAAGTTAATCCGGGAGATCATATCATGGTCAGGTCCGGTGAGAAAATACCGCTCGACGGTTTGCTTGTTTCGCAAGGCGCCACCATAAACACCGCCGCAATAACCGGAGAGAGTAAACCGGACAGGATCTACAAGGGTGATAAGGTTCTTGCCGGATCCATAAATGTTGACGGGGTGATGGAAGTAAAGGTCACACGTGCATTTGCCGACAGCTCCCTCTCGCGCATACTGAAAATGGTTGAAGAGGCAGGGCAGAGAAAAGCACCTACAGAGAGGTTCATGCGCCGTTTTGCAAGGTATTATACGCCACTGGTAATGGCGATGGCCCTGCTGATAACTTTTGTTCCTTCACTTATCGTGGAAAATTACCAGTTTTCGAACTGGGTTTACCGGGCATTCGTTTTTCTTGTTATAGCCTGTCCGTGTGCACTCTATATTTCGATTCCCCTGGGATATTTCGGAGGTATAGGGGCAGCATCAAAAAACGGCATACTGTTTAAAGGGGCAGATTTTCTTGACCGGCTGAAGGACCTTCATACCCTGATAATAGACAAGACAGGAACCCTAACAAAAGGCAGTTTCACTGTCAGGCAGGTAAAAGCTTATGGTATTGAAGAGGACGAATTGACCAGGCTGACGGCTGCCCTTGAGAATCGTTCCAGTCACCCGGTTGCCAGGGCCGTTGTTGCCCATGCCGGTCAGGACCTTTCAGGCTTCGAAGCAGATAACGTGAAGGAGTTTCCTGCCCGCGGAATGTCCGGCCGGGTAGAAGGCAAGGAGATTATTGCCGGTAACGCGAAGATGATATCAGAGAAGGGTATAACCGTTCCGCAGGAGGCAGAAGCAATACCTTATACCTGTATTCATGTTGCAATTGACGGAAGATATAGCGGGTATTTTGTGATCGCCGATGAAGTCAGGGAAGACAGTTCCCTGACTGTCAGGAAACTTCATAAGCTTGGTGTTAAGGAGATAGTTGTTCTATCGGGCGATAAAGATAAAATAACACGCGAAACAGCATCTGAGCTGGGAATTGATCATGCCCACGGCAACCTTCTTCCGGAGGGGAAGACAGCAATTGTAAAAGAGTACCTGGATCGCAGGGCCGGGGTCATTGCCTTTGCCGGTGACGGTATAAATGACGCACCGTCAATTGCACTGGCAGATGTGGGCATTGCCATGGGGGCCATGGGCAGCGACCTGGCAATTGAAACTGCCGATGTGGTGATCCAGACGGACCAGCCTTCAAAGATTTCCGAAGCAATTGGTTTTTCACGCGAGACCAGCCGGATAGTGTGGCAGAACATCTGGATGGTGTTTGCAGTCAAGGCGGTGTTTCTCGGACTTGGGGCAGTGGGACTTGCCGGCATGTGGGAAGCCGTGTTTGCCGATATGGGAGTCGCCCTGGCCGCCATCTTCAACGCAATCAGGATACAGCGTAAAACATTTGATTAGAAAGAAAACTTTCTATTTCCGGGTTGATCTTGAGGCTTCTTTTGTTTCTGACTGCAGATTATTGCTTAATAATCAACATAGGTAAATATCTGGATAAACCGTTATGAAATATTTCGGCAACCTGGTAAGCGACCAGGCAGAGTTTGATTTCACAATGCCCAACCGGTGAGCACCTCTATTTTAACCTGAGGAATACTGAGGGTTCATCTCAGAATTGCGGGATTGGCGCCAACAACTACTCTACCTACGGACCCTCCTTTAATTACAGGTTATCGCATGGTACATGCACAGACGGATCTGGCGGCCCGTTTAATGAACCCAGTTATACGGGTTTCGGGCCATGCTACAATACACAATCTATGCAGAGAGGAGTAGTACACAATGCCAACGCATGGACGGATCTGGGTTTATCATCAGAGGGGGCGAGAGGTTCCATGCTTCTTTTCGTAAGGTAACCCGATCCTTGCCTTTTTGCCGGTCTGGAATCACCCTGACTGCCAAATTGAATGCTATAGGGATACAGCGCAAAGAATTTCTATTAGTGGCATTATTA
Organism: Bacteroidales bacterium; assembly: GCA_046483315.1. GTDB lineage: Bacteria > Bacteroidota > Bacteroidia > Bacteroidales > PUMT01 > PXAP01. The sequence goes on along the minus strand of JAWODJ010000034.1, from coordinate 82,075 downwards.
CTATTACGATTTGATATACCAAAATAAATTGACTAAATTTGTCAAAACGAAATACGTCAATTTATGAACAGCCTGGGAATGTTGCTTCGGAAATACAGGGAAGAGAGGGGGGAGACACTCAGGAAGGTGGCTGCCTTCCTCAATATTGATCAGGCCATACTGAGCAAAATCGAAAGAGGCCATCGCAAAGCTACCAGACCGCAGGTTGAAAAAATGGCAGATTATTATGATGCCGATCTTAAGGAATTTCTTGTAGCATGGCTGAGTGACAAAATTGTTTATGAGATCAGGGGAGAAGTATATGCCGAAGAGGCTTTAATTTCTGCAGAATCACAGGTCGGTTACTTAAAGGCTTCCCTGCTCAGGATCTCTGATATCAGAAAGGCTGTTGCCAGGGAGATGGGGAAGTATCCGGCTATTTCGAAGGCCTGGTTATTTGGTAGTTATGCAAGGTATGAGAGCAACCCTGAAAGTGACATTGATATATTGATTGATGTTCCGGGGAGAAAGGGTTTCTCTATGTTTGATTTGTTTCAGATACAGCGCGATCTTGAGAATGCCCTCGGTAAGAAAGCTGATGTTGTTATAAGGGGGTCAATTAAAACTTTGACAGGTAAACCGGCAGACAATAATATAATATTAATATATACTGCCGATGGAAAATAGAGACAGGCTCAGGCTAGTACATATACTTGAAGCTTGCCGGGCAATCAGCCATTACATTGAAGGACTCGGCAGAGAAGATTTTATCAATGACCCTAAAACCAGGGATGCAATCATTTACCAATTGATAATAATCGGAGAGGCAGTTATCCGCACTGATTATGATCTGTTAGAGAAATATGATTACCCGTGGTTCAAGATAAGAGCTTTCAGAAATTATGCCACACATGAATATTTCAATATCGAAACATGGACAGTATGGGATGTTGCATATATACATATCCCTGAACTGGAAAAGGTTGTTGAAGGTATTATGGTCAATGAATTTAAATAAATAATTTTCAATCCCCGTTTATCAGGGATTAACAGACAGTAAAAAAAAGTAACTAATCCAGCTCCGCTAATTTCCTCCCGGGGCGGCGTATTTTTCAATCCATTCCCTTACCTGCGAGTACCAGTAGATTGAGTTGTTGGGTTTGAGTATCCAGTGGTTCTCATCGGGGTAATAGATGAGCCTTGAATCGACACCCCGTGACTGCAGTGTGCGGAATAGTTCAAATGCCTGTCCCACCGGAACCCTGTAATCCAGATGCCCGTGAATTATAAGGGCTGGCGTATTGAAATTTCCTGCGTAATAGTGCGGTGACAGTTCCCTGTAAATCGACGGATCTTCCCAGTAGTTGCCAAATCTGGTCGAGTGAACTGCAAAATCACTGGCCATCTGGCTGTAGAAGTTGTATACCGGGGCGTGGATCAGAAGGGCATTGAAAGGGTGTTCCTTACCCAGCAGAATGGTTGACAGGTAACCACCATAACTACCTCCGCCTGCCACCATGCGTGTTTCATCTATCCATGGCTGGCCGGCAAACCATTCTGCCGCCTTCCGGGTATCCTCGTATGGTTTAGTGATCCAGTCCGGATTGATGGCATCGGTATATTCCTGACCGAACCCGGAGGAACCGTGGAAATTGTGCCATGCCGTTACATAGCCCCATGAGGCAAATGTCTGGGCATTCCAGCGAAAATGAAAACCGTCGCTTATACCGCTGTGAGGACCTCCGTGTATAAGAAGGAACAGCGGGTATTTTTTGCTTTTTTCAAATCCTGGCGGGTAGTGTACCCACATCTGGATATCCTGTCCGTCAGCTCCCTGGTAGGTGACTGATTCGTAGGTCCCTGTTTTCACATTTTCAAGGATATCATCATTGATAGTGTCTATTCTTCTTGTCCCGCCGTTTTCAGGATTAACGATGACCAGCCTTGGGGGATACAGAAAACTTTGATTTGAAGCAACCAGTGTTCCGTTATCTGACAGGGAAAGTCCGGAATAATCTGTTTCGCCGGTTACAGGCCTCGGAGAGCGGCCGTTGATGTCAATATGGTAAATTCTCCTGGTACCGGCGTCGTCAATTGCTCCATACAATCCTGTTGCATCGGGCATCCATACGAGTCCGTCAGCGGATCTGTCCCATTCCCCCGTCACTTCCCTTTGCCCGCCGGTCTGCAGGTCATGCAGCACCAGCCTCCTGGTATCGGCATAGAAACCCTTGATACTTTGCTGGTTGAATGCAAGATACCGGCTATTGGGACTGAAAAGGGGATTGATATCAGAGGCTTCATTATCAGGAGTGATATTAACTGCCTCGCTGCCTCCGGTTTTCATAAGGAAAATATCCATATCAGGATCAACTCCATCTCTTTTGCTGTCAGCTACAAAGGCAACCCATGAATTATCAGGGGCCACATCGTAGCTTGCAGCTCCCTGGCTTGATCTGGGCAGTTCCCATCCTGTAGGGAGGGTGACCGTTTCAATGTCTCCTCCTGAGGCCGGGATTTTGTAGAGATGGGCCTGACGATCCTCGTCAATCCAGGTGTCCCAGTGTGCGTAGGGAAGTGCATTCCACGTATGTGCCGACATTTTCGAATCCCGGTCCTTCTTTACCTGTTCCTCCATCTCTTTCCAGTTCTTATCGGGCCATACCCTGGAGATAAAATAGATGTGATCACCTGCCCATTTGGGAGCGCTTACTCCGGTCGGGACCTCTGTCAGCCTGACAGCTTCACCCGGCTCTTTGACAGGCAGAAGGTATATCTGGGAGGCATCATCCTGATCTCTCCGGCTGATAAATGCCAGTTGTGAACCATCAGGGCTGAATGCGGGTTGTCCGTCAGCAAAGCCTGAAATGGTGAGCTGTCTTTCTACTGAACCGTCAGAAGCAAACAGCCACAGATCAGTATGACTTTTATCGTCATCAATTGTGTAACGGGTTACGGGAGCGACAACCCACCGTCCGTCAGGGGATATAACCGGTGAGCCGATCCGTTTCATTTCCCACAGGGTTTCCGCCGAAAGGCTTTTTGTCTTTTCCTGTGCCTGTGTCATTGTTTTGATTGAAAAGATGCAAATAATAACAAGTAAGAATATATGTGCCGATTTGTTCATAATTACCGGGTTTGGTTAATAATGATAATAGTGTCAAAAATAGTTGAAAGGCCAGTTTAAACCGAGATTTTGAATTATTTATCGTACCTGCCGGCTTTAAAATTTTCTCATAAACTTATTTTACCGGATGAGGGATAAATCATATGTTTCACCAGCAGGGCCATTAACCCGCATTGCAGTCCGAATGGAAGGTATCCCGCATATCCTAAAACAGGCATTTCAAATAATTTGAATCTGCCCACGTATGGAACTGCATATTCCCATCGGGTATAGCTGAAATAGTTCCACATTTCCCAGAAAAACCCGCATACCAGGGCAGATAAAGCGAGAAGGTAAACTGTTTTCCAGTTTCCCCTGGTGATACTGCCCAAAAAAGTCGGAACATCTGAGATAACCATTGCCGCTGAAATAATTGCAAGAGGAGCCAGCCACAGCAGAGGAAACAGGTAGTCAGGCCAGACACCAATCAACGACAGCAGCGCAGTGGCGATTATTGCGGCTGTTATGGCCGTTGTTCGCGGACTTGATATGGGCATACTGAGAAAGTGGCCGAGCCCCCTGCTTAAACCCGGAAAAGATTTCAGCAAGTGATAGGTGCTTATTACGGCCGGGAGGACGGTCGCAAAGGGCAGGGTGGCATAGAGGAAAAACTCCGATCTGCCAAGAGTTTCTACATTGACATAATACCAGTTCTGAGTGAACTGATTGAGGTATTCAAAATACCACCAGAATATTGCACTGAGAATAAACAAGATGGCAAAATAGACCGGCTCGTGGGTTAATGGTGAACGGCCCGTACGTTTGAATGTAATAGCGTTGACAGAGATAATATAGCCAATCCATGGGATGGTGAAAGTGTGGGTTTGCAGGCTGCTGAACCATTCAAAACGTGTCCATGCCAGCACCCAGCCTGCTGACATTATAAGCAGGCCTGCCCAGCCCCATGAAGGGAATTTGTTATCACTGCTCTTTTCTGGGTTAACCTTTTTAGATGTGAACACCTTAATGATAAAGGGGACAGTTATCACCAGGATAAGGAACAGGGTCAAAAAGAAGACAGTTTTCGAAAAGGGTGCGTGATCTATTGTAAGAGAGGTGTTTACAGGAGGGAATACAAGAAAACTGTCAACAGGTTCCCCTGAAAGGTGTATTCCAAGAAGGGGTGCCCCGACCAGGAACACTATGGCAATGATGGTTAATATAACCCGCATTATCATCCTCGTTTATAAGTGCAAAGATAGTACTTTTATGTTAAAGATTTTTTTGTAGATAAAGAGGTTGGAACTGTAATCAGAAAATAGTTCAATTAATTCAATAATGTAACAGGATCTTGATAAACTCTCACAGGAGCAGGATAAGAAACATTATTTGCAGACATTTAAACGGTATCCTCTGACAACCGATTACGTACTGTTTAATTCAGTATACACTACCTGGAGTCTGTCCATAATATCCGTCTTCTGCGTTAAATACTTAATAAAAGGGGAATAGCCTATCAGGCTGCTCCCCTTTTGCAAGTTCCGTGCAATGGCAGATAACATGGCACTATGGTAGTGTGGGATGTCGAATTAGCAGCCGGGTTAGTCTATTTCGTCAGGTCAAAACGATCTGCATTCATTACTTTTACCCATGCACTCACAAAATCTTTAACAAATTTTTCTTTGTTGTCATCTTGTGCATACAGTTCTGAATAAGCACGTAATACCGAATTGGAACCAAACACTAAGTCAACCCTGGTGGCTGTCCATTTCATCTGTTTTGTCTTTCTGTCGACTATATGATACAGATTGTCTGAAACAGGTTTCCATGAGTAACTCATGTCGGTAAGATTTACAAAGAAATCATTTGTTAGCTTGCCTTCTCTGTCTGTAAACACACCATGTTTTGTTCCTCCATGATTTGTACCTAATACACGCATGCCGCCAATTAAAACAGTCATTTCAGGAGCTGTCAATCCCATAAGCTGAGTTCTGTCGAGTAGCAGTTCTTCAGGTTTCACGGCATAGTCTTTTTTGAGCCAGTTTCTGTAACCATCGTGAATGGGCTCAAGGTCGCCGAAAGATTCGGCATCGGTCATTTCGTCTGTGGCATCACCCCTTCCCGGGCTGAAAGGTACCTTTATATTTACCCCGGCTTGCTGTGCTGCTTTTTCAATGGCAGCAGTACCTCCCAGTACAATCAGGTCGGCAATACTTACTTTTTTGTTTAAACCTGATTGAATTTCAGTAAGTTTATTCAAAACTTTTTCAAGGCGTTTTGGCTCATTGCCTTCCCAGTTTTTGTGAGGTGTAAGACGTATTCTTGCTCCATTTGCTCCACCTCTGTAATCGGAACCTCTGAACGTTCTTGCACTGTCCCAGGCTGTATTGATCAGCTCTGTTTGCGACAGACCACTGTGCAGCAACTTCTTCTTCAGGTCTTCAATTTCTGCTTCCGACAGGGTGTAGTCAACCGACGGAACGGGATCCTGCCAGATAAGATCTTCTTTGGGTACATCAGGTCCCAGGTAACGGCTTTTCGGACCTAGGTCACGATGCGTTAATTTAAACCATGCCCTTGCAAACATTTCGGCAAATTCCTCAGGGTTTTTATAAAAACGTTCTGATATTTTTCTGTATTCAGGATCCATTTTCATTGCCATATCGGCATCTGTCATGATGGGATTGCGGCGTACTCCGGGAATATGGGCATCAAAAGGTTTATCTTCCTCTTTCATGTTAACGGGTTCCCATTGCCATGCCCCTGCGGGACTTTTTCTGGACTCCCATTCGTGATTGAGCAAAAGATGGAAATATGTATGATTCCATCTGTCGGGCTTGCTCGACCATGCACCTTCCAGTCCGCTGGAAACAGTATCTTCAGAATGGCCCTTACCTTTTGGGTTTTTCCAGCCAAAGCCCTGCTCTTCCGGTTCTGCTTCTTCCGGCTTTGGGCCCAGGATAGATGCATCGCCATTTCCGTGGCACTTACCGACAGTGTGACCACCGGCGGTTAATGCAACGGTTTCTTCATCGTTCATGGCCATGCGCCTGAATGTCGTGCGCACATCCTTTGCGGTTCTTAGCGGGTCAGGGTTGCCATCTACTCCTTCGGGGTTTACGTAAATCAACCCCATCTGTACCGCCGCCAGGGGGTTTTCCAGCGATTCACGTTCCTGATCATCAGAATAGCGGGCTTTTGTGGGTTCAAGCCATTCTTTCTCAGCCCCCCAGTAAATGTCCTTTTCGGGATGCCAGATGTCTTCGCGTCCGCCTGCAAACCCAAAGGTTTTAAAGCCCATGGATTCATAGGCCATATTTCCGGCCAGAATAAACAAATCGGCCCATGAGAGCTTGTTGCCATATTTTTTCTTGATGGGCCACAATAACCTGCGTGCCTTATCCAGATTAACATTATCAGGCCAGCTGTTTAGGGGTGCAAAGCGCTGGTTTCCGGTATTACTACCTCCACGTCCGTCAGCAATGCGGTAGGTGCCGGCACTATGCCATGCCATTCTAATCATTAAACCACCATAGTGTCCCCAATCAGCCGGCCACCAATCCTGGCTATCTGTCATTAACTTTTTAAGGTCGTTTTTCACTGCATCTAAATCGAGTTTTTTAAATTCTTCCCGATAATTGAAGTTCTCACCAAGTGGATTTGTTTTAGTGTCGTGCTGATGCAGAATATCCAAATTAAGCGCATTTGGCCACCAACTCATTACGGAGTTAGTTGTTTCCGTATTCGCTCCGTGCATTACAGGGCATTTTCCTTTTTTTGAATTGTCCATAGTACTTATTTTTAAATTTTAATATTAATCGGCCATAAGTCTTCGTTTTTTGCACAGGGAATTCCCGATGCAGATAGTTGCCTGATTTTTAAATTAATAAATAATTGATTCTCATTTTTTATGCATTTTTATTTATAAGACGAAGTATCATGGATTATTCAGATGTGAGATCAAAAATGGAGTTAGTTTCCATTATTTTGAAACTTCCCTACTATCTGGGTTCTGATTTCTGATATATTAAAACCTGGGATCTTCTTTTTTTTGAAGTATTTGTAAAGCAATTCATCAAGGTCATTATCAAAGTAGTCCTCTATTTTTTCAGAATCTTCGCAATAAATATGATGGTGGTTTTCCATCATTGCATCATATCTCATAACATCTTTTTCTGTCTTAACCTTTTTTACAAGTTCTTTATCGGTGAAAGTCTCCAAAATATTATATACGGTTCCTGTTGCAATGTTCGGATGTTCATTCCTTACATAATCGGCCACGTTTTCGGCTGTAGGATGATTGTTAAGTCTAATAAGAGCCTGATAAACAGCTACTCTCTGAGGAGTTACTTTCAGACCCTTTTCTTTGAGCCTGCTGCGTAATTCCAGTTGGTCTGTATTTGTCATAATTATATAAGAATGAATCTTATTTAATAAAGAGTAAATTTAATGTAAATTCCGGCCAATATCAATATCCAGTGGCAACTATTTTTTTATTTTCACATAAATATGTTTTATGTGGCCTTTTTCAGCCTCTCTTTCATCAACATCAAAATGTTTCTTAAGGGATTTAATAAGTGGAGTAAGTTTTGGGAAACCGTAATTCCGCGGGTCAAAATCGGGTTTCTTCTTGTTGATCAACGCCCCGACAGCAGCCAGGGCAGCCCAGCCGTCATCATCTGCCAGATCTTCAACTGAGTTTTTCAATAATTGAATGAATTTATTGTCAATAGAATCGATTTTAATTTTTGCCGGTGCTGCAGGAGCTGTTGTTCTTTCCGTCTTTTTGGGAGCTTCTGATTTCCCTATTATTTCAATATAAATAAATTTATCACAGGCAACGATAAAAGGGTTAGGTGTTTTCTTTTCTCCGATACCAATGACCAGCATGCCTGATTCCCTCAGTCTTATTGCCAGCCGTGTAAAATCGCTGTCGCTTGAGACTATGCAGAACCCGTCAACTTTATTGCTGTGAAGAATATCCATTGCATCAATAATCATAGCCGAGTCAGTTGCATTTTTTCCTGTTGTATAGCTGTATTGCTGTACCGGGGTGATAGCGTGTTCAAGCAAGGCAGGTTTCCATCCGGCAACAGTATTTTTTGTCCAGTCTCCATAGATTCTTTTGATAGAAGGTATACCGAATTTTGCTATTTCATCAAGCATACCTTTAATATTTGAATAGGGTATATTATCGGCGTCTATGAGCACGGCTACATTCAAATCACTTTTTTCTCTCATGGCTTTTTAAGTTTCTCCTGGTTTATCTTATTAATTAGTAAAGGTAATCTATATATAGCTGTTTGGATAATGAGCCGGGTATTTTTTTTATTCTGCTGTTGTTATTAATTTGCATCAGTACTTTAAACGGGTAAATTGATGACCGGTGAAAACAGTAAATATTCGAAACTGATCAAAGGTAAAGCCAGGGATCTTGGTTTTTCAGGATGTGGTATTTCTGTGGCATGCCGGCTTGACAATGAAGCAGCACGGCTGGAAAAATGGCTGCAGCAAGGTATGCATGGCACCATGAAGTATATGGAGAATCATTTTGAAGAAAGGGTGGACCCCCGGAAACTTGTTGATGGTGCAAGAAGTGTTATTTCTGTACTGCATAATTACTTTCCTGCAGATGTTCAGAAAGATCCTGATGCTCCCGTCTTATCTAAATACGCTTATGGAACTGATTACCATTTTGTGGTGAAGGACAAACTCAGGCAGCTTTTGCAGTTCATGAACCGGGCCATAGGTAAGGTGAACGGAAGAGCTTTTGTCGATTCTGCCCCGGTTCTTGACAGGGTGTGGGCTGCCCGGTCGGGGCTGGGCTGGATAGGTAAAAATACGAATCTGCTGGTCAAAGGCAGAGGATCTTTCTTTTTTATTGGCGAACTTATTGTTGATATTCAGCTTTCTCCGGATCTTCCTGATAAAGACCATTGCGGGAATTGCCGTCTCTGCATGGATGCCTGTCCGACCGGAGCAATCATCGCACCGCGCAAACTGGATGCCCGGAGGTGTATTTCCTATATGACAATTGAGTACCGGGAGAGCCTTCCTTCCGAAATAAAGGATAAAATGCATAACCGGGTTTTCGGATGTGATATTTGCCAGGATGTTTGTCCCTGGAACAGAAAGGCCAGCCCCCACAAAGAACCTTTGCTTTCTCCCGTACCCGGCTTAACTGAATTGAAAGCAAGGGAATGGTATAATATTGACAAAGAGTGCTTTGATCACTATTTTAGAAAAACTGCTGTTAACAGGGCCGGATTCAAACAGATTAAAAGAAACCTGGAATTTCTGAAACTGTAGCTTTCCTTTCGGGTAAACGGACATCATTAATCACCAATTATCGTTACGGCGATTTTGCGGCTTGACCGGGGGCCGTCAAATTCGCAAAGAAAAATATTTTGCCAGGTAGATAAACCAAGTTTACCGTTAATTATGGGAATTGTTTCAGAAGGACCGACTATTCCGGCCTTTAAGTGTGAGTCGCCGTTACTGTCCTGCGAGTCATGCTCCCATACTCCGGGTGGAATGAGCTTATTGAGAAGGCTTATGACATCATTCTGAACAGAGTCGTCCCAGTTCTCCTGTATCATAATACCTGCAGTGGCACCCTGAACATACAGGCTTGCAATACCCGATTTTACGGGATTCCTTTTGAGCACTTCCTTCACCTTTTCCGTAATATCATACAAACCGTTATGACTGTTGGTGGCTGTTTCAATTATTTCCTGCATATTTTAAAAAAGTAGAAATTAGTATATAAATCCTTAATTTTACCTTTATCACTCATATGCAAAAATATAGATAAATCAGATGGAGAACAAGCCTGACAGTTTTATTACCCGTGATGGCACTAAAATGGGTTCTCCATGAATTAAGCAATGAATTGGATATGGATGAGGTTTTTAATCTGATAATGGAATGGCTTAAAGAAAAAGCCGGATAAATCAAAAACCAGAGTATAATATGGATCTGTTCCGTCTTGTTGTTGATATTCCCGAAATCAAATATAAGCTTGATTATGATACTCCCTCCTTGTGGCTGGGATCCTGTTTTACCGAAAATATAGGTTCCCGCCTGCAACAGTTAAAATTTCCTGCCGGGGTAAATCCTTTCGGGGTTCTTTATAATCCTGAATCCATTCGAAAATCTCTTGACATACTGGCAGAAAAACGTTTTTTCAAAGAAAGTGATCTCCTTTACGGGAACGAGATGTGGTACAGTTATTATCACCACTCAAGTTTCTCTCATCCTGAACGTGATGTCTGCCTCAGAAAAATTAATGACAGGATCAGCCTTGCCTCCGGTCTTCTTGAGGAAGCCGGCTTTCTTTTTATAACATTTGGCACGGCAAGGGTTTACAGGCTGAAGGAAAATGGTGAAATTGTATCCAACTGCCACAAGCTGCCGCATAAATTGTTCAGCCATGATCTGCTTGAGGTTGATGAGATTGTTGAATCGTATATTGACCTTATTGTTAAACTGCGGGAGTTTAATAACAGGCTTAAACTGGTTTTTACACTGAGTCCGGTAAGGCACTGGAAAGACGGCGCAACAGGCAACCAGGTTAGCAAGTCCTCACTGATGCTGGCCATTGCAAAACTTACCGGAACCTTTGAGAACGTTTTTTATTTCCCTGCATACGAGATTGTTATGGATGAGTTAAGAGATTACAGGTTTTATGGTGAGGATATGCTGCATATTAACAGCCAGGGGACTGATTATATATGGAACAGATTTGTTGATGCCTGTATTGAACCCTCTGCCTTACCCCTTGTAAAGGAGATAACGGGTATAATACAGGGAATACGTCATCGCCCCTTCCATCCTGCCACCGGGAAACACAGGCTTTTTCTCCTGGGCCTGCTCGACAGGATTGCCGCCGTTGAGAATTCCGCTTTGCATACAGATTTTTCTTCTGAAAAGAGGGAGATACTGGACCGACTTGAAAACTTTAAATGAGAAGATAGTTTTTAGGGTTCTTATAAGTCAGTAATTACAGGGGTTGCAGTGGTCTGAACAAAAACCTGGCGGCATTGTTTAGTGAGTGTATAAAAATATTAGACAAATGATTAAGAGAATTATCATACTGTTAATCTCAGCTTTTTCAATATTTTCATTTTCCCTGGCACAGACCGAAGATAACGGGGTTATAAGGGGTAGGGTATTTAACGCGACAAGCAATGAACCCATTCCTTTTGCCAATGTGGTAATATGGAATACCACAACGGGAGCCAGCAGCGATTTTGACGGGAATTTTCTTTTCACGGGAATTAAGCCTGGCATGGTAGAAATAAGGGTTTCTGCCGTAGGGTTCAGGACATATGTGTCTGGAGAACTGATGGTTACAAATGCCAGAACTTTATACCTTGAAGTACCTATGGAAGAGACCACTGTGGATATTGATGAGGTTGTTGTACGGGCATCCCCCTTCAGGATGCGCGAAGAAAGTCCGGTCTCAATGAGACGTATAGGTGCAGCAGAAATCGAAAAAAGTCCCGGTGGCAACCGCGATATATCCCGTGTTTTACAATCATTTCCCGGTGTGGCTTCAACTCCTGCTTTCAGGAACGATCTTATAGTAAGGGGAGGCGGGCCCAGCGAGAACCGTTTTTACCTTGATGATATTGAGATCCCTAACCTTAATCATTTTGCCACACAGGGAGCCAGCGGAGGACCCGTGGGCATAATAAATGTTGATTTTTTAAGTGAGGTTGAATTCTATTCAGGGGCGTTCCCTGCCAACAGGGGTAATGCACTCAGTTCAGTGCTTGATATGCGGCAGATTAGCGGAAATCCTGAACAGCTTCAGTTCAGAGGTTCATTTGGGGCTTCCGATATTGCGCTTACTCTTGATGGTCCGTTGACTCCCAATACCACTTTTATTTTTTCTGCCCGCCGTTCTTATCTTCAGTTACTGTTTGATCTGATCGGGCTTCCTTTTTTGCCCACATACAATGATTTTCAGTTTAAAAGCCGGACCCGCATAAATGAAAAGAGTGAGTTTTCGATAGTCGGACTGGGTGCGATCGATCAGTTCAGTCTTAATCTCAATGCCAACGAAACAGAGGAACAACAGTATATACTTGATTATCTTCCTGTAAATGAGCAGTGGAACTATGCTGTAGGGGCAGTGTATAAATACTTCAGGGATAATAGTTATGACACATGGGTTTTAAGTCGTAATTATCTAAATAACAGTGCTTACAAGTACAGGAACAATGATACTGACGATATCCGGACTATTGATTATGAATCGGCCGAAATAGAAAACAAATTCCGGTATGAAAACACCAGCAGGCGTATCAGCAATACCAAGATCATTAGCGGTATCGGACTGGAATATGCAAAATACGATAATTCAACTTTAAATACATTGTTTATCGGCGGGCAACCGGTTTTGCTGGACTATGAATCATTTCTGGATCTTTTTAAATGGAACCTGTTTGCACAGGTAAGCAGGGATATGTTTAACGACAGGCTGGTGCTCTCCCTGGGCTTCAGGGCAGATGCAAACAGCTATTCCTCAGACATGTCAAACCTGCTGGAACAGATCTCGCCACGATTTTCAGCCTCATACAATATTGTACCTGAGTTATCGTGGAATTTCAATACCGGAAGGTTTTTCCAGCTTCCACCATATACAACACTGGGGTTCAGGAATAACGATGGTGTACTTGTAAACAGGGTGAACCGGCTTACATATATTTCTGTCGACCATATTGTTTCAGGGTTTGAACTCAGGCCGGATGATCAGGCAAGTATATCGGTCGAAGGGTTTTTTAAAAATTACCGTAATTACCCTTTCAGTATAGTTGATTCAATTCCGCTTGCAAGCAAGGGGAGTGATTTTGGTGTTTTCGGCGATGAAGAGGTCACTTCAACTTCAGAAGGGAGATCCTACGGGTTGGAATTCCTGGCCCGCAGCCGTAATTTCTTTGATTTTAATGTTGTGTTGTCTTATACCCTGGTAAGAAGTGAATTTGATAATATGGAAGGAGCCTATACACCCACGGCATGGGATAACAGGCATATATTCAATATTACCGCGCAGAAGAGTTTTCCCCGTAACTGGGATGCAGGTTTCAAATGGAGGTTTGTAGGGGGCGCTCCCTATACCCCGTTTGATTTGCAGAAGTCCGGTCTTCGGGCAGCCTGGGATGCCCAGAATATGGCATATCCTGATTTTAACCGTTTCAATGCAAACCGGCTCGGGTCATTTCACCAACTGGATATCAGGATAGACAAACAATATTTTCTTAACAGATGGTCACTGCTACTCTACCTTGATGTTCAGAACGTTTACGATTTTCAGTCCGATGAGCCTGACAGACTGAGTCTTGTAAGAGATGACAACGGTAATCCGCTTATTGATCCCGACGATAACAGCAGGTATCTTATGCAAGTAATAAAGAGTGACGGTCAGGGAACGGTATTACCTACGGTGGGTATAATTGTTGAGTTTTAAAGCTTAACCGGTGATTTCCGGTTTGATGCAATATTAATATTACTGATTATGATTAAGGCTAAAAAGATATTACGTTATGCATTCAGAAGAACCGGTCCGTTTATGGTTCTGGTTTTTACCCTGGTACTACCCTCCTGCTTTATGTTTCCGTCCGGTTATGTGGAAGAAGAACCCCCGTTGATTTTTGAAACAAATAATGATGGCAGTGGTCTTTCCCTGGAAATAGAATTCAGCAAAGGCAAATCCCATTATTTTCCTTTGATGGCTTTATGGATAGAGGATACACTTGGCAACTATATTCAAACCCTCTATGTAGCCGAATCTATAGCTACCGGAATATTCGGCCATGGTGATGCCTCCACCGGCAAATGGATGCCCGGTGAGATCAGGAGGCCTGCAGCATTACCTTACTGGGGGCATCAGAGAGGTGAGCAGTCCGAAGACGGTTTGTACCTGCCTGATCCTGAAAACCCTGTTCCTGACGCATATACAGGGGCCACACCGACAGGAAGTTTTATACTGAATACAAAAACGGACAGTATTCCACCTGAATCTTTTTATGTTTTCTTTGAGATTAACCAGTCATGGGACTGGAACAGGTACTGGACAAATAACAGGTTTCCCGGGGATATGGATTACCATAGCTCGGCACAGCCTGCACTGGTATACAATACATTGATCAATATGTCTGATGTGAAAGACGAATACTTTATGGAGCCTGCAGGCCGGGGTCACCATACCGGTGCAACAGGCGAACTTTTTGATGATCTGCATACCCTTACCACAGCTCTCAATATAGCCGAATATATAATTGTTCGGGTAAAGCAGTAAATTTCCGGTCAAAAGAGCGGATGCATCCCTGCTGTCATGTTATTCTACCCAGGTCTTCAGGGGTATCAACAGATATGGTTTCAAGGGTTGTTTCTTTTACCTTGATAAGGTAACCGTTTTCAATCCACCGGTTTTGTTCAAGTGCTTCAGCCACTTCCAGGGATGAGGGCTTTAACATTGTTATCTCATGCAAAGTGCCGGTCCTGTATCCATACATGCCGATATGCCTGAAAAATGTGTGTGAATGAGACCAGTTTCTCTCTTCCTTTCCCCTTATAAAGGGTATTGGGGAGCGGCTGAAATAGATGGCATAACCAAATCTGTTAAAAACAACCTTGGGCAGGCCCGGGTTGAAAATTTCTTCCGTAGAACCAATTTTTTTTACCAGGGTTGCTATCTCAACCTCATCTTTATCAAAACAGGCGGCCAGCAGTTTTATCTGTTCAGGCTGAATGAAAGGTTCGTCACCCTGGATATTAATTACGATGTCATAATATTTGCCGTTTTTTGCTGCGATAGCAGCGGCTTCTGCACAGCGTTCAGTGCCGCTATGATGATCAGATGACGTCATAACGGCTTCTCCTCCAAGATCATTAACAACTTTTTTGATTCTTTCATCATCGGTGGCCACCACTACATTATCCAGGGCTTTTTTCGCCTGTTCCCAGGTTCTTTGTATCATGGGTTTTCCTTTAATTTCAGCCAGAGGTTTGCCTGGAAAACGGGTGGACTGGTAGCGGGCCGGGATTATTCCGATGATTTTCATAGCAATTTTGTTTTGGCTGAAGGTTTTCAGGGTTTTGCCGTAAGCAACAGGCCTGATTCCGGATATTTTTTATCAGGGCAAATTAGTAAAAAACTATTAAAGTTGTAAATTTGTCATGTTATTACCGGAAATATCCCGGCGGTATTCCAAAATAGTGCAATTTTGACATAAAAACTTATAGTGGAGTTATAACTGATGGATGTTCAGGCAATAAAAAGGAGATTTGGAATTATAGGGAACGCCCCTGTACTTAACAGGGCTATTGAAGTGGCATACAGGGTTGCTTCGACAGACCTGTCGGTTTTGATATCTGGCGAAAGTGGTACCGGCAAGGAAGTGTTTCCTCAGATAATTCATCAGTTCAGTTCCAGGAAGCACGGGCCGTATATTGCCGTAAACTGTGGTGCGATCCCGGAAGGGACTATTGATTCTGAGCTGTTTGGCCATGAGAAGGGTGCTTTTACCGGAGCACATGAAAAACGAAGCGGCTATTTTGAAGTTGCCGATAAAGGTTCAATTTTTCTTGATGAAGTTTCAGAGCTTCCTCTATCAACACAGGTAAGGCTTCTGAGAGTGCTTGAATCGGGTGAATTTATCAAAGTGGGATCCTCCCGTGTTTTAAAGACCAACGTCAGAATAGTTGCTGCAACCAATGTGGATATAATTAAATTACTGACCGAGGGCAAGTTTCGTGAAGATCTCTATTACCGTCTTAATACGGTGCCGGTATATATTCCCCCACTGCGTGAGAGGAAAGAGGATATTCTTATATTGTTCAGAAAGTTTTCGACCGACTTTGCCGAACGTTACCGGATGCCTGAGATTATACTTAATGAAGAGGCCCGGCAGATGTTGATACAGTATAACTGGCCCGGCAATATCAGACAGCTGAAGAATATTACTGAACAGATATCGATAATCGAAAAAAACAGGGAGATTGACGGGGAAGTACTCAGGAAGTACCTTCCCGATTATATGGAGGGCAGATTGCCTGCGCTTATAAGTTCGGCAGCCGACAAATCATTTGCTTCGGAGAGGGAGATCCTTTACAAGATACTCTTTGACATGAAGAATGATATGAATGACCTGAAAAAACTTGTTCACGAAATAATTGAAAAAGGACCCCAGGAAATTGATATTGAAGATAACCGCCTGATGGAAAAGCTGGATACAGGATCCGGATCCGCATATGATTCAGTTATTTCCAAACTACCCGGTCTGAAAAGGAGTGATGATTCTCATATTGAAGATACCGAGGAAATAATTGAAGAGTCATTATCGTTACAAGATAAAGAGATTGAGCTAATAAGAAAGGCCCTTGATAAATACGGAGGGAAGCGTAAAATGGCTGCAAATGAACTTGGTATTTCTGAACGCACACTATACAGGAAGATCAGGCAATATGATATTGACTGAAAGATGAGACGAATCGTTTTATATCTGTTATTCACAGGTGCAACAGTTTTTTCCGGATGCACGATGAATTATTCATTTTCAGGGGCATCAATTCCCCCGCAACTGGAAACGGTTTCAGTGCAATATTTTGATAACAGGGCACCGGTTATATATCCGTCTCTCAGTCAAGAACTTACTGACGACCTTAAAGATGTGTTTCAGTCCCGCACCCGTCTCCGGCTTGTAAATGATATAGGAGATGCTGATTTTGAGGGATTTATAGAACAATATCGTACACAGCCGGTATCTGTTCAGGCTGATGAACAGGCCAATCTTGAGCGTCTTACAATATCGGTGAGGGTATCTTATACCAATACGGCGGATCCTGAACAGGATTTTGAAACAAGTTTCTCAAGGCATGAGGATTATGATGCAAGAGCCGGCCTTGAGGCTGTTGAAGCACAGCTTGTGGAAAAGATCATTGATCAGCTGACAGAAGATATTTTTAACCGTGCATTTGTAAACTGGTAGTTTGTGATCTTTAGTTTTACCAAGCAGAAGAAAAAATGAACAGGGATAAATTCATAGAGTATCTTAACCGCCCTGAGACACTTGACCTGGAAAATCTTGAGGAGTTACGTGGAGTTTTACAGGAATACCCGTACTTTCAGACAGCCCACATGCTGCTTGTAAAAACACTCAGCAACACGAAGGATATGAGGTTCGGCAACCAGTTAAAAATTTCTGCCGCCCATATAGGAAACAGACATGTTCTTTTTAACCTTGTAAATCAGCATCAGTTTTCTATACAGGCTGAAAAAGTTTATGAAGAAGATATGCCCGGAACTGATTTTCCTTACGGGGAAGCAGACACAGCTGCACCTGCCCGGAGTGAAAAAGAGCCTCAGGTTTCTGCTACATCGGATTTATCAGAGGATAAGTCTTCCGAAAGCCTTGCAGACAAGGTGCTCAGGGAGATTGAAGATCTTAAAAAATCGGGACTGAATAAGAATGGTAAAGGTACAGAAGATGTATCAGATAAAGATACCGAGATTCCGGTTTCAGAAAAAACTGATACAAAAAAGCAAGGAAAGGATAAACCCGCTCAGACAGGCAGAAAGCCTGAGGGGAAAAATGATGATACCGATGTTCTGCTTATAGACGATAAAGCTGACATTGTTGGCGGTAAAGATGCAGATGAGGAAAAGTTACCCGAAGAAAAGTCTGATGAATCCCGGCGCACTTCCGATGCTGACCTTCTGGAGCTTGATAAGACCGTGCAGCCGTCCGTTGAATTGAAGGATGGCCAGGGTACTGCCTCCACTGAGAAAACGGAAAAAAAAAATCCGGAAAAAGGAGAGAACCTGATAAATGAGGCGCACTCATTTTCTGAATGGCTTGATTTGTTCCAAACCGGCACTCCGGTAGTTGAGGACAGGGAAACAGAACCTGCCGGCACTTCCGGCAAGGATGAACTGATTGATAGGTTTTTAAAGGAGAAACCCCGTATTGAACCCCGTTCACCTCTTGATGATGACAAACCCCCTATGGATATGTCGGAAAAGAGTACAAGCGAAAGTGACGAATTTTTTACCGAGACTCTTGCAAAAATTTATGTTCAGCAGAAGCATTACCGGAAAGCTATCTATGCATATGAAAAATTAAGTTTGAAATATCCCGAAAAATTTAGTTACTTTGCAAACCAGATTGATGAAATAAAACGTTATATTAACCAGTGACAAAAGAGAGAAGATAATTAAATAATTATTAGCAGCTATGTTTACCTTTATTACAGTATTGATATTTATTGCGGCGGTCCTTCTTGTTTTGATAGTGCTTGTGCAGAATTCCAAGGGCGGGGGACTGGCGGCTAACTTTTCAGCTTCAAACCAGGTTATGGGTGTCCGGAAAACTGCTGACTTCCTTGAAAAAGCAACATGGACACTGGCAGCAAGCCTTGTTTTTCTCAGTATATTGGCTTCAGCAACAATCCCGCGGGGTGAGGTGGAAGCAGAGCGCTCACTTATAGAGGATCAGATTGAACAGACAATAGATCCTTCAGCTATGCCTTCATTCCCAACGTCGGTTCCTGATGTGCCTGACGATCTGGAAACCCTGCCACCTGTCGAAGAAGATCAGGATTAATATTGTTATTCCTTTTCATATTTGCAGATATTATATTTCAGGATATTTTAAAAAGAGTGTCAGTATGTCATTTGATTCTGACACTCTTTTTTTTTGACTGTCACAAACTGATTCAACTTATAACGATCAAAAAATCAAGATAATACCATTGGAATTTATTGTCACTCCCCTGTCAGTATCCGGTAAGTTTGTCATTTTTTGATTTGCCGGACGTTCTAACAGGCTCTTTTTATTATTTGGCATAAAATATGTTCAGTGGGTAGCAAACTATTAATATATGTTTAACCAATAAAATTTGAAAAAATGGCTGAAATAAAGCTAACACCACTGAAAGACAGAGTGCTTGTCGAACCCCATGAAGCAGAGGTAAAAACCTCAAGCGGGATTATTATACCTGAATCTGCTCAGGAAAAGCCGCAAAAGGGAACCATAGTAGCAGTTGGCGAAGGTAAAAAAGATGACCCGATGACTGTAAAAGCCGGTGATGTCGTACTCTATGGAAAGTATGCAGGAACTGAAATCAAATTTGACGGTAAGGATTACCTGATTATGCGTGAAGATGATATTCTACTGATAGAGAAGTAAAAATTAATAGAATCGTTAAACCCAATTAAAACAATAATTAAAATGTCAAAAGAGATTAAATACAATATTGAAGCCAGAACCCTTCTCAAAAAGGGTGTAGACGCACTTACCGATGCAGTTAAGGTAACTCTTGGCCCCAAGGGCCGCAATGTGGTTATCGATAAAAAATTCGGTGCGCCCCAGATAACAAAAGACGGTGTGAGCGTTGCAAAGGAGATAGAGCTTTCCGATCCTTATGAAAACATGGGTGCGCAAATGGTTAAGGATGTAGCATCAAAAACAGCCGACCAGGCAGGAGACGGAACCACAACAGCAACCATTCTTGCCCAGTCAATTATGAGTGTAGGGTTAAAGAATGTTACTGCAGGTGCAAACCCGATGGACCTGAAGCGCGGAATAGACCTCGCTGTCGGAAAAGTCATTGAAAGTCTGCAGAAACAGAGCAAAACAGTTGGTGATGATATAAACAAGATTGAGCAGGTGGCTGCAATTTCTGCCAACAACGATCCTTCCATAGGAAAACTGATAGCAGAAGCTATGGGCAAGGTGAAAAAAGAAGGTGTTATTACTGTTGAGGAGGCAAAAGGAACTGAAACAACTGTTGAGGTTGTTGAAGGTATGCAGTTTGACCGTGGTTATATATCACCATATTTTATTACAGACACCGACAAGATGGAGAGCGTTATGGAAAACCCCTATATTCTCCTGTCAGACAAGAAAATATCAACCATGAAAGACCTTATGCCAGTTCTTGAACCGGTTGCCCAGGCAGGTCGCCCACTGGTAATTATTTCTGAGGATGTTGATGGTGAAGCTCTTGCCACCCTTGTGGTGAACAAGCTCAGGGGTTCTTTGAAAATTGCAGCTGTCAAGGCTCCCGGATTTGGTGACAGAAGGAAGGAAATGCTGGAGGATATTGCCATACTTACCGGCGGAACAGTTATTTCAGAAGAGAAAGGTCTCAAGCTGGAATCGGCTACCATGGATCTTCTTGGTGAGGCAGAAAAAATTGTGATTGATAAAGAAAATACAACTGTTGTTAACGGAAAAGGTGAAAAATCAAATATCGAGGCCAGGATCAAGCAGATCAAGGTTCAGATTGAAAGCACCACATCTGACTATGATAAGGAAAAGCTTCAGGAACGTCTTGCAAAGCTGGCAGGCGGAGTTGCAGTTCTTTATATCGGAGCAGCTTCAGAGGTTGAGATGAAATCTAAAAAAGACCTTGTTGATGACGCACTCAGTGCCACACGTGCAGCAGTGGAAGAGGGAATAGTACCCGGTGGTGGTGTTGCTTACCTGAGGGCAATTGATTCGCTTGCCAAACTTACAGGTGAAAATGACGATCAGAATACCGGTATTGCAATTGTCAGAAGAGCAATAGAAGAGCCGTTGCGTTTGATCGTAGAAAATGCCGGGCAGGAAGGATCCATAGTTGTACAGCGTGTTAAGGAGGGCAAAGATGATTTCGGATACAACGCCTTCACTGATAAATATGAAAACCTTTATGAGTCGGGAGTGATAGATCCCACGAAAGTAACCCGTATTGCTCTTGAAAATGCTGGTTCCGTTGCAGGTATGTTCCTTACAACCGAATGTGTCATTGTGGAAGAAAAGGAAGATAAGCCTGATATGCCACCTATGAATCCCGGTATGGGAGGCGGTATGGGCGGAATGATGTAATTCAGGATTTATTTTTATAAAAAAACCCCTTCCTGGCAGGAAGGGGTTTTTTTGTACCTTCATTATTGGAAGTATTTCATGACACGGGTTAGAAATCCGGCGAAAATCAATTAACTTTATGTTTTTAATATTCTTTTTCCCGGAGGTACTGCTATTTATGATATCTTCAGGATAAACAAGGTAATCCAATACGTTAAAATGCAAACCCGGTTTATAAAAACAGACGAAATATCCGGCCGGTTTCCTGCCATATATATTGCAGGGAAGTCGGGCGATTTTTCAATTTGCGGATTCAATGACTCCGAACTGGCTCATGTAAAAAGCAGGATCAATAAAGGTGATGATATTATATTTATAGATAAACTCAGCGGATATACCTGCCTGGTGATAAATGATGAAAGCAGGTCCTATCCCGGCCAGCTGGAGAATATCAGAAAACTGTCTTCCCGGGTTTTTTCAATTATTAAGGATAAAGATCATAACGGACTGCTGGCTGCTGACCTTGTTAATGATCCTGAACTGATCCTTGCTTTTGTGGAGGGACTTGTTCTGAGTAATTACCGGTTCGATAAATATATGACCGTACCTGCAGGGAAATCCGTGTTTCCCCCTGCAATATCACTGTTTTCTTCATATTTGCAGGATGATGATATTGAAAAGATCCGGATATTGTGTGAGGCGGTTTACATTGCACGTGACCTGGTCAATGAACCCCTGTCACATCTCAATGCTGTAGGCCTGGCCGAAAGAATTGAGGCACTCGGAGCTCGTGCAGGTTTTTCGGTTGAAGTTATGAACAAACCGAAGATTGAGAGTCTCAGGATGGGAGGCCTTCTTGCAGTGAACCGCGGCAGCATTGATCCTCCCACTTTTTCTGTGCTGGAATGGAAGCCCGAAAAGAGTATAAACGATAAACCGTTTGTTCTGGTGGGAAAGGGAGTGGTTTATGATACAGGCGGTTTGAGCCTTAAGCCTACAGCTAACAGTATGGATTATATGAAATGTGATATGGCCGGCGCAGCTGTTGTTGCCGGCACCCTTTATTCCATTGCCAGTTGCAGGCTTCCTGTTCATGTTATAGGACTTGTGCCTGCAACAGATAACAGGCCGGATGGCAATGCAATAGTCCCCGGCGACATAATAACCATGTATGACGGAACCACAGTGGAAGTTATGAATACTGATGCTGAGGGCAGGCTTCTTTTAGGTGACGCACTGAGTTGGTCAGCACAATATGATCCTGCACTGGTAATAGATATTGCCACACTGACAGGTTCTGCAGCTGCTGCAATAGGAGTACAGGGAATGGTCGCAATGCAGAAATCTGCTGAGAAGTGGTATCATGCTCTTGAGGAGAGCGGATTTTCAACTCATGAGCGGCTTGTGGAGTTTCCTCTCTGGGATGAATACCGGGAAATGTTAAAATCCGATGTTGCAGATATTAAAAATATAGGGGGCAAGGAGGCAGGAACCATAACTGCGGGAAAGTTTCTTGAGCATTTCACATCATTTCCCTGGATACACCTTGATATTGCCGGCCCTGCCTTCATTCATACTGCCGATGCCTACAAAACAAAAGGGGGAACCGGTTACGGCGTGAGGCTGTTATTTGATTTTTTCCGGAAATATTCCGGCAAGAGCGGTAATTGATATACTTTATATTTAAGCAGGTATTTAATATACGCGATATTGAAACTGAAATAATTGTTTTCAACCATGGATACTACTAAAATACGGGTTGGCATAACTCAGGGCGACATTAACGGGATTAGCTATGAGGTAATAATTAAAGCCCTTGCAGATAATAAAATGCTTGATTTCTGCACTCCGATAGTATACGGGTCACCCAAGGTTGGCGCGTATCACCGTAAGGCGCTTAACATCAATAATTTCAGCTTTAATAATATAAAAACCGCCATTGAAGCCAATCCGAAAAGTGTTAATATAGTGGACTGCCTTGATGAGAATATCAGGGTTGAGCTGGGAAAATCCACGGAAATGGCAGGAGAAGCATCGGTGAAATCCCTTGATTGTGCGGTAAGTGATCTTAAGAATGGCATTATTGATGTGATTGTAACAGGTCCGATAAATAAATTCAACATTCAGTCAGACAAATTTCCGTTCCGTGGTCATACAGAATACCTGGCTCATAGTTTTGATGCGAGTGATGTTATTATGGTGATGGTAAGCAAAATAATGAGGGTTGCCGTTGCCACCGGCCATGTGCCTGTTTCACAGGTTCCCGGACTCCTGTCTGATGAAATGGTCCTGTCTAAATTACGCCTTTTAAATACATCGATGATCAGGGATTTTGGAATAAGAAAGCCCAGGATTGCTGTGCTTGGACTGAATCCTCATGCAGGAGAGGATGGTCTTATAGGAGATGAAGAGAGCCGCATAATTCTGCCTGCACTGGAGCTGGCCAGGAAAGAGAAGATTATGGCCCTGGGGCCATTTCCGGCAGATGGATTTTTTGCATCAGATAACAATACCAGATTTGATGTTGTGCTTGCCATGTATCATGACCAGGGCCTGGCACCCTTCAAGGCAATTGCATTTGAGACAGGTGTTAATTTTACGGCTGGTTTATCGGTGGTACGTACATCTCCTGCCCACGGTACTGCTTTTGAGATTGCAGGTAAAGGCCTTGCTTCTCCCGATCCTTTCAGGCATGCCATTTACCTGGCCTGTGATGTTTTCAAAAACAGGAAAGCTTATGACGAGCTTGTTGACGGGTCAGTTGACACTGAAGGGTTGGATGACAGCATGTAAGGTATATATCTCTTTTTATTTTTTTGTCTTCTGATTATGATTACCATGTTATTTAATAAACAGTATATGTATAACTTACTAATCTCTTTCACCTATGGCAAAAATAAGCAGACAGGCATCATTGAACTATCACTGTAAAGGAAAGCCCGGAAAGATCGAAGTTATTCCTACCAAACCCTACAGTACGCAACGTGATCTATCTATGGCCTATACTCCCGGAGTGGCCGAACCATGCAAGGAAATTCAGAAAAACCCGGAGGATGCATATAAATATACAGCAAAAGGCAATCTTGTAGCCGTTGTTTCCAATGGCACTGCCGTACTTGGCCTTGGCGACATAGGGGCACTTGCCGGCAAACCGGTTATGGAAGGTAAGGGCTTGTTATTCAAGGTTTTTGCCGATGTTGATGTGTTTGATATTGAGGTGGATTGCAAAGATACAGAGAAACTGATAGAGATTGTAAAAGCAATTTCTCCCACATTCGGAGGGATCAACCTTGAAGATATAAAGGCGCCCGAATGTTTTGAGATTGAGGACAGGCTTAAGAAGGAACTGGATATTCCTGTTTTTCATGACGATCAGCACGGTACTGCTATCATATCAGGTGCTGCCCTGTTAAATGCCCTTGACATTAACGGGAAGAATATATCTGACCTTAAGGTTGTGGTTAATGGTGCCGGCGCCTCGGCAGTATCGTGTACCAGGTTTTATTTTTCTCTGGGGATAAAACCAGAAAATCTTATTATGCTTGACAGCAAAGGTGTTTTACATAAAGACCGCAAAGATCTTAACAACATCAAGAAGCAGTTTGTTTCTGCCACCAGGGCACGCACCCTTTCCGAAGCTATGGAAGGGGCAGATCTTTTTCTGGGTCTTTCTGTCGGAAACATAGTAAGCAGGGATATGGTAAGGAGTATGGCAGATAATCCGGTTGTTTTTGCCATGGCAAATCCCACACCTGAGATATCATATGAAGAAGCACTGAGTGCCAGGGACGATGTTATAATGGCCACCGGGCGGTCGGATTATCCCAACCAGGTAAATAATGTTCTTGGATTTCCGTTTATTTTCAGGGGGGCACTGGATGTGAAAGCATCTACAATAAATGAAGAGATGAAGATTGCTGCATGCAATGCCCTGGCAACGCTTGCCAAGGAGCTGGTGCCTGATGATGTTAATAAGGCATACGGATTGGAGAACCTTACATTTGGCCGTGAATACCTTATTCCGAAACCTCTTGATCCAAGGTTGATTGCAAGGGTTTCGTCGGCAGTTGCCAAAGCTGCGGTCGACACCGGAGTGGCCCGTAGCAGGATTACCGACTGGGATGCTTACAGGATGGAGCTTAACAGGAGGCTGGGATTTGACAACCAGCTACTGAGGTCGGTAATGGAGAAAGCCAGGCAGAATCCAAAACGTCTGGTGTTTGCCGAAGCTAATAATCTTAAGATACTGAAGGCTGCACAGGGGGTGCTGTCTGATGGCATAGCCAAACCAATTCTTCTTGGAAACAGGGAGGTTATCAGCAGGCTTATTGAAGAAAATTGCCTTCGCCTGGAAGATGTTCCCGTGATTGATCCCCGCAGTGAAAAGGAGCAGGAAAGAAGGGAGAGGTATGCAAACCTTCTGTATAAGCGCAGACAGAGAAAGGGCATGCTTTATGATGAAGCATTGGAAAAGATGTATCAC
Source organism: Bacteroidales bacterium (assembly GCA_046483315.1). Lineage (GTDB taxonomy): Bacteria > Bacteroidota > Bacteroidia > Bacteroidales > PUMT01 > PXAP01. The sequence goes on along the minus strand of JAWODJ010000034.1, from coordinate 56,649 downwards.
CGTGATTATTTTGGCGTTATGATGGTTGAAACGGGTGAGGCCGATGCCTTCCTTTCCGGCTTCTCATCCAGGTATGCAGAAACTATACGCCCGGCACTGCAGATAGTCGGAACCAACAATACCATGAAGCATATAGCCGGTATGTACCTTATGATAACAAAGAAAGGGCCTTTCTTCTTTGCCGATGCAACTGTAAACATTCAGCCCTCTTCACAAACCCTGGTTGATACAACTTTACTGGTTGCACACGCTATCAGGAAGTTTAATATCGAACCCAAAATAGCCCTGTTATCTTATTCAAATTTCGGTTCTATCAAAGAAGGCAGTCCCCGAAGAGTAAATGAGGCTGTTGAAATCCTTCACAGGGATCATCCCGATCTGAAAGTTGACGGTGAGATGCAGGCGAACTTTGCCTTTAACAAAGAAATGCGCCAGATCCGCTTTCCTTTCAGCAAACTGGCAGACATGGACATCAATACGGTTATTTTCCCAAATCTGAGCTCAGGCAATATTGCATACAAGATGATGCAGGAGATAGGAGGTGCCGAGGCAGTAGGTCCCATACTTATAGGTATCAGAAAACCGATACATATACTGCAGATTGAAAGCTCGGTACGCGAGATAGTCAACATGGCAGCCATTGCTGTTGTTGATGCCCAGGACATTGAAAGGGGAGAGGTTGCAGACATTTAATTTTTATACATCATCAACTTCTCAAAACAGCCCGATTGTTATACTTAAAAAGGACCCGGCAGATCTTCCTCCTGCCGGGTTTCAGTAATTTTGAATGTTTCCCTTTCGGGGAACAGCCCGATGTAAGCCAGCCTTTAATTTTAACGTCTGACTTTTATTATTGCACAGTTAATACAGCAGGCCGTTCTTCAAGGTGTTTTTTCATTTCCAGCAGTGGAATGCCTTCTTTCAGCCATCCCGGTGCATTTTCCCCTTTAAGGTAATAATCCAGGAATTCCATCATCCGGAGGGCATAGTCTATCTGGTTGGCAGTCTTTCGCAATCCGTGATTCTCTCCCTCGTACTGAAGCATGATAACCGGTTTTTCAAGCCTTCTCAGTGTGTTGTAATATTCAATTCCCTGGGTAAAGTCCACCGCTCCGTCCTTGTCATTATGCATCAGCAGCAGCGGTGTATTTACATTTTGGGCATAATAGACGGGGGAATTGCGTTTGAAAGCATTCCAGTTGTCCCAGTATCCGGATGTGAGCCTGCCCTGGCTACTCTCAAAGATGGGCTGGTTGGTGCTGCCGGTGTTCCAGTATATAAGGCTGTACATGCTTATCATATTTGTAAGCGGCGCACCTGCAACAGCAGCTTTGAACCTGTCAGTCTGTGTTATCAGGAAAGATGTCTGGTAACCACCCCAGGAGTGGCCGTGAATGGCAATATTTTCAGGGTCAACGATACCCGTTTCGATTGCAGCGTCAACAGCCGGCAGCACACACCATACCGCCGACATTCCGGGATCGTTGAGTTGATAAACTATATCGGGCATCAGCACGGCATAGCCGTTGCTGGTGTACATTGCACGGTTGAACCCTCCGCCCGGGAAGGATGGCCTGCTATAGCTGTTAAGGCCCCGGGTCAGTCTTTCATAAATATAAACCAGAGCAGGGTATTGCTCTCCTTCCTCATACCCTGCAGGCAAAAAGAGAGCCGCCTGGAGAGTATCTCCTTTATCACTTACAAATGAGATCAGCCTTGATCCGGGTGAGAGAGTAAAGTTTTCCTGTTCGGGGAAGGTCTCAGTGATCTTTTTATGCCCGCCCAGGTCAATGGAAGCCGAAGCATAGTAATCAGGCGGATCGGTAACCGTTTCCCGTGTGAAGAAATACATATCGTTATTCTTAGCCTTCCTGAGGCCTCCGTATGTGGCATCGTCCCACAACAGTAGTGATGCACCGCTGCTGCCCCTGGCGATCCGTGCTATACCGCTTTTTTTTGAACCTTCATCAAACACCCTCATGAATACCGGCTGCCTGAGATCAATGCCCTCTTCATCAGGATCCAGCCGGAACCGGTACTGGTAGCGCTTTCCGTTCCTTTCCCCGTCAAGGGTGATATTATTAAACTTTTTGCCGTCGGCTGATATTTTCCATACGTTCCAGTTGTCCCTTATAAGGACTTCCCTGCTGTCGCTTGTCCATCCCCATAAGGGTGTTGGAGGAAACTCCACATTACGGTCATTATCTTCATTAACAAAAGATGCCGCGATATTTCCGGTCAGGTTAACGGACTGTCCCGATGCAAAGGTGCATGCATAATAACTGCCCTCACTGTACCAGGTAAATTTTTCGCCGTCGGGAGAAAGGGAGAATCCCCCGAGCATCCTGTGCTTTTCAAGCAGCATTTTCCGGTCGCCGGTTGCAAGGTTAACTATGTATATATCGGCAAAGTTCTCACCGCTCATGCCTCCCAGCAACTCATACTCCCTGTCGGCTATCCCGAGGGCGAATTTCTGCTTTGGTGCAACATTTATCGTACGCATATCGTCATCGGCAAGACGGATGAATTTATTTTCCCCGGTATGGTAAAGAGAGAGGTAGCTGTAATTTTTATCCCTGCTTTCCCGGGTTTTCTGGACCGACTGAAGACGGCTGTCCTTCCAGTGCCATAATACCAGGTCGGGCTTTTCATCTGTGTTCTTTGTAAGGGTATCATTACCGGCAGTGCTGATGGTGTCATTATCCGGTTTGATTATAGTATCATTTACTGCTGCTGATAAGGTGTCATCATCTTTCTTTTCTTCCCTCACGTTACGGTGTATACCAAAGATAAGGGTGTTGAGATTCTCTGACCAGAGGGGGCCACGGTTCGGGCTGATTGTCATCTCATCGGGGAAGGAGGGATCTTCATGAGGGTTGTAAAGCACCTTTTCCGGACCGTCTTTTTCAAATCTGCGAAAACCGATAACCGAGTAAACATCTTCGGTAAAATCATCATCCTCCATACCTTTCAGAATCGCCAGTCCGTCACCCTCCTTTGTCCAGTTAAGGTAGCGGTAGGAAGCCTTGTCGCTTTCGGGCGATAACACCTCTCCCGTGTTCATATTCCTTATTTGCAATCCGTTTCCTGCCTTGCCGTGGGCATCGGTAAGCCAGGCGAGCCAGTTGCCCTTTTTATCAAATGCATATTCAGAGACATTACCAAAGTTGAAGATATTTCCTTTCCGGAGATTTGTAAGCAGCAGATCGGTTCCTTTCCCTGCCCCTTTGTCACCCGATGGCCTGGGAGTATTCAGATGGATAGCCAGCCAGCCGGGGTTTTCTCCTGAGAAGGAGAAGGATTTCACATTTTCAAATGTGGTCTCTTCGTCATTTTGCAGATCTATAAGGCATAGTTTATTTGACGGGGCATCATCCTGTTTTGCTTTCTCTTTTTCCTCTTCGGTGGGATACACCATAAAGGCTATGAACCTTGAATCGTGGCTGAACTCAATGGCATTTCCGCCACCACCGGATGTTTCGCCAATGGGAACAACCTTACGGGTATCACCGGTGATGTTTTGCAGTATCAGCTCGGAGTTGCCTTTATTGGGACTGTACCAGTATGCAAACCATTGTCCTTCGTTAGATATTGTAACCGATCCGCCGGGAATATATTTCCAGCCGGCAACATCCTGCCATGCTACCGGTTGAGGTTTTTCCGTTACAGGATCTTTATCTCCGCCATCTTCCGGCCCGGGGGCCCCGGTTTTGTGATATCCGGGTTTGCCACCTGCAGGTTCAGGGACATCAGTTTCGGGTTCTGCCGGGTTGGGACCTTCAACGGCCGTTAAAGTATAACTGCCGGAAATGATCAGGGTTATTGCCGTGAAGATTATACTCCGGAAATAAAGCTTTAAACTATTCATCTGTATAAAGTAGGTTTATCAATTTAATATTCAATTAATTATGTTTAATAGGTAATTCATATTCAGTTTTTCAATTCCGATGGATCATCCATGCTTTATTCATGCCTTTTTGTGTGACCTGGCACATGGATGATTCTTATAAATGCTTTGGTTTAATGTCAGGCAAAAATATAAAAAATGTGGAATGTCAGTGATCTGAAAGTGTTAATTTATCATCTTTTTCCACTGAAAAACTCCCTGAGCAGCGTGGCGCACTCTTTTTCCATGATGTCTTTGATGATTGCCGTTCTGGGATGAAGGATGTTTTTATTGGTGAGGGTATATCCATGCTTTTCATCTGTTGCTCCCCAAACTATTTTTCCGATACGGGTCCAGTAGGCAGCCCCGGCGCACATAATACAGGGCTCAAGGGTTACATACAGGGTGCAATCGTTAAGGTATTTCCCTCCCAGGTAGTTGGTGGCCGAGGTGAATGCCTGCATCTCGGCATGGGCGGTTGGATCGTTAAGGGTCTCGGTTAGGTTGTGTGCCCTTGCTATTACCATGTTGTTGCTTACTATAACGGCACCGACGGGCACTTCATCTTTTTCCAGTGCTTTTTGCGCCTCTTTGAGTGCCTCTTTCATGAAGCTTGTATCTGAAAAAACAGGGATATCCATTAATATTGGTTTAAGTGAGAGCCGGGTGGAATTGTTTTTCTTGCTGATCAGACTTAAGTGCAAAAATATTCTTAATTTAGCAAACTAACCAAATTTTTTAAGATGTACAGGACACATACCTGCGGAGAACTGAATCAGATACATGAAGGCGCTGAAGTTACACTGAGTGGATGGGTGCAGCGCTCACGTGACCTTGGCGGAATGACATTTATTGATCTGCGGGACCGGTACGGGATAACACAGCTTGTTTTTAATATGGAAGCCGATGCCGGATTGTGCAGAGAGGCAAGAAAGCTGGGCCGTGAGTATGTGATTCAGATAATTGGCAAAGTAAGGGAACGCTCCAATAAAAATCCCAGGATGGCAACGGGAGATATCGAAATTGAGGTCAGGACACTTAAAGTGCTCAATGCTTCAGTGCTTCCACCCTTCACTATTGAAGACGATACCGACGGGGGTGATGAGCTCAGGATGAAGTTCAGGTACCTTGACCTGCGCCGGAATGTGATGAAAAAGAATATGGAACTGCGGCACAGGATGGCCGGTGAAATAAGGAGATATCTTGATAAGCAATCTTTTATCGAGATAGAGACACCGGTAATGATAAAATCAACTCCGGAGGGGGCGAGGGATTTTGTTGTACCTTCACGGATGAACCCCGGCGAATTTTACGCCCTGCCGCAGTCCCCGCAAATGTTCAAGCAGCTTCTGATGGTTTCCGGCTATGACAAATACTACCAGATAGTCAAGTGTTTCAGGGACGAGGATCTGAGAGCGGACAGGCAGCCTGAGTTTACGCAGGTGGACTGTGAAATGGCTTTTGCCGGGCAGGATGATGTGCTCAGCACCTTTGAGGGTCTGGCGAAGCATCTGTTCATTAAAATCAAGAACATTAGTTTCAACGGTCCGTTTCCGCGGATAAGCTATGAGGATGCTATGGAAAGGTACGGGACCGACAAACCCGATATAAGGTTCGGCATGGAGATCGTTGAGCTGACCGGGCATGCCAGGGGACATGATTTCCGGGTATTTGACGATGCTCCGTATGTTGCCGGCATCTGTGCTGTAGGCTGTGCCTCTTACAGCCGTAAACAGCTTGATGAGCTTACAGATTTTGTCAGGAAGCCACAGATAGGTGCAAAGGGACTGGTTTACGTGAAATACAATGAAGATGGTACTGTTAAATCGTCGGTGGACAAGTTTTATGATGAGGATGCACTGAAAAGATGGAATGAGCTGTCTGGTGCCCGTCCGGGCGACCTGCTGCTGATACTGGCAGGTGACCGTCATTCCACCCGGGAGGCACTTTCTGAGCTGAGACTTGAGATGGGTCGCAGACTGGAACTGGTAAATGATGATGATTTTGCCCCGCTATGGGTGGTTGATTTCCCTCTCCTGGAGTGGGATGAGGAGACAAGCCGTTTTTATGCAATGCATCATCCGTTTACTTCACCCAGGCCTGAAGATATTTCCCTGCTGGATACCGATCCGGCCTCGGTACGCGCCAATGCATACGATCTGGTGATAAACGGGGTTGAGATAGGAGGTGGTTCTGTGCGTATTCATGACGGCCAGTTGCAGAAGAAGATGTTTAGAACACTCGGGTTTACCGATGAACAGGCCAGGCAGCAGTTCGGATTTCTGATGGAGGCTTTCACCTACGGAGCACCTCCTCATGCCGGTGTGGCGTTTGGTTTTGACAGGTGGGTTGCAGTTTTTGCCGGCTCCGGCTCGATCAGGGATGTGATTGCGTTTCCCAAGAATAATTCAGGGCGGGACCTGATGATTGATTCACCATCAAAACTGGCTCCGGAGCAGCTTAAGGAGTTGAGATTAAAACCTGATAATACTGCCCGGTAAACAGGCTGAAATTAATCCGGGGAATAACTGATGGCGGAACCGGTTCTGTCAGGAGTAAAATCATAAACCAATAATTGTTGTTATGGATAAAGGACGCCGTAAATTCTTCAGACTTGTAACAGCGGGCGGGATCGGGGCAGGGCTTTCGCCGCTGATGGCAGGCAGTCTTGCAGCATCTGCAAAAACAGATCAGGAAACTGCCACTAACATAGCTGATGTACTTAAATATCCCCGCAACATGAACTCGATGCCGGGGAAATATCCCGGAAGGGTGGTTAAAGTCAGGCACAATAACCCTCTGTCTGACAATGCTATAAAGGAGGATGCCGCCTGCCTGATGCTTGAGGAGGGAATGATGGGACTCACAGGCACAAATGATGCATCAATTGCATGGCGTCAGTTCGTTAAGCCTGGTGAGGCAGTAGGCCTCAAGGTAAACCCTATAGGCGGTAAGCTTCTTTCAACCAGCCATGCCCTTGTTCAGTCAGTCATATCACAGCTTGAGCAGAGCGGGATATCAAGAAACAACATCGTTATTTTTGACCGCCGGATGCAGCACCTGAGGGAAGCAGGGTTTACTGCAGAAAATTATCCGGGCATAAGAATTATGGCTACCGAGCATGTTGATGAGAAGGGGTCATATTATGATGAGAACGGTGAACTCTACAGTCTGTCGAAGATCGACAAGGACTGGTACTACTGGGCGGACTGTGAGATGGAGTATGATGATTACCTGCTTCCTTTTATGGTTAACCAGGGCAGATATTCCTATTTTTCGAAAATTGTAACACAACAGCTTGACAAGATTATTAACATGCCGGTCATGAAGAATGCCGGGGCATCAATCACCCTCTGCCTGAAAAACCTTGGTTACGGGGTGATAACAAATACAAGCCGGCTTCACTCAACGCTATGGGCTGAAACCTCTGCAGAGGTTTGTGCCTTCCCGCCTGTACGCGACAAGGTGGTGCTGAACATTGCCGATGGCATAAGAGGTTGTTATGACGGCGGACCGGGTGCTAATCCGCAGTTCATCACCGATTATAAAATGATATTGCTGGGCACCGATCCGGTAGCGGTTGATATGACCGGATATGATATAATAATTGGGAAAAGGATAGAGATGGGCAGGCAGGATGCTTATTCGGATACGGGAGAAAAACAGATGAAACTTGCCGGCGAATTAGGCCTTGGCGTGTCGGCCCGCGACCGGATAGATCTCAGAAATATTGAACTTGCTTAATATAAAACATATATGAAGGGACATGTCATATTAATGGTGCTTCTGAATGCTATTATTACCGGTCTGACCGGCACTGAAGGCGATATGCCCGTGCCCGCCGGTAAGGATCTTCCGGGAGCAGAGATTACCAGGGATGAGGTTTATGCTGGCAGTGCGTTATGGGGACTTATAAACGGCGGAGCGGATCTGTACCATGAATATGGTTTTGACAGGATGGCTCTCCAGGAGATATCATGGCACGGTGAACAGTTCAGGCTTGAATTGTACCGGATGAACGGAGCCCAGTCCGCCTTCGGCATCTATTCGGTTTCAAGGCACGGGTGTGAGGAGAGCGGTGTTGTGGTTGCAGGTGATTGTCTGAATAAATACCAGTACCAGTTTTATTCGGGCAACTATTATCTTTCATTGATTAATTATTCCGGCAGCACTGAAGCAAATGAACTTTCGGCTGAAATAGGGAGCATTATAGCATCGAGGGCAGAAGGAGTCAGATATATCCTGCCCGCCTTTTTTCAGCATGAATTGTTCATGAACCATATTGACGATATAAAGGTTATTAAGGGAATACTGGGTCTGCAGAATGCACTGCCCTCTCTTGCCCCTGTTTTTCAGGAACTGGATAACTACCAGGTTTTTTTCCTTGAAATGGCACTGAATGATGAGAAGGCAGATATTATGCTTATCGAGACCTGTCCCTTATGGGACAATGAAGCTATGGCAGCTGTCGAATCCCAACTCGGGGAGGGTGGTGTTACAGGCAGGTACGGGAAGAATCAGATACTGGTTATCAGATCAGAAGAAGGGGGAGAATTGTACAATGAATTGTTACAACTTATGCCCGGTGAAGCTGCCGTGAGATAATTTTCTGCATATCAGACAGGAATACCAATAAGCGTGGCAGGTGTAAAACGGGTAATCCTTATATTAACATAATCGCCTGGTTTATATCCCCTGCCGGGGAAAACAACGACCTTGTTCCGGGATGTCCGCCCGTAAAGTTCATCCACGGATTTTTTGGAAGTTCCTTCAACCAGTACTTCAAAAATTTTACCCGGGTCAGATTCCTTGCTCCGGGCAGAAAGCCTGCCCTGCAGTTCTATGATCTCATTGAGCCGCCTGGATTTTACCTCCTCAGGCACATCATCCCTTAATTTTTTGGCGGCAGGGGTATCCGGCCTTTCGGAGTATTTGAACATATAGGCAAAATCATAGCCTGCCAGCTCCATCAGGCTGAGGGTTTGCCGGTGGTCTTCTTCACTCTCCGAGCAGAATCCTGTAATGATATCTGTTGAGATGGAGCAGCCGGGAATTATCTGCCTGACAGCAGAAACTCGCTCCAGGTACTGCTCCCTGTCATATTTTCTGTTCATAAGTTTCAGAATCCTGCTGCTGCCCGATTGTACGGGAAGATGTATGTGTTTGCATATATTGTCATGGCCGGCGATGGTACGGAGCAGCTCATCGCTTATATCCCTGGGGTGGGATGTTGAAAATCGCAGCCGCATCTCCGGGTGTCTCTCTGCGGCTTCGCCAAGCAGGTGTGCAAAATTTATGGTGCCTGTGCCGTCATCCTTTTTCCATCTGTATGAGTTCACATTCTGTCCCAGCAGGGTGACTTCCCGGTAACCCTTTTGATGAAGCTCATAAATTTCCCTGAATACTGTCTGCGGATCACGACTGCGTTCTCTTCCCCGCGTAAGCGGAACAACACAATAGGAGCAGAAATTGTTGCAGCCCCTCATGATCGAGACGAATGCAGACACCTTGTTCTTGTCCAGCCTGACAGGACTGATATCTGCGTAGGTTTCTTCCCGGCTCAGGAGGACGTTGATGGCCTGCCGGCCGGCTTCAGCTTCTTCGATAAGAGCAGGCAGTTCACGGTATGCATCGGGTCCGATCACAATATCGACAAGTTTATCCTCTTCAAGCAGTTTTTCTTTAAGCCTTTCTGCCATGCAACCTATAATTCCTACAAGCACTTCGGGGCGCTTCTTCTTGATCTGCCTGAACAGGTTAAGCCTTCCCCATATCCTCTGTTCGGCATTCTCCCTGATCGAACAGGTATTGATAAGAATGATATCGGCCTGGTCAATATCAGGGGTGCTTCCAATACCGTTATCCTGCATAATGGAAACCACTACTTCGCTGTCGCTTACGTTCATCTGGCAGCCGTAGGTTTCTATGTAGACCCTGCGCATGTCTGTTATTCCGGTTACGGCGGTTTTAACGGAAGGTGAAATATATGATTTTTTCATAGAGAGCAGTCAAAGATTATATTTGCAAAGTTACGCCTTGCCGGTTGATTTACAAAGAGGATCATGGCTGCTTCCTGTTCGGGATTATTTTAATAGGGGTTTAATGTGTTACAAAAAAAGGAATCCTTTATCTTTGCCATAAATTGATTTTGTTATGTCGGGACACAGTAAATGGTCAACCATAAAGAGGAAAAAGGGCGCCCTCGATGCAAAACGCAGTAAAATATTTTCCCGCATTGTCAAGGAAATAGATGTCTCAGTGAGGGAAGGAGGCCCTGATCCGGAAGCCAATCCGCGTCTAAGGCTTGCCCTGGACAATGCCAGGGGTGCCAACATGCCCAAGGATAACATTGAAAGAGCTATCAACAAGGCAGACAGGGATCCGTCAAATTTGCAGGAGGTAACTTTTGAGGGTTATGCCCCGCACGGAGTTGCAATATTCATTGAGTGCCTTACTGATAATCATCTTCGTACAGTGGGTAATATAAAATCACTTTTCAATAAAAGGGGAGGCAATCTCGGAACACACGGATCACTCGGGTTTCTTTTCGATCGTAAGGGGATCATCACAGTACCTTCAGGAAAGATTGATGACCCGGAATCCTTTGAGCTGGAAATTATTGATGCGGGAGCTGAGGATATTGACGTAAGCGATGATGTTTATTATATAACCACTTCAATGGAGGATTTTGGCAGGGTAAGGAAAACTATAGAGGAGAGGGGAATAGAACCTGAGAATGCGGGACTTCAGCGTATTCCAAACGATCTAAAGCAACTTGAAGTTAATGATGCACTTAAGGTGCTCAAGATTATCGAAGAGTTTGAAGATGATGATGATGTGCAGAATGTATATCACAACCTTGATATTACCGATGAGGTGGCAAATGCCCTGGAATAACAAGCTGAGAGCCTGTTTTACCGGGGGCAAAATTAAGCTTTTAACCCGGCATTATTTATTCCTGATATTTTTACTGAATATAAATGGGTCCGCCTGGTCCGAGCGGAATACCAAGATAGACCCACAGAACCATAAGCAAAGTCCAGAAGATAGTCAGAAAAATTGTGTAGGGCAGCATGGTTGAGATGATTGTTCCTATACCATAACGCTCATCATATTTTTGTGCGAATGTGACAATCAGTGCAAAATAACTCATCATTGGTGTAATCAGGTTGGTTAGCGAATCACCTATCCTGAAAGCTGCCTGTGTAATTCCCGGGTGGTAGGGGTTATCCAGCAGCATCAGCATAGGGATGAACACCGGGGCTATTATCGCCCATTTAGCCGAGGCGCTGCCCATGAAAAGATTGATAAATGCAGAGAGCAATACAAACGCAACGATAAGCATGGGGCCGGTAAATCCTATATCTCTCAGACCTGATGCCCCTTTTATAGCGATTATAAGTCCCAGGTTGCTGTGGTTGAAAAAGTATACAAACTGTGCAGCAAAAAATACAAGCACAATATATCCGCCCATACCCGACATGGATCTGATTATGTGTTTCATCATATCCTTATCATCTTTAATGGTGCCGACCGTAAGACCATATACAACCGCAGGGATAAAAAAGAAAAGCAGAATACCGATTATTATACCGTCAAAAAAGGGTGAATGAAGTACAGAACCTGTTTCGGGGTCACGCAGCAGTCCGTTTTCAGGGATTACGGTCATGGCCATAAGTGATACAAAGATCAGGGTGGTGATTCCTGCCCATCTCAATCCTTTGGCTTCTTTGGAAGTAAGTTTCTGTATAGCAAATTTTTCTGTGGCTCCTTCGTATTTTCCGAGTCTTGGCTCAACAATCTTTTCGGTTACCCATGTGCCGACAAAAAGTATAATGAAGCTTGATGCTATCATAAAATAATAGTTCACAGCCGGATTAATTACCATATCGGGTATAATTAACTGGGCGGCAGATGTGGATATCCCGGCAAGTATGGGGTCTACCGAGCCGATGAGGAGGTTGGCACCAAATCCGCCGCTTACACCACAAAATGCGGCTGCAAGTCCGGCCATGGGATGTCTTCCAAGTGCATGAAAAAGCATTGCCCCAAGGGGGATAAGTATAACATACCCTGCTTCCACCGCCAGTCCGCTGACGATGCCCGCCAGAACTATAGCATAAGTTATAAGTTTCGGCGGAGCGCTCAGTACAAGAGACCTTATCATAACGGCAAAAAGCCCTGTTCCTTCAGCAAGTCCTATTCCTATCATTACCACCAGTACATAACCGAGCGGAGGGAACCTGAGAAAATTGTCAAGGATACTGGTATACATCCATCTCACTCCATCGGCGCTCAGAAGGTTGTTGACACTTACAACGCTCTCATCCACCGGGTGAATTGCAGAAGTTCCCAGCCAGAAAGTAAGGGTGGAAAGGAGAATGACTGATAGCGCAAGCAGGGCAAAGATGGTTGCAGGATGGGGAAGTTTGTTTCCTATTATTTCAATAAAATCAAGGGACCTTGCAAAGGCTTTTGAGAAAATATTACCGGGTTTGCCTGAAGCGCTCATTACAGAGTTTTTTTGGTTACCAGCTGCTGAACTACAGAAAGAGCTGAGTAGGGGTTAAAAATATTTAAATTGAAATTGCCAAATATAAGAAGTTCAGGGGAAAAATCTTAATAATAAATTAAAGCAGCTTATCTGAGAGCTTTTTTTTTAAAAATAAAAATGCTTATTTTGACCTGATTTTCTATTATCCAGATGTCCCCGGCCATATGAAGTTTTTTCATTCTGTTTTTTTGGTAATTGTTGCTTCACTGCTTGTATCCTGTGGCAATATTGAAAATATTGAGGTTGGAGATATTGAAGATATTAAACTGAACCGTTTTGCTGACAGGACAATTGAGTTTGAAGTTCTCATGCCTATAGATAATCCAACATCTTTCCGGTTCCGGATTGTTGATGTAGATCTGGATGTATATGTAAATGATGAATTTTTAGGAAAGATAAGAAATGTTGATAATGTGTTAATCCCATCGGGATCCAGTCAGCTTTATAATTTCCCTCTGAAAGTTGAATTTTCAAATATTCTCAGGGGGGCCCTTTCAATGTTCAATATTTTTCTTGACAGGCAGGCTGAAGTGGAAGTAAAAGGAAAAATAAGCATCAGGTCTTTCCCTTTCACAAAACATATTAAGGTGGATGAAATGACACAACTAAGGCTGGACTAACTCTACCTGACAAACCGGTTGTTTGTGTTTAAATATCTTGATATTTAAGTGATTAGTATTGCTTGTTTTTTAACTTTATTAATACTTAATTTGCACTAATTGTTATGCCATTATGAGACTTATCAGAGTTTTATTTATTGCAGTTTTGGTTTTTTCGGTACCTGGCGGTGTTTTTTTTGCCAGGATCCCTGACGGCGACCAGGAAACCCGTAACGTTAGTGACAGGGGCAGGGGCAGGCTGGATGTTAATCAGGATGAACGTCTGAATGATCTGGTAGGTCGTTATATCAGGATAAACAGAGAAATGGATGGTATGGAGGGTTATCGGATCAGGATTTTTTCTGAATCAGGCCAGAGGGCACGTACCAGTGCCACTGATGTCAGGGCAAAATTTTTTAATAAATATCCGGATATTGAAACCTACCTGGTATATGATGCTCCCAACTTTAAAGTATATGTGGGAGATTACAGGACAAGAAGTGAAGCACTTAAAATTCAAAAGAAAATAAGCAGTGACTATCCATATTCATTCATCATAAGTGACCGGATTAATTTCCCGTCACTGGATTAACTTGGTTTGTTTTTCTATGCCTCTGTTTTTAAAAGATTTTTTATTCACGGCCTTTCTGAACATACCGGTATTTTGCTCAGGATCACCGGACGGGGGACATTAACCTGAACACTAATAAATTTTCCGGTAAAATATTAATTTTGTACCTCCGATTAATAATTGACTAAATGACTGAAATAATCAAGCATGAGTGTGGCATTGCCCTTATAAGGCTCCTGAAGCCTCTTGAATATTATCAGGAGAAATATGGTACATGGAGGTATGGACTTGACAAACTTTACCTGTTGATGGAAAAACAGCACAACAGGGGACAGGATGGTGCAGGAGTTGTTAATATCAAGTTTGATCTGAGCCCGGGCAAGCCCTATCTTTACCGCCACCGGTCCAATTCACCATCATCAATAAATGACGTCTTCAGCAAGATACATCGTCATTTTGAAATAATTGAAGAAAAAAAGCCGGAATTGCTTGAAGATGCTGCATATGCAAGGGATAATATCCCGTTCGCAGGTGAAATATATTTAGGGCACCTTCGTTACGGAACATTTGGGAATACCAGTATTGACCATGTCCACCCGGTTATGCGTGAGAACAACTGGAAATCCCGCAACCTTGTACTTGCTGGTAATTTTAATCTGACAAATACTGATGAGTTATTCAAAAAACTGATTGAACTGGGCCAGCATCCAAAGGCATTTTCGGATACTGTCACCATTCTTGAGAAGGTAGGACACTTCCTTGATGAGGAGAACCAGTTTCTTTTCAGGAAATATAAAAACGAAGGTTACTCTAATCAGGAGATTTCCGGGCTTATTGAATCAAACCTTGATGTACACAAGGTGCTGGAGGACTCAAGCAAGGACTGGGACGGAGGATATACAATTGCAGGGATAATCGGCCATGGTGATACTTTCGTAACCAGGGATCCCTGGGGCATACGACCTGCTTTTTACTACTTTGATGAAGAGGTTGTTATAGTTGCTTCTGAAAGGCCGGTAATCCAGACTGTGATGGATGTACCGTTGGATCAGATCAGGGAGCTGACACCGGGGAATGCCCTTCTTGTTAAAAAAGACGGAAGAATAATTGACAAAATGATCCGTGTGCCGCATGAACGTGTTTCCTGTTCGTTTGAAAGAATCTATTTCTCCCGGGGAAGCGATGCTGATATTTACCGTGAAAGAAAAAAGCTGGGGGAGCTTTTAACACCACAGATTCTTAAAGCCATAGATCATGATCTTGTTAATACGGTCTTTTCGTACATTCCCAACACTGCTGAGTCGGCTTTTTATGGCATGCTAAAGGGTATAGAGAACCATATGCTCAGGGAAAAAACCGAAAAAATCATCACCAGGGGAGGTCAAATGTCGGAAGAAGAGATCACCGGCCTGGTTGCTGCCAGGCCCAGGGTGGAAAAGATCGCAATTAAGGATGTTAAGCTGCGTACATTCATTTCCCAGGAAAAAGCCAGGGATGACCTTGCCGGCCATGTTTATGATATTACCTATGGTACAATTAATGAGGGTGTTGATAACCTTGTTATTATTGACGATTCAATTGTCAGGGGGACAACACTTAAAAAAAGTATATTGAAAATTCTGGACAGGCTTGGACCAAGAAAGATAGTTATCGTTTCATCATCTCCGCAAATAAGGTATCCTGATTGTTACGGTATTGACATGACCAAGTTAAGCGATTTTGTTGCTTTTCATGCAGCCATTGAATTACTTAAAGATAAAGGGAAGGAAGATGTTATCAGAAATGTATACAGGTTATCCAGGGATCAGCAGAATTTACCGAGGGAACAGATCGTAAATTATGTCAAGGAGATATATATACCTTTTTCGCCGGAGGAGATATCGGCAAAGATAGCTTCCATGCTCAGAGCCTCAGATCTGAGGGCTGAAGTTGAAATAGTTTATCAGACAATTGAAAACCTTCATAAAGCATGTCCCAATGACAGGGGTGACTGGTACTTTACCGGGAATTACCCAACCCCGGGAGGGAACAAGGTAGTTAACACTTCATTTGTTAATTATATTGAATCACGCAACCAGAGGTCATACTGATAGTGCGGTACTTGTTCGGACCGGGTGCTTATGTTTGTCAGGATTTTGAATGGAGGTAGTATTTTACCCTCTGATATGTTGATACATGACGATTGACTTTGTTCTCGTATAGATGACTCATGGTGATCATTATACCGGTCTCTTCAACTCCTCCGAAACTTTCATTTATCGTTGTGCCGAATACTTTCATTGAAGGCGAAAGATTCATGTATGCATTGATAAGCGGGGGAATAGTTTCCGAATGGTTTCGGACGTATTGAGAGAGAATCTTGTAGTCCTCCCGGTAGCTGTCTCCTTTAAAGATACTTTCAAGTTTTGGAATGTCCATATTTAGTTCCAGGGGATGTATTGGCCTGAGAAGCTCGTCGGGGTCGGGAAAATATTTTTGCAGAAAAAAAAGTATCATATTTCTGGCTTCCTGGTTGAACCGTCTGTACATAGTAACTTTACCGAAGAAGTACTTCATTTTCGGGTTATCCACCATAATGGCTCCCAGTCCGTCCCAGAGGTTATCAAGGGCAAACAGGCCCTTCCTGGCTCTGGCAGTGGATTGGTAGGCGGGCTGGACAAATGATCGCCCAAGCTCTATCATGTATGGCAGATATTCATTAACGAATTTTTCTGAAAAATTAAAAAGCTTTGAAGTGGCAAACCTTTCCGGATTCAGAGGCTTATCTGATTGTGGTATATAAAACCTGTATCCACCCAGTATCTCCCTGTGTTTTGGGTCCCATACAATAAGCTGCTTATATGGATCATCGGAGGTATCAAAATCGTCAAGGTCAGTTTTTTTTCCTGTTCCTCCTCCTGCACGGCGAAAGCTCAGCTCACGCAGCCTTCCTATTTCAGTAAGGATTGCGGGTGAATCCATATGGTCTATGATATATAATTCGTTGCCTGCATTGTTGGTCTTTCGCACAAATTTGGAAGAATCCAGCTCTTCCTCAATTTTGTCCGGACTTATGGGCGATAGGATGGGTTCCATACAGCGTACAGGGTTCGTAAATTATTTGAATTAAAACCGGTGTAAAAATAAAATAAAATAACAACATGCCTCTGACTGCTAAAATAATACTTTTTTAGAACGGAACTTCGGAAAAGTTAAAATTATTTAGTGAAGAATTAAATCTTCTGTCTGTCATTAAATGGTGCAGGGTTGAAAAGTTTATTGCCGCATTCAGACAGTCAGGGGCTTAATATTTTACAACTTATGCAGGTATTGAATTTACTGCTTTTCTTTCAGGCTGTACACGATTTTTTTTACCTCTTCTGCCCACTCAGAAAGAGATTTTGATTTGTCGAAATGATCCCATGGAATTGGTTTGCCAAAAGTGACGTGAATTTTTTGCCTGCTTTGCCTGAACATCTCGTCCGGCAGGTAAAACATCTCAATATTTGCTTTGATCCCCAGTATTTTGCGCAGGTATGCCAGGCGATAGAAAAATTTGGAGTTTTTCCCTTCAAAATGAACAGGTACAATATTGCGTTTATGGTCGATTGCCTTTTTAATAAAACTTTTTTTCCATTCCAGGTCCATGATTTTTCCCTCCTGTTTCCGGGAACAAATACCCGCAGGAAAATAGAGCACCTGGTGATCTGACCTGTACAGGTCTTCAATTTTTTTTACATATTCGACGGACTGGCGTCCGTGTTTATTTATGGGTACAAATAAAGATTCGAGGTTTTTAATGTTCAGCAACAGGTCATTAACTATAAATTTGACATTTTTGTGATATTTACCCACTATATCCAGGAACACCATCCCGTCCAGTCCGCCCAGCGGATGATTTGATACGAATATATGTCTGCCTTTAATCGGTATGTTTTCTTCTCCTTCGACAGAGTAATTGATACCCATACGATCCAGTATCGCCCGGATAAAATCCAGGCCGTGTTTATCCTTGTAAAGAGAAAGGGCTTCATTTACCTCGTCCTGATGAATGGTGCGCTTTATATAACCCAGGATAAATCCGGGAAGCAGTTTGTAGACGCGCGGATTTTTGTTTCTGAAAATCTCATCCACGTCAATTTTTACCGGTTCTGTACCTGTTGTATCTTCTGTCATTGGTTTATTCTAATGCTTTGTAAATGTAAAAATAATAAGAATTGATCAAAAAGTTATTAACAAAGTGGTGAAAAATGGGGTAAAGTGGTTGAAAGTGGTTAATTTTTGTTTATTTTTACCTGTTCAAAGCTTATTATATGGCAACCTTTATAGGCGATTATATATGTAAAGTTGATTCAAAGGGGAGGGTGATCCTGCCTTCGGCATTTAAAAGACAAATGCCTGCTGCAGCTATGGATAAATTTGTGATAAAGAAGGATATCTTTGAAGCGTGCCTGGTTTTGTTCCCAATGGATGAGTGGGACAGGCAGAATTCCATTATTCGCTCCAGGATAAACCCCTATAATAAGGAGCACAGCCGTTTTTTGCGTGGTTTCTATAAGGGAACGGCAGAGGTTGTGCTTGATGCCAGTAACCGGATTCTGATTCCACGTCGTCTTCTTAATCTTGTTGGAATTGACGGCGAAGCTGTGCTGGCCGGTCAGGATGGAAAGATTGAGATATGGAGCAGGGATCTTTATGATGAACAGGCAGGTGAGGCTGATAATTTTGCTTTGCTTGCAGAAAAAATTATGGGTGACGCTGAAAGTAATATATAAGTCATGGTTTACCATAAGCCTGTTCTTTTGAAGGAGAGCATTGACGGGCTGAATATCCGTCAGGGGGGTATTTATGTAGATCTTACTTTCGGTGGTGGCGGACATTCCCGGGAAATACTTTCCCGTCTTGGTAAAGGAGGTCGGCTTATAGCTTTTGACCAGGATGCTGATGCTGAAGCCGAGGCACAGAAAATAGCTGATTCCAGGTTCATGTTTATCAGGAGTAATTTCAGGTTTTTCAGGAATTTCCTGAAATACTACAACATTAATCTGGTTGATGGCATAATTGCCGATCTGGGAGTTTCATCACACCATATTGATGAGCCTTTGCGGGGATTCTCCTTCCGTATGTCCGGCCGGCCTGACATGCGCATGAACAGGGATAGTTCCTTTACAGCACTTGATATACTCAATGAATACAGCTGTGAAGAACTAAAAAAGGTTTTCAGGTTTTACGGGGAGGTAAATAATGCTGATAAAATTGCGAATACAATCGTTGATTACAGGGCAAAAAGGGAGTTTATTGATGTCGCCGGGTTTATTGAAGCAATTTCGTCTTGCATACCGCAAAGACAGGAGAACAAATATCTTGCAAAAGTCTTTCAGGCATTGCGAATTGAGGTCAACAAAGAACTTGAGGTATTAAAGCAGATGTTATTGCAGGTATTGCTGAGCCTGGACAAGGAGGGACGGCTGGTTGTTATATCATACCATTCACTTGAAGACAGAATTGTTAAAAATTTTATGCGAACGGGTAAGCCCGAAGGGGACATTGACAAGGATTTTTTCGGTAATCCACTTGTACCTTTTGTACTGGTAACCCGGAAAGTAATAATACCTGATGAAAAAGAGGTTGAAACAAACACGCGTGCCAGAAGTGCAAGGTTAAGGGTGGCAAAAAGGAATTAAAACTGATTATTGCCATGGGAATTTATGACAAAAATGTAGAGTTTATTGATGAAAAGCCTGGAAAGAAGGCCGGACCTAAAAGTGGATCCGTAAAGAATATTATTGACGGGAGTGTTCTGACCCGTGACTATGTATTAAAGCAACTTCCGTATATTATATTCATTGCCATACTAGCCATCTTCTATATAGGAAACCGCTATCATGCCGAAAAACTGGTAAGAAGATCAGGTGAACTCCAGTCCGAGCTAAAAGAGTTACGGGCTGAAGCAATAACAGTATCTGCTGAACTAATGCATTTGAGCCGTCAGTCCGAGGTGCTTAAGCTGCTGAAAAAAAGAGATATTGATTTGGTGGAGTCTTTGGAGCCACCCAATAAGATTGTAGTAAACAACAGAAGCAAATAGGCTATGTCTATGAAGAAAGACATATTATGGAGAATGGCACTGGTGTATTTCGGTATACTTATTTTTGCTGTTATGATTGTGGGCAAGTTGATTTACATTCAGTTTGCAGAAGGGAGTATGTGGCAGGAAAAAGCCAGCCGGATGACAATACGGGATATTACAATCGAACCTAACCGGGGAGATATTTATGCTGCAGGAAACCGGCTTCTTGCAACATCCATGCCTTATTATGAGATAAGAATGGATCTTAGGGCAGCCGGACTGACCGACAGGTTGTTTAATAATAACATTGATTCTTTGTCTGTTGCGCTTGCCGCCATGTTCAGGGATAAATCAACTGCTGCATACAAAAATGAACTGATTCGGGCAAGGCAGGAGTGGAAGAGGTTCCACCTGATCAGGCGAAGGGTTTCATTTGATCAGCTTAAAGAGATAAAAAAATTCCCACTTTTCCGATACGGGCAAAATACCGGGGGACTGATTGTTATACAGGATAATCAGCGTATTCAGCCTCACGGGAACCTTGCATCAAGAACAATCGGATATACTACAAAGGGAACATCAGGGAATGTAGTTGGTATTGAGGGAGCTTATGATCATCACCTCAGGGGAGTTGCAGGATTGAAACTGATGCAGAGGATATCGGGCAATGCATGGATGCCTGTGAATGATCGCAATGAGGTGGACCCTCGTGACGGCATTGATGTTGTGACTACAATTGATGTTGATATTCAAGATGTTGCAACAAATGCTTTGCTCAGACAGTTAATGACTCACAGGGCACATCACGGCACCGCAATACTTATGGAGGTACAGACCGGCGAGATAAAGGCAATAGCCAATTTGCAAAGAAACAGCAGGGGGGGATATTCGGAAACCTATAACTATGCTCTGGGAGAAAGTACCGAGCCCGGTTCCACCTTTAAGCTCATGTCTTTGGTTGTAGCTATGGAAGACGGATACGTCAGTTTGGAGGATAGTATTGATACCGGAAAAGGGGAAATATTTTTTTATGATCAGAGGATTGCCGATGCACGTCAGGGTGGATATGGTAAATTATCTGTCCGTGAAGTTTTTGAATTGTCATCCAATGTTGGTGTTTCAAAGATTATTGACCGGTTTTACCTTGGAAGGGAACAAGAGTTTATTAACCGGCTTTACAGGATGAAACTTAATGAGAAAACCGGTGTGGAGATCAGGGGAGAAGGAACACCTGATATTAAATATCCGGGGGATAATCTATGGTCTGGTATTTCTCTGCCAATGATGGCTATAGGGTATGAGGTCAGAATGACTCCGCTTCAG
This sequence comes from Bacteroidales bacterium, assembly GCA_046483315.1. Classification (GTDB taxonomy): domain Bacteria; phylum Bacteroidota; class Bacteroidia; order Bacteroidales; family PUMT01; genus PXAP01. Next base: position 35,667 of record JAWODJ010000034.1, on the reverse strand, counting down.
ATACTTACTTTTTACAATGCCATAGCCAATAACGGTAAAATGGTCAGGCCAAAATTCGTTACTGCCCTTAAATATCATGGCGAACCGTTAGAGAGATTCCCTACACAGGTCATTAATCCTTCGGTATGTTCACCCGGAACAGTAAAGAGTGCCAGAAAGATGCTTGAAGGGGTCGTTGAATCAGGTACTGCAATGAACCTCAGAAATGCCAACTACCGGATTGCGGGAAAGACCGGTACGGCCCAGATAGCCAATGAAAAATACGGTTATAAAATGAACTCACTGGTTTCTCACCAGGCCTCTTTTGTCGGGTATTTTCCTGCCGATAACCCTCGTTATTCATGCATTGTAGTAGTAAATTCCCCTTCCAATAATGTATATTATGGTAATCTTGTGGCCGGACCTATTTTCAGGGAAATAGCGGACAAGGTTTATGCAACAAGTCTTGATATGCATGAACCATTTAAAGTAAAAATGAGTATTTCACATGATCCGCCTTATTCAAAATCAGGTAATGTAAAGGATCTGAACCGGGTTTTCAGGGAATTTGGTATACCGTATAAACATGACTCGCGGGAATCGGAATGGGTTAGCACTGTAAGAAGGGATTCGTTTGTGGAATTGAGTGAGCGTAAAATCTTAGATAAACTTGTTCCGAATGTTGTTGACATGGCTTTGGGTGATGCTTTATATCTTCTTGAAAACTCCGGATTGCAGGTGGAGGTGTCTGGCAGGGGGAAGGTTAATGCCCAGTCTTTGCGTCCGGGGACACTTGCAAGTCGGGGACAGAAAGTAGTTTTGGAGATGAGTATAAATAAATAATTTTTCCGTGCAGAAGCTGATTGAACTTTTTAAAGGAATCGATTACGAAGAGATGTTGGGTGATCCCGGTAAGGAGATAAAAACCCTGGAGCAGGACAGCCGAAAAGTTGTTCCGGGAAGTATGTTTTTTGCACTTCGTGGAACAGAAATGGATGGTCATGATTTTATTGACTCTGCAATATCATCCGGTGCAACTGCTATTGTATGTGAAACTTTTCCCGGAAAGATCAGCAGGGATGTATGTTATTTAAGGGTGGCCGATATACGCCGTGTTATTGGTCTGATTGCTTCAGCATTTTACGGTAACCCTTCACGCCGGATAAAGATTACCGGAATTACGGGCACCAACGGTAAAACTACGATAGCTACTTTATTGTACCAGTTGTTTGTTCAGATGGGACACAGATCAGGATTGATATCAACTGTCAGCTATCTTATCAACAACAGGAAATTACCGGCGACACACACAACTCCCGATCCTGTAACTCTGAACAGACTTCTTTATGAGATGGTAAAGGAGGGTTGTGAATATTGTTTCATGGAAGTTAGCAGCCATTCGATAGCTCAACAACGGATATCCGGTATCCGCTTCGCCGGAGGCATTTTCACCAATATAAGCCATGACCATCTTGATTATCACAAGTCCTTCGGAGAATATCTCAGGGTAAAAAAGAAATTCTTTGATATGCTTGGCAGTGATTCTTTTGCCCTTATCAATAAGGATGACAGGAATGCTGACTTTATGGTGCAAAACACACAGGCAAGGGTTAAGTCTTATGCATTGAAGTCAATGGCCGATTTCAAAGGAAGTATTATTGAAAGGCACTTTGGAGGCATGCATTTGAATTTTAACCACAGGAATCTGTGGGTAAGATTAATCGGAAGTTTTAATGCCTGCAATTTGCTCGCAGTTTTTGCAGGAGCTGTGCTTCTTGGGGCCAACGAGGATGAAGCACTGCGTATTATCAGCTCCCTTACGCCTGTGGAAGGACGTTTTGAAACAATACGTTCTGAAAAAGGGGTGACTGCCATTGTTGATTATGCTCATACACCCGATGCCCTTGAGAATGTTATTGATGCAATAAGGCAATTACTTGACAGTGAAGCCCGGCTGATCACTGTTGCCGGGGCCGGAGGAGACCGCGACAGGGGTAAGAGACCGGTAATGGGGAAGATAGCAGCAGAGAAAAGCAATTACCTGATTCTGACCTCTGATAATCCGCGTTCCGAAGATCCCGAAATAATTATCGCTGAAATGAAGGAGGGTGTTGAAGATGCTTTTCGGGACAGGGTGCTGTCTGTCAGTAACAGGGAGGATGCTATAAGGACTGCCTGCATGATGGCAGGAAAAGGTGATTTTGTGCTGGTGGCAGGTAAAGGTCATGAGACCTATCAGGAAATAAAGGGAGTTAAACACCATTTTGATGACAGGGAAATAGTTTTATCGGTTTTCAGATCCATGCAAAATATCTGACAATAAAATTGAAAATACAGGCAGAATGCTCTATTATCTTTTTGACTGGTTACAGGATATAGATTTCCCGGGTTCAGGAGTGTTTTATTACATCTCCTTCAGATCATCAATGGCAATAATCCTGTCACTTATAATATCATTGATCTTCGGCAAGCGGATTATTAATATTTTGAGAAATAAGCAGATAGGCGAGACGGTTCGCGATCTGGGCATTGAAGGCCAGATTGAAAAGAAAGGCACGCCTACCATGGGGGGGATTATTATTCTGATTTCAATAATTGTTCCCACATTGCTTTTGGGTAACCTGCAAAACATCTATATACTTCTGATGCTGGTAACCACGATCTGGATGGGTTTTGTTGGTTTTGCCGATGATTATATTAAGGTTTTCAAGAAAGATAAAAAGGGCCTGAGTGGCTGGCTTAAGATACTTGGCCAGGTTGGTCTGGGACTTATTGTAGGGATTACAATGTTAATCAGCGATGACATTGTTGTACGTGAAAGGGTAATGGTTTCAGCTGAAGGACAGGTTGAACAACAGGCAGTAACTCCATTAACGGTGCGTTCTGAAGATTTTGTAACAAGAGATGAAAAGAATACCCGCACAACCATTCCCTTTCTGAAACAAAATGAATTTGATTATGCTTACCTGCTATGGTTCCTTGGTGATAAAGCCGTTAAATGGAGCTGGCTGGTATTTATTCCCTGTATAATTCTTATTGTTACGGCAGTATCAAACGGGGCCAATATGACTGACGGGCTGGACGGACTGACTACCGGTCTGTCTGCAATTATCGGAACCACCCTGGGAATTCTGGCCTATGTTTCCGGTAATATTATATATGCTGACTATCTTAATATTATGTATATACCCTATACGGGAGAACTTGTGATATTCATGGCTGCTTTTATCGGTGCCACTATCGGATTTTTATGGTATAATTCATACCCGGCACAGGTATTTATGGGCGATACAGGAAGCCTCTCCCTTGGCGGGATAGTTGCCGTATTTGCGATTTTAATAAGAAAGGAGCTTCTGATACCGGTAATGTGCGGGATATTCTTTGTTGAAAGTCTTTCGGTTATGATCCAGGTTAGTTACTTTAAATACACAAAAAGAAAATATGGGGAGGGGCGCCGCATATTCAGGATGGCACCCCTGCACCATCATTATCAGTTAAAGGGCTATCCGGAACCAAAGATAGTGATAAGATTCCTGATAGTTGGAATTTTGCTTGCTGTTATTTCAGTTATAACTCTGAAAATAAGATAGAAAAAACCGGATATTGATGAATAAGCGTATTATCATACTGGGTGGAGGCGAGAGTGGTACGGGTGCAGCCCTTCTGGCAAAGAAAAGGGGCATTGATATCTTTTTATCAGATTCAGGGGCAATGCGGGATTTTTACAGGGAAGAACTCAGAAAAAACGGGATTGAATGGGAAGAGGGTAAGCATAGCGAAGATTTGCTGGATGGAGCCGTTGAAGTGATCAAGAGTCCCGGGATCCCGGATTCTGTTAATGTTGTCAGGAAAGCAAAACAAAAGAGAATACCTGTAATATCTGAGATTGAATTTGCGGGACGGTTTACCTCATCATTTACTGTTTGCGTAACGGGTAGTAACGGTAAAACCACTACAAGCTCATTGATATACCATATGATGAAAAAAGCCGGATTAAATGCAGGTCTTGCAGGGAATACAGGAAACAGTTTTGCCAGGATGGTGGCTGAGCAGGAACATGATTATTACTGTCTTGAGCTCAGCAGTTTCCAGCTTGAAGGAATTGTTGATTTCAGGCCAGATATTGCCATTCTGCTTAATATCACAGCCGACCATCTGGATCGGTATAATAATGACATTCAGGAATATGTTAATGCAAAGTTCAAAATAGCCGGCAGACTTCAAAGCAGCGATGCTTTCATATGGTGCAGGGACGATAAGATATCGGCCGGAGAAATGAAAAAAAGAGAAATAAGAGCTTCACTATATCCTGTTTCCTTTAAAAAACTGACAGGGCATGGAGCGTATATTGACAATAATAGAATTGTCATATCAACATCAAATAAAAAAATGGAAATGACACTCGAAGAATTAGCTTTAAAGGGCAGACATAATGTTTATAATTCTATGGCTGCCGGTATAGCCGGCCAGTTGCTCCGTATCAGGAAAGAGGTGATACGGGAAAGCCTTTCTGATTTTCAGGGCATAGAACACAGGCTTGAGACTGTACTGAGGGTCCATGGAATAGATTTTATTAACGATTCCAAAGCCACCAATGTCAATTCGTCCTGGTATGCCCTGGAGAGCATGAATAAAAAGGTTGTCTGGATAGCCGGGGGAATAGATAAGGGAAATGATTATTCTGCTCTTGAAGAGCTGGTGCGTGAAAAGGTTCGGGCAATTGTCTGTCTTGGTGCGGACAATTCAAAACTTAAAAAAGCTTTCGCCGATTCTGTTACCACTCTTGTTGAGACTGCATCTATGGAAGAGGCAGTGAGTTCTGCCTATTATCTTGCAAAAAACGGTGATGTGGTGCTTCTTTCACCTGCTTGTGCAAGTTTTGACCTGTTTGAAAATTTTGAGGACAGGGGGCGTCAGTTTAAAAGCTGTGTTAAAAATCTTTAAACGTTTGGTTAATGACCGGAGCAATCAGATATCTCAAGGGTGATAAAGTGATCTGGGCAGTTATCTTCTTTCTGTCCATCGTTTCCCTTCTTGCTGTTTACAGTTCGACAGGGACCCTTGCTTACAGGTTCCAGGGGGGGAATACCACGTATTATATCCTGAAACATTTTTCAATTATGATGGTTGGCCTGGCAATCATATTCATAACCCATCTGGTTCCTTATAAATTCTACTCAAGGCTTTCCCAGCTTTTTCTGTATGCTTCTGTAATACTTTTATGCGTTACACTCATTATGGGAACTACAATTAATGAGGCCGCAAGGTGGCTAACGCTTCCCGGACTTGGATTTACCGTGCAGACAAGTGACTTTGCAAAGCTGTCTCTTATTATGTATCTGGCAAGGTTGCTTTCGCAGAAACAATATGAGATAAAAAATCTTAATGATTCCTTTTTCAGGATGCTGGTTCCCGTTATTATTGTCTGCGGCCTTATCATGCCCGCCAACCTGTCAACTTCACTTATACTTTTTGCCACTTCTGTAATCCTTATGTTTATAGGCCGGATCAGGACACGTTACCTTATGGGACTTATTGGTGCCGGCATTTTTTTATTGTCAATATTTGTTACAGTTGTACTGTATAGTGAGTCAGACGGAGGAAGGCTGGGTACCTGGAAGAACCGTATTGAGAGTTATGTTAATAAAACAAGTGAGGGGAATTACCAGGTTGAACAGTCCAAGATTGCCATTGCCGGTGGCGGTTTGCTGGGACGGGGGCCGGGCAACAGCTCCCAGAGAAATTTTCTGCCACATCCCTATTCTGATTTTATTTATGCCATTATTATTGAGGAATATGGACTTGCTGGAGGTCTGATAGTGATGTTTTTCTATCTCTGGCTTCTTTACAGGGCCGGACTGATTGTGAAGCGAAGTTCCAGGACATTTCCTGCATTCCTTGCTGCAGGACTTACACTGAGCATTGTGATACAGGCTATGATAAATATGGCTGTGGTGGTGAATCTTTTGCCGGTTACCGGACAACCCCTGCCACTGGTAAGCATGGGAGGCTCATCTCTGGTGTTTACAAGTATTGCTCTTGGAATAATTATCAGCGTAAGCAACGGTGTTCAAAAGCAGGCAGCTGTTGATGAGGAAAATAATGATAACGAAAATGCGCAGGAGGATTAATATAATTATCAGCGGAGGAGGGACAGGGGGACATGTTTTCCCCGCCATTGCCATTGCCGATGCTTTAAGAGAGAAGGATGAGAGCATCAATGTATTATTCGTGGGGGCGAAGCATAAGATGGAGATGGAACGGGTGCCGGCTGCAGGGTATTCGATTGAAGGGTTGCCTGTTACAGGTTTTTACAGGGGATTTGGATTTAAAAATATTTCATTCTTTTATAACCTTTTCATCAGCATGATCAAGGCGGGAAAAATAGTTGATAATTTTGCTCCTGATGTAGTTGTTGGTGTCGGTGGTTATGCAAGCGGACCGGTTGTAAGGGCTGCAGCATCAAGAAAAATTCCCGTTCTTATTCAGGAACAGAATTCCTATGCCGGGGTTACCAACCGGATTCTTGCCGGGAAAGCCGACATCATATGTGTGGCATATGAGGGGATGGAAAGATATTTCCCTCCCGGGAAAATTATTATTACCGGCAATCCGGTACGCAATGACTTAACCGATTTGACAGGAAAACGTGAGGAGGCTGCTGCATATTTCGGGATCAGAGGTGACAAAAAAGTGATCCTTGTAATTGGAGGCAGCCTGGGTGCAGGTAACATTAATGCCGGCATTTCAGGGAATATACAAAAGATAAGAGAGAGTGGCCTTGAAATGATATGGCAGACAGGGAAAAGGGGGTATAAGGATGCAAGGGAGCTTACAGGGAGCGAAGTACCCGCGGGGATACATATCTGCGAGTTTATTTCAAGAATGGACCTTGCATATGCTCTGGCCGACCTGGTTATATCCAGGGCAGGCGCAGGCACCATCTCTGAACTATGCCTTACCGGCAAACCGGCAATACTTGTTCCCTCTCCAAATGTTGCTGAAGATCATCAGACCAGGAATGCTATGGCGCTTGTCGAAAAAGATGCTGCGGTTATTGTAAAAGATGCTGATACAACAACCAAACTTGTTCCTGCAGCCATTGATCTTGCAGGTGATGCCTTGCGGCTCGGGGAGTTAAAACGGAATATTTCAGCCATGGCGCTGCCTGGTTCGGCATCACGTATAGCGGATGAGATTTTTAAACTTGTTAACAAATATAAAAGTTGAAGATCCGTGATATAAATATGGTCTATCTTATCGGTGTGGGAGGTATAGGTATGTCTGCACTTGCAAGGTACTTCAATCAACCTGGAAAAAAGGTTGCAGGATATGATCTGACGCGGACCGGACTGACAGATAAGCTGACGGAAGAGGGAATTGCAATATCATATCGTGATGATGCAGAAACAATTCCTGCATGTTTCACCAGGGAAGGGTCACGGCATGATCTGATGGTGATATATACTCCGGCAATACCTGAAAGGAATAATATATTCGGGTTTTTTAAGACCGGAAATTACAATATGGTCAAAAGGTCAGTGGTTCTTGGTGCACTGGTCAACGAGGCAAAAGGAATAGCTGTGGCAGGAACCCATGGCAAAACCTCCGTTTCTTCTCTTATTGCACACCTTATGAGTCAATCCGGACATGGTTGCAATGCTTTTCTGGGCGGAGTGTTAAAGAATTTCAATACCAACCTGCTTGTGGATGGCAACAGCGAATTTTTTGTTGTGGAGGCTGATGAATATGACAGATCTTTCTTACAGCTTTATCCTTTTATAGCAGTAATAACTTCAATGGATCCTGATCATCTTGATGTTTACGGTACTTTTGATGAGATGGTAAAGGCATTTTCTGTTTTTACCCGTCAGGTAAAGGCCGGTGGTACGATAATTTGCAAGTATGGTTTAAAAACTGAAAGAAAATCTGACAAAGGTGCAAGATTCCTGAGTTATGGGCTCGATAACAGGGCTGATTATTATGCTTTTAATATCAGGATCTCTGCCGGTGGAACTCCGGTGTTTGATCTGTTAACCCCTTCAGGATCATATAAAGATCTGAGGCTGGGAATTCCCGGACGCTTCAATGTTGAGAACGCAGTCGCCGCAACTGCTGCGGCACTGACTTCCGGATTAACCGTGGAAGAGGTAAGAAGCGGACTGGAAAGTTTCGGAGGGGTATACCGGCGGTTCGATTTTATAATAAATAAACCCGGCAAAGTGCTGATAGATGATTATGCTCATCATCCTGAAGAATTAAAGGCATGCATTGCAGCGGTAAAGGAGATTTTTCCGGGAAGAGAAATTACCGGTGTCTTTCAGCCCCATCTTTATTCACGGACCAGGGATTTTGCCGGTGATTTTGCAGAGAGCCTGGAGGAGCTGGATAACCTTGTTTTGCTTGATATTTACCCTGCCAGGGAGGAGCCGGTAGCCGGTGTTTCATCAGAATTGATTTACCGGAAGGTAAAATTAAAAAATAAGATTCTTTGCAGCAGGGAACAGTTGACATCTGTTATTGACCAAATGCAGACCGATATTGTAATTATCCTTGGAGCCGGGAATATTGATACTATGGTAGAACCGGTAAAGAAAGTCTTATTAAATAAATAAAAGGCCTGTTTATGAAAAAGCTGAAAATACTGTTTGCCTGGCTTGGACTTGTGGCCTACCTGGTATTTGTACCCGGTTTTGTGTCGGACAGGTTTAATGACCGTATATGCGAACGGATAAGTATAAATATTACCGACAGCGTTAATAACAGGTTTATCACTTCGGATGATATTATGGATATTCTGCTTCAGAATGAGGATAAGATACTGGGATACCCTCTCAGCACTATAAATACCCTTGATCTTGAAATGTTACTGGGCGGGGAACCGTTTGTCAAAAGGGCGGAAATTTATAAAACTGTGGACGGGCAATTAAATGTCCGGGCGGAACAGCGCACTCCTGTTATAAGAATAATAAACCGGCAGGGTGGGAGCTACTACCTTGACCGTGAGGGTGTAATTCTGCCTTTGTCTGAAAAATACACCAGCAGGGTTCTTGTTGCCAGCGGGAATATCTCAGAACCTTTTATTGAGGGCAGCACAAAATCAATTTTTGATGTCAATGTACCGGAGGGGGAAAGGAATTCTGTAGTTTACAGGGTATTTGAAATGGCCTCTTATATTTCAGAATCTGATCTCTGGAGTGCCCAGGTATCTCAGATTTATGTGGACAGTAACTATGAATTTGAGATCATTCCCCGGGTCGGTGCCCACCTTATCCGTTTTGGTGATGCCCGCGAATTTGAAACTAAATTCAGAAAGCTGGAGGCTCTTTATTTATATGGATTTAATAATGAAGGCTGGAATAATTATGAGATAATTGACCTCAGATATGATAATCAGATAATTTGTACTAAAAGATAATATATTATGGGTAAAAAGACTAACACAGTAACCGCTATTGATATTGGAACAACCAAGATTGTTTCGATTGTTGGCAGAAAGAATGAAAATAATAAGCTTGATATCCTTGCGTTCAGCAAAACTGAATCTCGAGGGGTTAAACGCGGTACCGTTCTGAATATTGAAGAAACGGTAAATGCCATAAAAAAAACCATTGATGATGTACGGCAGCAGACAGGCAATCCTGTATCGGAGGTATTTGTGGGAATTGCAGGCCAGCATGTCAAAAGCATACGAAATCGTGGTTATATTAACCGTGATTCCTATGATGAGGAGATAACCAGATCTGATATCCATGCACTCGTTGATGATATGTTCAGGATTCCCATTGATGTTGGTGAGGAGATAATTCATGTGCTTCCTCAGAACTTTATTGTTGATAATGAACACAATATAAAAAATCCTGTCGGAATGACCGGTAAAAGGCTGGAAGCTAATTTCAATATTGTGATAGGACAGGTTTCTTCGGCAAAAAATATAGATAAATGTGTGAGCCGTGTTGGCCTGAAGGTCCGGGACCTTATACTTGAACCACTTGCTTCGGCCGAAGCGGTGCTTACCGATGATGAGAAGGAAGCCGGTGTGGCACTTGTAGATATCGGTGGGGGAACGACCGATCTGGCGGTATATTATGATGGCATAATACGGCATACTGCTGTCATACCATTTGGAGGAAATGTTGTTACCGAAGATATCAAACAGGGATGCTCTATATTGATGCGTCAGGCTGAATTGCTTAAAATACAATTTGGCTCGGCTCTGGGTGAGATAGCCCCTGAAGATAAGGTGGTTACTATACCTGGTATCAGCGGGAGGGAGCCCAAGGAGATTTCCTTCAAGAACCTTGCATACATAATACAGAGCAGAATGGAAGAGATAATTGATGCAGCTTCATTTGAGATTGAGAATTCGGGTTTTTATGACCAGTTGAGTGCCGGCATAGTGCTTACGGGGGGTGGCGCATTGCTAACGCATCTTTCACAGCTTGTGAAATTCCGTACCGGTCTTGATGTCAGGATCGGATCGCCCAGTGAACATTTGGCGGGTGATCCCGATGATGAGATCAATCACCCGATGTACTCCACTGCAGTGGGATTAATCCTTAAAGCTTATGAGCACATAGAAATTGATGAAAGTGATTTTTTCAAAACAGATGAGGTATCGGGTGAAATAGATGAAAAAGAGCTTGAAACTGAGAAGAAACAAGCAAGAATAAAGAGCAATATATTTGAAAATTTAAAGACAACCATTACCAGGATATTTGAGGAGGATGATATAAAAATGTGATAAAGAAAATTATTTTTTCAATACATATAAGGTCTAAGTTTTAACTATCAATAGAATATGATGATTCTGCGGATTACAATGCCGTATATCAGGATTATTACTCAGTAACAGTTTGAAATATAAATTTATAGCTATGACAAATACAGGTGAAATAATGAATTTTGATCTTCCCGTAGATCGTTCCTCAATTATTAAAGTAGTTGGAATAGGCGGAGGCGGCGGTAATGCTGTAAATCATATGTTCCTTTCAGGGATTAAGGATGTAAATTTTGTTAATTGCAATACCGATGCCCAGGCTCTGGCCAACAGTAAGGTGCCTGTCAAAATACAACTCGGAGAATCTCTTACAGAAGGAAGAGGTGCAGGAAATAAGCCGGAAATAGGCAAACAGGCGGCCATAGAAAATCTGGATGATGTTATAGAGGCCCTTTCAGGAAACACAAAGATGGTTTTCATTACTGCCGGTATGGGCGGCGGAACCGGAACGGGAGCTGCACCGGTTATTGCAAGGGCTGCAAAGGAGATGGGTTTGCTGACGGTGGCCATTGTGACTATCCCTTTTAAATTTGAAGGAAGGGTGCGCATTAATCAGGCCATAGATGGTATCAATGAGCTGAGAGAACATGTTGATTCCCTCTTGGTAATCAATAATGAAAAGTTACGGGAGATTTTTGGCGACCTGAAGATAAGTGAGGCATTTTCCCGTGCCGATAATGTTCTTACCAGCGCAGCCAAGGGTATAGCAGAGATTATTACTGTACACGGACATGTGAATGTTGATTTTGCCGATGTGCAAACGGTTATGTCAGACAGTGGTGTCGCTATACTTGGTTCATCAGTTGCAGATGGTGAGGACCGTGCCCTTAAGGCAATAAAGGGTGCTATCTCCTCTCCTTTACTTAATAATAATGATATTCGCGGGGCAAAAAATATTTTGCTTAATATCACTTCAGGAATTGACGAGGTGAGTATGGATGAGGTTGGTGAGATTACGGATTTTGTGACTGCAGAAACGGCTTCAAATACAAATATTATTTGGGGAACCTGCACGGAAGACTCTCTCGGTGAAAAGATATCTGTTACAATAATAGCAACCGGATTTGAATCCAATTCAATTCCTGAGCTATATTCACGACGCAAAGATATTGAAAAACTGACCCTTGATGAATTTCCCACTCCCGATAAAAGTGAGGTAAAAGGTGGATTCACTGTGAGGGACAGGAAGCAAAAATCTGTTGATAACTATGATATTGACAGGAGTCAAACCAGAATTGAGTTTGATATAAAAGGATCGGGAAGGGAGGTTTATTCCATAAGTGATGATGGCACTGAATCTGATGATGAATCCGGACTGTCTGAAAATCGGGTGAGCGGTCGGGCAGCAAAACTTAAGGAAGCGGGAAACAGGCTGAAAGAAAAAAATTATTTGAATGTCAATGAGAAGGAGGAAATTGAAGAAATGGAAAAACAACCAGCCTTTGAAAGAAAAAAAATAAATATAAACCTGTCAAAAAAATCATCTGAAAACCCCGTCAGCAGGTATACTCTGTCCGAGGAAGGGGAAAAGGGTCCCAGGTTCCGACAGGATAATGGCTTCCTGCACGATAATGTTGATTAATAGCCGGAAATCTATTTTTGTATATAATGACAGCCTGCTGAGAAGTTGTTTTTCAGTGCTGCGGCAACAATCAGCTGGGAGCTCACAACGGCATTCCTGAGTTCAATTATCTGTTTGTTTATTTTTGCACTTTTATAGAATTTCATTATTCTGTGTGCAAAATATTCAAGATCGGCTTCAGCCCGCCTGAGTCCTTTTTCAGTACGTATTATGCCTGAATAATTCCACATTGTCAGTTGAATAACCTGCATGTCCTGGTCGATCAGCAACGGGTCAAAGTCCTCTGCGTATGGCGGAGTCTCCCAGTCCGGTATATTATCAAATCGCTGCTTTCTTATCGCATTGCGGTTGATTGTTATATCTTCGGCTGAGGACTTGCCCCAAAGGAGTCCCTCCAGCAAAGAGGCTGAAGCAAGTCTGTTTGCCCCATGAAGTCCGGTGCAGGAAACTTCACCAATTGCATAGAGATTTTTCAGGGAGGTCTTTCCATGCGTATCAGCTTTTATTCCTCCACAGAAATAGTGAGCTGCCGGCGTTATGGGTATGGGTTCCCTTGTGATATCAATTCCTCCTTCCAGGCAGGTGGAATAAATCTTTGAGAATCTTTTCTCCAGCGGGATCTTTCCCTTGTAATAATTTGCAATATCAAGGAGCATGTATTCCCTTCCTGTTGTACATATCCGGTCGTATACTCCTCTTGATACAACATCTCTTGGTGCAAGGTCTCCCATTTCCGAGTATTCCTGCATGAATTCCTTTCCCTTATGATCTTTTAGTCTGCCACCTTCTCCCCTGAGTGATTCTGATATCAGAAATCTTTTAATATCCTTATGGAACAAACAGGTTGGATGGAATTGCACAAATTCTGCGTTGATAATATCAGCCCCTGCCCTGTATGCCATACTTATGCCATCGCCGGTGGCAGAAACGGGATTGGTGCTGTGATAATAAAGATTTCCCGTGCCCCCTGTTGCCAGTACTACATTTGAAGAAAAAAAGGCTTCCGAATTCCCGTTTTTATTATTGAGTGCGTACACCCCGAAGACTTCCCTTTCACGATAGACCTCCTGGGGATCCCGGGAGTGATGGTTATTTGTTATCAAATCTATGGCAGTATAATCTGTCAGGAACTTCACTCCTTTCTGTTTTGCGTAATTAATAAGAGAATTTTCTATTTTATCACCCGTGTGATCTTCATAATGAACTATCCGTCTTTTACTGTGCGCTGCTTCTTCTGTATAATCTATTTTTCCTTCCTCTGACAGGCTGAACTCTATTTCAGCCTCATTAACCAGAAAATCAAACACCAGGGGAGGGCCATTTCTGACAAAAAAATCAATTGCCTCGAGATTGTTGTAACCGGAACCGGCCCTGAGCAGATCACTGCGCAAAAGTTCGGCAGAATCGTCATCCGTGGAAGCAATTATACCTCCCTGGGCATAGAAGGTATTGGTTTCATTAATTTTTGACTCTTTGGTCATTACTGCAACATCGATTCCTGCTTTTCTGAGGTATGTGGCACAGGTAAGACCTGCAAGCCCGGTTCCCACAACAACTACATCGAAATAGTGTCTCATCTTCTTATTTTTTCTTTAAACTGAAGTCAAATGCCTTTATTGAATTTGTAAGTTCTCCTGCAGACAGGAAATCAACACCTGTTAATCCAACAGATTTTATTCTGTCTGTTGTTATATTCCCTGATGCCTCGGTCTCGCTTATTCCACCTATCAGTTTCACAGCCTCAGCTGTTTCACTGTTACTCATATTGTCCAGCATTATCCTGTCTACCCGGCAGGTAATTGCTTCTTTAACTTCACTGATATTTCTTGCTTCAACTTCTATTCTAAACCTGTTTCCCCATTTTTCCCTTATCCTGTCTACAGCGGCCCTTATACCGCCGGCTGCATCAATATGATTGTCTTTAATCATCACCATATCGTACAACCCCATCCGGTGGTTATGACCACCACCGCATTTCACTGCGTATTTCTGAAGTTGCCGGTATCCTGGTATGGTCTTCCTGGTATCAAGTATAATTACTTTGCCCTCTGCTTTTTTTACAAATTCTGATGTTCTGGTAGCCACGGCAGAAAGCATTGAGATAAAATTCAAGGCAGTCCGTTCAGATCTTAGTATGCTCCTCACCTGGCCTGCGACCTCAGCCACCACGTCTCCTTTGTTAATTTGGTTGCCGTCATAAAAATAGTTGGTTATACGGATCATGCAATCGGCCATTTGCATTACCCTTCTGAATATCTCAATTCCACAAAGGATACCGCTGTCTTTTGATATTAACTTAAAAACATAATTCTCGTCTTTAAATATGGAATCTGAAGTAATATCCCCAATATCCCGGAGGTCTTCCTCCAGCGCCATTTTTATAAGGCTTTCCATATTATGAAATGCTTCCATCTGCTTTATTACTTAATTTCTTAATTTTAGTCTCTGCTGCTAAAGTAAAAAAAAATGCGGCCAAAACCTTCGTTTTAACCGCATTTGATAATATATTGCCGAACAGGAGAATTAAAAGAAGTTGTGCCGGTTGTCTTTAATATTGGCTTCTTCCTTCAGAGCTTCAAAAACATCGAAGCTGACCCTTGAATGTTGACTGTTTTCCAGCCCGGTTTTTGCCATATCAACATCTTTTTCTTCCGGAATGCTGACTGAAGTCACTTTGATAAGGTAAACGCCGTTTTCCCCGGTTACCGGACCGGAAAGCTGGTCTTCGCGGGTACTGACAGCTGCAGCTATGAGACGGGGTTCGATTCCTGCTCCCGGTACGGAAAATGATGAGAAAAGAATATTTTCTGCCTGTTCAACCTGTGTATTCAGCATGGATGCAATTGTCTCCAGATCATTTCCTTCTTCTGTCCTGCTTTGCAACCCGGAGGCAATTATCTCTCCTTTCTTTTGCCTTATAAGGATGGATTCAATTTCAGGACTTGCTTCCTCGAGGGGTTTATAACCTTCCTTGCGTACTTCTTTAAGCGCAGCGATTACAAACCTGTCTTCGATTTCAAAGATAGGGGACAGGGATTTTTCACGTGCTTCAAATGCCCACCTTATCACTTCACGGGCAGACTCCAGTCCGGGAATCTGTTTGTCATCTATCAGGATATTATTTGCCGTTCTCAGTGTGACCTCTTCATCTTCAGCTGCCTCCACGAATTTATCGTAAGTGTCGTTCATGCCTGCAAACTGGCTGGCTCTGGTGTATATGCGCTGGTATGTGGCTGAGCTGGGTGTCACTTCGCGTGCCAGTGTGGCATATTTTATTTTTTTTATCTCGGGAGATCTTGCTGTTACCTGGGTAACATGGAATCCAAACTGGGTTTCGACAACGAAGAATTCTCCTCTCCGGGCTGAGAAACATGCCTCATTAAACTCCTGAACCATCATTCCCTCGGTAAACCATCCAAGATTACCTCCATCAAACCGGGTACCCATGTCATCTGAATGCTGCATGGCCATCATTTCAAAGTTCTCTCCCCTGCGGGCTGCCTCAAGAAGGCTGTCTGCCATTCTGCCTGCCTGTTCATAATCCAGTTCATCCCCGGACTGGATAAGTATATGACGGGCACGCACAGAATCGGGTACAAAGTTAATCTCCACAAGGCGCGAAAGCCGGTAGCTGTTTTCTTCAAAATAGGGCCCGAAAATCTCTCCCGGTCGTGCACTGAACATGAAATCAGCGATGCTTTCAGGTAATTCGTCATAACCGTAATTTACAGGTTCAAAAGGGATATCTGAATTAAGGTTTATGAACTGCCGTACTTCTTCAACTTCCCTGAACTCATCCTCCATGCTTCCAATCCATTCCTGCGCCAGCCTGTCATCTTCCTCCGACGGTGATATGTCGAATGCTACATATTCAATATCCCGTGATGCCACCTGGCTGAAGTCATCTCTGTTCCGGCGGTAATACTTTCTTACCTCTGATGAACTGACATCAACCAGGCTGTCATGAATGGTATTGAACCGCTGAACAATGAAATCAAAATTTACACTTTTATTGTTTTCCTCCCATGCCTGTTCGGCCTGAAGAGGAGTTATATATAAGCCTTTACTTATCAGGTTGTTGTATTTTGTAAGTTTTCTCTCCTGTGCTATTTCCTGTTCCACATAAAGCCAGTAAGCTCTTTGCTGACCGGTGGGATCCTGATTCATTGATCTGAGGAACTGAATTACAGCATTCTGGTCAAAAGTTCCTGTTGAAGGATCGGTGAAAAGCTGACGCACAAACGGGTGTATGTTAGACCCCTGCACCATGTCAAACAACTCCTCGGAGCTGATACCCAGTCCGAGACGATCATATTCATGTTCCAGTATAATTTCTCTCAGCATTAACTGCCAGGCCTGTTCCAGGATACTTTCATAGGTTTCCGAATCAAGGGCAGTTTCCCCTGAATTGAGCATATAAACCTCCGAAAGCTGGTCAACTTTCTGCTGAAAATTCTGGTATGAAACAGATTCGCCGGCAATTTCAGCAATCTCGAACTGAGTATCTGTAAAGAGGGAGGGGCCTGATCCCAGAATATCTCCAAGAATAAATGCAAACAGGGCAAGCCCGATAACAACTGCTACCAGCACTCCTGCACGATTTCGTATTTTCTCTAGTGTAGCCATCTGAAAATGTCAAATTAAAAATTATTTCGGTTTTTGAGCTACGAAGATAATAATTTAAAACCTTTTAATGGAAGCGGTGTAAATTATTTTGATGGGAAGTAAGTAATAAAAAAAAGGGCTGCCTGATGAGAACAGCCCCTTCTGAGAACTTAATTATTATCTTGAACGCACCCTTGTGGTTTCATTTATCCAGCATTCCACCGTATAACTCTCACCTTCTGTCAGGCCATTAAAAAATATAGTTTCGTTATCGGGAAAATAGGCTGAATAGGTTTCGATCATCCGGTCTGCTTCTTCCGAAATTGAAGGATCAACTCTTTTTGCTTCCCTGAACCTGTCCACTGCAGCCCAGTATACTGTACTGTTTTTGAAGTCATCATCAAAACAGTTATCTTCTGAAGCATAGAGACTTCCTATATGCATATGGGCACGCCCCAGTGCAGGATTATCGTTAAGTGCCTGCAATGCATACTGGCGGGACAACTGTTTATCCTGTTTGACATTATTGGTAATAATTGCCAGTTCCAGGTAATAATTGGCGCGTTCCATTCTGTCGTCCTGGAGATCAATTGCCTGTTTCAGGTAATCGATGACTTTGTCATCATTGTTCCGGGCGCTGTACATGGATGAAAGATTCAATGCCGATTTCGGTGAGGGGTCAAGAACATGCATTTTTTCTGTAACGCTCAGATAGAGATCGGAGTCAGTGCAGCCGGCATTGTTTAAAAGATCATTTACTTTTTCAAGCAATTCATAATCTTCCGGAGAGTTATTTACCTGGTCTGTAAAAAGGTCTATTAGTGCATCACAGTCCGCCGCTCCACTATCGGTAAACATTGATTCAACCATATTGCGTGCTTTGAGAAGCTGTTTACTGGAAGATTTCTCCAGGGCATTGTCAATAAGCTCAGTAAGGTATGAATAGGCCTCAATTACTTTCTCGCTGTCAAAAATGCCGGCCATGTATTTACCGATTGTAACGTTCATATAGGTAACTATTACTGCAACAGAGGGGTCGTTGCCCGAGAGCCTTAAAGCTTCTTCCAGAGCTTCATATCCCGGTTCGGCTTCTTCTATATTGTTATTGTGCTGAAAGTAAAAGGTGCCTTTTCGCCCCAGAACATTGGCTTTGTCACCAAAATACTCTATCCTCTGGTCGAACATCATCATGGCAGTATCAAGATAGGCTTTCCTTTCTTCTTCTGTTTCGGCCGTCTCAATCATGTGGCTCATGATATCAGCACCATGAATATAAATATTCCTGCTGGCCCTGGGATAGTTTTTAAAAACTATTCTCCAGTAGGGTAAAGCATCTTCGAAATTATCCTGTTTATATCTGTCAGAGTAGAGCATCAGACTTCTCAGGCATCTTATACTATCTTCCGGAGTATCTCCATATCTTCCATGCTGACCAAAAGCATCAGCCTGGGAGAACATTAGCACTGTAAGAGCAAAAACTCCTTTTATTAGGATATTTTTCATTTTTTTATTAATTGAATTAAACTTTTCATAAATCCCCGGTAAATATAAAAACTATCTTTAAAAAATATAAGAGTGTTCCTGTTATTTAAAATTATTCTGATCAGTCATTTAATATAATTACTTCAAAAGCTGTGCCAAATGAAAACAATCATTTTATCAGGGTAAAACAGGCAAAGTCAGTCTGCGTTAATTTGTCAATCATTGTTATTTTTAACATTCACCAGTTCAATTCTTGTTTTTGTCATTCTCAGGATCTCGAATATAAAGGGCCTTATATTTACTTTCTGGTTTATCTTGGGTATACTTTCATGATGATAAATAATAAAACCCGCCAGAGTTTCGTAATCATCTGTTTTTGGAATACCCAGTTTATATTTGTCGTTCAGGTAATCTATCTCAAACCTGCCGGAAAAAATAAATTCATTTTCCGATATTTGCCTCTCTTCAAGGTCCACAGTGTCATGTTCGTCTTCAATTTCCCCGAATATTTCTTCCATAATATCCTCGATGGTAACCATTCCTGCTGTACCTCCGAATTCGTCAACTACAACGGCAACACTCTTTTTTTCTTTGATAAAAAGGCTCAGGAGTTTATGGGCAACCATCGTTTCAGGCACAATAATAATCCTGTTAAGCATCGATCTGATACTTTTTGGATTTTTGAAAAAGTCCTTGGAATTAATATATCCGATTATGTTGTCAATTGAATTTTTATAGATAAGTATTCTGGCAAAACCGGTTTCTATAAAATTCTGTTTTATCTCCTCCAATGGGGTTTCTATTTCAAAAGCTGCTATTTCGGGCCGGGGAACCATGCATTCCCTTAATTTTATTGTTGAAAAATCAAGTGCATTCTGAAAAAGCTTTATGTTGTTCTTCAGATTATCCTCTTCTTCAGAATCGTTCTGACTTTCTCTTACGAAATGATCCAGATCTACCTTTCCGAAAACATTTTTTTTATCATCATTTGAAACATCCGTACCCAGTACATATTTAATAAGTATATTGCCTATCCCGATTATACTTTTACTTATAGGGTAAAGCACTATATAAAAAAACATTACAGGAAGTGAAAGAGCATTAAGTATAAGATTGGGTTTGAGCCTGAATATTGCTTTGGGCAGAAATTCAGCAGTAATAAGTATTATCATGGTGGCTATGACTGTCTGTATTATAAAAACAGAAAATTCTGAAGATGTATATCTCTGAATCTGCGGTTCCAGTATAACTGCCATTGTAATACCATAAATCACGAGTGCAATATTGTTACCGACAAGCATAGTGGCAATATACCGTCCGGGATTTCTGGCAAATACAGAGGTAAGCCTGGAAGTAAACGAACCCTGTTTTTTTTCCAGTTCCAGCCTTAATTTATTGGATGAGATAAAGGCTATTTCCATGCCTGAAAAAAAAGCTGACAACATTAAACTGATCAGGATTATAACAATTGAACTCATCTTTTTATCTACGGGTTGCGTTTTTTTCTGAGATTTCGGCGATAAAGAAACATTAAAAACGAAAGAAAAGTTATTATAAAGAACATATAACTTTCTTCAATTCCGATCTTATAACAGTTATAGATGCCTGCAACAAGACTAAGTACTGCAAGACTTATCCATACTGTTTCAAGTATATGTGTCAGTTTATGGTTCATCGTATATGTATATGGTGCCCTGGATTTTTCTTATTTCCCATCTTGAAAAGGTTTCATCAGCTTCAAACCCTTCACCCATTATCACTTCGTCGGGACGGGTTACTTTTACAAAGGAGTCCGAATAAATTATTTTTTGGGTTTCATCCCAAAAGAGTTGTTCCGTATTAAGTATCTCACCGGCGCTGTTTATAACCTCAACACTGTCTTTGGCTTCCCAAAGATCTTTTTCGGTGTAATATACTGCATACTTTGATCTGAGTTGTGATTCAACATTCCCGTTTTTGTCAAAAAATTCTGCAAATACGCCATAGGGGAACTCTGTATATTCTTCTGCCGCGTTGGGGTAGTGATGGATTTCGGGAGCAGTAATCCTCAACTGGAGTTTAGCTGAATCGGTATAGATTATTTCGGCATTGATCATGGACTGGTTTGGCATCAAAGTGTCATGTGAAAATGATTTGATCACTTCTATATCATTTTCACATGAGCTACCGGTAACCCATAACAGGAAAAGGGTGGTCAATAAACCACAGGAGCTCCACAAAGCTGAAATCCTGAGTTTGAATCTCATTATAGAGTGGTTAATACCTTGTTAACAATGCCTTAAAATATCAGAACCGCAATAGTTATTCATACCGGCGCTTAAAAAACCAATAGTCATACAGGGAGAGGCTTAGAGTAAACATAACATAATTTTCCTCAATCAGATTCAGTTCCTTTGTGCCTCTGCGACCAATATCCACTGCAAAATTGAATGATGTCCCGGAATTACCATAGGGGATACCAAAACCAAGGGTAATGCCGTAATCCTTTAACTGATGTCCCCTTAGCTCCAGATAGGTGTCGGAGTAGTGAACTCCCATCCGGTAGTGAATTCTCTTCCAGTAGCTTCTGAAGTCGCTGTGGTCTGGGATATACTGGACTCCAAAATTAATTGATGAACTGTTAACAAGTGAATCGTTCTGCTGATTAAGGAAACTTGTTTCTGACCATTCCTGAAAAGAGTAGTCCAGTCCTATCAGGAATTTGTTATCCCTGCTGAAGGAGGCTCCTATGCCATAGCTTGCCGGAAGTTCAATAGTGCTTTCAGAAGCTACATAATTCAGCACTGTATCCCTTACCGGTCCCGACGGTGAAGTTAGCTCATTAATGATAAGCCAGTCCTGATCTGTTTTCAATGCTGTTTTAATTTCGTATATACCTCCTATTGTGAAACGGTAGTCTTCCTTTATCCGGCCGGTGTATTGAAGTCCGTAACGGAAATGAAAATCGCCTACCATAGCTCTTGATTTGCTGTTGACCGAGAAGATATTGTCTTCCAGCGGGAACAGCAATTGCCTCGTCTGGTTCAGTGTACCAAAAAGGTAGGAAACATTAACACCAGCAGAGATATTATTGGTAATCTTCAGAGCATTTCCAAAGAAAAACTGGTTAATGCCCCCTGAGCCGTCATAATACTGTTCGGATTCAAGATCAACATCAATAATTTTGTAGCCCATTTTACTGTAAGGAACCAGTCCGAAACTGGATTTCCACCACCGGCTGACCGGAAAGCCTATTGCCAGATGACTGAGTGTGACATTACTAACGTTATGGCTGCTTTGATTGCTTGCCATTTGCATTGTATTACCAATGATACCGGTAGAAAAAATAAATGACATGGTATCCTGCGCGGAGTTGGAAGCCGGGTTAAGATGATTAATATGGTTATTATCGCGCAGCCCGAAACCAATACCTCCAAGGGCGTGGTTTCTCCCAAAACCTTTTTTGGCGATATCGCCTATCCCAAAACGGGAGTAGGGGGAATATGTATTGTTCTGGGACTGAATTTCTGTAAACAGAAAGACAGCAGGGAGGAATATTAATAATATCTTACTTTTTTTCAGCATTGTGTATTAAAATTCTGTTTAATCCCGTGAATATTAAATCCGGATCGACAAAGATGGGTCTTTTTAGTTTTTTATCAAAGTATTTGGCATCCCCTCCGGTTAAAATAATTATCATATTACTGAACTGCTTTTTCATCCTGTCGATATATGTTTCAATTTCAAATAAAATTCCCAGCATCACTCCGGCAACAATTGAATCTTCCGTATTCTTTGCCAGCATGTGTTTAACCGGTTTTGGCACTGCCAGCGGAAGTTTTCCGGTGAAATCATGGAGAGCCCTGAACCTTAAAGAGATACCCGGAGATATATTTCCGCCAATGTACCGGTTTGATTCATCAACCATATCAAATGTTATGGCGGTGCCTGCATCAATAACCAGAACGTTCCTTCCCGGATAATTATTGTTGGCTCCTGTAACTGCTGCCACCCGGTCTTTTCCAAGAGTATTCCCTGTTTCATAAAGGCTTTCCAGCGGGATATCCGTTTCACTTTCCATAACCAGCAGGAAGGGGAAATTAGTTCTAAGGTTGCGTATAAGATCAGGGTTGTCGGGTCTTACAGAACAAAGTATTACATTTTCTATATCGGGGTAAACCGATTTAATTTTATTAATATCTTTTATGCCTATATCATGCCATTTGTTTTTTTCCAGGATTACGTAGCCTGAAAAAACTGCGGTCTTAATCATTGAATTGCCAATATCAATACAAAGATTCATAGTCTTTTTGCGGTTTCCTTATGTTTCCCGGCTCATGACTGCTGGTTAATCGTGCAGGTAAGGGAAAATAAAATTTTATTTTCAAAGTTATTCAACTTTGTTTTATTTATTATAATTTTGCCCATTGGTTTTTAACTTTTTATAATGCTAAACTTTCAATGAATTATTAGTATGAAGATTCGATTTTTATTTTTTGCCATAGGGTTTTTAATGATCACAGGAGTGTCGGAATCGTACGGACAGTTGTACAAAACCGGGGTGGGTGCCAGGCTTGGCGCTTTTTCAGGACTCACTGTCAAGCATTTTGTGCAGGAAGATCAGGCAGTTGAAGGTATTCTCAGTGGCGGAATAGGCTGGGGAGGTTTGGGCGGTTTTGTTTTTACCGGACTGTATGAGTTTCAGAGACCATTTGCTGATGTACCTAATCTGGAGTGGTATTTTGGCGGAGGAGGGCATCTCGGACTTCTTTATGATGGAGAAGATATATTATTTGGGGGAGTTGCCAGGAGTGTAGCCGGGCTGGATCTTATTATCGGAGTTGAATATACCTTTGATGAGTTTCCTTTTTCAGCCGGTCTGGACTGGAAACCGGTATTTAATATTGTTGGCCCCAGGCTTTTATGGGGAGACATTGCTGCCCTTTCAATCAGGTATACAATAAGATAGGGCTGTTTGGATTTTTTAAAAATAGTTGTAATCGTACCGGAAAAACGCCCGGTAGCGGTAACTTGCATAATATGAGGCTACACTGATCATGTTTCCCCGGCTGTCCCATGAAAACTGTCTGGATGAATAATCATCAGAGTTTTCATTATACCATTCTTCCCTGGTGAGTTTTTCTTTGTCGTTATAGGTGTAGCGGTTAGTTATAATTTGCCGTCCGGTCCTGTCTGTTCTGATAATTCTAACAAGCAGGTTCTCATCATAAATGTATGTATACCTGTACTGCATCTGTTCTCCCTGGTATCGTCTTTCTTCCTTTTTCATTCCGTTATGGCTGTAACTGTATTCATTTTTCCTGAGCAGTTGGTTCTGATCGTTATAATAAGCTTCTTTTACCAGTTTATCCTGATGGTTATATAAAAGTTTTATTATTTCTGAGGTGCTGTTATCGGGAAGGATAACATGAATAATGGTTTCATTCTTATTATAGGAAAAAACCCTTTTTTCCTTAAGTGTACCTTGGGTATTGTAATGTATTTCGGCCTTTTTTCCATCAGACTGATGATGGTATATGTTCCTGTAATCGCCAATTCCGTCAAATCCCCATTCAAGCAGCTTGTTACCCTGATCATCAAAGTCCGCCATCTGGCTAAAGGTTATCCTGTTGTTTCTGTAGTCGAATATTTTGTATTCAATGCGGTTACCCATATTATCATATCGGCTCATAACCTTTCTTGATTCCTTTCCTGTTGAATTGTAGGTTGTTTCTTCCAGTAAATAACCATCTTTGCCATAACTGGCAGTAAGACTGATTGTGCCGGTTTCTGTCGGTTCTTCTCCCGTAAATGGATGATTCCATTCGGTAATGCCACTGATCCTGTTTGTTTTTATCAATTCTTCACCCAGCAGGGATATGTTACTTTGCGTGAATGCTTTTTCGCAAAAAATCAGCAGTACAAAACAGAAAATCCGCAATATCCTCATGATGAACATACTTACATGTAATTACTGGTGTTATATCTTCTTTAACTGATAAAGCGGGATTTTTGTTTCAACCAGGTGATATATTCTGCAGCATCCGGAGGGCATCTTCAACAGATGTTACACCTGGAATGGTAAGGCTCAGTTTATCTTTGTTTTCTTTCAGTTTCAGATTTTTTTGCTTCTGAATTGAATTAAGGATACCGTAGAATTGATCTGACTGGTAATAGGGTGACATCTGGTTGGAGATAAAATATGCAACCATTTTGCCATTTTTTATGATGATTTTCTCAAAGCCAAGTGAAATTGCCATTTTTCGTAATCGGACGATATTTAGTAATTCTTTTGTCTGTTCAGGCAGTGGACCGAATCTGTCAAGCAGGCTGGCTTCAAATTTTTTTAGAGATTCTTCGTTCATGGTGTTGTCCAGTAGCCGGTAAAGCCTTATTCTTTCAGTGTTACCGGGAATATATTCTTCAGGGAAAAGCAGTTCCAGGTCAGTATCAACCTGGCAATCACTGATAAATAGATGACCGTTTGTTTTGACGGTTTCCTCACTGCGGAATACATCTTTGAATTCGGATTCGCGCAGTTCCTGCACAGCTTCATCAAGAATTTTATGGTAGGTCTCAAATCCAATATCAGCTATAAAGCCGCTTTGTTCCCTGCCCAGAAGATTTCCTGCCCCTCTTATATCAAGGTCCTGCATCGCAATATTGAACCCGCTTCCCAGTTCAGAAAAGTCCTCTATGGCTTTAAGGCGTTGCCTGGCTTCTCTTGTCAAAGTCTGCGGCGGAGGAGCGAGAAGGTAACAAAATGCTTTTTTATTGGACCGGCCTACCCTGCCCCTTAGCTGGTGCAGATCACTCAGTCCGAAATGATGGGCGTTATTTATTATAATTGTGTTGGCATTGGGGATGTCGAGTCCCGATTCAATTATTGTAGTTGCGATCAGCACATCGTACTCCCCGGCAATGAATCCAAGCATTATGTTTTCCAGACTGCTGCTTTCCAGCTGTCCGTGTGCGACGACTGTTTTTATACCCGGGCATACTTTGCGTACCATATTTTCTATTTCTGCAATGTTCTGAACCCTGTTATGAATAAAAAATACCTGGCCACCCCGCATAACTTCATAATTGACAGCTTCACGTATAATCTCAGTATCAAAATGATGCAGCTCCGTTATAATAGGATGCCTGTTTGGAGGGGGGGTATTTATTATGGATAGATCTCTTGCGCCCATCAGCGAAAACTGCAGGGTGCGGGGTATTGGTGTTGCCGTCAGGGTAAGCGTATCGACATTAAGCCTGATTTTTTTCAATTTTTCCTTCATGCTTACCCCAAACTTTTGTTCCTCATCAACAATAAGTAAGCCCAGGTCTTTAAACTGAATGTCTTTGCCAATTATCCGGTGTGTACCTATCAGAATATCGATTTTACCTTCAGCCAGTCTGCCAAGAATTTCTTTTTGTTTTTTAGCAGATCTGAACCTGCTCATGTGTTCAACACTACAAGGGAAATCTTTAAGTCTCTCCCTGAATGTGTTGTAATGCTGCATGGCCAGTATGGTGGTGGGAACAAGCACAGCGACCTGTTTATTATCTGCAACAGCCTTAAATGAGGCTCTTACAGCAATTTCGGTTTTTCCAAAGCCTACATCGCCGCAGACCAGCATATCCATTGGCACTGGCGATTCCATCTGTTCTTTCACCATATTTGTAGCCTTGAGCTGATCGGGTGTGTCTTCGTAAATGAAAGATGCCTCCAGCTCCGTTTGCATATAGGAATCTGCAGAGAAACGAAATCCTTTCTCCATTTTTCTTTTTGCATAAAGGGATATAAGCTCTCGTGCAATATCCTTTATCTTCTTCCGGGTCTTTTGTTTTAGCTTGTGCCATGCACCTGAACCCAGTTTATAGATTTTCGGAGGCACCCCATCTTTCCCCTTGTATTTTGAAATACGGTGGAGGGCATGTATGTTTACATACAATATATCACCGTCTTTATAGACAAGTTTAAGGGTTTCCTGTAATTTGCCGTTGACATCAATCCTTTCCAGTCCGCCGAACTTTCCTATACCATGGTCAATATGCACCACATAATCTCCCGGCTGAAGATCGTGAAGACTTTTTATTGAAAGAGATTCCTTTTTTTTAAAGTTCTCCTTCAGCCTGAATTTATGGTATCGTTCAAAGATCTGGTGGTCAGTATAGCAGCAAATAAGGAGATCATGGTCGGTGAATCCCTGGCAGAGGCCTGCCAGGACAGGTGTGAAAGGAACCGAACCCGATATATCCGTGAAGATATCTTTTAGCCTCTCAAGCTGCTTGTCATTTTCTGAGAATATGAAATTTTTATAGCCTTTTTCTTCATTATCAGCCAGATCTTCTGCAAGAAGTTTGAAATTTTTCTGAAAGACAGGCTGCGGACTTGTATTGAAAATGAATGTTTCCCTGTTTGTCAGTTCTGACGATTGTCCGAATTCCACTACAGGATAATCATTTATTTCAGCAAACAGCTCCTCGCCGCTACAAAGCAGTGCGGTACCCTGACCGGTGGTTATGTTATTTGATGGCGTTCCGGCAGATAAAAACAGGTCGCCGATTCTGGAAATTGCATATTCAAGGTTTTTTATCCATACCAGGGTTTTTTTATCAAGCAGTGACAGAAGTGAGACAGTATTTTCAGGAGGAATCTCTTCACCGTTTTCCAGAATGCTTTGGATATCGGGAATAATTGATATGGAACCGGTTTTTTGCTCAGACAACTGTGTTTCTATGTCGAAAAACCTGATCGATTCCACCTCGCTTCCAAAAAAGTCTATGCGGCAGGGACGGTCAAATGAAAATGAGAAAATATCCACAATACTTCCGCGTATAGAAAACTCTCCGGGCTCATATACGAAGTCAGTCTCCCTGAAACCATATTCAGTAAGAACTTCAATCAGGAAATCTCTTGATACAGATTCACCTGTTTTAAGCTGCAACTTTAGCTTTTCAAAATCTGGTGCGGGGATCACTTTTTCAGAAAGTGCTTCAGGGTAGGTTACGATGGCATTTGAATTATTATTTAGTGTCAGAATATCGAGCAACTCGGTTCGCTGTATCATCCCTGCCGGATCATTTTGCCGGTTTTGTGCTGAACGTTTAAATGACGACGGGAAAAAATGTACATTATTACCGGTACACGAGATCTCAAGGTCGTTAAAGAAATAGGCAGCCTCCTCTTTATCGTTAAGAATGAAAAGATGATCAATCTTTTTTTTGTCGATTACCGAAGCTGCAAATACAGCAGATGCAGACCCTGCCAGCCCCTTCAAATGGCATTTGAAAAGGCTTTCGCTGTCAATCAGGCTGCATATATGCAGCGTATTCGGATGTTGGCTGTAGAGGTTTTTAAGAAAATCTGACACGTCTGATACTTATAAGGTGCAAAATTAACAAATTTTGCAGACATTGATTTGTCAGATATTCAGAGGTGTTAATTTCAGAACAGACAGCAACCGGCGGATTTTTTTTACATGCTTGTACCGTATTAATACCTGAGATCTGTATGCTGATGCAGGCAATACAAAATAAACCTGTTATTTTTGTGTTATTCCAAAATTTAATTTTTCAGAATGTTAGTATACAAATTTGGCGGTGCTTCTGTTCGATCAGCCCGATCACTTGAAAATATCACCAGGATTCTTTCAGGGTGCAGTGATAATATGATAATTGTAATTTCAGCATTCGGTAAGACCACAAACGCCCTTGAAGAAATATTATCACTCTGGTATGACGTTAAAAAAGAACGATTTAAGAGGCTGGAGGCGATAATTAATTACCATAATGGTATTATCAGTGAATTATTTCCACACGGTGAACACAGGGTTTATGATGATTTTTTTTATCTGACCGGACTTCTTGAGGATAAGTTGAAGTCAGTCCCTTCGGAAAACTATGATTATGAATATGATCAGTTTGTAAGTTTCGGTGAATTGATATCTACCAGAATAGTAAGTTCATTTCTTGAAAGCCGCAATCTTAAAAACAGATGGGCCGATGCCAGGGAATGGCTCAGAACGGATAATACTTTCAGGGATGCAAATGTGGATTTTTACCAAACGGGGATATTTTTAAGAAAGCTTATCTCTGAAACCGGTCGCGGGTTAGTTATCACACAGGGATTTATTGGCGGTACAGAAACCGGCCATACGACAACCCTGGGAAGGGAAGGTTCTGATTACACTGCCGCAATCATTGCAAATATCATGGATGCTGAAAAACTGGTGGTATGGAAAGATGTGCCAGGAATACTTACGGCCGATCCTGTTATTTTCCCTGAGGCGGAAAAACTTGATGAGATATCATACCATGAGGCTATTGAATTATCATTTTACGGGGCCAGGGTTATTCATCCGAAAACAATAAAACCGTTACAGAATAAGAATATTCCTCTGTTTGTAAGATCATTTTTTGATCCTGCTGATTCTGGCACCCTGATTCATGGGACTGGTTCTGTTGAAACTTTAAAACCTATTCTGATAATAAAAAAAGATCAGATGCTTGTGTCTCTTACTCCCAGAGATTTCTCTTTTGTTGTAGAGGATTATTTAAGCAGGATATTTGCGCTATTCTTTAAATATCGGATGAAGGTAAATCTTATTCAGCATTCTGCGATTAGTTTTACACTGTGCATTGACAATAAGGGACCTTTTGTCAGTGCGCTGCTTCAGGAAATGAGGTCTGATTTCAGGGTTCTCTACAATGAGGACCTGCAACTTATAACTATCAGGCATTATACCCCGGGGGTAATAGAAAAGTACACGGCCGGGAAACAGATTATTGTTGAACAGCGAAGCAGGAGTACGGCAATGTTTGCAGTCAGATAATTCTGCCGAAGGTCTGAATGATTTTTTCCGCCATTACCCCGGCCAGCCTTTTATTTGATTCATGTGTCCAGCCGGCTATATGGGGAGTGAGCAAAACCCTGGGGTTTTCAAGCAGGTATTGATAATCATCCGGCAGACTGTTCCTGTGCAGTTCTTCGAAGCTGTTTTTTTCGTATTCCAGCACATCAAGGGCAGCTCCTTTTACTTTGCCCGTTTTAAGATTATTAACAAGGTCGGCTGTATTGATTATCTGACCTCTTGAGATATTAACTATATAAATATTCTTTTTAAATCGTTCCAGGAAAGCCTGGTTTACAAGGTGACGGGTTTCTTCAGTAATCGGTATGTTAAGGCTGAGTATATCACAGTCATCATACAGATCGTTCATAACCGATTCGGTAACGTACTGATCGGAATAGTTGAATTTGTATTTATCATAGGCCAGTATCCTTGCATTGAAACCTGAAAGACATCTGGCAAAACATTTTCCTGTATTACCATAACCGATTATACCCACTGTCTTGCCCATAATCTCCATTCCCCTGTTAACCTCCCTGAACCAATGCCCACTCTTTACCTCTTCATTGGCTTTGCAAATATTATTAAGCAAGGCCAGCAGCATTCCAACGGCATGTTCGCCTGCCGCATCGCGGTGTCCTTCAGGAGAGTTGAAACACACAATATTTTTAGACCTGGCATATTCAACATCAATGTTTTCAAGACCTGATCCTACACGTCCTATAAATTTGAGCTTTGTTGCTTTTGAAAGCAGTTCGCTGTCAAGAATGAACTTACTTCTTATTATTATGCCATCATACAGATGTAATCTCTTTTTAACAAGACCCAGGGTGATTTCAGGCCTGTAGTCGCACTCCAGTCCGGCATCACTAAGCCTTGCAGGCAGCAGGGGATGGGTAGAGTCGATAAAAAGAACTCTCAGTTTTTCAGGCCTTTGGTCCATTGAAAGAGAATAGCTATATCAAAATGGTTTTAACAAGGGTCAGTGTCATTAATGGTTATTTCCTGTCAAAAAAGGGATTTTTTGAAGTTGCAGAAAGTGGTATTCCATATGCAATGCGTACTTCTGTATCAAAGAATCCCAGTTCCATTGCCGCCTGACCTATTGTGTACATAATTCTGTTGTCTGCCCTGTTGTCCATACATACTGCTGCAGCAGATCCGAGAGCAATGCCAAGATCGCCTGTATTAAAAACACATGGTACATTCGGGTGTTTATTTTTTTCTTCACAACTGGCAAAACCGCACATACCGCATTTTTTCAGGCCTATTGATTTAATACTGCTGCCTATAATAAACACTACCCCGGCATTACGGATGTTATCCGCATCCCTGTTAAAGAAGGGAATATCATAATCTCCTGAAATGCTGATCATCTTTTCAGCCAGTTTTTTAACCGACTCCCCTTCGGCAATTATAATTTCTAATGTGTCAATACCTCTTGCCTTGGGTGCTGTTCTGGCCGCAATGACCATTTTTGAAGCTATATCTTTCAGGGAGTTTTCAGTCAATGTTTTTTCTTTTGTGATGCTCATAACCGTTCAATTTAGTTCTATTAGAAATGCAGGTTTGTATCCCCTCAGTTCACCGGCAAGGTTGAAGACCTCATAGCCGAGTGTTATTGAGTTAACTCGTTTTTCCATGCGAAGATTTTCCTCATCAAAATACCATTCCTCCAGAAACTGGATTTTACCAATATTTTCCCTGCTGAATTCCGGATCATCCTCCAGTCTTTTTATATCTTTTACTGACAGGGCCTTTTTTGAAAAAAAATCATAGGGGACAAGATTCTTGCTGTATATTGCATCGAAAATCAGATCAATCAGAGCGTCCCGTTTAAGGTTGCTCAGGGATTCCTCTGTCCACAGGTCATCAGGGTTGGGATTTTTGATAACAACATCATATGTCATTGTATCGGCAATAATTGCAATATTCAAAGGCGTACGCGGAACCACGGGGGCTTTTTGTTCCGGGATTCTTTCCCCGCAGCCGTATAAACTTAAAGACAAAATGCTAACTGTGATAATGGTTGCCGCAGGAATTTTAATCCTGCCTGTACATCCCCTGAGCCTTGCTTCGGGGGCGGCGGGATATGGGAGACAGGCAAGGAACCGATATGAAATACTCCGGAGCTTTCTTCGCAGAGTGTTGATATATGATAATCTGAGGTTGTCCATATGTTCATATTGTTTTATCTGTTAAAAGTCAATTGCTTGCTTTTGGGTTTTCTGTCTATGATCCCGTTTTCATAAACAATATGGCCATTAACAATTGTATGCGTAATTTTTGTATTGAAAGTTACTCCTTCCATCGGCGACCAGCCACATTTATATAAAATGTTTTCCCTGCCGACTGTCCATGGTGAATTCCTGTCAAGCAAAACTAAGTCTGCATAATAACCTTCTCTTATGAAGCCGCGTTCATTTATGCTGAAGATGGTTGCCGGGGCATGACACATTTTTTCAACAAGCTTTTCCATACTCAGATGATTTTTACTGACAAGCTCCATCATGGCAACAAGCGAATGCTGTACCATTGGTCCCCCTGAGGGGGCTTCGAAATATGATTTTGATTTCTCATCTGCTGTGTGCGGTGCATGATCAGTGGCAATTACATCGATAGCCCCGCTGGTTACTGCCTTGATAAGTGCTTTTCTGTCTTTCCCGGTCTTTATGGCGGGGTTCCATTTAATTTTTGTCCCAAGTTTTGCATAATCAGACTGATCAAACCAGAGATGATGAACACAGGCTTCTGCCGTTATTTTCTTTTTTTCATAAGGGGTCATTGAATCGAATAATTCCAGCTCCTTTTCCGTGCTTATATGCAGAACATGCAAACGGGTACCATATTCCCTTGCAAGTTCCACTGCATAGGACGATGACAGCCAGCAGGCTTCTTCACTTCTAATAGCCGGATGCATAATCATCGGGATTCGGTCACCGTATTTTCTTTTGTGCGCCAGGATATTAGCCTGTATTGTAGGTTCATCTTCACAATGCACAGCCACAGGTATCTTTATTTTTGAGAAGACGGAACGAAGCGTTGCATCATCATCTACAAGCATATTTCCTGTCGATGATCCCATAAATATTTTAATACCGCATACAGTTTGGGGATCTGCCTTTGTCAGTTCATCAATATTATCATTTGATGCCCCAAGATAGAAAGAGTAGTTTGCCAGAGAAGATTTTTCTGCAATTTTTATTTTTTCTTCCAGCAGTGCAATTGTTGTTGTAGCGGGAGAGGTATTTGGCATTTCCATGAAGGATGTTACTCCTCCTGCAACAGCAGCTTTTGATTCGGTATTAATATCTGCTTTGTGTGTCAGTCCCGGTTCCCTGAAATGAACCTGGTCGTCAATAACTCCGGGGATCAATATTTTATCTTCAGCATCTATGATCCGGAGTGAGCTATTTTCTTCAAAACCACGGGGTTCTTCCCTGAAGATTTTATCTATACGTTCATTAGCGCATAGGACATGACATTTAAGGATGTCTCCTTCATTTACAATGGTGGCATTTTTTATCAGTATGGCTTGCATGGTTTCCAGTTGAAGTTTTATTTCCTATCCGGCAATTCGGGTGGAGTAGTTATTTCTGAGTAAACTTTTAAGTTTTAAAATAATAACCCCCCATAATGCCTCATTGAATATGCCGCCCGACATTTTGGAAATGCCCTGCCTGCGCTCAGTGAATATTATGGGTACCTCTACAATATTATATCCAAGCTTCCAGATCGCAAATTTCATTTCGATCTGAAAGGCATATCCTTTAAAAGTAATTTTTTCCAGATCCAGCGATTTCAGAACTTCAATATTGTAACATTTAAATCCGGCAGTTGTATCTTTAATATCCATTCCCGTAATAAAACGGACATAGGCCGATGCAAAATATGACATCAGTATTCTGCCCAGGGGCCAGTTTACCACATTAACGCCTGATACATACCTTGAACCAATTGCAAGGTCTGCGCCCCCTTTTTCACAGGCTTCCAGAAGGCGGGGAAGATCAGCGGGATCATGTGAAAAATCCGCATCCATTTCAAAAACATAATCAAAATTGTTTTCGATAGCCCAGTAGAAACCCTTTATATAGGCAGTTCCCAGTCCGAGTTTCCCCTTTCTTTTTATCAGATGCAGTTTGCCGGGGAAAGTAAGCATAAGTTGTTCCACATTCTCAGCAGTTCCATCAGGTGAATTATCATCAATAACAAGTATATGATATTTATTGCTGATATCGAAAACAGCTTTGATCAACTGTTGAATATTTTCGACTTCATTATAAGTTGGTATGATAATCAGACTTTTACGCACTTAAAACCGGTTTTATACTACCAAACGAAGATATTACAATATATAATTAAATTAAAATTTGTTTATGGAAATCGGAAAATATCCCCAAATAACAGGCAATATATTAGTTTGGTTTATATTATTGATTATTATCCGGAATATGATACTGAATATTCCGGATAATTTGTTATATTTGCATCTCCGGGAATTTAAAGGTGCTTCCTGGAGACCTGAAAATTTTATAAGAAATCCTGTTATTTTTATTTGCAAGTAGAGAAAATTGTTTTTATCTTTGCAGTCCCTAAAAAAGCAAGGGGATGATTGATGCGGGGTATGGGGTATTTTTTTTTAGGATTTTCATTACTGTATTAATAAGTTCTTTGAAAGGTTGAAGAGTACAATTTAAGAACCAAAAGAGTAGATTCTTTTAAGAGGATTTCAATCTTGAGCACATTTAACTTTTTTATTACAACGAAGAGTTTGATCCTGGCTCAGGATGAACGCTAGCGGCAGGCTTAACACATGCAAGTCGAACGGTAACAGGGGTAGCAATACCTGCTGACGAGTGGCGCACGGGTGAGTAACGCGTATGCAACCTGCCCTGTACTGGGGGATAGCTCGGAGAAATCCGGATTAATACCCCATAATGTTAAAGACGGGCATCTGTTTTTAATTAAAGTTTCGGCGGTACAGGATGGGCATGCGTGCCATTAGTTAGTTGGTGAGGTAACGGCTCACCAAGACTGTGATGGCTAGGGGGTCTGAGAGGATGATCCCCCACACTGGTACTGAGACACGGACCAGACTCCTACGGGAGGCAGCAGTGAGGAATATTGGTCAATGGACGCAAGTCTGAACCAGCCATGCCGCGTGCAGGATGACGGCCCTATGGGTTGTAAACTGCTTTTGTATGGGAAGAAACCCCTGATCGTGATCAGGGCTGACGGTACTGTACGAATAAGCATCGGCTAACTCCGTGCCAGCAGCCGCGGTAATACGGAGGATGCAAGCGTTATCCGGATTTATTGGGTTTAAAGGGTGCGTAGGCGGGGTAGCAAGTCAGTGGTGAAAGTCTGCAGCTTAACTGTAGAATTGCCGTTGATACTGTTACTCTTGAATTCAGTTGAGGCAGGCGGAATGTGTAATGTAGCGGTGAAATGCATAGATATTACACAGAACACCGATTGCGTAGGCAGCTTGCTAAACTGAGATTGACGCTGAGGCACGAAAGCGTGGGGAGCAAACAGGATTAGATACCCTGGTAGTCCACGCCGTAAACGATGATTACTGGATGTGTGCGATACACTGTACGCGTCTGAGCGAAAGCATTAAGTAATCCACCTGGGGAGTACGATCGCAAGATTGAAACTCAAAGGAATTGACGGGGGCCCGCACAAGCGGAGGAACATGTGGTTTAATTCGATGATACGCGAGGAACCTTACCTGGGCTTAAATGCAGATTGACGTACCGGGAAACTGGTATTCCCTTCGGGGCGATTTGCAAGGTGCTGCATGGTTGTCGTCAGCTCGTGCCGTGAGGTGTCGGGTTAAGTCCCATAACGAGCGCAACCCCTATTGTTAGTTGCCAGCGGATAATGCCGGGGACTCTAACGAAACTGCCAGTGTAAACTGTGAGGAAGGTGGGGATGACGTCAAATCAGCACGGCCCTTACGTCCAGGGCTACACACGTGTTACAATGGTCGGTACAGAGGGCAGCTACCTGGTGACAGGATGCTAATCTCCAAAGCCGGTCTTAGTTCGGATCGAAGTCTGCAACTCGACTTCGTGAAGCTGGATTCGCTAGTAATCGCGCATCAGCCATGGCGCGGTGAATACGTTCCCGGGCCTTGTACACACCGCCCGTCAAGCCATGGGAGCTGGGGGTGCCTGAAGTCCGTAACCGCAAGGATCGGCCTAGGGTAAAACCAGTGACTGGGGCTAAGTCGTAACAAGGTAGCCGTACCGGAAGGTGTGGCTGGAACACCTCCTTTCTGGAGAGATTGTTATCCTTGCAAAGGATTTAGTTGATTGGTGAATTTATTGGCTCTTCGGCCTTTTTTATAATATAACAGATGAGAGGCCCGGGGGCAGATTTGTCGAGGGTTCCGCGGAGACAGGACGTTAACA
>JAWODJ010000079.1:0-40901 GCA_046483315.1 Bacteroidales bacterium | reverse complement strand
ACCGCCGGTTCACCGATTACCGCGAGCTGTGCGACAAGACGGCGCTCGAAGCCGTCCACGTGAATACGCCGGACAGCGTGCACGCCGGACCGGTGAACCATTGCCTGGAACAGGGGCTGGGTATCAGGATAATGATGCGCATATCCCATCCAAGCAAAACATACATTGGCAGGGCAAGCAGATAAAGTATGGTGGCAACCCGCATAACCTGCGTAAGTACCCAGAATGAGGCAACATATATCCTTGCCCAGGTACCAAAACGCTGTTCAAGATAGGTATATGCAGAGGGACTGCCGACACTGCGATACAAGGGCACAAAAAATTTAATGGCTATTAAAATAGCAAAAGGAATTGAAAGGCTGAATACATAGGCGTTCCAGTTGGATAAGAAAGCTATTCCGGGCAGTGCCAGATAACTGATACTGCTTACAAAAGTTGCAAATATTGACAAGCCAATCACCCATGCCGGTATTGTTCCTGAACCCGTTGAATAGTCCGACGAAGTCCTTCCTTTCTTATAAAAGGATATACCAAATATTACAATTCCTATCAAATAGGCAATGAAAATTAATAGATCTATGCTTCTCATAAGGTTATATTCATAGATTGTAAAACCGCCATCAACGGGGTATCCTGTATTCCCGTCAAATCTCCTGTTACCCGGTCTGTGCGGTCCTCTGTATGCGTTTCTTCTTCCACCAGTTTGCCAGCACCGAACCCGAAATGTTCATCCATGTACCGAAAATATTAGGTGGCAGTGCGGCTACATGGCTTTTGAGCACATCCATGGCAAGACCTGTTGCCATACCGCCGTTCTGCATACCAACTTCAAAAGCCACCGTACGGCAATTTGCTTCGTCAATAAGCGAAGCTGTGGTTTCACGCAAGCCAAACCTGTAACCCAGGCGACCAAGCAAAGCTCCGAAGCCGCGTGCACCCCAGTAACCAAAACTGTATCCTGATGCATTATGAACTACAGCCGCCAAAACCAGCATAAGACCCGCCTCCATAAGAACATCATGCGTCTGGGCAATTATTATTGCCAGTATCACACAGATACCTGCCATTGATACAAGCGGCAAAGCCTTGTCTATCCAGGTATTAGGCCTGTGGAGCCAGACACTGACGACAAGCTTCGACAGTGCAACTACCGATAAAAGCACTCCGCCAAGGATCACACCGTTGCGAAGCGGGGCAAGAACTCCAAGGCTGCCGGGACTCACAATCAAAGCAGCGGTCACAAGAGCCGCCGAAGTCAGCGTAATGATTAACAGCCAGCTTGTCTGCCTGGCCCATGGCCGCGGACTGTATAGGAGGGAATGTGCAAGTAACCCGGCAATTACCGGAACGACAATTATATTGATTACCCCTATCATCATTGCAAGGGTATCAATCGGAATAAACCTGCCGGCAAAAACACCCATCAGTAATGGAGTCATAAGAGGTGCAACAAACGTGGAAACAACCGTCATTGTTACCGACAACGCAACATTGGCCCCGGCAATAAATGCCATGAGATTTGATGCCACGCCCCCTGATACTGAACCAATAAGCACAATACCGGCAGCAAGCTCACCCTCGAATCCAAAACTTGTAGCTATAATAAAGCCTGTAACAGGCATAATTCCAAACTGCAGAATAACCCCCAGTAGCACCGGCCAGGGAGCAATAAGGATCCTTGAAAAATCTTTAAGACTCAATGTGGTGCCCATACCAAACATTATCAGCTGAGTGAGGGGAACTATAAGCAGGGTAAGCTCAAAACCACCCCACTGATGCAATAATTGCGGGTATGCAAGTGCAAAACCTACACAAACCAGAACCCAGGCGGTGAAAGAAAAACCACTTAGTTTACTGTGAACCATCACATAAAGTGCCCCCGCAAATAACAACCCCAGTAATCCGACCCGGTAAGTAAATACTGTTACCGCAGCGATGCCAAGCAGCAACAAACCTGTTACTGCTGTTATTAAAGCAGCATTGCGAATAAGCGGCTTTCTTTTAGTCATTCTGTAACATTTCAAACCTCGCCATGATCTCCCGCCAGTTGGTTAAGATCAGTCCCTCATCCACGAAAAACTGCTGCACCACCTTGTCGGCAAACAGCTCCGCCTCCCAGGCACGCTGCTGCCAGGATCCCGTAATTGTTTTACCGAATTCGCTTTCATACTGCGGATGAAATATTATCTCCGTCAGTCCGGGCTTCAGCAACCGTACCTGCTCAAAAAATTTCTCACGTAATTCTTCATAGCTGCCTGCCCCGGGAACAGAAGAAAAATAATCAAGTTTTGGTAATGAATAGTCATCAAGCATTGCAAGGAGCCTGTCACTAACTGGATACCCCGACTGTTTGTACTGTTCCACCACCTCGGGATTGGAAAAGTCTATCACCATGGCAGGGATCCGGTACTCCTCCGCCAGACGCAGGTAAACCTCGGTAAAATCATTGGAACCATATACCGTTCCCATATGCGTGTCCATATGATCCGGCCTGTATCCCAATGCCAGTGTTTTCTCAATTTGTGCTCTCAGTTCTTTCTCCACCTCTTCGGGTGTTGCATTCATTACAACCTCCTGAACGCTTCGCCACATATAGCCTTCCGGATCAATCAGACCGGGCACTTCAGCAGGATCAGCAACGGTACCCCACCTGTGGGTATCCCATTCACTTGTAAGGGTGGTATGCAATCCTACATCGGCTTGAGGATTTTCATTTGCCCATATAATGGCATCCTCATAGGCGGGGCATGGCGGCATGGCAGCTGCACTCTGAATCAGGTTGTTTTCAAGCAGATAAAAAATTGCCTCATTAGCTTCGGCAGCCATCCCCATATCATCAGCATGAAAAATTATCACTCTCTTACCCGAAGGAAAACCAAGTTTCTCTGCCCATGTGGGAGTTTCTCCTTCCGCTCCTGCTTCGCGGGTTTTTGTCTCGCCACAGGAAGAGGCAATAAAAACAACAATTAATCCGGTAAAAAACGTCAAATAACAATTTTTAATAGCTTCATGCATTTTCAGAATCTTTTAATTTTTTTCCTTGCTGTTATCTAAAACGGTTCTTATAATTATGCCTGTCGGTGGACTTTTACTACAGCAACAAAGAATTGAACATCAGCTTGTATGTTGCCGGTGTCGATCCCCTGAACTGGGGAGAGAAGGAGAAAAACACCATATAGCCATCTCCCTTTTTAACCCAAACCATGGCAACCTGCTCCGACAGCAGCTTTTCATTTTCAATAAAGCCGCTCATCAGAATGTCCTCTTTTGGGAAGGCAGCTATCACCCTTCTGTCCATGTCAAAATAAGGGAAACTTGTGGTAAATACCGGGTTGCCCCTGTGAAATACCCCTGTCTCCTCAGGCATCCCCAGTGACAGGGGATGATCAGGACGTAATTTTACACGAAGCAATGAACCCGTTACAACGAGTCCCTGATCACTTAACCTGCTACCAATATTTGATACCGGCAGACTGAATTCCTGTTTTTCTTCCTTTTCTCCCTCTATTGTAAGGTTACCCATGAACAGATCAGCAGATCTGCCCCATGAAACCACCTTCCCCCCTTTGTCAACAAAAGCAAGCAGGTTGCTGAGCCCTTCCTTCTCCATTCCTTTGGTAAATTCGGGAGGATACCGGGTAATTGAGTAGTTCCCGGGACTCCCGCCCTTTCCTTCCATAAGGACTGCCTGGCTCTGATCAGGAAAAATAACCATGTCGAAGTCCCTGCTTAGATTTGCCTCCTTTAAATCATCAGGCCGTAGCACCGTATACGGGATACTGTATGTGTCAAACAGATACCGGGTCCACCCGGCATCCATATCATGGAACCAGGTCTCGACAAGAGCTATGCGCGGAATATGTAACGGAACCGACCTGCCACTGAAATCAGTGGTCAGGAAATAAGGTTGAACCAGAAGTCCGTCAAGAACCCCGTCCAGTCCGTTCTGATAAGCAATATAAAAACTGCCCTCAGGAAATTCCTGTCCCGGCACACTAAGACTCTCCGATAACCGCTCAACTTTTAGTCCCGCATCAACTGCCATGAAAGCAGCCTTATAGCTTTCATTGCTGGTGGCAGTAAACAGAGCACCGGTATAGGTTTCAGGTTTGCCGGCAGCAATTGCAAATGGTGTTTCCACTCTCAGCAGTGCAGAGGCAGGGATATCATATTTAGTATTGATCTCAATGGCTTCAACTCCCTTATGCAGGGGCAGCGACCAGCTGGTAATATCATAAGGCCTTATCATATCGCCCCCTGTGGTGTAGTGTCGCTCCGGAAATTTCTGAGATTCCATCACCTCTTTTATAAAGGCACGATAAGGCTGGGCAAGGGGAACAACAATATCTCCGGCTTTATACAACCGGTTCTCAATAACCTGGTCTGTCAGAAGGCTGTAGGAATTAACCCCGTGCCTGTCAAGAAGATTTACCAGATCGGCCAGTTCACTTTTATCATGCTGCTCCATTGGCATTATATAATAATATGGAGCCTCGTTCTTTCCCCTGCTCACTTCTTTTTTGGTAATATCATTCCGGTGGGTTAGTATCTCCTCCCTGTGTATTGCAGCGGTATACATATATGACATGGTGTTGACCCTCTCATACTCAACAATATCACTCAGATGCCACCATCCTCCCGGCCAGGGATCGGGCATATTGATACTGATATCATATTCCGCAAGGCCCTTGCCAGTCACCGTAAGTTCATTTGGTTCAATATATAGCGGAGTGGCAATATCAACACTTGCGGCTTCTGTAAGCATGGCTATGATGCCCTTCCAAAGCCCTGTTGATGTGTTGCCGGGCCAGTACATATCAAAAAGATAATTAACTGAAACACCCTTGAGTCCTGCATCTGTCATTTCCGTCAGTGCCCGCGATCCAAAAATTCTTTTCCAGTTCCAGAGTCCGGGAAGTATGTTCTCGGACAAAGGATCGCTGGGAGGCGACACATAATATCTCGGTCCGCGTGACCCCATCTGGTGCCTCTCCACACTTACCTGGGGAAACCACTCCTTGCTGTATGCCCTGGCTATGGCATCATTTTCACTCATTGCCAGTGTGATAAAATCGCGGTTTATATTATGGCCTACATATTTATGGTACACACCCGGCATGGAGCTCCCTTCGTAACGTGTTCCCCTGTACTTTTTATAATTCTCAACGATCATGTTCATCCCGTCAGGGTTGTGGGAAGGAGTGATCATATAAACCGTATTGTCAAGTATAAATTCTGTTTTCGGGTCTTCAGCAGTGATCATCTCATATATGATCAGCGGAGCAGCCTGTGAAGGTGTAACCTCGGTAGAATGCATCGAGAGCGTCATAAGAAAAAAGACTTTACCCTCATCAACCAGTGCTTTTCTGTTTATATCGGGAAGATCCGGATCCAGTGCCAGTTGACGGTTGATGTCCTTCAGACGGTCAAGATTTGCAATATTCTCACCTGAAGAAACAAAAAGCAGGTACATGGGCCTTCCCATTTCCGTCAGGCCGATCTGCTCCATACTGACTTTTGGTGATGCCTCTTCCAGCTTCTTCAGATATGCAATCATCTCTTCATAATTAAAGAGCATCCGGTCTGTTCCGGGTTTGAATCCGAAATGTTCCTCCGGTGTGGGAATTGATGATGCTTTAATTTCAACCGGACCGGTAATGGAGTGGCCGATGAACAAAATTGCCGCAAATAGCAGCACTGCGGTAAAACGGTTATCAGGGTTCATCTCAATGATTTTAAATATGAAAAAAAGAATAAAATATTTTCAGGTTCCGTTCTCTCCAAACAAGGCTTAAATATAACAAACCTTTGCCAAAAAAAACTTATTTTTACCTTCCGGTGTTAATTCTGATATGTGCTTTGCTGAAAAGCCGGTCAATACATAAAATATACCGGAAGTCACACCATTGCAAGAACCTGAATAAGGATTTTGAATGCAGGGCACCTGCAATGGATAAACAATTAATAACAGAGTGGAATAAAAACACCTGATAGTAGTTAATCCTAAAAAAACCGGAATGTTGTCAGGGCATTATATAAAATATTTCACTGTTTTCCTGATGTTAACGCTTTTTCTCCGGGCAAGCGGGCAGACAGAACGGATATTCCTTGAAGTGGGCAACTTACGTCATGAGTTTGGCGATTATAAAGGCGCCATCGAGGCCTTCACCTTTGCCATTGAAGAGAAACCGGAATTCGGACTTGCTTATAATAACAGGGGAATTTCAAAAGCCATGACCGGAGATGATAAAGGCGCCATTGAGGATTTCAGCAGGTCGATAGAGATAAATGAAAACTACCTGCCGGCTTATCTCAACAGGGCGGCTTCAAGATACAACATGGAAGATTATTATGGCGCTATTGAAGATTATGGCACTGTGATAGAAAAGGACCCTGAAAATACCATTGCATGGTACGGAAGAGGTCTTTCACACCTGCAAATAAAGTATTTCGTCGGTGCCTGCGAAGATTTTAACACCGCACTGGAGCTGGGCTATGAAATGGTCAGGGAACTTATCGAGGAACACTGCAGATAACAAGATATCCAGGAAAAACTATACCAAGATAAGGTTCTCCGCTTTAAGTTTTGTCTCTCCTCCCATCCGGTAGGCAGCAAGCCTGCCCTTCCTGTAGTAGCAATAATCTACGCAGCAAATATTGGGTGCCTGGAGTCCTGCCTCTTCTTTTAAACAATAATGGCCAATGAAAAGGGGGCGTTTCTTTTCGGAATAAGGAAGGAACATTGACTTTTCCCTTTTGGTAATAAGCCGGTTTGGATGTACCCTGTAATCACCAAGGGCCACAGTGCCAAGCCGTTGATTGCCGGGTTGCATCCACCATTTTATGCGCAAACGGTCCACCGGCTTCCCGTTCAGATTTATTACGGTGGTAAGCCTGTCAACAGGTATCTCTACTCCCGAAAGCAGCACATCAACTACTTCCCTTTCTATAGTGCCGGCCCTGGCCGAATTATGAAGAAAAGCCTCCGTCATCCGGTTTCCCGGAAGGTTCCTTTTCACAAATTTCACAATACGCTTGTTCCAGCAGGCGTGCACCACCCTGAAATGTTCAAATTCAAAAAACAGTGGCAGTTGCTTGATCCACTCCATATTCACCCGCCATTCATCGGGGTGATCCCGGAATGCTTTTGAAGTATAATAAAAAAGATTCCTGTTGGCAGAATTGTGCTTCCTGAGAAATCCCCTGCCAAGGGATTTGGTATGATAACATATTAGGTTATACTCATGGTTTCCCATTACCGCATAAGCAGAGTGGTTTTCCACCATGCGGCGGACAAGGTTAAGTGTCTGCCTTACCTTTTTACCACGGTTAACAAAATCGCCGGTAAAAACCGCCTTACGTTCCGGATGACTGTAGTGACCTGAGTTCTTCCTGTAACCCATCTTCAGCAGGAGAGTCTTCAGGGCATCTGCATTTCCATGAACATCTCCTATTATATCAAACATCGGAGTAAATAATCGTTGTCAGAAAGGATAGAAAGGAGAGATGCGGTGATTCCCTGACCTGCCGTGCCGGCCAAAAGGATCAGAGAAAGGAGAATAATGGTGGTAAGGATTATTGGACCTGTTAACGCCAATTTCAGCTCCAAAACGGAGATTATCACTTATCTTGTATTCAAGTCCCATTGACATTCCCTGGCTGCTATAATTCAAAACATTCCGGTCTGTCATAACCAGAGGAAGATGTCCCTCTTCACGGTATAACGATCCTGTCATGATCAGATTATCGTTTATCATGTATCTTCCGGCTGCAAATACGGAATGATCTGTAAACCCCTGTTGAAAAGGTGCACTGTCATTATTGACAACAAGCGATTGCGAAAGATTGTTGTACCTGTTAAAAGAGAAAGTTCCACCTGCAATAACGGTTAAAGACGGACTGATGTCATATTCAAGGCGCGGTGAAATATAATTACCAAGAATACCGGTGCCGGAGGAGAATGCAGT
This sequence comes from Bacteroidales bacterium, assembly GCA_046483315.1. Classification (GTDB taxonomy): domain Bacteria; phylum Bacteroidota; class Bacteroidia; order Bacteroidales; family PUMT01; genus PXAP01. Next base: position 32,934 of record JAWODJ010000079.1, on the reverse strand, counting down.
GAATCCCGTTCCAAGCTCAAGATTAAAACGGGCATTTTCAGGTAACTGTCCGCTCAGCCAGCCTGCCCCTTTTGCAGAACCGCCATTATATAATCCCTGCGAAAATACCGGTGTCACGGCAAGCGACAGTAAAAGTAACAGATATATTAAACGTATTTTTTGCATCATCACTAATTTACCTGTTGTAAAATTACTGTAAAATAAACGCATGTGCAAACCAAATATTATCAAAATTTCTTAAAATATAAGGAATCACCGGGAGGAAGGATCCACAGACCCTGATCCCCCATAAATGTTCAGCATAATCAAAAACCTCATTCCTTATAAAACTATCTGTCGAGACGTGTTGCCCTCTGCACTGATTTAACCGTTGAAAGTTTGTGAAGCAAAAGGTCCAGCTGTGATTTATTGCGTACCACCACCCTGATAACTCCTTCGAACATTCCATCGGCAGAGTCGATGCTTATGGAGCGCATGGTCATCTTAAGGTCCTTTGACACCACATCAGATATTTTGTTGACAATACCAACCTCATCAACACCGACAAGCTTAATCATAACCTGGAATGAGGTGCTTTCCGACGAGCTGGTCCATTTAGCCCTGACAACCCGGTATGCGTACCTGGATAGCATTGAAGGGGCGTTGGGGCAACTGATCCGGTGTATCTTAATGCCCCCGCTAACGCTTACAAAACCAAAAACAGGATCGCCGAATACCGGGTTGCAACAGGGAGCGAACTTATAATCAACATTATTAAGGTTTTCATCTATTATCAGTATATCTGCTGGTTTCTCGGCCACCGTGTCCGGGCCGGCCTCCAACACCGGTAATTCAGCCTCCTGCATTCCGTTGCCTGCAGGTTTCTCCTTTTTTTCATAACCGAGTATGAGATCCTTGACATCAGCAGGATCAATTCTTCCCGATCCGATCAGGTAATAAAAATCGAATGAGGTTTTAACCTTGTAGTGCTTAAGAATTTTTGTCTTTACCTTATCAGGAAAATCAATCTTCCAGTTTTTCAACCTCCTGCCCAGAAGCTCTTTGCCGGCATCAGAGTCGACCTGCCTGGCCTCTTTAAGGCTCTGCTTGATCTTTGTTCGTGCCTTAGCCGTAACAACCCAGTTCAGCCAGTCAATTTTCGGTGTCTGGTTTTTTGAAGTCATAATAGAAACCTGATCACCATTTTGCAGTATCTGCTTGATGGGAACATTTTTCCCGTTCACCTTTGCCCCCACGCATCTGCTGCCTATGTCAGAATGTATCTCAAAGGCAAAATCAAGTACAGAAGCCCCGGCCGGAAACCTCCTGAGATCACCTTTGGGCGTGAACACAAATACCTCCTCGCTGTAAAGGTTCAGCTTAAAATTATCTACAAACTCCAGTGCATCAGGTTCAGGGTTTTCCAGTAGCTCCCTTATATGCATCAGCCATTCACCAAGACCCCTGTCAGCACCGTCATCCTTGTATTTCCAGTGTGCAGCCAGCCCTTTCTCAGCAATCTCATCCATTCTTGTGGTCCGTATCTGTACTTCCACAAACTTGCCCCCGGGTCCGACAACAGTTGTATGCAGCGACTCATAACCGTTTGACTTGGGCACAGATATCCAGTCCCTCATCCTGTTGGTATTGGGCTGGTAAAAATCGGTAACAACAGAATATACCCGCCAGCAATCAGACTTTTCATTTTTCAGCTCTGAATTCAGAATTATCCGTATGGCAAAAATATCATAAACCTCACCGAACTCAGCCTGTTGCTTTTTCATTTTATTCCAAATGGAATATGCTGATTTGGTTCTTCCCCTGATTTCAAAATCAAAACCCTGACGTTTTAATTCCCTCTTTATTGGTTCTGTAAATTCACGTATAAAACGGTTCCTGGCCGTGGTTGTATTTCTCAGTTTATTCTGAATATCACTATATATGTCAGGATTCGTGTATTTCATTGACAGGTCTTCCATTTCCGATTTCAGACTGTACAGTCCGAGCCGGTGTGCAAGAGGGGCATACAGGTAGAAGGTTTCCGATGCCGTCTTTAACTGCCTTTCGGCGGAAGAATACTCAAGGTTTCGCATATTTTCCACACGGTCGGCAAGCTTGAGAAGGATTACCCTCACGTCGGAAGAAAGAGTAAGTAAAAGTTTCCGGAAATTCTCTGCCTGCAATGTGGTATTCATTGATGAAATACCCGACATTTTTGTAAGTCCCTCGACAATCTTCCTGACAGGCTTTCCGAAACTATTTTCAATATCTTTATAATCGTAGGTTCCTTCTTTCACCGTTTCGTGCAGCAACGCGGCAATAACCGAAGTTGTGCCCAGGCCGATCTCCTCAACAGCTATCCGGGCAACGGCAATGGGATGGAATATATAAGGATCACCTGAATCTCTTTTTCTGTGAAGATGAGCACTGAGTGCTATATCGAAAGCTTTTCTTATCTTTTTATTGCCTCCGGTGCTTATGCACTTCCTGCATACCCTCAACAGTCCCCTGTAGCGGTTAATAATATCCTTTTTTGTTCTTTCAGATAGTACTGAATTGTCAATTTTGTCAATCATCCTTAATATCCGGTCGATTTAAATTAAAACAATACAAAGATATAAACCATTATCCGTAGAACCGTGAAAAAAATCCCGGATGAAAATTCAGCCGGGATCAGGTTAATTATATTTTGTCGCTTATTTATCGGAAACTGATCCCTACACCTCCTGTCACAACCGAATAACTGGCATAGGTGTAGTCAAAATGAATATGGAAAACAGCAAGTTTAAGTTTTGCACCGGCAGTTACCCTGGGCTGAATACCGCCTGAGTCACCAGTAAGTCTATAATCTATGGGATCCTGAAGTGCAGAATCGTCGGTTACCTCATTCTGGTTGGTCTGGGCATTTACTTCAGGAACAGGATACCATCCTGTCATTTTAAGATTTGTATTTGTTGAATTAATCCCCAGTCCGAGATACCCCGTAACAAAGGGAACATCAGCAGAAGCAATAATATTGGCCGTAAAGCTGCCGACGCCAAAATCAAGATTCTGGTCATCAAAGTTAACCGCCATAGTCGTATTGTCAAGAGCATTAATGTCTGCAGGCTGAAAATTCAGATCTGCCCTGGTGTAGAACTTCGTGTAACCGGCCATTACCGAAAGGTTTACCACTGGCAGTCTTGACACCACAGGTATCCACTGCTTCAGGCTGTGTTTAATCCCGATGCCCCATAAACCCAGGTTACCAACATCACCAAGATCCACCTGCGGAATGAATCTTCCTATTATTTCAGTATCCAGCGGTATTCCTATACCCAGCTGCAAAGTAGGAGCAGGTATAAAACCAAGTCCGGTTCCCTGCGGAAGAGTATATTGAACTAAATCATTACCGCCCAGGTCATAAGACATCATGGCAGGTTCAAGATCTTTTGCTCCCGCAATGGTAGGAGTGATATTCCTGTCAGACTGACCGTTTAAACCCATATTGCTGATATTGAAGGATTTTGCATCATCCGGAATGAGTGCCACATTCACCGAAAGGGTGAGATCAAAGCCAAGTGTCCTGTGTGGCCTGGCAGTATTGTACCAGCCGGCATTAAGCGTTGCACCAAAGGCATTGGTAAATGGTGAAAGATAGGCATCGACCAGTTCCTGTGCATCATCCTTTCCTCCGGTAAGGAGTTTTCCCATTTCATTTAGCTGTGAAAATGATTTCTGGGAAGAGAAGCCCAAAAAAAGCAGGGCTGTAATAACAACTAATTGTTTCATTTTAATAGTTTTAGATTACTATTTATCAAATTTCCAGGATTTCATCAATCAATACTTCATTTTATTACCCAAATATCTGACAGGGATATATAAAACTTATGCAATTATACAAATAAAGCTATATCAATGTTTCAATTATCTGATCTAAATTTAATAAAAATATCAGTTTTTTTAAAGGACAGCAAAACTTACCGTATCAGTCGGGTTAGTTCATAAGAACCTTAAAGGGATCTGTTTTAAAGTCCCTTAACACTGATAATGGCAATATTCACGCATTCCGGAATTGACATCAAAAAGGGGAATCATATAAGGAGGTAAAGCCCTGCCGGAATATGACCGCACTAAAAGATGCACAGGGACTTTTAAGTTAAAGTAAAAAATTCGCTAAAATCGGATTATCCACCACCAGAGGAGGTGGCTTTAACCCCGATTTTTGCTTTGCACCGCGAATTTTTTAAATCACACATGCCTTTCGGGCAAAGCCCCGCCAGGACATTACCGCGACCAGAGGACGCGGGTTTCAAATATTAACTAAAGAAGCGGACTGAAAATGCGCGCAAAAGATTCAATGAATTTTCTTTTAAAACTTCTTTTTCTGTGTAATTCAGGATCAACTTCCAGGCAATGTGTTAAGTCCTCAAGAAAAGTGCCTTTAAGCTCTTTACAAAACTTTTCATCATATACCAGTGCATTAATCTCAAAATTATCATCGAAACTCCTTATATCCATATTTGCAGTGCCTATTGAGGAGAAGACATCATCTACCATTATCAGCTTACTGTGAATAAAGCCCTTCTGATAATAAAAAACCCTGATACCTGCTTCAAGGAGTTCTTCCACATATGACATGGTGCCATAGTAGGCCAGGAATGAATCAGCTTTTCCGGGAATTATCATTCTGACATCAATACCGCTAAGTGCGGCAGTCCTTAAAGCCGTTAAAATGCTCTCATTGGGAATAAAATAGGGAATTGCAATATAGATGTATTCCCGGGCAGTGCTTATGGCACTGAAATAGGCCTGCATTATACTTGACCAGTCAGAATCAGGTCCGCTTGCAGTGATCTGGACAAGTTGATTGCTTGATATTCGTGTTTTGGGATAATATGAGCGTTCGCTTACAATCTCTCCGGAAACAAAATACCAGTCTATAAGAAAGACAACCTGAAGCGAATTCACGGCTTCACCCTCTATCATGACATGTGTATCGCGCCAGAAAGGTATTTCTTCACTTCCTACAATATACCTGTCCGCTATATTTATACCCCCCACATATCCAACCCTGCCGTCAATGACAATAATTTTCCTGTGATTCCTGTAATTTATCCTGTTTGCCAGAAAAGGGAAACGAACCGGCATAAAAGGATAAAACTCAACCCCTGCTGCTTCAAGAGAAGAGAGAAACTTTCTGCCAAGCTTCCAGCAGCCGACGTCATCAAATATAAGCCTTACCCTGACCCCCTCTTTTGATTTCCTGATCAATATCTCCCTGATCTCGTTGCCAATAGTGTCATCATCAATAATATAATACTCAAGATGTATGTGATGTCTGGCTTTAATGAGTTCTGCTTTTATCGATCTGAAAGTTTCTTCACCATTGTTGAGTATTCTCAGGCGGTTGCGCAATGTAAGCAGAGCTTTGCTATTGCGCAAAAGAAGATTTATTATATGAAGTTTGGTTCTGACTTTATCATTTTCAATAAAATTGTTTTTCTGTAATTCTATTATCTGATTATCGCTCAGGTTTCGTATCCGCTCAAAATCTTCCATGCCCTTGCGTGAGAAGATTTTCTCTTTCCGGTAATTTTTGCCTATCAAAAAATAGAGGATAAGTCCGAGTATCGGCAATACAAATAAAACAACCACCCATGATATGGTCTTGGTGGGATTCCTGTTATCAAGAACCACAGAAATGGCAACCAGGATAGCAGTAGTAAGATAAATGACATTGAGTACAAAGAAAAATGTGCTCCATGAATCTGATAATGAATACAGGCTGTTCATAAAAGATGTATTCAGTTATGTACAGAATATATTTATCTTATAAAGATAAATTATTTACTATAATATTCTCAAACCGGATTTATCAAATATCGCTAAGGTAACTCATCCTTTTTTACAGGTGGGTATATAAGCTCCTTCTCGCTTTTTGCAATAACGGTTGATGCAGCACAATTACCTGTTACATTGACAACGGTACGAAGCATATCAAGAGGCCTGTCGAGTGCCAGAACCATTGCAAGGCCCTCTGCCGGAAGTCCCACTGACGTCAGTATTATAACCAGCATTACAACCCCTCCTCCCGGCACACCGGGTGTGCCGATCGATGCCAGTGTTGCCGTAAGGACAATAGTCAGTTGTTGCGCCATGGTAAGGTCAAAACCAAAAGCCTGGGCAATAAACACAGCCCCTACAGCCTGGTATAGACTGGTGCCATCCATGTTAATGGTTGTGCCGATAGGGAGAACAAAACTGGAAATGGTCTTTGATACCCCAAGATCCCTCTCTACCACCTCCATTGATATTGGCAGGGATGCTGCACTGGAGCTGGTTGAAAATGCAATCATCTGTGCCGGACTGACTGCCCTGTAAAAGTCACGGTAACCCACCGGGGTGATCAATCTTAAAATCAACGGATAGATGATGAAGATCATTACAAGATAACCTAAAACAGTGGCAACGATATATAACCCAAGTGAGGCAAACAGATCGAGCGATTCAGAAACATCATCACCGGTAAACTCTACAACCAGGGTCCCGAGCAGGGCAAACACCCCTGCAGGGGCAGTTTTCATTATCAGATCCACTATCTTTAGTACAATCTCATTGAGTCCGTCAAAAACATCCTTCACAACTTTCACCTTCTCATGCGGAATAAGCGCAACGGCCAAACCGAAAAGTATTGCAAAGAAAATTATCTGTAATATGTTACTGTTGTCAGCGGCAGCATTTACCACATTCTCGGGAACAATATCGACAAGAAAATCAAGCGGACTCCCGGTTTTAACCTGGTCGGCAATTGACTCCTTCTCTCCCACCGTGCCTGCATACTGCTCCTGCATCTCTGCCCGCCTGGAATCAGGAAAAGCATGGCCGGGCTTCATAATATTTACTATCAGCAGCCCTACTGTTATTGCAACCACGGTAGATGCCATAAAAAACCCCAGCGTTTTGAGTCCTATCCTCGAAAGCTTGCTTATATCGGTCAGACTTGCCATCCCCTTAACCAGTGAAACAAAAATAAGGGGCACAGCAACCAGCTTAAGCATATTGAGAAAAATAGTACCGAAAGGTTTTATCCATTGTTCATTGAATAGTGAAAGGCCGAATATAACGGCCAGTATGCCCCATACAAGTCCGCCAGCCATACCTGCAACAATTTTGCCCCACAACGGAAGGTTTTTCCATTTTTTCCACATAATAGAAATTATTTTATCAATTAGACCGGTTTAATTACAATCATTATTTCTAAAGAAGTGACGCTAAAATACATTTTTTCATTCAATCTGACCCAAAATGCACGGTTCAGGCTAAAATTTAATTCTCGAAAAACTTCGGCAGTGAACCATGTCTGCCGCTTGCACCTATGAGCCGGTGACCGTAAAGAGCTGCCGGACCACACAGGTAAAAGGTAATAGAGATCCTGCCCGGACACCTCCGTTCAAGCAGAAATTGTTCCTACGGTATAGCCTGTCTGAATAGCCATAAATACAATACTAAAAGAAAGGATGAAACCTGCATCAGCCTTCGGCAGACAAAATAACTTGAACAAACCATGCGGGTTCCATACGTTTGAAGGCTACCTGAGAATTTTCCGGGCAAAAGCAACTGTAAAATATGACATCATAAACGGACCAACGAATCCTTCAACGGCTGCCACTGCTCTTAGGAAACCTTCCGGAGCACAATCTCCATAACCTACCGTTGTAAATGTTATGAGACTGTAATAGAAAGTAGTCAGGACTCTGTCAATGAAAGTAAAATCCGGACTAATACATGTGATTTGAGTATCCATCAAGAAGGGGCATGTCAAATGGGTCAGGCTGAATATAAAATATATTGTAATCAGACTGGTGATAACCCTGGCCGGAGAAGTTGCATATAAACCCATCCTGTCAATTACCAGGAACTTGAACCCATAAATCGGAAAGTGCCAGATTGCATTCAGCCTGGATTTTCCAAGGGATTTTTGAAGTTCTGCCTTTTGTTCGTTCCTCTTGAATTGAATGTAAGCCAGGTCCTCAAAATTGTAACTTCCCAAATTATGATAATTCTCTTTCAATATTTTAAATTGCTCAGCCTTATCGAACTTACTGGTATTGTTTTGTTTATTTATGATCTCTTTAACATTGTTTTCATACCAGTCAATATAAATCCGGCCAATTAGTCTCATTCCTGCAATGTTAAGACATCCTATTTCAACTTTATGATCATAAGGGGAGAAATCAACTATGTCTCTGGCAATTGTATCAGTCAGATTAATATATTCACAAAATGTTACCCTCAGGTCAAAATACTGGTTAAGATGGCAGGATATCAGAGATAAATTTTTAAATAAAGACTTCGTTAAATAGACATTTCCTTCTCCGAATTGAGCATTGTTAAAGATTACTTCTGAAGATTTATATTCAGCCTCTTCAAAAAACAGATTTCCATTTCCAAAATCTGTCTTCTGGAATGTCATTCTGCTATTTTTAAGTTCACTACCAGTAAAAGTAACATCTCCTTCACCAAATACAGATCTGTTGAAATTTACTTTTCCCTCGGCAAATTCAACTTTGCGAAAGTCTACTTTGCCATTACCAAATTCAGTGCGCTCAAAGGATATATCGCCTTTACCGAATTTTGCAAAATGAAAATCAATCTTTCCAGCCTTAAACCGTGCCACTTTGAATGAAACATTCCCTTCACCAAAGTTTGTGTCAATAAATATTACTTCACCTTCACCCCACTCAGTATTGATAAACGATATTATGCCGGCTTTAAAAACTGTGAATTTGAAGTTTTTGGTCCCATCATGAAATATTGTATTTTTAAATTCTATTTTAGTTCCTTCAAAATTTGCACGGGAGAAATCCACTTCTCCATTCTTAAATAATATGTCTGAAAAATCAATATACCCACCAGATAACCTGGCGCCTTGAAATGAAACCCTGCCATTGATAAATCTGCACTCTTTGAATGAAATGCCGTTTCCCTTAAAGTTTGAATAAGAAAAATCTGTTTCTATTGTCGAATTGAAAACAGCTCCCCTGGCACTGAATTCATTGATAGTTACATATGATCTTTCTTCTAAATTTCTGAATTTACGGTAATAAGACAAGGAAAAATTTTCAATATAACATTCATCAAGCAAGATCTCATCCCCACTATCAATTTTTTTGTAAATTTCTTCAGGATCACAGTATGCCAGTTTAAATTCTGCAATAAGTTTATTTTTGCCATACAAGGAAATAGAAGCCGTTTTTTCAAACACTATCCCACGTTTTGTTGTGTAGGGAGTAGTCAGCACTTCAATATTAAAATCTTTGAATTCTGTATACATAACAACAATTTAGAACTTTATAACTGAGGATTGGTTCTTAGCTCACATCTCTGATAATATGGATTACTATTTAAATTATAAATTAAAAGTGAAAAGGTGAATATACTAATCTTGAATTATTATCATGTCTTTTATTATTTTGCATATCCTGATATAACTTCTTTCGGTTGAATTATTCATAAAAATAAATTATTATTCTGAATATGGATAAATTTTTCTTCTGCAGGATTAAACAATAATTGCGAGATACCGATCATTTCAGATAAAATCCGTATCGAAAAGCTCAGGGAAGCATGCCTTGAAGTTGGTGCTACCGGGGCAACCACGTCAAGGGTGACACCGGAGATAACAAACCAGGAGGAGGAGATCACCTCAACCATAATACGCAGTGCCATCAGTGTCCCAGCCAGCCTCACCAATAAAGTCGCCGATGCGCTGCTTGAGGTAAGCACCATAAAGGAAGATAATACCGACCGCATCCACGTTCTGGATTCCCCTGCGGCTTATGTGCATGAATTGTAGCTTTTTGTTTATTCTGCACTGGCAGTTGAAAGCATTTGCAGTATCTGGTTTATCTGATGATTCAAATATTCATTTTCTTTCTGCAAAGCATATATCTGCTCCTGCCGGGTTTTAAGCTCCTCTAACTGATCCTGCTGCTCCTGGATGGCCTTTATAAGCACCGGCACAAGCCTTGAGTATGATATCCCCCATAGTTCCGTGTCCTCGTTTTCCGGTTTTGAAACTGCTTCGGGAATTATCCCGAATACTTCCCTGGCATCAAGCCCTATGGTATTTGATCCTTCAGTTATGAATGGATCATCTTCACTTTTTGTATCCTGCTGATCATATGTAACAGGAATGAGATTAAGAATTTCTGCAAGGCCGTAGTGCAAAGATTTCTTTTCAGATATTTTATCACCTTTTGACCATAGGTAATACTCGGTAGCGACAATTGCCCCTTCTCCTGTCGATGTACTGTTAGGCAGTTGCAGTGCATATGTGGGGGATGATTCGGTTTGTAACCCGACCCTGCCGTTTTTAAGTACGGTCACTGCATTGCTCCTGGCAGACTCGCTGCCATTCCCAATAACAAATAACGGATCGTCGTCCACCCATTCATCACTGCTTCCTGAAATAAGATTATACCTGCCGGTTACAAGTGAAGCGTAGGCTTCAGCCGTAGTGTTTTCACCCATTGAAGTTGATGCATTTCCATTTGCTGTGGTCTCCCATCCAACGGCGGTTGAAACGAGTCCCCCGGCATTTGTCAGTACCCCCATTGCTGTGGATCCCATTCCGTTTGCTTCGTTTTCCCATCCCATCGCAGTTGATGCATATCCGTTCGCCACTGAACTAATACCTATAGCAGTTGAAAAATCCCCGATTGCCCTGGTTGAATAACCAAGTGTTGTGCCGACAACGCCACTTGCTTCAGATTCCCAGCCCATTGCAGTTGAAGCTTCGCCGCTGGCGGAGGTTAATATCCCTGTAGCTGTTGAAGCATAACCGCCTGCATCCGTTGCAGCACCCACTGCCGTTGAAAACCATCCGGTTGCATTAGCAAAATAACCAAGTGCAATGGAATACTCTCCTTCAGCAACCGATTCGGTTCCAATGGCAAAAGCTGCCCTTTCGGTGGCCTGTGCTCCCATACCTATCGCCACTGCCCAGTCCGCCGTTGCCTTGGTATGACCCGTAGCAACATCAGCAGAGTCAAGTCCGATAAAACCTATAGCAAAACTTCCCATACCGCTGGCCTCGGTTCCGCGCCCAATGGCAAAAGCATCATCTCCCAGTGACAGGGCTTTGTTACCAAAGGCATAGCTGCCGCTGCCCGACGCCATGGTTTCCTGTCCGAAAGCATAGGAATTGAGTCCCCCTGCAGTGGCCTCTTTACCTATGGATGTTGAATAGTCGCCCCTGGCGACGGACCGGTATCCGAGTGCCTGTGACCAGTCACCAATGGATTTGGATTCAAAACCCGATGCCCAGGAATTGGTGCCCACACTGTCGGTATGTTCAACCAGTACCCTGCCTGCAAGAAAAGCTTCCTTCTCAGGATACCAGAGTATCCTTGGCTCAGCAGGATTTATTATTTCAGCATCCTGCGAACCGGTGATATTCATATAATCAACAAATTCACCCTTAGCTGCAGAAAACCCCCCCACTGCAAACCCTGCCCTTGATCCTTTGGTAAGACCTGTTTCATCAAGCATAAAATCTGCACTGTAGGGTGTAAGAGAAAAAAAATCAAAACCTGAGGTATCTTTGCCTGTTGTAAAGCCGCCGACAGCAAAACCGGCCCTTGATCCTTTTCCCTCATCAGCTTTATCCTCATCAATCATTATCCTTACAGAACCAGGATCGACCCTTAGAAATTCAACCTCATCCTGTTTACCTGCGGTAAAACCACCGACAGCAAAACCGGCACGGCTTCCTTTTATCTCCTCCTGCTCCTCATCAACATATATCCTCACGCCGCTCTGGTATACTCCCAGCACTACCTGACCGTCACGGTTTTTTACCTCAAATATCGGGTCATCATCGGAGGCATCCATACTGCTTGCTATCTCAATGCTTGATCCTGCAAGGGTCCCCTGAGCCCGGGCAGCATGAAGAGCATAAGGAACTGAAAGTATCCGCGATGCTCCCATATTAACATAACCGTTACCATCCTGAAGGTCAATCTCAACCTTCATATAATATGAACTGCTGCCCCAGTTGATCATCATAAAATCACCCTCTGAGGCATCACCTTCGCCAACAACCAGTGTAACGAGCCCAAAAGGGTTTGTAGTCACCTGGTGTGTTTCAACATAAACAGCATCCGCTGTTTCTGATTCAGGCAGGATACTTAACCTAATGCCGATATCTTTTTCAGAAAGCGGATTGCCTTCAGCATCCCTGGCCACGGCCTGATAATGAAAAGATTCGGAAGCCTGGGAAAAGATCTGGCCGGTAAAACAGAATATTAGAATTCCGCACACAGCAATTAATTTATGTAAATGTCCTGTTCTCATAAAAATACCTTTTAGATTAATAATAAGCTCACCAGCATAATAACCGGTTTTATATTTGCATGCATACCGGTTAATAACCCGCCATGTCATGCATCAATAATAAAATAACTCAAATAAGATATTGCAGAACAAGTTACAATAAATAAATTATGAAGAAGTGATGATTAACAATCAGCCTCCGAATCGATCAGCACAAATCTAATCTGTTTTTTCATCGGAAAGCATATTCATAATCTCATTTATCTGTTCTTTCAGAAATTCATTTTCCTCCCGCAGCATCATGATCTGCTCCTGTTGCTCATGCAATAAATGCATTTGTTCCGGTTGATCCAGGCGAAAATGCAATTGTTCCAGTCTTTCTTCTGTAGCCCTGAGGTGTCCGGTAAGATCCTCGATCTGTTGTTGCTGTTCTTTGATGGCCTCCACAAGGACAGCCGTCATTTCAGGATAGTTAACTCCCAAATATCCGTCCTCCTCATTGACAAATACAAGTTCGGGAAGGACCGGTTCAACCTCCTGGGCAATAAAGCCGATCCTTTTTCCCAGCGCCGGCTGGTCCTTCCATGTAAAAGACACACCCCTGAGTTTTAGCACATCATCCAGGCTATTGCTTAAAGTGGAGATGTTTTCTTTCATCCTGATGTCGGATGATGCTGTAGTAAGAGTGCCATCTGAAGTTATGTTCAAAGACTGGCTATAAGCTCCTGATCCTACTTTCCGGAACCGTGCAGAGCCGTTAACATCAAGTGTGGCGGTTGGTGAAGAAACATCAATTCCAACACGTTTGGTGTCAAATTCGCCGTAAATCAAGGTGCCATCCGGATTTGATATATACAGCCTGCTATCTGCGCTGGTACCCGCCCCGGCATTATAACCAAGAAATACATTGCCATCTCCTGTGGCAGAAGATCCCGCATTATAACCCACTGCAACATTATTAGTTGCCTCTCCGAAAAAAAATCCGGCGGTACGGCCTATGTAAACATTTCTTGAACCACTGTTCAATGTTGCGTTATTTGTTGTACCGGCAAGCGATCCTATAAGTACATTGTACTCACCGGTTGAGGCATTGCTTCCTGCACTTGATCCCAAAGCTGTATTTCCCCTTCCGGTTATATTCTTGCCGGCTTCAAATCCAACAAATGCACCTCCCTGCCAGTCATTCAGCGAATAGCCCGCCATATATCCTATTGAAGTATTATAGCTGCTCCCCCCGCTGTTATAGCCGGCCTGGTAGCCCATAAAAGTATTGTAGTTTCCGGTGCCGTTGCCAAACCCCGCTTCCTGCCCCAAAAATGCATTATAATCTCCACTTGTGTTGGAAGCACCTGCCTGGCTACCTACAAAAGAATTACTATTTCCATGGGTGTTTAAAATTCCGGCCTGGTAACCAAGAAACAAATTATAACTTCCGTCGATATTGGATTTGCCGGTTTCAAATCCCATAAAGGAGTTATAAATGCCCCCATCATTGGAACTACCACTTAAATGTCCTATAAAATAATTCTCAGGGGTAAGATCCAGGTAGTTATCGGGTGTTGTTTTTTCAGAGGTAAATCCGCCAACAGCAAAGCCACCTCTTGAGCCTTTGGCTTGTTCACTCTCATCAAGCCAGAATTCAGCACTTCCCGGGGTAAGGTTAAAGTAATCATAAGCCGTCTGTTTTTGTGTGGTAAACCCCCCTACCGCAAATCCTCCCCTTGTACCTTTTACTCCGTCAACTTTTGTAGTATCATCAATGCTTATCCTGACCGAACCGGGATCAACCCGGAGATATTCAACCTCACCCTGCTTGCTCTGGCTGAATCCGCCAACAGCAAAACCCGCACGCGTCCCTTTTAATTCACCGGTATCATCTGCATCGTCCACATATATTCTGACACCGGTCTGATAAACTCCAAATACAACCTGACCTGTACGGTTCTTTACCTCAAAAATAGGATCATCATCACCGGCATCATCCCGGCTGGAAATCTTCACACTCTCATCATCACCGTAAAGAATGTATGGCATACTGCCCAGTGTGCTCCCGTCATTCCAGTATGCCAGGTTCCCGGCGTTGCCCGAACCCTTGACCGAAGGATCCTGCCATATCACCCCGGTTGCTCTCCTGCCAAGAACCTGTCCGGTAGTTCCCGAAGAATTTCCAGAGTCAAAAAGATGGCCCCTCAACCTGACAGTACCATCCACATCAAGCTTTTCCGAGGGTGAAGTTGTTCCTATACCAATATTGGCGCCATTGTTATACAGATTGCTGCTGTTTATAACCCATTCAGATCCGTCCCAGTAAGGGGTGTTGCCGGCTGATTCCCCTTCAGCAAGTATTCCCGGTTCGCCCTGGGGTGCCTGGAATTCAATCCAGTTATCAGGATCATTGTAGGGCGGAGTTGTTGAAACAAACTCCTCACTTGCCTGGACTATCCACATTGAGTTGACATCAGGATCATCACCCGACCGGTCAAACACAAAATCATTGGGCTGATATGTCTCTCCGTCAACCCAGTTTCCCCTGCCGGTAAGACCGGCACCGGGAGGTCCCTGCGGACCCGGAGGGCCTTCAGTCCCCGATGCCGCATAAAGAGCATAGGGCACAGAAAGTATACGGGAAACACCCATGTCGGAATATCCGTTACCGTCGAGCAGGTCCATTTCAACCTTAAGGTAAACAGAAGTATTTGCCCACTCTGCTGAAGTAAAATCTCCCTCAGCCACCGTTCCTTCCCCGACATTCAAATTCACCAGTCCAAATGAATTTGTAGTGACAGAATGAGTTTCCGAATAAATCACTGATGATGATTCAGGATCAGAAACAAGGCTCAGCCTTAGTGTTACATTTTCCTCCGAAAGGGGATTCCCTTCACCATCCCTTACTACTGCCTGATAATTGAATGCCTGTGGTGCCTGAGATAAAATATGCAGGAAAGTAAAGAAAAACAATATCCCTGCAACGAAAAAAAATCTGCTTGAAGTCTTCATATAAAATATATTTAGCAATTTATTTATCAATTAATCTGTAATTTAAGAGTGCTTAATACAGATAGGCAATATACCCCACTTGAAACACATATACAATAGTCTTAATGTAAAAATAATTGCATTCATCAAATTAAATGATAAGACAAAATGGTGTCTTCTCCGAAAGAAATACAAAATCATTTAATATTGCATTTTGAACGGTATTTCAATTTTCAATTGCCCGTAGAACTTAAAAACTGCAATTTATCATCATGCATACCTTTGCCGACAAAGTGATTGAATTCAATAAAAATCTTGATCCGGACATCAGGCTTCCCGGCGGCATTAAGATTATGAGTCCCTTTACTGAGAACCCGGAGGCTTTAAAAATATCATCACAATTTTACCGACGGTATTACAATGATAATATGGAGCGGAGACTGATACTGGGAATCAACCCGGGTCGTTTCGGTGCCGGTGTTACCGGCATTCCTTTTACTGATACAAAACGTCTTGCTGAAAAATGCGGATTGCATATTGAGGGTATAGTTACTCATGAACCCTCTTCGGTATTTGTTTATGAGGTGATAGATGCCTATGGAGGAGTTAACAGGTTTTACAATGATTTCTACATCAACTCTCTGTGTCCGCTTGGATTCGTTAAGATCAACGAAAAAGGCAAAGAGGTGAATTACAACTATTATGACAGCAGTGAACTGCTCCGGGCCATTTATCCGTTTTTAATAAAATCCATCAGTAAACATATTTCCATGGGCATCAATACTGATGTGGCTTTTTGCCTTGGAGCAGGAAAAAACCACGATATACTGAGCCGTATCAATAATGAGCACAATTTCTTTGACAGACTGATACCCCTGGAACATCCGAGATATATCATGCAATACAAATCCGGGCAAAAGCCGGATTATATTGAAAACTATCTTAAAGCACTGAATTCATGATGGTATGCCCGGCCTGAATGAAAGTCAAACAGCAGCTTCAAGTATTTTCCGGCCAAAGGCCAGGCAATCAGATCTTTTAAGGTTGTCGTATTCAACCATGCCCGGAATCTGCTGCATACGCTCACGTACATCAGGTTCCATCAATCCCCACGTTATCCTGCCAAGAAAAACCTTTGCGGGTACATCATATGCACCGGAAAGTATGGAAAGCTGATAATCTATAAAAGCGGTATACTGCTCTTCATCCAACGGCTGCATCATGTTGCCGCAAACCGCAAACAGACCATTTACCCTGCCCTCCAATGCAGGCCTGTTCTTTTCAAGATACCCCCTGAGCAAAGGGTGCACCTCGTTATTCCGTATTGAGCTGCCGACAACAATATGATCATATGCGGACAGATCGGGGTTTTCACGAACATCAAAAACATTTGCTATGCCACCCATTCCTTCAGAGATCCATATTCCTGCATCACGGGAGGTACCGCACCAGGTGCCAAAAAGAACTGCCCACTTTTTATCTGACGGCATGGGATAAAATTCGAGTGCCTCTGCCTTTTTGGGCAGCATTAAAGCACCAAGGCTCAGTAAGCCGGTTTTCAGAAAATCACGCTTCTTCATAATGTGTGATGTTTTTGGTTAATTAAACATAGTGTTCAATTTCACTGTACCTTTAGAAAAGCTTTCCAGATGCAATTTTTTAACCGCAGCAATCAAACAACTGTTCATACTATTTTTGCATACCTGCTCTCTCTATATTATTTTCAGGTCAATTATCATTTTGTAAATATATATGGTATATATGAATCTCATAAATTATTGAGATATTAAATACGGGCTTTTTTCAACTCTTTGAACTAACTTGCAATCGTCACAAAGTTAACTTCTGTTTATTATGACCCAAAAAAACCGGGAGTTCCAGGTATTTGTCAAGCCCGTAGGAGCTTTATGCAACCTGCAGTGTGATTATTGCTATTATCTTGAAACTGAGAAATCAGAACAAAAGGAGAATTCCTTCATAATGCCTGATGACCTTCTTGAAAAATACATTACCCAAAATATAAGGGCTTCCATGGGTCAGGTTATAAACTTTTCATGGCATGGAGGGGAGCCCACCATGGCAGGCATTGACTTTTACAAAAGGGTTGTTGATCTTCAGAAAATTCATAAACCTGCAAACAGGACAATTGTAAATGGAATACAAACCAACGGGATACTGCTGGACGAGAGATGGTGCAGATTCCTTGCCGGTGAAAAATTCATTGTTGGTCTCAGCATGGACGGCCCCCGGGAATTTCATGATATTTACCGGCGGAACAAAGATCATAAACCAACCTTTAATAAAGTACTGGAAGCCTTCCGGCTGATGCAGGACTACGGAACTGTACCTGAAATATTGTGTGTTGTGCATGCCGGCAATGTTGATAACCCCCTGGAGGTATACAGGTTCTTCAGACAACTGGGCGCCAGGCACATGACATTTCTGCCGCTGGTGATAAGACAGCCGGGAAGCGATAAAGGTGTAACTGCAGATTCAGTGCCATCTGAAGGGTTTGGAGATTTTGTGACTGCCATCTTTGATGAGTGGGTTAAAAATGACATCGGTAAAATCAAGGTACAGTTGTTTGAAGAAGCGGCCCGGACTGCCTTCAGGCAGGATCATACACTTTGCATCTTCAGGAAAACCTGTGGAGGTGTGCCGGTGGTTGAAAAAAATGGTGATTTCTATTCGTGCGACCATTTTGTGGACCAAAAACATCTTGTTGGCAATATTAACGAAACTGACCTTGAATATCTTCTCGACAGCAGGCAGCAACATGATTTTGGGCAGGCAAAGCTCACCACACTCCCGCAATATTGCGTTGATTGTGAGGTAAGGCCAATGTGTAACGGCGAGTGTCCGAAAAACCGGTTTATCCGCACTCCTGACGGCGAACCGGGCCTCAACTACCTGTGCGCAGGATACAGAAAATTCTTCAACCACTGCCGTCCGTGGGTCAGTGCAGTAACCGCCGCATGGAATTTAAAAAACCGGGGCGGTTCAGCTTCCGCCTTCCCTGATCAGGCAATTCAGAACAAGAGAAATCAACCGGTGCCGGGGAAGATCAACCGCAACGATCCGTGCCCCTGCGGATCAGGGAAAAAATACAAAAAATGCTGCCTGGGCAGTTAGTTAATAACCACCTTGAAAAATACAGGCCGGCTTCCGGAATAATCAATATTGCTCACACTTTATTTATGCTACCCGGGAAGCCAAAAAATCAATTATCAGGGTCCCAGTTTTTCTCTGAAAAAGGCTACGGTCCTCTCCCATGCCAGTTTTGCAGCCTCCGGGTTATACCTGTCCGCGTTGGTATCGTTGTTAAACGCATGTTGGGTATCCTCATAAATGTATATCCTGTAATCTTTTCCTGCTTTCTTCAATGCTTCCTCAAAGGCCGGGATTCCATTATTGATCCTGGCGTCATCACTTGCATAATGAGCCATAATCGATGCCCGGATATCCGGCACCCTCTCTAAAGGAGGAACGCTGCCATAATAAGGAACCGCTGCCTTCAGTGACGGGGCATTCACGGCTACCTGGTTGGTCATTGCACCTCCCCAGCAGAATCCTGTGCAGCCAACATTACCGTTTGAAAGCGGGTGGGTTTCAAGGTATTTAACGGCAGCAACAAAATTTTTAACAGCCTGATCATAGTCCAGCTCACGGTTCATCTGCAATGCCTGAGTGATATCTTCATCCTCGGGCGTTCCGCCGGCAGGCGACAAGGCATCCGGTGCAAGAGAAAGAAAACCCTCCCTTGCCATCCGCCGGTTCACATCCATGATGTGGGGCTGTAAACCACGGTTTTCATGAATCACAATTACCGCCGGATATTTCTTCCCGGCTTTTGGCCTGGCAAGATAGGCCCTTACATCTCCTGTTTCTCCCGGATATTCAATAAATCCGGTAACCAGGTCAGGGTCGTTATCTGCCATTCCCGGCGAAGCTGAAGTTTCGGTAAGTGGACCATTAACCAGACCCCGGTCCCGATCCGGTCCGTCTCCCCGCAATACGGAAGCCTTCAGGTAATTTTTCTCTAGCATGGGCAGCAATGCCAATGCCGTTGCAGTGCCACCTGCATACAACGATAATTTACGCAGGAATTCACGGCGGCCGGTCTTCCCCTGCCTGTAATGATCATAAATGTTACTGATTTTCCTGTCCATGACAATAGGGTTATAATTAGGTTGAATTATAAATAAGTATCATGAACAAGTTAAGGCAATCGATTGAATAATCCAACAATATTGATGACTGATCAGGCCTTCAAAATTATCCCTGTCGATAAGCATGACTGCAGAGGGCATTTTTGCAACTGCTTTTTGCAGGGATTTTACGAATAATCAACGCTTTTTTTTATGCAGGCACAAAAATAACTTTTTTTTGAAGGTTTAGAGTAACAATCGATAACTTAGTGGTTTCATTTTTCCTCAGTTAGGCATCGATTATCAACCTAATAACTAATTATAATGCAAAAATCAATCTTTATAGCAGCATTTCTATTTACTGTTATGATAATGGCAGAAGCGCAGGACCGTATTACTGGCCATAATTTTGCCACCCGTTCAGAGGTAATAGCACAGAACGGTATGGCAGCCACCAGTCACCCGCTGGCCACCCAGGCCGCCCTGGATATCCTTAAAATGGGGGGAAGTGCTGTTGATGCAGCTATTGCAGCCAACGCAATGCTGGGATTAATGGAACCTACCGGATGCGGTATAGGAGGCGACCTGTTTGCCATAATATGGGATGCAGGGAGTGAGAGGCTTCACGGACTGAATGCCAGCGGCCGTTCCCCTAAAGGGTTGACAAGAGAATATTTCATAGATGAAGGATATGAGTATATACCATCATACGGGGCACTGCCGGTAACTGTTCCCGGCGCTGTTGACGGATGGTTCGAACTGCATGAAAAATTTGGAAGGCTTGAGATGGAAACCATCCTTAAACCTGCTATTGAATATGCCAGGAAAGGATTTCCCGTTACCGAGCTTATCGCATACTACCTTGACCGTTCGGCAAACATTCTGGGGCGTTTCCCGAATTTCAAGGAGACCTATATGCCTGACGGCAAAATGCCGGCCAAGGGTGAAATATTTCGCAACCCCTGCCTTGCCAATACATATGAGACCCTTGCAAGAGATGGCCGTGATGCTTTTTACAAGGGAGAAATTGCGCGGACCATTGAGAAATACATACATGAGAACGGGGGCTTCCTGAGTTATGAGGATATGGCTTCGCACACCTCCGAATGGGTTGATCCGGTCTCGGCAAACTACCGTGGTTATGATGTCTGGCAGCTGCCGCCGAACGGGCAGGGAATAGCTGTGCTCCAGATACTGAACATCCTTGAAGGATTCGATATAGCTTCGATGGGGCTTTACAGTGCCGAATATCTTCACACTTTCGTGGAAGCAAAAAAGCTGGCTTTTGAAGACAGGGCCCGCTATTATGCCGACATGGAATTCAGTCCCGTTCCCGTTGAAAGGCTGATATCAAAGGAATATGCAGATGAAAGGCGTAAGCTGATCAACCCCGGACGGGCAGCAAGAAGATATGACCCCGGCATCACGGAATCTCCGAATACAATTTACCTTACAGTGGCTGACAGGGATGGAAATATGGTATCGCTCATCCAGAGCAATTACCGGGGCATGGGCAGTGGCATGACACCTACCGGACTCGGTTTCGTAATCCAGGACCGCGGTGAAGGGTTCACCCTCGAACCCGGCCATTTCAACACCTATGAACCCGGGAAAAGACCGTTTCATACGATTATCCCCGGATTTATAACAAAAGACGGAATGCCTTACATGAGCTTCGGGGTAATGGGTGGGGCCATGCAACCCCAGGGGCATGCCCAGATCGTTGTTAACATGATAGATTTCGGCATGAACCTCCAGGAGGCAGGTGACGCTCCCCGGGTGCAGCACAGCGGGTCATCCGAACCAACCGGACAGCAGATGAGTGACGGGGGCGTGGTGATGCTTGAATCAGGTTTCTCCTATGAAACGATCCGGGAACTTATCGGAAAAGGCCACCGGGTGCAGTGGGCTGTGGGACCTTACGGGGGTTACCAGGCCATTATGTGGGATCCTGTCCACAAAGTTTATTACGGAGCCTCCGAATCAAGAAAGGACGGGCAGGCTGCAGGTTATTAAAATTAGTTATCTTACTGCCGCTATAAAATTACCGTGGTATCCTGAAGCCCGGGGCAGCCGGTATCCTGAAGCCCGGTAAAGGATATACCTATTGTCACACCTTCTACATGCAACAAAGTCCCTTTGATTAGTCCGTAATATTTATTATTTTAGTGGAAAATAACTGCATTATCAAACCAAAATCAATCTATCATGAATACTTTAATCAGAAAGTTTCGCGTCCAACATGAAAATTCCGGTATCGGGGTATTATTATTAATAACCTTTATCCTGTTCCTGGCATCATGCGGAGGAGGCAGTGGTAACAAAGTCAGAGAAGAACAGCTTAAGGAGGTCAAAGAAAGTAGTGTCGAAAATCTCAATGATATGATGCAGGATATTGATGAGCGTATCGAATATCTAAATGAGCAGGCTGAAGAGGCAGATGATGATCTTAAAGCTGAAATAGAAGAATCGATCGAAGTCCTGGAAGATCAAAAAGAGTTGCTCGAAAAAGAGCTGGAGAAGGTCGAAGATGCCACCTTCGAAACCTGGAACGATGTTCTGGATAATACCTCCGAAACTATCCGTGAGGTGCGTTCAAATATTAATGATATTTCCCTTAAAATAAACGAGCTTATTGAGGAATAGCTTCAGGTGCCTGCTTTTCATATAAAAGGTGCGTTCAACTATTAATGATGTTTCCGTTAAAATAAGGGAGCTACTTGAGGAATAGCTTCAGGCGCCTGCTGTTCATATAAAAATCTCAATAGTCAGGTATGATATTTACGACTTCAGGGTGTCGTAAAATAATTTAAATACGCCTCACGCGAAACAAGAATTTTACGGTTTACCTGCCGGCTCATCATTCCTGGTATAAAACCCCATTTTATCGGGATGATCAAAAACGTAGCTGTCACTTTCAAGATTTCTGAGCATAAATAACGAGATAATATCTCCTCCGGCGGTCCATGTAAAGATGATGCCAAAAATCAGCAAAGCACCGTTTCCCAGTGCAATAGCCAGTAACGCAGGGAGTACCCCGAGAATTACGAGTGGCATCAGAGTGCCTGTAATGTAATGTTTCACTTTTAACGGTTCACGGCAGTGACAATATGGTGCCAGAAATTTCCAGTTAAACCCGAATTTTACCGATTTAAATCCTTTCTGCGTAAAGAGGCTCCAGCCTGCACCATGCAACAATTCATGCATTATTATACCGGCAGGAATAACCGGTATGGAATATTCAATGTACAACAATATATCTGATACCAAAGTTTCAGTATCCCATATCAGAATAAAGGGAACCAGATACAGCAATAAAACGGGTGGTGCCATAAAAAGAATATACAGATGGACTCGTCCGGCTCCCATTGTATATTCGATAATATTATTATTCTTTTTATTAATCAGGTTTTTTTTTATTGGTCATTAACAAAACAGATGTTTTACGGCAAAAATTTGATGCACAGGAATAAAATTTATGTAAATTTCCACGAAAGTTTAAAAAGAAAAACCTGTTTTACAAAAAAACCAATAAATTAGTCCGTTATTTTTAAATTAAAACTTTTTACTTATGAGAAAATCCATCTGTCTGATAACTTTAACTATAAGTACCCTGATGCTGTTTAATGCTTGTGAAAGAGAGCAGCAGTGGGAACAGATTTTTAACGGAGAGGATCTGTCTAACTGGGATATGTACCTCGGATCTTCACTGGGTCCTGATTTCGACAGCCTGGCCACGGCTGCAACCATTGATAAAGTTTTCTCGGTGGTGGAAGACAACGGGGAGAAGGTAATACGTATTTCAGGAGAGATCAATGGTTCACTTTCTACCAGGGAGTCATTTGAAGACTATCACCTTCGTCTTGTGTTTAAATGGGGAGACGAGGTATATTCCCGCCGCAACAGCGGATTACTGTATCACAGTTTCGGAGACTTCGGAGCTGCCTTCGGTACGTGGATGCCTAATATAGAGTTTCAGATGATGCACCAGAACCTGGGAGATACCTATCTTATGGTAAATACCACCTGTGACACCGAGGCCGTGATGGATCAGGAAAGAAACCAGTTTGTTTATACACCGGGAGCGGAAATGCTCACATTTGGAGAGCATGCCAACGGCAGATCCATAAAGAAAAGCTCCGATAATGAAAATCCTCTTGGTGATTGGAATACGCTGGACCTCTATTGTTTTGGACGTATTGCCGTTCATATAGTCAATGGTAGAACAGTGATGGTAAACACCAATACCGGCACATATGAAGACGGGGAGATCAGCCCTCTTTCATCCGGCAGGATCCAGATACAATCCGAGGGAGGAGAACTGTTTGTCAGAACTGTTCAGGTTAAGCCAATCATAGGTATCCCAAAAGAGTTTCTGCCATGAAATAACGGCGGTATCCCGGGAGAGACCCCGCAATGAAATAACTACGGTATCCCGGGAGAGTTTCTGCCATGAAATAACGGCGGTATCCCGGGAGAGTTTCTGCCATGAAATAACAGCGGTATCCCGGGAGAGTTTCTGCCATGAAATAACAGGGCAGCCAATGCTATTTCGAAAATTCCCGGAAAATATAGAAAAAACGTCTCTTTTGAGATAACAACCGGAAAGTTAATCCCGGGATCGAAAAAAAAGCCGGATTTTACCGGCTGTTCACTTTCTTGCTTTGTCCGAAACCTGCTGTTATACGGTCAAGAATTATCGCCAGGATTACAACCACTAATCCTGCCTCAAATCCCTGACCCACCTGCAGTCTTTGTATTCCCCTGAGCACATCCGCACCAAGTCCGCCTGCACCGATCATAGCTGCAATCACAACCATAGATAATCCAAGCATAATGGACTGGTTAAGGCCGGCAAGTATGGTAACCTTTGCAACAGGTATCTGCACTTTTAAAAGCTTTTGCATACCTGTAGCACCAAAAGCATCGGCCGCTTCAACCAGCTCTTCGGGCACCTGCCGTATGCCCAGATTGGTAAGCCTGATCAAAGGAGGCAGGGCAAAAACAAAGGTCGCCACCACCCCCGGCACCAGTCCCAGTCCGAAAAACATCACTGCAGGAATAAGATATACAAAGGCCGGCATTGTCTGCATAAAGTCAAGGACCGGCCTTATTACTGCATTGAAACGGTCACTTCGTGCGGCCCATATACCGAGAGGCAATCCGATAATAACAACTAGCAGCTCAGCCGTCAGTACCAATGCCAGGGTTTCCACAAAAGCTTCCCATAAGCCAATATTTTCAGAAAGCAGCAAGCCTAAAAAAGCTATAACACTATTCTTCCACCCTGCCATAAACCAGGTAACAGCAACAATTATCAAGATTAGCACCAGTGGATGCAGAAACAGCATGCCGTTTTTCAGGTTATCAACCAGAAAATATACCAGGGCACTGAAGCCATCAAAAAAAACGGCAAATTCAGTTTCAAGATAATTTACGGCAACTGTTATCCAGTCTTTTAATGGTATTCTGAAAGGAAACATATTTATATGTTTTTAATCAGTTATTATTTTGTCTTATCAGGAGTTTCAGAGGATTCCGAAGAACCAGGTGAGCCGGATGATTCAGAAGGAGCTAAAGAGTCGGAAGATTGATCAGTTCCGGTATCTTCCTTACTATCGCCGGCTTCCGGCGGTTCTGGCCTGAAAGATTCGGATAAGGCAGCGATCAGGGCACCCCTGACGATCACTCCTTTTAATTTATTGTCTTTATCGGTAACCGCAACAGGACCGAACTTATGATCATCTGAATAAAGATTTATAACCTCATTAAGGGGAGTATCTTCATAAACCTGAGCCGGTTTGTGAAGCAATGATTTATCGAAAGGAATATCTTCCTTATCTTCGTTTTTCTTAATATACTCTGACAGCTCTTTAGCCCTGACATATCCCTTAAGCTCCCGTTTGGTTGTAATTACCAGTATACCGGTCAGTGTGTTTTTTCTGATCTTTCTTGCGATTGTGCGGGGCCCGTCACCGGTAAAGGCTGTATCCTCAGGTAGGTGCATAACAGTACCTGCCGTAATAACGGCAGAACGGTCCATGTCTTCCACAAACGCCTTTACATAGTCATTGGCAGGTCTTGATATTATTTCTTCGGCAGTTCCGATCTGAACAATTTTTCCGTCATTCATAATCGCAATCCGGTTACCTAACTTAAAAGCTTCATCCAGATCATGGGTTACAAAAATGATCGTTTTCTGCATCTTATCCTGCAATTCCAAAAGCTCGTTCTGCATTTGGGTGCGAATAAGGGGGTCAAGGGCACTAAACGCCTCATCCATAAGCATAATATCAGCATCAATTGCCAGTCCCCGAGCCAGTCCCACCCGTTGCAGCATTCCTCCTGAAAGTTCAGAGGGATAGCTGGCTTCATTCCCTTCGAGTCCCACTACCCTGATGATATCACGTGATTTTTCACGACGCTTTTCTTTTTCAACACCCTGCAGTTCCAGTCCGAATTCCACATTCTCAAGAACAGTGCGATGAGGCAAAACTGCAAAGTTTTGAAATACCATTCCACAGAAATGTTTTCTCCGGAATCCTCTCAGTTCTTTTTTATTCAGTTTAGTAATATCTGTACCGTCAATTATGATCTCACCTTCCGAAGGTTCGTGCAACCTGTTGATCAAACGCTGAAGAGTCGATTTGCCGCTGCCGGATAAACCCATAAGAACAAATATTTCACTCTTTTTTACAGAAAACGAAACATCGTAAACGCCAATCATCTGTTTCTGATCACGGAGGATATCAGCTTTGGATTTTCCATCCTTTAATGCTTGTAAAGCTTTGCCGGGATTTTTTCCAAATACTTTCGAAAGGTTCTTTACAACAATCTTATCTTCCATTATAAATGCAATAATTCATTTAGTTCAACTTGTAAACCCGCATCCTTCGGGTGCGGTAATGTTCTGGCGGGACTTTGCCCGAAAGGCCTGTGTGATTTAAAAAATTCGCGGTGCGCAGCAAAAATCGGGCGTAAAGTCACCTCCTCCGGGGGTGGATAGTCCCATTTTAATGAATTTTTTACTTGGAGCGATCCGGATTTCACTGCTCCTGCAACCAGCCCTCAACCATTTCACTATTTTCAGATATCCACTGCCGTGCAGCATCAAAAGGTTCCATACCCTCTTCAATAAGCATCATCACCTCTCCCATCTCATCGGCAGTCCAGTAAAAATTATCCAGAAATGCATAAACATCAGGTGCTTTTGTTTTAAGGCCCGGATTTACGATAGTGGAAATATGCTCCTCATCACCAAAAGAATTCCTGGGATCATCAAGATATTTAAGATCATAGGCTACAAATTTCCAGTGTGGAGTCCAGCCTGTAACAACTACCCATTCATCACGTTCAATAGCACGGCGCAAAGCAGCAACCATTGCAGCATCAGAACCTTCAACCAGCTGGTAATCCAAATCATAATCATCCAGGGCCCGGTCACTGGCTGCCATCAACCCTGCACCCGGGTCAATTCCTATTACCCGGCCATCAAATTCTTCCGTGTATTCATTCAACTCCTCAATACTGTTTACGGGAACATATCCAGGAACAACCCATCCGATTTTTGCACCTTCCAGGTTGGGACCGAGATTCTCGACTTCTTCCCGGGTCTGTTCAAGATAAGCTTCATGAGTGGAGGGCAGCCATGCTGCAACAATAGCATCAAAATCACCCCGGGCCACACCCATCCACATCGGTCCGGCATCAACCGCCCTTAGAGAAACATCATGCCCGAGCCTATCCTCAATAACAGCGGCAACAACATGTGTGGAGGCTATCTCAGAATCCCATAAGACATAGCCAATCTCAATTGTGTCCGTTTCAGGAGCACAAGAATTAAATTGAATTATACCCGTCAGAGCTATTAAAACGCCTGTAAAGTTTCTTAATATAATTTTTAAACCTCTCATAACAATATATTTTTAAATTTCCAATAATCTGTTAAGTTATAATAACTTAATCAACTTTACCAGGTTATTAACCTGAATTTCTCAATATGACTTAATTATTCCTTAGAAATAGTATCCTACATTAATATTAAACCGCATATTCCAGTCCATTTCCCCGACAGGGACCGGCTGCCCAACTTTTCCTTCATCATAATAATGATCTTCCGGATCATTGCTGTACAAATGCCCTGCACCCATTCCGGTTCCAAAAGCACCTGTCAGCCAGGGATGGTTCTTTCCCATGGCGAGGTCAATATAAGTATACATTCCACCGGCAGTTATCATTAGACCGGGAACCATCATATATGAATTCTGAAAATCAAACAGTGATCCGTCAACCTCAAGCTCTCCATCCTTGGTCATCAGAGAATAATCAATATATGGCAATATGCTGCTGATTGGTCCCCAGTCAACATTTATTTCATAGGCAAAACCGGCTGTTAAAATAGTTCCTCCTGATGCCACGCCGTCACCATAGTAAGGGTCGCCATAAGCTCCCATCTGCACGCGATCCATTATATTTCCCTCATCATCCCTTGCCTTGTAGTTATATGCAGTGTATTGTAACTGCAAGTTAAAGTTTCTGAAATTTGAATTCAGATGTGCAGCCATCGCATTACCATATTCTGTATCATCAAGAACGGAGTTATATAGCCCCTGAACCTGGCCGGAAAACCCAAGATATGTTCCTTCTCTAACTTCATACTCAAGCCTCAGATTAAACTGATTAAGTTCACGTATTGAAGAAGTAATCCCTTCCGGGGAAATATCCGCATCGCCGGGTATAACATTATAGGAATAGGTGCCGGCCGTGGGTCCTCCGAAACTAGCAGATCCGTAAGCCGGTCCTGCAGGATCCGACTGTCTGAAATAAGCTGTTTTCAGATTCAATTTATCGTCAATATCATAAGTAAACTTTATTCCCATATTATAATCATCTTCCAGTCCCAGATAATAAGGAATCAGGAACCACCAGCTATGCGAATTATATGAAAGGTTGCCGAACGGAACCCTGGTTACCCCGAGTTGCATGTTGAGGTTTTCAGAAAAGTTGTATCCAAGATACCCGTGGTGTATAAAATGTGTATTGAAGGTAGGATAAAACCTGTATTCAAAATCGAGAATAACATTGCTTAAATCTGCGGAAAAATTCAGGCGCCAGGTATCCATTGTAGCATAGGTGTCAGTAGTAACAGGGTCATTTTCGTAGTTAACGCTTGCGATATTTAACCGGAGTGCGCCACCAACATGCAGGTAGTCTTCATCTTCCTGTTCAAGAGAATAGCTAACCCTGGTCGCAATCATTAGTATAAAGAACAATATGTAAAATGCTTTTTTGTTTCTAAAATTCGTCATATCTATTTATTATGCTTTAACAATAAAATTTGATAAGAAGTCTTTTTAAATTATAAAAACAGGACATTCATCAGACTCATCATGATTCGGGGATTATAATAATCCTTTGAACCCTTTATTATTCCTAATAAAACAGGTTAATCAAGTTAATATTCAATTAATTATGTTTTGCAGGTAATTCATGTTAAATGTTTCAAATGGATGGATCCCCCTGGTTTGTTCATCTCTTTTTGTGTTACACAGTTACAAGGGGATTCTGATGAAGATAATATTTATGTGTGAAAATGTCAGATGAATCATCCATGTACCGAGTCACACAAAAAGGCATGAATAAAGCATGGATGATCCATGGATTGAAAAGCAAAGTATCCGGATCATGAAATATGAACACATTGTTAAACAATTTGATAACTATTCTTTATACGAATGAAATGAAGAATGCAGTAGGTCCGGGTGAAGAACATCCGCCTTTTGCAGGGAATGAAAAAATAATAAATAAGATTAGGAGATTGAGAATATTCAAGCATAAACTGTCTGTTTTTTAAGTCTGCAAACCTAATAAATTTCTCATGTAAAAAAAACAATCAGATAAAATGTTAATCAATGCATGTTAAAGCAAAAAACTGTTGGGAGCAATCCCCCATATTTAAATAAATTAACGCAACATCCGTCATGCGGCACCATTTTTTTGGGAATTTTCCAGGGGGATAGCTGAAAAATAGAAGACATGTTATTGTTTTAATAAGTATTTGAATTTCAGATTTCTCTGAAATTAGTCAAAACAAAGTACAACCGGTTACCGGTGCAACAACTGCATGTTAATACTGCTGTTCGGGATTAAGGAACTGAGGTGATTGACGATATCGGGTAACCTGCTCATATGCATAGGCTATCTCCAGCAATACGGGTTCACTCCATGCGCGTCCAAAAAAAGATATTCCTACCGGTAAACCATCAATATAACCCATAGGCACAGTAATATTGGGATATCCTGCCTGGGCAGCCGGGGAAGAGCTCCCCAACTGAAAACTGTCACCATTGATCAGGTCAGTTTTCCAGGCGGGACTTCCCGTAGGAGCTATAATAGCATCAAGATTATATTCATCCATTACGCGATCTATACCCTCTTCCCTGCTTCCTTTGTGCATACCTTCAAGTGCCTCAAGGTATTCAGGCGAATCAAGATCTCCTTTTTCATTTGCCATTTCAAGATACCGCTGGTTAAAATGCATAAGACTGACAGAATCAGACCTGTTGAATTCTATAAGTTCATCAAGGCTTTTTACAGGTGCATCAGGACCAAGAGAGCTGAAATATTTGTTGAGACCTTCTTTATACTCATAAAGCATAACCTGGAATTGATAGGAACCGGTACCGGAAGCTGTGATAACATCAATTTCCACAATTTCCGCTCCCTCGTTTCTCAGGCAGTCCACCGCCCTTAGCATAACAGAATCAACTTTATAATTCCTGCCCGTTGCACCACGAAAGAAACCAATTCTTTTGCCCTTAATTCCATCTTTATTCAGAAATTGAGTATAATCATTATAAGACTTCCTTTCTGACCCGAGAGTTTTTTCATCTTCAGGATCAACTCCGGCTATAGCACCCAGTACAATGGCAGCATCCATAACATTACGGGCCATAGGTCCGGCAATATCCATCGAAAAGGATATGGGTACCACTCCTGTCCGGCTAACAAGTCCGACAGTAGGCTTTATCCCGACAATCCCGTTTGCATGTGAAGGACATACAATAGACCCGTTTGTTTCTGTACCTATGGCAGCCATAACAAGATTTGCCGATACCGCAACTGCTGACCCTGAACTTGAACCGCATGGATTTCGGTCAAGTATATAAGGATTTAAAGTCTGTCCGCCAACACCGCTCCATCCACTACTTGAAAGTTCTCCCCTGAAATTGGCCCATTCGCTCAGATTTGCTTTACCAAGTATTACTGCCCCTGCCTCCCTCAGTTTCAGGGCTACAAAACTGTCCTTCAAAGGATATGAGTCCTTCAATGCCCTTGATCCTGCTGTAGTTGGCATTTTATCCTTTGTATTAATATTGTCTTTCAAAATAACCGGAACACCATATAGAGGGCCTCTTCTCCTCTCCCCGTTTAGATCTTTATCTAGTTCCGCAGCAATATTAAGTGCATCAGGATTCACCATAATTATTGAATTCAGAAGCGGTCCGCTTTTGTCCACCAACTCAATTCTGTCCAGGTAAGCCCGGACTACATCTGATACAGCAAATTCATTATCTGCGTATCCCTGTTGCAGCTGCATAATATCCAGTTCCAGGAGAGCAAAATCGTCAACGGCTGACAATATATCGCTATCTGTCCGGGATTCACATGAAATCAACAGAACCGGTAAGAAAGCAATTATAGCCAGTAGATAAACCATCAGGATATCAGTAATCCTGTTTGAAATTTTATTAATCGCAAATATTCTCATATAACGGCAGAAATTATGATATTAAAATTATTTCGGTAAATATTCCTCAAACCTGATCAGTTTACTACCATCTTGTTGATAAGTAAGTGGTTTAGGATCCAGCCAATCCACTAATTTGTCCTTTATAGAGTATGCAAAGAAATGATTGCCTGAAGGTGAATAATGACCTATAAAGTACCTTTCCATATATTCATCTATAGTAAGATTAAACTTCTTAAAGTCCGCCAGATGTGCCTCATTCATGTCAAAATACAGATAATCATTTGATTTGATAAAATCCACCATTTCCTGATCATACCGGCTCCTACCCGTTACCAAAGGTTTGAATACATTATTCGGATCAAGATGAACCAGCATAAGTTCCTTACCATTTTTATCACAAAACTCCCTGGTTTTTTTCAAAATATATTTTGTGGCTTCAAAGGAGTATTGATTTTTTAAGTTGGCAGCAGTTCTTTGCATCTTTTCAGAATCGGAAAAATCTACTTCCGGCATCTCCAGAATATCAGCAAGTCTCCTTAGCCCTTTAATGTCCACATCAGTATTCACCATATTAAAACTTAGTAACTGAAGCTGTATCATCAAATCGTCTTTCAGGTTATCATACATAAATTCCGGATTTGACATTTTATACATATCTGCCCTGGTAGAAATCCTACTATCCTTTTCAATAAGAATTCCAGCAGTTGTATCCATTTCAATATTCGACCAGAAATTACCGTGAAACATATATCCTCCAAAATCATTCCAGTGAGTATAATAAGTAACATATCGGCACCTGAAAACGCTTCTGATATGGTCATCTCCCCAAATATATAAAATAACGTATTTTGAATCTTTATCAGTTTTCTCGCGTCTTATAAGTCTCCTGTAAGCCTGATACACACCAAATCCTCCCATGCCGAAATTCTGAATTGGCTCACCAATGTGCCCTGCAAGATACTCCTGCCATGTTTCACTATCATTAACCTGCTGGCATAGAGTAAAAGAATTTCCATACGTATTGATCCTGCAAGGTTTCTCGGCATATATCCTGTTTGTTCTATAACCTTCTTCCATGACAGTTGATATAGTATAGCTGTTATCTATCCCATCATGAGGCGTATAGTTACCCAGAATGTATCCTACCTCCGGGTCAAATTGTGCCCAGGAATTTTCATTCAGAAAAACATCTAGTTCTTCCTTCGGAACAGCACTATTTCTAAGGTATTGTGCATAGGATTTCTTTTTATCTCCCGATACAGTGCCATACAGGAAATCCGGAAGCCAGGAAGCTCCGCCAAAGGCCATTGCGGCAAATGTATTTGATTTAATAAAATTTCGCCTGTCCATCATTTTTCAATTATAATTATTCTTATAAATCAATTATTCACAAAAACAGGAAATATTCAATCACTCTGAAAATTATATGCAATATTCAATTTCAATAAATGATTTCATAAATACCTTGTTAATTTTATTAGCAGAGAAAAGTTTTCCCCCTGTCTGTAATTAATGATGCAATAATCAAAAGTACGGATTTACCTGTAAGTATTTCCATTTTGCAATATCAGCGTATTATTCTGAATAAACTATCAGATTGTTTTGAACTTTCATATCAGAAAATCCAAAATTTTCAAGTATGTAATGCAGCGTTTCCTTTTGATAAAAAATTACATGTGTTATATCGTTCTTGTAATTCCAGCTTTTAAAATCAATTGTCTGATTATAAACAGAAGTCATGCAATACAGTTTACCGTTTTT
>JAWODJ010000129.1:0-2577 GCA_046483315.1 Bacteroidales bacterium | reverse complement strand
TTTTTCAACTTACAGATTCAGAGATGGAAACAATAATTACTAAAGTAAAAAAAGCTGTAAGTAGCTGGAAGGTAATAGCTAAAGATATCGGTATTCCAAAATCAGAACAAGAAATAATGACATCAGCTTTTAAATATTAATTTGTTCAATTATTACTAATTACTGGTGATGTGTTAACTTTCAAACAATTTAAAGGCACTATTATCTTCGTAGGCTTTGAGAGGAATACCTGGTATTAATCTGGTTTTCGTGGCGGCAAGCTCCGTTGTCTTCTGCGAAAGTGATGGTACAGGTATAGACATTGGGCAGGTCGGGTGGAAACCACCCTCTACAGACCTTCGAAATTCCGGATTAATTTCAGGTAACTTATTGCTGTGAGAATTGCAATTCCAAAGCTTTCCAGTAGTATAAGTTGAATTCAAGAACCAATGCAAGTAAAATTGTATGGATCCCTGTATGAATAAAAAGTTTTGACGATTTTATCTTTCTTCTGTTTTTATCAGATACCCAGCTGCCTGGCTGAAGAATGAAATCGCCAACCAGATGGGCCAGAAGGATTTTAAGAAACAACATCATATCTTTTTATATTTTGCTTTACCAGTTCACGAAATCTCTTTTCTAATTTTAACATCTCTTCAAACCCTGCTCTTTTCTGCCTGTCACTTACCCTTCCCTGGGTAATGCCCAGCTTTTCCCCTAATTCCCTTTGAGTAAGATATGGCCAATCTAAGGCAATTTTTACTGTTTCGGCCGAATTTTGGGTCCACCGGTCCATCGTTAGCAATGCCAGGTCAAAACAGAGGTTCATTTGCTTGTCAAACTCATTCCAGGGGGTTCTGATGGCGAGGTTCTTTTTCTTCATCTTATCAAACAGTTCGCCGGAATAGATGAAAACCTCTCCATTTGATTCGGTTATCCTGGGTGCAGTGTGTTTTTTGCTGCCTATCCCGATCGCTATCTTAATATCCAGACCTTTTATGCACTTGACAGCAGCTTTCATTTTTAGGGCAATCATCAGAACATCTTCCACATTTTTAACTTCGAGCTGGAAACTGTCGCCTCTGAAAAATTGCCATACTTCTGGTTCGGATCCCAGGGTGTTAAATAATGTCTTTAGCGGACCCAGCCATTCTTCCGGATCGTCGACTTTACGGGATCTGATAATATCTCCTGTTACAATGCTGGTCATAGTATTGCAAATATATCTGTTTAAAAGCAGATAAGCAAATATATCACCTTAAAAGCAGATAATTGATAAAATCCGCCTAAAACAAGATAAAGTGCAATATCAGCTCAGAACCGGAACTGAAAACCGATACGGGCAGGAGATGAGATGGTGGTTCGGTTAGTGTAAGGGACAGGATGGAGTCGGGGTTTTCGGGGCGGCAGTCTGCGTTGTCTTCTACGAAAGTGATGGTTAAGCATGAAATATGATTATGTGTTTTTATTTTTTCATAAGGGATAAATGAAAGTTTTCTTGTAATTTTGATTAATAACCAGATACCATATTTATAACTATGTTGAATAATGAAATCAAAAATAGTATAGTAGAAGCTTTACTGCCAACTGAGCCTGATAAAATTATTTTATTCGGGAGTTACGGATATGGTATTCCTGACAAGGGAAGCGATATTGA
Organism: Bacteroidales bacterium; assembly: GCA_046483315.1. GTDB lineage: Bacteria > Bacteroidota > Bacteroidia > Bacteroidales > PUMT01 > PXAP01. Next base: position 941 of record JAWODJ010000129.1, on the reverse strand, counting down.
TCTCCTGATAATTAAAGATATTCCGGAGCAGGAGGTAAGGAATCAGCGGTTAAAGATAAAAAGAATATTGTGGGAGAAATTTAACTCTTCCGGCTTGTTTTTTGATGTGTTGGTAGATAGTGAAGAGCGCGTTTTTGAAAGGATCAGGCTGGGAGATCTCTTCTATGAAGAGATATATAACAAAGGAGAGGTAATTTATGCCTAATTACCAATATGCCTGCGAATGGCTCGATTTTGCAAGAAAGCATCTTGAAACTGCCAATTTGCTTTTTCGGGAAAATCATTATACCGATATTATCGCTTATGAACTGCACCAAACAATTGAGAAAGCATTTAAAGCAGTTCTGGCATATAACGCGGTTAAATTGATCAAGACTCATAATTTGATGGAGCTACACAAAGAATGTTGCAAATATCTGGATTTATCTACTATCGATTTGGATACCCTTATTGAGATAAATGATTACTATGATAATGAGAGGTATCCCGGCCCAAAGTATACCTTGCCCACAATGGATGAGATTCATAGAAATGTGAAGTTGTGTGATGATATCTATACTTTGATTTTGAGTTATATTCATAATAAAGATTAATCCTGCCGGTTTGTTTTGTTTGACCTTCGGTCGAACTCCCAGCTTTAACTGGTCCGCGCTCCACTTCCAGCCAGGTATGCCTGAACCCGGCGGCAAGCTCCGTTGTCTTCCACGAAAGTGATGGTACGGGTATAGACATTGGGCAGGTCGGGTACAAACAGGGGAATGGAATGCCCCACCTTTTTTGGTATCAACCAAAAAATAATATTATATTTGTGAACCAAACATCCATTATGGCGGCATGAACAGTTTACAAAATAGAAAAACTGATATCATTCTGGCCGTGTACCAGAACAAAAATTCGGTATTTCGCCTGAGAGATATAGCAATGCTTACAGGAGAAACAAG
>JAWODJ010000024.1:0-5369 GCA_046483315.1 Bacteroidales bacterium | reverse complement strand
TGTTGCAGACAAACAGCCATATTCATGGCGGGCAGCCTGGCTGTTGTGGAGCTGCATGGAGGAAAACGACCCGCGCATCCGCAGCCACATCAGGACCATAATAAATGTCATCCCATCAAAGAGAGACGGCCATCAACGCGAACTGCTGAAAATCCTGCAGCAGATGGAGATCAGTGAAGAGGATGAAGGATACCTGTTTGATTTATGTATCACTATATGGGAGAAGATCAACTGCCGGCCGTCTGTCCGTTGGCACGCTTTCAATACCATTATCAGGATCGCCGGAAGTCACCCCACGCTCCTCAATGAAATAAACTGCCTTACGGAGGATCACTATCTCGAAACCCTTTCTCCGGGTATTAAGAACTCAATTGACAGGATGATCAGGGGATTCAGCGAATGATTATCGTCCCGTCATTTTCAGCAGCAATCCCATTGCCAGGTCAATCCAGCACCTCAGCAGGTCAGGAAAAGTGTAAATCGACTGCCAGCGGTTAATCTCTCAGCTCACCGGAAAGCTGCCCCTGTTAAACAAACTTGCAACCGCACTACTGCTGCTATTTCCGGCCGGTTCCATCTGTTACTGGTTCCCCGAAAGGGATCTCCTTCGCCGAATTCTGAAGAGAATTACTGGAGCTGTACCGATCCATATGAGCACAAGAATCCATAAACGACCGGCGAGAAGGTTATAATCTCTTAACAGGGTTGCCCAGGGATGGCCCATCACGAAATGCCCGAACAGGAATTCAAAGGCGACAGTCAGGACAAACCATGTCAGGCCAAGTCGCAGGGCTTCCTTTGTTGAGTTTAGCTTCAGCCATCTGAGAATGAACCAGACGTATATTCCAAAGAGCATTATAAAGCTTGCGACAGAAAGCTGATGAGAGGGCAGCTCAGGCAGGAATTGCCTGAACCAGTATTCACGAAGAATTCCATTGGCGATAGCGATCGGAATGCCCGGGACCCATGAGATAAAAAATTTCCAGTTCATAAGTGTTATTAAAGTAATTAACTCTTCAGAATATGCCGGTTGTCATTCATTTAGTTGAGATTTTTCATATTCATCAACAACCAACTTCGCTTTTTCATAGTCAGATCCTGATATCATTACTCTCACCCCACCCTCCGGTCTAAAGATTGGACTTCTGGCAATTATCTCATCTTTTAAAAATGATTCAACACCCTCATTTTCTAAAAGGTTTTTAACCATCTGGGCTTGAAACGGGGTCCCATCGAAAATTTCTATTAGTTTCATATCGATCAATTATTTTGATATTAACAAGGTGTTTTCACTAAGCTCTATGTTTTTGAATCGAATTTACCTGATTTCTGCAACTTCCGATATTTTTCCTCTGTCAGCGGCGCGGCTTGTCCGCGTCTGCCGGAGTGTCTTGTTCATTCACCCCCATCATCACAGGGTGCAACCGTGAAAGAGGGCGGCGTGCCACGAAAAACTCATAGGCATAGAAATCTGAATAGCGACGGTGCATATCAGGCTCCGCTGCAAGTTGATCGAGTATGGCCGAGGCTTCTGCATCGTTGTCATATTTATCCCGTAACTCCCCGATACGATCCTCCATGGGTGTGTAGAAATCGTCCCACCACGCTTCATCAGGCAAGGTAAAATGTCCGGTGAGCTCGAATCCACAATTTTTTATCGCTGCCAGATCATCACCCAGTGACCCCATGTCCGGATAGTCAAAGTCGAAACCAGCCTTTACTGCAGTAGGCGGGTTCTCCTTGCGCCAGATCGCGTCGGTAAACGAAAGGTAGCCACCAGGGCGCAATAACCTATGACAGATACGAAGGGAGTTCCGGAGGCCGATACTGTAAAGCGCACCTTCGGACCAGATGAGATCGAAGCTACCCGGCTGGTATTCCAGGTTCGCCATGTCCCCAACCCGCGCATGTATCCGGTGGGATAATTCCCGCCCTGCGGCAGCGGCCTGAAGAAATTCAACAAATGGGGCATGGTTATCAACAGCCTCTATCGAGCCTGTCGTTAATTCTGCGAGATGGAAGGATTGTGCTCCGACACCACATCCCAGGTCAAGTATCGACGGGGATTCTCGCAACTCACTGCAAAGATCAAGGGCTTCGGCAGTGCAGGTCCGGTTTCCCGGACCCTGACGTGGCAGATTCTCATAAACCTCGAAGAATATCTTCCAGAAGCGTGGACTGAGTTCATTCATAAATGTTAAGATTTTAATTTAAATCGAACGATAAAACTAACCGACACCCTTTCCACTCTTAATTTTTACCCCAGGCAATAGTGCCATCCGGTTTTCACCACTGCCCAAATGCAGCAATTTTTGTGGTGGTTCAGTTGCTGTGCGCTTACATTGCTGTCCAACTGGCACGACACACAGAAAATATCCTTTCTTATGATGCTTGTAGTTGGTCGGCTGCATGCTGCTGTTATCTGGTGTTCGTTAAGGTGTCGGGTTTCATATGTTCTTTGGCGCATTCGTTTACCTCGACAGTAACGTGCGCCAGACCAGGGTTCGATGGTATCATTTCTTTGTAATGCTCTGGCCCCTTCGGATCGTCAGTGACCACTGAAATAATCACACCATACATATTCGGACTAATCGACCAAAGGTGTAGATCGGCAACCCGGTTATTATCATCCTCGATCGACTGTCTGATTTGAGTTTGGATGTATTCGGGTCCTTGTCTGTCGAGTAGCACGGCACTAGTTGCATGTAACAGTCCTAACGACCATTTTGATACCAGAATGGCCCCGACTATTCCCATGGCCGGATCCATCCAGATAACACCAATATATTTGCCGGCAAGCAAGGCAAATATCGCAAGAAGCGACGTGAGTGTGTCAGCCAGGACGTGAAGATATGCAGACCGAAGGTTATGGTCATGTTTGTGCTGCTGATCACCGGGTTCGTAATTGGTATACTTGTGACCGTCATGTTTGGGATGATACTGACCATCGTGTCCATGATTATGGTTATGACGATACCCGAGGATGAGTACTGAAGCTCCGTTGACGACCAAACCGATTACAGCGACTAAGATAGCCTGATCGAATGCAATCTCGACAGGGTCAAGGATTCGGTTAATGCTTTCCCACGCCATCATAAGAGCAAAAACGGCCAGCAATACCGCGCCCGTAAAACCTCCCAACGCGTTGACCTTGCCTGTACCGAAGCTAAATTTTTCATCGTGGGCGTGGCGGCGGGCATAAACATAGGCAAAAACGTTGATTGCCAGCGCTACTGCATGCGAAGCCATGTGCAGGCCATCTGCCAGCAAGGCCATTGAGCCGAAAATGATACCAGAGGATATTTCGACAACCATCATTGTAGCCGTAATGGCTATGACGATGATTGTACGAGTCTCACCAGGCGTTTTTCGGTCCTGGCCGAAAGCATGACTGTGCTGCCACTGTTGAAGGTTGTCTTTATGCATGTCTATTTGAGTTTCAATTACCTTCCGCGTTTTGAGATCTTTCTCAAAGTCCTGGCAGCTATTAAGTTCTGGAAGAAATTGATGAATCTATTCTACTGTTTTTGATATCCTCGAGCCAGACATTATTTCCATGATTCATAAACCAGCTTCCCGGCCTTATTAATATTCTGAAGAAGATAAAGGCTTATTGATCTGATCTATGTAATTCACTAAACGCATGTTCTGTTGTACAAAATTAATAAAACATCTCTAAGATTTAATGCATCATGCAGTGTATCCTGCTGATTATGTCTGAATAAAAAGAAATTACTTAGCTGCGGATCAGCGGCAGGTACTATTAGTCCTCTGAATACAGGCACACATTTGGTGAAGAGAACAGAGATTATTTGCCACTGATCCATATCATTTTCAAAGTGATACCGGTATCATTTCCAAAACATGGTCATTGTACAGGTGGGTGTTTTTACAGGAAATTGTTCTCAACAAATCAACCGATCATTTATTTTTATATCTTGTAGGCCATAAACAGAATTATCAATTAAAATTAACCGCTATGAGAATTATAATATTGACCCTGATTGTATTTAATTTTTTGTCCCTGTCTAAATCAGATTGTCAGGAACCTTCTGTCTATCCCGGGGCAGCAAAACAATACCTTGAAGGGGAATATACTTACCTGACCAGGGACAGCTATGAAGAAGTAAAGGATTATTATCAAAAAGAAATTGGCAGGAACCCCCGGGAAGATACGCGCGGGCCCGGTTTAAGCTGCTCCTTTGTTTATGTTCCAAGGATGCCCGATCCTGATGCTGTTTTTATTACCCGGCACAGAGGTAGATCCAGGGCAACTAACAGTGTATTTTCAGAACTTGGTAAGCTTATATATAGTGGTGTTCTGTCCCAGGACCGGTACGATGAGATTCACGATAAATACGATCATCTTTCAAAATGCTATTATGTACAAGTTAAAGATGAAAATGGAGAGATTGCAACCAGGGATGAATTAATTTATCAAAAATACCGTCATAAAGCAGGATTAGGAGAAACTGATTCCATTGAAGAAGTTATGGAAAGAGCCAAAGAACTGATGATGCAGGGCAAAACAGAGGAGGGTACCGAACTGATGAGGAAAGCTTCTGAAAATATGCAGAAAGGGATCGGGAAGGCAACAAGTGCCGATGCCGTCGACATCTGGATTGAATGTCTTGACGAGCTTGCTTCCGCTGCATATCCGATTGAAATCCGCTTGCAGATAATTGGTAACTAATCAATAAAAAGATGGCAGCATATGTGATAGTTGAAGTTTCCGTAACGGATCCGGCAATTTATGAAGAATACAGAAAACTAACTCCTGGCTCTATCGCAGCCTTTAATGGAAAATTCCGGGTGCGTGGCGGAGAAGTTTTTAGTCTGGAAGGTGACTGGAATCCCGAAAGGATTGTTGTAGTAGAGTTTCCGTCTGTGGAACGGGCCAGGGAATGGTGGAATTCTGAATCTTATTCAAAAGCCCGGGCAATAAGGCAAAGGTCGGCAGAGACAAAAATGATTATTGTTGAAGGTATTTAGCAATCCGACCGGCTTTTCCGCTAGTGCTTCAAAGCCGATCAGAGTTGAAGCTGTTGTTAGAAGACAAGTTGTCCATTGAGAACCCCGGCAAAAACATCGCGGTCCACATTTCCGCCAGAAATTACCACTGCAATTTTCCGACCTGCTATTTTTGACCTTTCCTGAATTGCGGCGGCAGTTGCGGCAGCACCCGCTCCTTCGCAAACATTGTGCGTAAACTCGAAAAGTACTCGCATCGCTACTGCAACCTCCTCATCTGTAACTGTGATTATGCGATCAACGCCCCGCCAGATAATTTCAAGTGCGTCAGGTTCAGGGACTCGACAGGCCATACCATCGGCAAGCTTCGTGCTTACCTGTGACTCAACGGCGCTCCC
>JAWODJ010000014.1:0-11147 GCA_046483315.1 Bacteroidales bacterium | reverse complement strand
GACAAATAACAGCTTCTGGAACACTGATACATCAGGCCAGGGAAGCAGTGCCGGGGGCGAGGGAAAAACAACTGCAGAGATGCAGGAATTCCCTGTCTTTAGTGAAGCAGGGTGGGATTTTAAAGGACTCGGGCCTGAAGGCATATGGAACATCGGTAACGGCAGGAATGACGGATATCCTTATTTAAGCTGGGAGCATCCCGGGGATCAGGGACCTGATTATCTGACACCTCCGGGGATAACCATTCAGTCCGTTACAGATGTGACCGTTAACAGTGCAACAGTGAATGCCATAATTACTAATACCGGAAACCCGAAAGCGGAAAACCATGGCATATGCTGGAATAACACAGGAGATCCCTCCATTGATGATAATCCCACAGATCTTGGACCTGTAGTTGAGGCCGGTCAGTTTACTGTTGAATTAACGGGGCTCGAAGAAAATGCTTTCTATTATGTAAGAGCCTATGCCACCAATAGCCAGGGAACGGCCCTGAGTGAGGAATATACCTTTGCAGCCAATCCTGGCCCTGAAGGATCAGGAACAGAGGAAGACCCCTATGAGATTGCCAGTCTGGCGGACCTGTACTGGGTATCTGTAAACCCCTCTGAATGGAACAAGCACTACCTGCAGACTGCCGATATTGACGCATCTGCGACATCTTTCTGGAACAGCGGAGAAGGCTGGATGCCGATCGGGAATAGTAACACCAGGTTTGGAGGATCATACGATGGTGACGGATACGCTGTTGACGGCCTGTACATTAACAGGCCGGATAATGATTACCAGGGTCTTTTCGGTTTTACTCAGTCAGGGTCATCTATCCTTAACCTGGGGGTTACCAATACTGATATTACCGGTAGTAATCATGTCGGCGGCCTGGTGGGGCGTACTGAGTATTCTTCAATAAGTAACAGCTACAGTTCGGGCAGTGTGAGCGGCATAAATTTTACTGGCGGACTGGTGGGTTATAGTTATGGCTCTCCAATAAGTGAAAGCTACAGTTCGGGCATTGTAAGCGGCAGCTACTATGCTGGCGGACTGGTGGGGATTTATTATTATTCTTCAATAAGTGACAGCTACAGTTCGGGCATTGTCAGTGGCAACGATCGTGTTGGCGGACTGGTGGGGTATAGTTCTGGCGCTCCAATAAGTAACAGCTACAGTTCAGGCAGTGTGAACGGCAACAATTATCTTGGCGGACTGGTGGGGATGTTTTATTATTCTGAGATTAATAACAGCTACAGTTCAGGCAGTGTAAATGGCAGTGGTAATATTGGCGGACTGGTGGGTTATTTTTATGATTCCGAGATTAATAAAAGCTACAGTAGAGGCAGTGTGAGCGGGTCATGGAATGTGGGCGGCCTGGTTGGATATAATAATAATATCCAGGTTTACAACAGCTTCTGGGACACTGAAACATCGGGTCAGGCAAGCAGTTCCGGTGGGACAGGTAAGTTAACCAGTGAAATGAATAACATAGCAACATTTACTGACACAAGTACTGACGGACTTGATGAGGCATGGGATTTCACCGGTAACCCGAATGATGATACAGGGGATGAAGACTACTGGTCAATGGATATTGTGTTTAATGACGTTTACCCGTTTTTCGGCTGGCAGGATTTTGTGGAGATAAACTATTATGCCGGCGCCAACGGAGGCATTCTTGGAGAAACTCCCCAGTACGTGAGCGAGGGAGGAGAAGGGAAACCTGTGGAGGCTGTGCCGGTGACCGGTTACCATTTTACCCAATGGAGTGACGGAAGCACTGAAAACCCCAGGACAGAAAGATTCGTATTTGAAGAAATATCAGTAACTGCAAGCTTCGTGATAAGCAGCTATACACTTAGTTACAGTGCCGGCCCCAACGGCAGCATTACCGGGCCCGGGCACCAAACACTGAACCACGGAGAAAGTGGCGAAACGGTGGAAGCAGTTCCCGATGAGGGTTACTATTTTGTTGACTGGAGCGACGGCAGCACAGATAACCCGAGAACAGATTATGATGTTACTGATGATATCGACGTCTTTGCAAACTTTGCAATAATTACTTATGATCTGACCTATATTGCCGGAGCCAACGGTAGTATCACGGGTCCGGATACTCAGACAGTAAATCAGGGTGAAGACGGAGATCCCGTTACTGCTGTTCCCGACGGAGGTTACTTCTTCTCAAAATGGGACGACGGCAGCACAGAAAATCCAAGAACAGATTATAATGTTACTGAAGATATCACTGTTACCGCATCCTTTGGGAATATCACCCTGGAATACCTGGCAGGGCCTAACGGAAGTATTTCCGGTCCGACACCTCAGTATGTCAATACAGGAGATGACGGAGAAGAAGTGGAAGCTGTTCCCGACGAGGGCTACCATTTTGTGGACTGGGATGACGGCAGCACAGAGAACCCGAGGCAGGATGTTTCTGTAGCAGGTAATATTTCTGTTACCGCAAACTTTGCGATAAACGAGTATACACTGACCTATGATGCAGGACCAAATGGCTCTGTAGATGGTCCGTCACCTCAGAACCTGAGTCACGGTGACGATGGAGCAACGGTAGAGGCGGTTCCCGACGCAGGCTATCTTTTTGCCAAATGGAGCGACGGCAGCAAAGAAAACCCGAGAACGGATGTAAATGTTTCGGGAGATATCAATGTAACGGCACAATTCGGGAATATAACCCTTACATATCTGGCCGGGGCCAACGGAAGCATTTCGGGTCCTACCCCGCAGATAATAAATCAGGGTGAAAGCGGTGAAGAAGTTGAAGCAATACCTGATGCAGGCTATCATTTTGTTGACTGGAGTGATGGGAATGAAGATAATCCAAGAGTGGATGCTTCTGTAACAGATGATATTACAGTTACTGCAAACTTTGCCATAAACAGTCTCACCCTGAACTACAGTGCCGGAGCAAACGGAACGATAGCAGGCCCTGTTAGCCAGGAACTGGAATACGGGGAAGATGGTGAAGAAGTTGAAGCAGTGCCTGATGATAACTACTATTTTGTCGAATGGAGCGACGGAAGCACTCAAAACCCGAGAACAGATGTTAATGTTACCGGTAGTATAAATGTTACTGCAACCTTTGCAATTGTTACCTACAGGCTGACCTATAATGCCGGGGCGAACGGAAGGGTTAGCGGACCTGTGGATCAGACTGTTGATCATGGCTCAAACGGCGAGCCGGTGGAGGCAGTAGCAAATCAGGGTTACCATTTCGATGAGTGGAGCGACGGCAGCACTGACAATCCGAGGACCGATACAAATGTGACAGCAGATATTACGGTATCAGCATCCTTCGAAAAAAGCACCTACACTCTTACCTATAATGCCGGTGTTAATGGCAGCATTACAGGTGAAACATCTCAATCACTGGATTACGGAGATAACGGTGATCCGGTTGAGGCAGTGCCGGATGAAGGCTACCATTTTGTTGACTGGAGCGATGGCAGCACTCAGAATCCGAGATTGGATAAAGGTGTAACAGGTGATATAAATGTTACGGCGAACTTCTCCGTTAATACATACACGCTACGCTACCAGGCCGGAATCCATGGCGAAATCTCCGGGCCGAAGCGGCAGACAGTAAGCTACGGAGGTGATGGAGAAGAAGTTGAAGCTGTTCCTGATGAGGGCTATAGATTTGTGGAATGGAGTGATGGCAGCACCGATAATCCAAGGAAGGATACTCTTGTATCTAAAAATCTGGTTGTTACAGCTAGCTATTCGTTCATTCTCGGAATAACCCCGGGAGAGGGAGAAAATTCGTTCAGGGTTTATCCCAACCCGGTAACAGATATTTTATATGTTGAGTTACCCGATGAAGCAGACAGAAGATTTGAACTGCACCATATTTCCGGTACTCTCTTTATGCAGGGCTACCTTGAAGATGGCAAAATAGACATGACAGGCGTAAAACAGGGTATCTATATACTATCTGTTAACAACAGGAATATAAGAATCATTAAAAATTAGAAGTTGTAATCAGCTAAGCTAATTGCTCTCAATGGGGTTGTACTAAACTTCCCTGTTGGGAGCAATTTTTTTAACTTGCCTTTATTGGAATTAATTCACAGCTTTCATTCAAATTCTGCTGCATGCAGGATTTGGGATGGCTGCTGAGGCAGGGAGGCTTGTTTGTTCAAAGCCAGAATTTCCTGAATCTGATAATCTACGCAATAAAATTTATCATTATATCAGAAGCCGGATATATGCCGGTACCTATTTTACCACGGAATCATATACCACCACCCTATTCCAGAGATGCTGGCACTCTTCAATGAATTTCAGGTGTAGAGGGTGATCCTGGTAAATATCATGTCCGTCCGGATCGTTGAAAAACACCATGTAAGAGTAGGTATAAGTGTCGTCTACAACCTCTCTTCCGGCTGTTTCAGCCACGGGTACACCAATGTGAAATAATTTTATCTCCGGTATATTTAGCAATTCTTCAACTCCTTTTTCGAACGCTTCCCTGTCTGCCTTATCATCAGGGTTGTTAAGCCAGAAATATACATGATGGCAAAAATCGTATTTAATTTCCCGGCTTTCCTGGCAGGAGTTGAGGATTAATGCTGCAGAACAGAGAATCACTCCGTAAATAATTTTTTTGTGGTACATCGGTATCTGTTTTAGTTTAAACAATGGCTGGTGAGAGAATTTTGCAGGCAAGATAATAAAAATGTTGTGATTTAAATCCTATAATATATGCCGGCCGAAATCGTCTGCATAATAATTGATTTCATCAGCCGACAGGCTGCTGCCAGAATGAACAAGTATCCGGTACCTGAATGTGACTGATTCGCCGGCCGGCAGGTTGAAGTTCAGCGCTTCCCTGCCTTCGGAAAACACCTCCTGTCCAAGCGGGTTGGCAGAAAACAGGCCGTAGCCCCTGGCATGCCAGTAGGCAGGATAACCGGGATTATCGGGGTGATCTATGATGGCAAGTGCAACATCGTTGCCATCAATAATTCCCGAAAGCACTACCCATTCGGCTCTTTTCCCCCAGACATCATGTCCTTCCTGCCCCCGGCTGCTAAGGTAGTTTCCTGTGATGCCTTCCTGGTAATCAGGTCCGGCTTCAACTATTGAACCGTCGGAACCGGTAACCTGCTCAGGGTTGTCTCCGGGAAGCTCAAGCTCCCTTGCAACCCTTACGGCTACCATTCCTTCCTTATTATCCCTGAAAAGGACATCTTCGTCTCCTGCTGTCAGTGTGGTAACCCTGTCAATGATCCGGGTGTCTTCCTGTGATGAGAATACAAAAGTGGTGTTTTCCGTAAGGATTGTGTCATCCCGGTAGTTTTTCCATAGTGCTGAAACAACAAGTTCTCCTTTACCCTTACCGCTGTCCATCCTTAAAAGATCGCTGTGCTCTATGTACCCGTACCGGTCTTTTTCTTCTTCAGGAATGTTCCCGCGGTTGTTCCAGAAGTCCAGTCCGTTCACATCACCGTAATTAAACCAGTGCCCAACCTGATGGGGGTGGTCGGAGCGTTCTCCCGGCCTGGGATCCAAAGGATAGCCACGTGTTACAGGATTGTTATTTGCAGAATTGACAGGGAAAAGAACCGGTTTAGCCAGTTCGTCGGGATAGATATAGGCTGTAAACAGCTGTTCGTCATATAAAACCTCAATCCTGTTTTCTCCGGGTATATCTTTAAAGGATATGTACGGTTTATCCCGGGGGCCGTTATCATGGCATGCAGCCAGAAACAGAAATACCGGGATTGTTATTGTTAATGATTGTACTTTTGCTTTAAATAAAGTGTTACTGGTCATATCGCTTCCTTTTATCCGGCATCGGCTATTTTAAAATCCGGTTCCGGGGTTATTACTCCATTTGCAATTTATCCTTTATACTGTTATAATTCTATTTGATCAGCGCCACCCAGTGACCATCACCCGGGGGTTCCATCATTACCATTGATATATCAAGTTCTGCAACCGGGTGCCACTCTGGCTCAGGAAGGTCCAGCCATTCAATTTCCGGTGTTGCGGTGAAACCTTGCAGAGGCACAGCTCATCAGTACATTTTTTACAAAATTCTCAATGGCATCGCGTGTGGTCTTGTGCCGGCCCCCGTTGTTTCCGTAAATTTTCACATTGTTTTCACTATGGTTGTCTTCAGCAGAACAGGAGTTGGCAAAAATTGCGGTAAAGATAAGGATGGCAAATATCACTTCTGATCTTTGCTGTTTGAATTGTGCTGAATTCATAAAGGCTGCTTTTGCGGGATTTGCGTTATAACATTACGGCTGATCAATACCTGAAAACTTTTCCGCCAGCCATCACTTCCTGCCTTTCGTCGTCAAAAGTTACGAACTGTCCGGTACGTAATGCCGCGGTAACCATAATATTTGCCACCGAATGGTTGTATCCGGCCTTAACGGGTGCGTTGGGCTGCTTCCTGCTTCTTATACATTCCATCCAGTTTCTCATATGGTTAACAGTCATATTGTCCGATCCCGTATCTGCAGAGGTAACCGATGCCACGGCAGGCAGGTCCATCTCCGGTAACAGGTTGGGCTCCATGTTCATTGCTCCGGCATGGTTTTCCCTGAGGCCGCCCTGCGGTGTGATCTTGTTGGTGTCGAGGTTAAGTGTGCCGCCGTTCGAATAATAAAGCTCCTTCACTCCGCCTGCCGAATTGGTGAAACGTGATGAATAAACCACCTGGAATCCTTTGGCCGGGTCATCTTTCGGACCGTAATCAAATACTGCTGTCATGGTATCATAGTTTTCCCTGCCGTCTTTCCACAGGTATATGCCGCCGTTGGCAGCTACGCTCCTGGGGTAGTCATAACCGCTGAACCAGTGTACCGTATCTATCTGGTGCGCCATCCATTGTCCGGGAATGCCCGAAGAATATGGCCAGAAGAGGCGATACTCCAGGTATTTCCTGGGATCCCAAGGTTCCCATGGCCGGTTCATAAGGTATCGTTGCCAGTCCGTGTCCTGCTCCCTTATATCGGCTACCAGTGCAGGTCTTCTCCACCGCCCCGGCTGGTTGACATTCCAGGTCATCTCTACCATCACTATATCACCAAACTCTCCCGACCTGATAAATTTGTTGGCTGCATGATAGTTGGCACCGCTTCTTCTTTGTGATCCTATGGTTACGATCTTGCCGGTCCGCTCCACTGCTTTCCGCGCTTTGCGGTTATCTTCCATAGTTTCGGCAAAGGGTTTTTCAACATAGACATCTTTTCCGGCTTCCACTGCTTCAATGGTATGAAGGGCATGCTGAAAGTCCGCCGTAGCAATAATAACGGCATCCACATTGCTGTTTTCGTACAACTCTTCGTTATTTTTGAAAAGGTCAACGCTGACGTTTCTCCGGGCCAGAAAATCCTTTGCCTCATTACGCCTTCTGTTCCATATGTCTGAGACGGCTGTAATGGCAAAATTCATGTCGGCGGACTGGCTGAGAAGGGCTCCGATGAGTGATGATCTTGTGCGGTCTGAGAACCCAACGATTCCAATATTTACCCGGTCATTTGAACCGATTATGTTCCCATATGATTTTGCACTGAATCCCAGTCCCCCGACAGTGAGCCCGGCTGTGCCGGCAGCCATGGTTTTTACAAATTTTCTTCTGGATTTTTGCATGATTTAATTTTTTTATTGTTGAAGAAACTGTTTGTTGAAGCGGATAATCTATATAGACACTTTTGTAAATATATTTAATTTATAATTGGTTGATAGCATACTGGCTATATTTTGGAAATAAATCTACAAAGTATTAAATTTTTTCTTAATTTAAAGTTTTACAAGTTACTGAATTTATAAAATATCAAAAAACCCTTTTGGGGTTACCGATCATTTTTTTGTTAATATTTTCAGATGAGCGCAGAAAATATATTAAATCAAACAGGTTTAAAGAAAATACACATTATCAGATGAGGATAAAGAAAATTGAGATTTACAGGACCCGTATAAAGCTTAAAGAGCCTTTTAATATTTCTCTTGAGTCAATAACTCATGCAGATAATATTATTCTGAAAATAATTACCGATAACAGTCTTACAGGCTTCGGAGAATGCAGTCCGTCGCTTACAATTAACGGCGAAAGCACTGACACTGCCTTCGCGGTAGGGCAATATCTTGCCAGGGCCCTTACAGGCAAAAACCCTGCTGATATTGAACATTGTTCCGTCCTGATGGACTCTCTTATTTTTGGAAATACCAGCATAAAGAGTGCCTTTGATATAGCTTTGCATGACATTGCATCACAAAATGCCGGGATGCCATTATTTCAGTTTCTGGGAGGAAAGAATAACAAAGAACTTTATACAGATTATACCGTTTCACTTAACGAGGCCGGTAAGATGGCATCCGATGCCCTTGATATTAAAGAAAAGGGTTTCCATTTTATTAAAGTTAAGCTGGGAAGTAACAGAAAAGATGATGTGGACAGGATCAGGCAGATAAGAGAGGCCACGGGGAATGAAATACCTCTGAGGCTTGATGCCAACCAGGGATGGGATAAGGTAACGGCTATAGAGATTCTGAATGACCTGGCGGACTGTAATATTCAGTACTGTGAGGAACCAATACCAAGGTGGGACTTTATGTCTTTGCCCCGGGTAAGGAAAGCCAGTCCCATACCGGTCATGGCTGATGAGTCATGCCTGGATCATCACGATGCTGCACGCCTTATCAGACTGGATGCATGTGATTATATTAATATCAAGCTTGGTAAATCATCCGGTTTATTCAAGGCCTGTAAGATTGCACTGATTGCCGAAACAGCCGGTATCAAAATGATGGTCGGAGGGTTCCTGGAATCAAGGATTGCCTTTACAGCGTCTGCTCATCTATCGCTCACTAATGATCATATTGTATTCAGCGATTTTGATTCTCCAATGATGATGGAAGAAGATCCTGTGAATGGCGGTATTGTCTATGGGGCGGGGGGACTGGTACGTATGCCGGGAGGAACAGGCCTGGGTGCCTCCGTATCGGATGATTATCTTAATAACCTGCCCTCGGTGATCATTGAATAGTCTTTTTTCACCGGTTCAGCTTACCCTTGTATCCACCTTCGAAATTCGGTTTCTGTTTCTTTCTGAGCCTGCTGCAATAATCTTTTTGACATAAATAATGGTTAAAAGTGATTTCAGGCATAGGGTATATGGTTAATCTGGCGGTCTAATAACTGAAAACATAATTATAACAGGAATATAGAAATTTTGATCAGGAAACCGGAATTTATGGTAAGGGCTTTATTGTGCTGGTGTCTGCTTCTGATTTACACATTGCCGGCTGCAGGGACTTATCAGCACGGTCATATGACAGTATCGGGCGTGGTGAAGGACGCTGACACAGGTGAAAATATTGCCTTTGCGAGCATCTCTGTTCAAAACAGTCATATTGGAACCGTATCGAACGCTGATGGGGAGTTTATCCTGAAAATTCCTGATTTGCCTGGGATTACGGATATAAGCGTGTCTCATATAGGTTACAGGAGGACGGATTTTAATGTCAGTGATATTATTGCCGGTACCCGAGATTTTCTGATTGAGCCTTACCCGGTTGTTCTTGATGAGGTAGTTATAAAACCTGCCGATGCGCGGGCAATTGTTTATCAAGCCTTAAATAAGACAGTCGGGAATTATCCCGCAAAACCTAACAGGCTAACCGGTTTTTACCGTGAAACCATAAGGCAGCGTAATGATTATATCTCAATTTCCGAGGCAGTGGTTGATATCTACCAGGCTCCTTACAGGTCAGAAAGAGACAGTGACATGTTCAGAATAATACGGGGCAGAAAGAGCGGTAATGTAAAAAAGGCGGATACCCTTCTTGTAAAGTTGCAGGGTGGGCCGCATATATCAATGCTTCTGGATGTGGTGAAAAATCCCGGGTTACTTTTTCCTGATGAAAGCCTCAGTTTTTTCAGCTTTGAACTGGTTGATATAGTCAGAATAGATGATATCTCAAATTATGTAATTGATTTCAGGCCACGGGTGGTGATCAGCTATCCCCTTTATTATGGTAAGCTTTATATATCGGTCGACAGGCTTGCAATTACAATGGCTGAGTTCAGCCTTGATCTGAGTGACAGAAGTAAAGCTTCACAGAGTTTTGTACTAAAAAAACCTGCACGATTGAGGTTTGAACCGGTAAGCACAAGATATCTGGTAAGGTATAAAAATGTTAATGGCAGGTACAATATTGACTACATGCGATATGAGCTGGAATTTTTTGCAGATTGGCGCAGAAAGATTTTCCGGACGGGATACACCATTATGTCGGAGATGGCAATAACCGGTCGCAGTAATGTTGATGTTGCCAGGTTTAAAGTACGGGAATCGTTCAGGCCGGCTACTGTTCTTGCCGATCAGGTTCCGGTATATTTTGAAGATGATTACTGGGGCGTATATAATTATATAGTACCTGAAAAGTCTACAGAACGGGCAATTAGGAAGTTAAACCGGAGACTGGACTGGTAAGAGAAGGTATTATTAGTATCTTTGCCATAAGGTGTTTCTGATATGGCATTTAAGGATATAAAATTTCAGAGAGCGACCAGGAATGATGATATTTCTGCGTTTGAGAAGCTTTTCAGGATGTACTATGCTGAGCTGGTGAATTATGCGTATGGTTTTTTAAAAGACAGGGATGCTTCCGAGGAGATCGTACAGGAGTTGTTTTATAATTACTGGAAAAACAGGAAGAAAACAGATATCCGTTTTTCAGTCAGATCCTACTTGTACAGGTCTGTCAGGAACAACTCTCTCAAATATCTTGATTCACTTGCCGTGAGAAGGAGATATGCTGACAGGGTGCTTGAGCGGGAAAAAGAAAATACCGGATTTGAAAGCACTGAAATGGAGTTATCAGAATTGAGTGAAATGATTAATGTAACTCTCTCGGAGCTGCCTGAGAGGTGCAGCCGTATATTTCGCATGAGTCGTTACGAAGGAATGAAATATGAGGAGATAGCAAGTTTTTTATCGGTTTCGGTCATCTTCTGCCCAGGCTGCTGCGGCCCTCGGCGAACAGAAAGGCCACCTCACCCAGGGTAGCGGGATTCGACCAGGTGGGCAGCCAGGTCTCGGACTGTCCGTCATCCTGCTGGAACACCGCCCTGAGTTTTCTCGACCCTTCCAAAATGGAATTCCGCTATAAA
>JAWODJ010000009.1:0-8002 GCA_046483315.1 Bacteroidales bacterium | reverse complement strand
ATCAGACATATATATAACATCTCCTTTGGTTTAAACGAACAGTTTCAGGCTTTGCATCAAACTGCCGTTAAGATGTCATTCTGTATTACTGGTTGATGTTGATATTTCAATGGCCCTGTTCCAGTCATTTTCGGCACCTTCGGTATCTCCCAGTTCCATCCTGGCATTTCCCCTGCCATTATAGGCATCTGTACTCACTGGATCAACATTAATTGCCCTGGTAAATATATTTTCAGCTTCAGTAAAATAGCCCAGTTCAAACATGGCATCTCCGGTGCTTATTAAAAGCTCCATGTCCGTCTCGTTCAGTTTTCCTGACATTACCAGATCTGCAAAAGCATTACCGGTACTGCCTGTTTCCTTGTATGCCAGTGCCCTGTTATAGTAAATAACAGCATCCTCTTCCAGTTCCAGAGCTTTGCTGAAATCGGAAATTGACCGGTCAAAATCTCCAAGGTACAGGTATGACAAACCCCGGTGGTTATAGGCAGAGACAAGTTCTTTTTCTTTCTCTATACTGCTGGTAAACAATTCAATTGCATTTTCCAGGTTGCCCATGTCCATCTCATCAAGCCCTTTCTGGTGGTCGGAGCGTTTAATGTCACAGGCAGCAGTAGAAAGCATCAGTATAATGCATACTGTAACGCTGTACTTTAATAAAGATATTTTGTTTTTCATCAGTTAAAATATTACTTTTATAATAACGCTAAATATAGCAGTCTCGTTGTATTTAGCAATATACGATTAAATACGAAGTTAATATATTTCAACTTACCGGTTACCGTTAAGATTATAACCAGTGTTAAGTATCTGACCTTAGAAAAATATCCGGTATATTAAAATAATGATGATTATGAAAAATTCAGCAATAATGATCCTGGCGGCTTTTTTGCTGCAAACAACAGGTCCATTGGCGAATATCCACCTGTTTGCTCAATCTGCAACTACCGTAACCGGGATTGTTTTCCATGATAAGACCGGCAGCGGAACCTACGATAAGGGAGATGATATGCCGATTCAGGGCATTGCCGTTTCCAATGGCCGTGAAGTCGTTGTTACTGACGTGGGTGGTGTATATGAGCTTCCTCTCAGGGATAATTCGGCCATATTTGTTATCAAGCCCCGTGACTGGATGGTTCCTGTTGACGATAACCAGTTGCACAGGTTCTATCATATTCACAGCCTCAGTGGGGCAACAGGAAGTAATTTTGAAGGGCTTGCCCCTACAGGGCCCCTTCCCGCACAGGTAAATTTTCCGCTCTATCCTTCTGATGAACCTGATACATTCGATGTACTGGTTTTTGGTGATACCCAGCCCAGAAACGAACAGGAAATTTATTACCTGTCAAATGACGCTCTTGCCGGTCTTAAGGGAATTGATGCAGCCTTTGGTGTAACACTCGGCGATATTGTTTTTGACGATCTGAACCTGTTTGACCTGCTTACCGGCAGTATATCAACATTAGGCATACCGTGGCATTATATTCCCGGCAACCATGATATCGATTTTTCCGCAAATAACAATATTGACGCACGCGGTGCATGGTACAGGACTTTCGGACCTTCATACTATTCCTTCAGCTACGGCCCGGCCCATTTCATTGTTCTGGATAATATAAGATGGATAGTAGAAGAAAACAGCAGATACTACAGGACGGGACTTGGTGAGGATCAGCTGGAGTTTGTCAGGAATGAGATATCCCGGCTTGATAATGACCAGTTGCTTGTTATTATGACACATATTCCATGGACAGGATTAACCGAATGGCAGGATGAAGATGAAAAAAAGACCTTCTATGAGATTATAGCCGGCCATCCCAACAGCGTTTCTCTTGTTGCTCATTCCCACAGGCACTATCATCATTTTATCGGCAGGGAAGAGGGATTTCCGGGCCCTTATCCTCATCATATGATAAGTATCGGTGCAATTTGCGGTGCATGGTGGACGGGTGCCCCTGATGAATATGCGATCCCTCATGCAATGATGTCTGACGGCACACCTACCTCATATGCCTTTCTTCATATTGATGGAGATGACTGGAAGTTGAGCTGGCGGGCATCACGCAGGCCTGAAGGTTTCCAGATGTTTATAGATGCACCCGATTATGTTTATTCCGATACCCTTTCGGTAATGAGAGTAGCTGCAAATATCTTCAATGCCCTCCCCTCGGCCGACGTAAAAATAAGAATTGGTGATGACGGTGAGTGGATCCCGATGGAAAGAGCCCGCCAAACCGATCAGGTAAGGCTGGCTGTCATGGAAAGAGAAAGCCTCTTTGGTGAAGTGCCCTGGAGAAACCTTGGCCGTGCGCATGTTTCCGAACATATATGGGTTGCTGAACCGGCTATTGTTAAAGAACCCGGTGTCTATATGATTGAGATCAAAGCCAGGGATGACTGGTGGGAATATGAGGGCAGGAAGCTGTTACATGTGAAATGAGATATATTTAAGTAACCAAAACCAGAATACGATGAAAAACCTGAAAAACAAAAACACAGGCAGAAGGGATTTTCTTAAGGTTTCAGCTCTTGGAGTTGCCGGAGCTTTTGCAGCACCCGGACTTCAGGCAATATCCCAAACAAATTCATCAACTGCCGGGTATCCTTACCCGGGCATCCTTACGGGGAAACAAAAAAGGGCAGGGATTGCCCTGGTCGGACTGGGTTATTACAGTTCACAGTTGCTTGCCCCGGCACTGCAGGAAACAAAGACAGCTTACCTGGCAGGTATTGTGACCGGGACGATGGACAATGAAAAAACCTGGTCGGAAAAGTACGATATCCCCAAAAAGAATATTTATAACTATGAGAATTTTGATGAGATAGCTTCAAACAGGGATATTGATATTGTGTATGTTGTCCTGCCCAACTCCATGCACAAGGAGTTTACCATACGTGCAGCAAATGCCGGTAAGCATGTGATATGCGAAAAGCCTATGGCCCTGAATGCCGATGAGTGCAGGGAAATGATAGATGCCTGCAAAGCCAATGGTGTAGGCCTTTCCATAGGCTATCGTATGCATTATGAGCCTTATACACAGGAGATAATGCGTCTAGGCCAGGAAAAGGTGTTCGGAAATGTGTTGCATATTTCCTGCGGTGCCGCTTACAGGAATACCAATTTCAACCACTGGAAGTGGGAGAAGGATATGGGCGGAGGGGCTATGATGGATATGGGGGTGTATCCGCTGCAGGCTGCCAGGTATGTAACCGGAGAAGAGCCGCTGCTGGTTTCGGCACAGACTTTTGTTACCCGTCCCGGCCATTTCGAGGGTGTTGACGAAACCACAACCTTTCAACTTGAATTTCCCGGAGGTACGATAGCAAGCCTTGATACCGGCTTTCATGCCAGCTTCAATCACCTTTATGCTTTTGCTGAAAAGGGATGGTTTGAACTTCGTCCGTTTTCAGCCTACAGTGGTATCTCCGGAAGGACAAGCCGCGGAGAGCTGAATTTTCCCGAAATAAACCAGCAGGCCACGCAGATGGACGAGGATGCGGAAAATATGATGGCGGGCCGCCCCGTTCGCGTGCCCGGTGAAGAAGGCATGAAGGATATGATTGTTGTTGACGCAGTATACGAGTCCATATCCACCAAAAGGAGCGTGATACTTGGATAATTATTCCCCGAACCTGAAGAAGATGTTAATCTTCTGGTTTGGCCTGTGTGACCACCACTGCCTGATCCTCTGACTTTGAGGTCCGAGACGTTCAGGCGAATGAAATTTGGTGCCTGTGGGACTTATTCCGTAAAGAAAAGATATATCACCGCCCGGGAATGGAGGGGAGGTGTGATCCTGATTTGCGCCCCCGGGTTCTTCAGGTGTAAGCATCCTTAAAAACAGATCGTTCGAGGCGGTGGCTACCGTAAAAGGGACTTCTGTAGTTTCAACCACCACCCAGTACATTTCTGCATGGAAACCCTTAAATTCAGGATAAACCCATGACTCTCCGGTCACTGTATTATTATAGTCCTTATGCCACACCCCGAACTGTTGTCCGCGAAGCCTGTTCTTCCAAACCCTGTAGGGCCCCCTGCCCATCCATTTCATGCCTGTTACTTTCTCTTCAGGATAGCTGAAATTGATACCCAGATGATCAAATGTACCATTTATCCTGAATTCTGCGTTAAGCTCCAGCCAGCCGTTTGGGTGCATTATCCAGCGCGGGAAAAACACCTGTCCGTCGGAATGGCGTGCTTCAATCACATAGTTGTTCCCGTCACTGTAATGCACCAACTCTTCAAACTTTTCATCTACACCGGTAAGCTGAGGTCCCTCGCCAAGGGATAACGGCTTTCCGTCGTACAATACCCCGGTCAGCATGCCGTTTGTTTTGCTGAAGGTGACTCTTGTTTTACCGCTGGTAACATGAAGTAAATCATTGTCTTCGTTTACGGTTACCTCAGATCCGGATAAGGCGGATGCAGCCATAATCTTTTCAACCATTGACGATGCAGAGGGTACAGGCCATGTCCATGTGAATATTTCCCTGCCATGGGGATCGTTTGCCGTCAGTATTATAAGGTCTCTTTCCTGCCAGTTATCAGGCAGTTTAAGATCAATATCACCATGTTCTCCCGGTTTGAGAGGGGGTACATCAGGGGTGTATGAGTGAAGGATAACCGGTTCCCTGTCGGACGCGAACGGTCCGGGAAGATCGGCAAGTCCCAGGTTGAAGCTGCACCGGTCAAACCCGGTATAGGTAAACCTGTTTTCCACCCTGATCCTGCCGTCGAAACCCGGTACGATGAATTTCATTGGTATATGTACCGGTGACCATATCTCCTTAATTGCAAAGTAGCTGCCCTCTTTTTCACGATAAGGGCCGAGAATGCCGTCAGGTGCGTGGTCGCCGTCAGTATCTATCCGGCCATTCATATCGGTACGAACCACACCTTCATCACAAAATACCCACAGGAAGCCTCCTGCATTGAGGGGATGATCCCACATGATCGTCCAGAAATCCTCCAGTCCCGCACCATGTCCCCCGTCATAAAGTCCGTGCAGGAACTCCGTGGGAAAGAAGATATCCCTTCCTGTAAACAGTTCGCCCGTGCCGTAATTCCAGGGTTTGTAATGCTGCGTATCCAGTCCCCTGAACAATTTGTAAGGATGAAACACCGGCCTGGCCTGCGGATCATATTTTGCAAATTCATCATCCAGCTCATGGTTTCCGCCGCCTTCATTGCCGTTGGACCACAGGACTACTGAAGGGCTGTTTACATCCCTTTTAACCAGGGTTTTCACGAGCACTTTGCCCACTTCAGTGTCATAGGGAGGATACTGCCATCCGGCAAGCTCATTAATAACAAACAGTCCCAGTGAGTCGCAAGCTTCAATAAAATTTCTGTCCGGAGGATAGTGTGACATGCGCACAGCGTTCATGTTCATGTCTTTCATCAGGTTTATATCGTTAATATTCAGCTTTTTGCTGAGGGCTCTGCCCGATTCGGGCCAGAAGCTGTGCCGGTTCACCCCGCGGAATTTTATCTTCTCGCCATTTACGAAGATCCCGTTTCCTTCTATTACCTCTATTGTTCGGAAACCAAATCTTTCGGTTGTTACATGAATATTTCCGTCACGATTACTGAGCCTGAGTTCGACCTTGTAAAGATTGGGAAATTCAGGGCTCCAGGTTTTAATATTTTCAATTTGTGAAGTCAGTGTTATCATCTCCTGGAGGGGTGAGATATCTGCCGAGAACGGCTCTCCGATCTTCCCCCCGTCAAGGGTCATTATCTGTGCTTCAACCCGGGTGTTTCCTCTGATATTTTCAGGATAGACATTTACAAGGAAAGATCCGTCAGCCTTTGCATCTATGGCAGAATGGGAAATATATTCTGAAGGATAGGCGTTTAGGTATACAGGTCTGTATATGCCCCCGAAAACCCAGTAATCGCCCTGCCTTTCGGCCTGTTCAACAGACTCATTGGCCGAAACCTTTTTCACCTTTGCTTCAAGGAGGTTCTCCCCGCCGAATTCAAGCAGCCGGGATATATTATAGCTGAACCTGTAGAAACCGCCCTGGAAGGGCTTTCCGGCAAGTTTACCATTTATCATGACTTCCGTATCGGTCATTGATCCCTCGAACACAATCTCCACATTCTTCTCTTTCCAGTTTGCCGGCACCACAAACCTGTAACGGTAAAGGCCCTCCTCGTCATGCTTGGGCCAGTCGTGTCCGTAATTATAATTACCGAAGCCTTGCAGTTCCCAGTTAGACGGAACGGGAATGGTGGTCCATTCTCCGCTGCGGCGCCCTTTTGTGCAGAGAAATTCCCATTCCACCGCACTGTCATATCCTTTTCCTGAAAGATAGATCACATCTGTTTCCTGTGAAAATGATGTGCCGGCAGCTGTTACAAGCAGCAATGCGGCTACGATAAGAGTTCTGATTTTCATTTTATTATATAATTATAGTATGTACAAAGGTATATTTTCCCCTGAAAGGAAATTACCCTTAATTTTGAATTATTATCTTTATATTTTATATATGGCAGTAAAATACAATTAATGCCCAAGGTATGCAAGCTGACCGTAAACAAAAATAATTAATGAGTGAACTGAAAGAAAGCAATCTCATCACATACTCAGGGTTTAAGGTCACCTCGGCCGATACCGATATGTTCGCACGGCTGCGTCTCAGTGCTGCTGTCAATTTCCTTATCCAGTCCGCCATAAACTCGGCCGACAGTCTTGGTTTCGGATATGGCGGGATAAGGCAGCAGAATCTTTTCTGGGTGCTTAGCAGGATGACACTTGAGTTATACAGGCCGTTGAAATGGTATGAAAAAGCGGAAGTTGAAACATGGCCTAAAAATGTTGAAAGGATACTCTATCTGAGGGATTTCGTTTTGCGAGATGAGAAGCGTGAAATTACAGGGAGGGCCACTTCGGGCTGGCTTGCAGTTGATTTGGGGACAAAAAAGCTGAGTAAGATAGACGGTATCCATGCAGAGTACTTTGTACATCTGAAAAACAGGCATGCCATTGCCGAACCTCCGGCAAAACTGTTTCCGGTAAATGACGGCGAAAGTACCGACATACAGTCCGGTTACTATGATATTGATGTGAACGGACATGTGACGACCACGAGGTATGTGGACTGGATGATGGAAACTTTTCCGTTGGAATTCCACAGAAATAATTATCCTGTTAAACTTTCGCTGAATATGATGAAGGAGACCATGCCGGGGGAAAAGGTCAGGCTTACCAAAAACCGGGAAGGAGATTCCCGGTATCTCTTTGAAGGGCGTAAGCCGGATACCGGAGTAAACACCTTCAGGGCTTCGATTGATTTCTGAATCATGGAATTTACATTTATACTTGTTGAGCCCGCTGTACCGGGAAACGTGGGTGCCAGTGCAAGGGCACTAAAAACAATGGGCTTCAACAGGCTTATGGTTGTAAACTCTGATGTTCACCTTTTACCTGAAGCCCGATGGCTTGCACACGGATCGGCCGATATACTCGATAGTATTGTGAAATATGACACGCTGAGCGAGGCGGTTTCCGGCATGGACATGGTAATAGGCACTACAGCAAAGAAGCGCCGTGTCCATTCCGATCATTATCTTTGCAGCGAAATACCCGGCCTTATCTCCGGGAAATCCGGAATGCTTAATAATGTGGCCCTTGTTTTCGGACGTGAGGAGTCCGGCCTTACCAATGAAGAGCTTAAATTATGCAATATATTTTCCCGAATACCGATGCATGGAAAATATCCCTCTCTCAACCTCTCGCAGTCCGTTATGCTCTATGCCTGGGAACTGGCAAGATTTGACATTATCTCATCAGTGCCGGCCGAAACGCCGACTACGAAAGTACCTGCCAGGGGAAAATACAAGCATCTTCGCATTATGGTTGAAGGATTGCTCCGGAGGCTTGGTTTTGATGACAAGAGTGCTTTTTACTGCCGGGTCATGGAGAGACTTGAGGTGGTAGGGGATAAGGATGCGGGACTGCTTTTGTCGGTATGCTCCAGGGTGGAAGAGATATTT
>JAWODJ010000081.1:0-43287 GCA_046483315.1 Bacteroidales bacterium | reverse complement strand
TTATCTTGTCTGATGAAGTCTGATGGGGTTTCAGGCATTTATTTTTGGAAATTTCAGGATTACTGTAAAGTTAATATCATATAAATTAATAATAAAAACCGGGTATGAGCAACTCAGGGATATCAGCAAACGGAAAGGTATACAAAAAAATGGTTTTTTTATTGGTCATTAAGTATTACTGTATAAATAATCCGTTGGTAAGAGTACTTCCATTAATAATTTTCTGGGCAGTCAGCGGAACTGTGACCGATGCACAGATACTGCGCCATCTTATTGATGCCGGTAAGGATAAGGCAGTCGACATGCTGAAAAACGAGGCCGTTGAAAGATTAAGAAAATCTCAGGAAGAATACGATCAGACCGAGTTTAATTATGCCGTATCCTTCAGTGATAATTCCGGTATGTTTGAGTCGGAAGAGAGGTACAGGAAGCTGGAGCGAGGCTTACTGTATATTCTTTCTCCCGAAAGTTACAGGGACAGATCACCCCTTGATAAAGCCGGTGACCTTAATCAGACAGGAGAAATGCTTTATGCATCGGGGCGCTTCAGATCTGCCGAAATTGCTTTTACCGCTGCACTTGAGATATACAGATTAAATAGTATGGATAATTCAAAAGAGGCTGCCAGTGTAATCAGTAATCTCGGACTCCTTTACCATGCAACAGGACGTTATACCCAGGCTGAAGAAAATACAACGGAAGCTATGGAGTTGCGCCGTTCAGTGGTGCGGAATGATAGCACCCTGGGATCTTCCTATAATAACCTGGCCGTCCTTTATAAGGATATGGGCCGGTATACTGAGGCTCAGGATATGTTTGAGAGGGCAGTTGAAAATATTGGTGAATACCAGGGATATAATTCGGTTCCCTATTCCATTGTTCTTAATAACCAGGCAATTTTTTACCAGGTAACTGGCCGCTATGGGGAGGCAGAAGGGTTGCTTACCGAAGCCGTTGAAATTGCTTCAGAGCAGTTGGGTGACAGATCAGCAAATTTCATCAGAATGAAAGTCAACCTTGCCCTTCTTTACCAGTTGCTTGAGGAGTATGATGAGGCTGAGAAAATTTACCTCGAGGCCATATCGGTAAAAAGGCGCAGGCTGGGTTCAGGACATCCGGATTTTGCTGTTATGCTGAGAAATATTTCATCCCTGTATCAGGCTACCGGTCAGCTGGACAAGGTTGAGGAAAGCCTTCAGGATGCCCTTGATATATATCGGCGCCGTTTTGGCAGGGAAAATCCACATTATGCAGCAACAGCGTCCGAACTGGCAAGTTTTTACATGATCACAGGCAATACTGAGGCTGCACTTCCTTTGCTTGAAGAGGCTATAAGCACTGAAAGTGAATTGCTTGACAGCCATCATCCCAATTACATAAGCTCTCTTGAGCGTATGGCAGTGTTGAAATGGCAGGATGAAGATTATCATGATGCATACAGCCTTTACAAGGAGGTTCTGGATAAATATTTATATCAGATCGACACGCACTTTCCTGCGATGAGCGAAACAGAAAAATCCCGTTTCTGGGCGCGGATACAGCCAAAATTTATCCGGTTCAACTCATTTGTACTGGAAGCAGAGGAACATGTCGGAGGAATAACAGGGGACATGTATAATTATCATATTGCCGTTAAGGCATTATTGCTCAGTGAAACAACCAGGGTCAGGAATCAGATTCTTCAAAGTGGTGACACCGGATTGACTGAAAAATTCAGGGACTGGCTTGATATAAAGGAGTATCTTTCATATCTGTACACCGTGCCCCGTGACGAACTGGAAAAGGAAAAAGTAAATGTTGATTCGCTTGAAAATGAAGCCAACCGCAAAGAGAGGGAACTTTCAAGAATTTCCAAAGCTTTCGGGAAAGGTTATGCACGTGAAAAGGTATATTATACTGATATATCTTCATTTCTGAATGAAAATGAAGCAGCTGTTGAGATCATCCGATTCAGAAAATATAATTATTTGCTGCCTGATACGACAGTGAATTATGCTGCCCTCATTGTTGACGGCAGTGATAATTTTCCAAAAATGAAAATTTTTGGTAACGGGAATGATATGGAAACTGTTTACGCTGCAGAGTACCGCAGGATCATGGAAAGGGCCATGGAGAATGATGACCTTTACCGGGTGTACTGGGGTGATATGTCATTGCTTACTGAAAGATATGATGATCTTTATCTTTCACTTGACGGCGTTTTTAACCAGATCAATCTTCAGACACTCAGCGACCCCGAAGGCAATTACCTGATAGAGCAAAAGAGGATATATTATGTTCCAAATACCAGGATCCTGGCTGAAGGTATACGTGGAAAAAGTTCCGCCGGAATTAAGGAGGGAGATGCAGTACTTATAGGTGATCCGAACTATTCGCTTGGCGTTGACTGGGATAAGGTGACAAGTATGCCTCTGCCGGAGCTTCCGGGCACCAGGGAAGAGGTGAACATAATAGACAATATTTTTGGCTCAGTGGGCTGGAAGACTTCGGTTTATCTTGATGATCTTGCAACTGAATCGACGGTTAAGGGACTTGCAGATCCTGATATACTGCATGTAGCGACTCATGGTTTCTTCCTGGATGATACGGATGCGGGTGCTGATGAAAAGGTATTTGGCATAGAACCGGAGAAGGCTGTGGAAAATCCTCTCCTGAGGAGCGGATTAATGCTTGCCGGTGCTGACAATACCATTCAGCAAATAGGTACAGGCATTGCAGATGGTGATGATGGCATACTGAATGCATACGAGGCTATGCTTTTGAACCTCAGCTCAACCAGTCTCGTTGTACTTAGTGCATGTGAAACCGGCCTGGGAGAGATAATTAATGGTGAGGGTGTTTACGGACTGCAACGGGCATTTCAGATAGCCGGTGCAAAGACCGTAGTAATCAGCTTATGGCAGGTTAGCGATGAGATAACTCAGATGTTGATGACTGAGTTTTACCGGAACTGGCTGGATTATGGTGATAAAAACATGGCATTCAGAACAGCCCAGCTCCATGTTAAGCAGAATTTCCCTTCCCCTTTCTATTGGGGGGCTTTTGTAATGGTAAGTACAGCAGGATAACCGCCATGGTTCCGGAATAAAGCCGGGAACGGATCTTTGTTACATCATTTATCCGGTATGTCAATATCTGCATTACCCTCGAAAACCATTTTGGCGGGACCTGAAAGCCATATGTCACTAAAGTGTTCTTTATTTTTTCTTCTGAAATTTACCTCCAGGATTCCGCCAAGGGTTTCTACAATAACCCTGCTGATGTTTCTGTTTTCTTTAAGTACCGTACCAATTGCAGCAGCTACTGAACCGGTGCCACAGGCAAGTGTTTCGTTCTCAACACCTCTTTCATATGTCCTTATCCTGATCCTTTCATTTTCTGTCTGGACAAAATTCACATTAATGCCTTCATTCCCGTATTTTTCATCATATCTTATCTTTCTTCCGGCATTTATTACATCGAGTCCGGATATATTATCCGTAAAAATTATGTAATGGGGTGAACCTGTATTAATAATATATGCGTTTCCATCTTTTTTAACCTTGTTGACATCCTGCATTTTAAGATGAACAAGTCCGTTCTTATCAATCCTGCCCTGATGATGCCCGTCAATTCCTGAAAAAATGGCAGTTTTGTCAATCAATCCGATTTTTGCAGCAAAGTGGATCATACAACGCCCCCCGTTACCGCACATGGTGCCTTCCCTGCCGTCGGAATTATAATAATGCATGTGAAAGTCCATTCCGGGAGTTTCTTCCATGAGCATCAATCCGTCTGCTCCGATACCAAAATTTCTGTTACAGAGATATTTAATCAGGGCATGGTTATTAGCAGGAAATGTATTCTGTCGGTTGTCAATAATAATAAAATCATTTCCGTTACCATGGTATTTATAGAATTTAAGCTGCATTGGTTTGTATTTATGTTACATGAAATTATATTACCGTCCGATAGAACTTTGTAATCTACGTTTTGTTTAGATAATTAGTGTGCTCTGATACTGAATTAAGCAGTTTTTTATGTTTTTTAAAGTTATTTAACCCGAAGGTATGGCATGATATCTTTTAAAGGCACTATTTTTGCTGAATTATGAAGTGCAAATAAATAAAAAACGGAAAAAAACAGTAATACGGCATACGGAATTTTATTAAATATGCCATCAAAATAACATTTTAAAAAATATAAGTTATGAAATTTAAGAATATTATTGTCTATTTTATTGTTGCCCTGATTGGCGGACTGGTTTCTGTTTATTCTTATGTGAAAATAGCGGGACCTGCAGTTGATGAGAAAACCTACAGGGAAGACCATCCCGCCTGGTTTACAAGTCTTCCGGATGATTTTGAGGCAGATAAGTTTGATTTTACCTATGCTGCGGAAAGAACTGTTCATGGGGTGGTCCATGTTACAACTACCACAATGAGACAGCAGCAGCAACGAAGAAGCCGTGATCCTTTCTATGATTTTTTCTTTGGACCGCAGGATAATCAGCCTGAACCTGTTCAGGGGATCGGCTCCGGCGTAATTATTTCTGAAGATGGTTATATCGTTACCAATAATCATGTTGTCGCAAATGCCTCGGCTATTGAGGTTACACTAAATGACAGACGCTCTTTTGAAGCTGAGATAATAGGCACTGATCCCACTACCGACATTGCACTTTTAAAGATTGAGGAAAAGGGATTGCCTTATATAGAGTTTGGTGATTCCGATGAATTAAGAGTGGGGCAGTGGGTACTTGCAGTGGGTAACCCTCTTAATCTTACATCAACCGTCACTGCCGGGATTGTAAGTGCAAAGGGGCGGGGACTGGGTGTATTCCGTGAACTTGACCTTGCCATTGAATCATTTATCCAGACCGATGCTGCGGTTAACCGCGGAAACAGTGGCGGTGCCCTTGTAAACCTTAGGGGTGAACTTGTAGGCATTCCTACGCTTATCATATCTCCCACGGCTGCATATTCCGGAAATTCCTTTGCCGTCCCGGTTAGTATTGTCAAAAAGGTTGTTGAAGATATGCTTGAGTTTGGTGAGGTACAGAGAGCGGTGCTTGGTGTCCAGATACGAGATATTAACTCAGAACTGGCACGTGAAGAGGACCTGGACCGTATTGAAGGAGTTTATGTGGCCGGCATAGTTGAAGGAGGGGCAGCAGAGAAAGCCGGTATAAAGGAAGGTGATGTTATTTTGCGCATAGATGATACTGAAATATCTTCAGTGGCGGAGTTACAGGAACAGATCGGCCGCTACCGTCCCAAAGATAAAGTTAATGTTTTAATAAAAAGGGATAATAAAACGCAACAAATTACCGCTACCTTGCGTAACATTGAAGGTCAGATGGATGTTGTAACATCCCGGGAAGCCTATATGGGTGCAAGATTGCGTGAAGTTGGGGATGAATTGAAGAATGAACTGAATATTTCCGGAGGTGTCCAGATAACCGAACTTATACCGGGTAACTTTATGTCGGCAGGAATTAGAGAGGGCTTTATAATAACCTCCATAAACAATACTCCTGTGAATGAGCCATCTGATATTCGAAAAATCCTTGATGATTACCGGGGCGGGGTTTATGTTGAGGGGATTTATCCTGATGGCACTGTAGCTTATTATGCATTTGGTCTTTAATCTGAAAATATAATATGGCACTTATAAAAAAGACTTGCAACAGCAAGTCTTTTTTGTCGTTCATTAATTGATGGTTCATCCTGGTTGATATTAATTATTAAATAGCTTACATTTGCTATTATTCTAATATGAGATAATGAGACAGCTAAAGATCACAAAATCAATTACCAACAGGGAAAGTGCGTCACTTGATAAGTATCTTCAGGAGATTGGCAGGGAAGAATTGATCACCATTGAGGAAGAAGTTGATCTTGCGCAAAGGATAAGGCAGGGCGACAAGGAAGCTCTCGAAAAACTAACAAGGGCAAATCTGCGTTTTGTTGTTTCTGTTGCCAAGCAATATCAGAATCAGGGACTTAGTTTGCCTGACCTGATAAACGAAGGTAACCTGGGTTTGATAAAAGCAGCTGAGAAATTTGATGAAACCCGGGGTTTTAAGTTTATATCATACGCGGTTTGGTGGATCAGGCAGTCAATATTGCAGGCTCTTGCCGAGCAATCAAGGATCGTGAGGTTACCGCTCAACCAGGTTGGTTCGCTGAACAAAATAAATAAAGCCTTTTCAAAGTTTGAACAGGAATTTGAGCGTACTCCTTCACCTGATGAGCTTGCCAGTATTCTTGAGCTTCCCAGGGAAAAGGTAAGTGATACCCTGCGGGTGTCGGGCCGCCATGTTTCAGTCGATGCCCCCTTTTCAGACGGAGAAGAGAATTCTTTGCTTGATGTGCTTATAAATAATGATTCTCCCAACGCGGACAGGACATTGCTTAATGAATCACTCGGAAAGGAGATTGAACGCTCGCTGGCCACACTTACCGAGAGAGAGAGGGATATAGTCAGGTATTTTTTTGGCATAGGTGTACAGGACATGACGCTGGAAGAGATTGGGGATAGATTCGGACTGACACGGGAGAGGGTAAGGCAGATAAAAGAAAAAGCAATAAGGCGTTTAAGGCACACATCAAGAAGTAAGTTACTTAAAAGTTACCTGGGATAAACTCCCAATTCTGTTAATACTTCCCGGCACAATTAGTTTTTTTAAAAAAAACATTACATTTAAGCGGAATTTATTTTCCGCTTTTTTCTTTCAGGAAAAGCAGAAACCCCTGTCAGATAACCCATATAATATTATTTCTATGAACAGACTCACAATTCCGGCACTGATATTATTAATGCTCTCCTCGCATTTTATTGTTATTGCATCTGAGGAACCGGATGATTATCCGGATCATGGTCAGTTAACCACACGGATGGTAAAAATTACGGAGAGTTATCCCGAATACACGAAACTTGAATCCCTTGTACGGACACAAGGAGGTAAGGATATATGGGTGCTTTCCATTGGTTCGGGAGACTTGTCCTCTGTTCCTGCAATTGCCGTTGTAGGTGGCACCGAAGGGGATCATCTTTTAGGTACTGAGCTGGCTCTCAGATTTGCCGAAAAACTTTTGGAGAATTCCGGCAAATCCGGTGGGTCCGGTGAACTACTCTCCGGCCATACTTTTTACGTTTTTCCTGATGTGAACCCCGATGCACGGGCGCAATATTTTGCACCTTTGAAATATGAACGTAAAGGAAATGCAAATTCCGGCTACACTGACCGGTTTGGAAATAAGACCGGGCATCCCTACAGCGATCTGAACGGAGACGGAATGATAACCCATATGCGTGTGAAAGACTCTGCCGGAGAATGGAAAGAACATCCGGAGGATGAACGGTTACTGGTAAGGGTATCCAGGTCAGAAGGTGAAAAAGGTGAATACAGGCTTTACAGGGAAGGAGTTGATTTTATGAAAGAAGAGAGATGGAGTGAAGAGGGGGTTCATTTTAATAAGAATTTTTCTTTCAATTATCCTGTATTTACCAGCGGTGCAGGAGAACATGCCGTTTCTGAGAAAGAGTCCGGGGCAGTTGCACAGTTTCTTTTTGATGCAAAGAATATTTATGCAGTAGTTTCCTTCGGGCCGGCCAATAATCTTTCCCAGCCATTGAAATTTAACGAGCGTGAAGCTTCCGGCAGAATTATTACCGGTATACTCGAAGACGATGCCGCCTTTAATCAGCTGGTAAGTAAAAGATACAATGAGGTTACCGACAGCCTGATGACCGGAGGATATCCCGGGAGTGACGGTGATTTTTTTCAGTGGGCATATTTTCATTACGGAAGGTACAGCTTCAGTACACCCGGATGGGAGGTGCCTTCGGTTGAGCATGGTGGCTCAACGGTTAAAAAATCATCAGGAACAGATATTGATAAGAAATTGTCATTTTTGAGGTGGGCAGAAAAAGAGAATATTGATAATGTCTTTGTTCCCTGGGAAAAAGTCTCCCATCCGCTTTATCCGGATCTTGATATTGAGGTTGGCGGAATAGCACCTTTTGTTATGGATAATCCCCCTTTTAATATGGTAGAACCGATTGCCGGGGATCATTACAGATTTATAGTTGACCTTTCAGCTATGAAGCCGGCTGTTGAAATAGTAAATGTTAAAACCGAAGAACTGGGAGAGAGACTCTACCGTATTTCTGCTGATATAGCCAATACAGGGATTTTCCCGACAGTCTCCCGGCTTGGAGAAAGATTGAAATGGGTTCAGAAGACTGTGATCAGGCTTGAAACCGGAAGTGACCAGGAGGTTTTGAGCGGCAGAACCGTTGAGGTGCTTTCTGCAATTGAAGGAGGCAGGTCGGAAGCCCGGAGCTGGCTGATCAGGGGAGAAGGGGAGTTAAGTTTAAAGGCAGGAGCAGAGAATACAGGATTTGATGAAAGAATAATTAAACTTTAATGTACCAGGTTATGCAATACATATTGAATATGAAGTTCACATTAGCTTTTATATCAGTCTTTACACTGACACTCGCCTATGCAGCCGGCCAGTCACCTGAGCAATTTTTTAAAGCTTCAGGTACACCGGTTGACCCAAAAGTAACGGTAAGCTGGAACCGTTATTATACCAATGAAGGGCTGCTGCATATTTACCGTGAACTTGTCGATGCACATCCCAAACTGATACAGGTTGAATCTATAGGGAAATCTTATGAGGGAAGGGATATCTGGGTGCTTACGGTTACCAATCTGGAAAACAGGTATCATGGTGATAAGCCCGGTTTCTGGATAGATGGCAATATCCATGCAAATGAGATACAGGGTAGTGAAATAGCGCTTTACACCGCCTGGTACCTGGTTGAAAATTATGGAGACAATGATTTTATTACACAGCTGATGGATGATAAGGTGTTTTATATAGCTCCCACTATAAATCCTGACGGAAGGCATAATTACATGCAAGAACCGAACACTGTCAATACTCCCCGCAGCGGTACCGTTCCACTTGATGATGATGGAGATGGTGAGGCCGTGGAAGATGGTTTTGATGATCTGAATGATGACGGGCACATTACCCAGATGCGCAGAAGGAGTGACCTTGGTCAGTATCGTGAAGATCCGGATGACCCGAGGAGGCTGATTCCTGCAAGGGCCGGTGAATCAGGCGAGTTTGAGTTGCTGGGATATGAAGGCATCGACAGGGACGGGGATGGCAGGATAAATGAGGACCGCACCGGCTATTATGATCCGAACAGGGACTGGGGATGGAACTGGCAACCCGACTATGTGCAAAGAGGTGCGTATCTGTTTCCTTTTTCCCTGCCTGAAAATAAGGCTGTGAAAGATTTTGTGATTTCCAGGCCAAATATAGCAGGGGCACAGTCATATCATAACTCTGGTGGCATGATATTGCGTGGTCCGGGTGCAGCGGAAGATGAGAACAGGATGCGAATGACAGACAGGAGGGTTTATGATGCTATAGGTGAACTTGGCGATAATTTATTACCGGGATACAGGTATATGATACTTTTTCAGGATCTTTATACGGTATACGGGGGTGAAATTGACTGGTTTCATTTTAACCGGGGTATCTATACGTTTACCAATGAGCTGATGACAAATTACCTCTATTTTTACGAGCAATATGAATCGCGCGATGCCAGTCAGCAGGCCCGGTATTCTTTTGATAAAAACCTGCTGTTCGAAGATGCTTTTGTTCCCTGGGAGAAATTCAACCACCCTCAGTTCGGGCAGGTTGAAATTGGAGGTTTTAAGAAGAATTTCGGAAGGGTACATCCCGGCTTTCTTTTTGAGCAGGATGCACACAGAAATATGGCTTTTACCCTGCACCATGCATATCATACACCAAAGCTCGAAGTTCATGAATTTACTGTCAATGATATTGGCGGTGGTTTTAAAGAGGTTATTGCTGTAATTTCAAATAAACGGTTAATTCCCACCCATAGCGGGATAGATGTTGAACATAGGATTGAACGTCCGGATTATATAACTATTCAGGGGGGTAAGGTTCTTTCCGGGATGATAGTACATAACCGTGACCTCAATCTGGCCGAAGAGCAACTATTAAATCCTGCCCGTATGGAAGTGGATAATATTCCCGGTATGGGACATGTTACCATTAAATGGATCGTTGAGGGAGGCAGTAAATATACTCTTACCGTTGACAGTCCGAAAGGGGGAAAATTCAGCCGGGTATTCTGAAAAAATCCCCGCTATTGCCGGGGATCTTCTTCAACTTCGACAGGTATCATTTTGAATGGTATCTTTAATATGGATGCATAATCCTCTCCTGATTCAAGCATTTCAAAGTCGTCATTCTCATAATACCAGTGTATTAAAATGGGGCTTCCTTTAATGTGATAAGATTCAAGTTTTTTAAATATTCCAAAAAGGTATCTTGACGTACTGGTATTGAAATATTCCAGGTTAATATGAATATCTGTAGTCTCGTTACGGCTGGTTTTAATATAATTTTCTATCC
Source organism: Bacteroidales bacterium (assembly GCA_046483315.1). Classification (GTDB taxonomy): domain Bacteria; phylum Bacteroidota; class Bacteroidia; order Bacteroidales; family PUMT01; genus PXAP01. The sequence goes on along the minus strand of JAWODJ010000081.1, from coordinate 32,830 downwards.
ACCCAAGTATCGGCTCATAAAACCTTATGGTGTCTTCCGGAATAGAACGGCCTTCAAATCGCAATACTCTTTTTTCAGGGTCAAAGCTTATATATGGTGTTTTCTTTTCACCTTCAATAATAAGTTTTTCCATACTTTGCTATTTATATGCTCCTTTTGATTAATACATATTTCAGGTAGCACCCTTAAGCCGATTCAGTACACTAAACTACAAATTAATTATTATAAAAAAAACTTTTAATCAAAAATGCGTATCCGGGCATAACTTTCACGTTATTTACTGTCCTGAAAGTTTTTCGAGTTCACGCAGTTCATCCCTGTACCTTGCTGCAGTAATAAAATCAAGCTCTGAGGCCGCTTTCTCCATTGCTGTTCTGGTTTTATCCATCGTCTTTTTCAGGGCATGCCCGTCCATGTATCTGATTACCGGATCTGCAGCAACATCTATTGTCTCAGGTTCAGTATATTTTTTACTTTTTTGCAATGACGAACGTGTTGCCCTGACTATCTGTTTGGGAGTTATTTTATTTTCCCTGTTGTAGGCAAGCTGTTTCTCCCTTCGTTTCGTTGTATCGTCTATACTCTGTTTCATTGACCGGGTCACAGTATCGGCATACATAATTACCATTCCGTTCAGATTTCTTGCGGCTCTTCCTGCTGTCTGCGTTAATGACCTTGCTGACCTGAGAAATCCTTCCTTGTCCGCATCGAGTATTGCAACAAGGGAAACCTCCGGAAGGTCCAGTCCTTCCCTCAGCAGATTGACTCCTATCAGTACGTCAAAGGTACCTTCCCTGAGACCATCCATTATTTCAACCCTTTCAAGGGTGTCAATATCAGAATGAATATACCTGCAGTTGATATCCATCCGGTCCAGGAATTTACTGAGCTCTTCAGCCATGCGCTTGGTAAGGGTGGTGACAAGAACTCTTTCATTTCTGGCTGCCCTTACGTGGATTTCGCTCATAAGATCATCAATCTGATTATTACTTGTTCGCACCTCTATTTTAGGTTCCGGCAGTCCGGTCGGCCTTATTATCTGTTCCACAATTATTCCTTCGCATTTTTCCAGCTCATAATCCCCGGGAGTTGCGCTTACAAATATTTTTTGTCCTGTGAGTTCTTCGAACTCCTCAAATTTAAGTGGACGGTTATCTATAGCTGCCGGAAGGCGGAAGCCAAAATCAACCAGGTTTTTTTTCCGTGAATAGTCACCTCCGTGCATTGCACGAATCTGGGGAAGAGTAACATGACTTTCGTCAACTATTGTTATGAAGTCATCGGAGAAATAATCAAGCAGGCAGAATGGTCTGGTTCCTGCTGCCCTCCCGTCAAAATACCTGGAATAGTTTTCTATGCCCGAACAATATCCGAGTTCTTTTATCATTTCAAGGTCATATTCAACTTTTTGCTGCAATCTTTCTGCCTCAGTTTTTCTTCCCTGGTCAATAAAGTACTGAACCTGCTCTGCCATATCATTCTGGATGTTTCTTATGGCCTGATGCATCCTTTCTTGTGTAGTTACGAATATGTTGGCCGGATAGATCACAACTTCGTCAAATTGCCCTGTAATCTGTCCTGTAGAAGGATCAAGACTGCTGATCTCTTCAATTTCATCTCCCCAGAAAACGATGCGATAAGCAATATCACCATAGGCGAGAAATACATCTACCGTATCGCCTTTGACCCGGAAATTGCCACGACTGAATTCATTCTCGTTGCGTGAGTAGAGGCTGTCAACCAGTCTTCGCAGCAACTGATTCCGGTTTATTACCTGCGTTTTTTTCAGTTTTATAGTATTGCTGTGAAAATCATCGGGGTTACCAATACCATAAAGGCAGGATACAGAGGAAACTACAATTACATCACGGCGTCCGGATAAAAGGGATGATGTGGTGCTGAGCCGCAGTTTTTCAATTTCGTCATTTATGGAAAGATCTTTTTCTATATATGTATCTGTTACGGGAAGGTAAGCTTCGGGTTGATAATAGTCGTAATATGATACAAAATATTCAACCGCATTATCAGGAAAAAAATCTTTGAATTCGCTATAAAGCTGTGCTGCAAGAGTCTTATTATGACTCAACACCAGGGCAGGTCGCCGTACTTTTTCAATAACATTGGCAATGGTGAATGTTTTGCCGGAACCGGTAACTCCCAGCAGGGTCTGGAATTCACTGCCGTACCTGAGTCCCTCTTCGAGTTGTTTGATCGCTTCCGGCTGGTCTCCGGTAGGTATAAATCCTGAAACAATGGTAAAATCCATAAATCTGTTATGATATTCCGGGGCGTGTAAAATTAATTTATTTTTCGGTAATAAAACATCTTTGCAGCTTTCACGTTTCAGGGTTCCTCTGCAAGCATTCGGATTATTCAAAGAAAATTCATAAATTACCGTCCGTGGTTTTCCCCGGAAGGGAGCTATTACTCACTAGTTATTAATTTTATAACCTGTCACCATGAGCAATATTAAGATAAATTGCATTTTTTTCCGGTTGATGATAGTTTGTTTTCTGCCGGTTTTTATTTTATTATTCAGCTCCTGCAGGGGAGAGGGAACTCAAAAACAAACTCAGGATATGAATACAACTAAAAGGGTTTTTGGCCATTTACCGGATGGCAGGGAAGTTTATATTTTTACATTGAAAAACAAAAACGGTATTTCGGCCGAAATAACTAATTATGGAGGTATTGTAACATCGCTTAATGTACCGGACAGGGATGGTGTTACCGCTGATATAGTTCTTGGCTTTGACAGTCTGGAAGAGTACCTTGACGATCATCCCTATTTTGGCGCCCTGGTGGGCAGGTATGCCAACAGGATTGCGGGTGCCAGGTTTGAGCTGGACGGTGAAGTATACCATCTTGCGGCCAATAACGGAAATAATCATCTCCACGGGGGTGTTGATGCCATAGATAAGAAGGTATGGGATTATGATATCCCTGCTTATGATGACGGCACTTCCTTACGGCTGACACTGTTCAGTCCTGACGGAGACGAGGGATACCCGGGAAATCTGTCTCTCGAGGTGCTGTTTACCCTTAACAACAGTGATGAGCTTAAAATCAACTATAAAGCAACCACAGACAAGGCTACTCCTGTTAATATCTCACATCACGGATACTTTAATCTTACAGGAGGCAGGGAGTCAGTGCTCGGTCACATGCTGAAGATCAATGCAAACCGTTTTACCGGGGTGGACGATGAACTTATTCCTACCGGAGAACTTCCGTTGGTTGAGGGAACGGCAATGGATTTCAGGGAGATGAAAACTGTAGGCAGGGATATAGAAAATGTGCAGGGGGGATATGACCATAACTATGTTCTGGAAGGGACTGAAGGCAGTATGAGAACTGCAGCAGTGCTTTATGAACCTGACAGCGGAAGGCGTATGGAGGTAATTACCACTCAGCCGGGTGTCCAGCTTTATACCGGTAACTTCCTTGACGGTTCTCTTACGGGAAAGGGGGGTGCAGTGTATGAAAAATACTGGGGTTTATGCCTGGAAACCCAGCACTTTCCTGACTCTCCCAATCAGCCTTCCTTCCCGTCTGCCATTCTCAGACCGGGAGAGGAATACCATCATACCGTTGTTTTCAGATTCGGGACCGAATAGGAATACCGGCTTATGGTATTGAAGTTATAATCCGGACCCGGATTTTTTCTGTTAATAGGCTTTTGCGAAAAGCACTCTTTTTGCAGATGGTTTGCCTGTAACCATACATTTTCCTTCTTCATCAGGCTGGTTCAGGGGTATACATCGTATAGTGGACCTGGTTTCCTGGTTGATTTTTTCTTCAGTCTCTTTGGTGCCGTCCCAGTGGGCGAGGATAAATCCGCCTTTTGTTTCGGTTATATGCCTGAATTCCTCGTAGCTGTCCGCTTTAAATGTATTTTTGGTTCTGAAATCGAGTGCTTTTTTGTAAATATTCCCCTGTATTTCATCGAGAAGATCTTTGACCTTTTTTTCGATACCTTCCATCGGATATGTTTTCTTCTCCAGAGTATCCCTTCTTGCCACTTCAACTGTGCTGTTTTCTATATCCCTGGGTCCGACAGCAAGCCTCAAGGGGACCCCTTTAAGTTCATAGTCTGCAAATTTCCAGCCCGGTTTCTGGGTGTCCCGGTCATCATATTTCACTGTAATGCCTGCATCTACAAGCTTTTCATGAATTATTTTCACCTTCTCACTTATAATGCCAAGTTCTTCTGTTTTTTTGTAAATGGGCACAATAACTACCTGTACAGGGGCTAGCTTTGGCGGCAGTACCAGTCCCCTGTCATCTGAATGAGCCATGATCAGCGCCCCCATGAGCCTGGTTGAGACACCCCAGGAGGTGGCCCAGACGTGCTCAAGATTGCCCTCTTTGTTCAGGAAAGTAACATCAAATGCCCTGGCGAAATTCTGCCCAAGAAAATGGGAGGTACCCGATTGAAGAGCTTTTCCATCCTGCATCAGAGCCTCTATAGAGTAAGTTTCAACTGCACCGGCAAATCTCTCGTTTTCTGTTTTTGTACCCTGGATTACCGGCATGGCCATCCAGTTTTTTGCAAATTCCGCATATATATCAAGTATCTTCATGGTCTCTTGCATGGCCTCATCCTTTGACACGTGGGCAGTGTGCCCTTCCTGCCATAAAAACTCTGTGGTTCTCAGAAAGAGCCTTGTCCGCATTTCCCATCTTACCACATTGGCCCACTGATTGATAAGCAGGGGAAGATCCCTGTATGACTGGATCCAGTTTTTATATGTATTCCAGATGATAGTTTCGGATGTTGGCCTTACTATCAGCTCCTCTTCCAGTTTAGCAGTTTCATCCACCTCAATTCCGCCATCGGGAGAGCTCTTGAGCCTGTAGTGAGTGATTACCGCGCATTCCTTGGCAAAGCCCTCAACATGATCAGCTTCCCTGCTGAGAAATGATTTGGGTATGAACAACGGGAAGTATGCATTGGAGTGTCCTGTATCCTTGAACATCTTATCGAGAACTGCCTGCATTTTTTCCCAGATGGCATAACCATAGGGTTTTATGACCATGCAGCCGCGAACGGCTGAATTTTCTGCAAGATCAGCTTTAATGACAATGTCATTATACCACTGTGAATAATTCTCTTTTCTGCTTGTTAAAACTTTAGCCATAATAGATAATTGGTATGGATTTTGTTATTGTATTAGTGGATATAAAATTGACGCAAATTAACGAATTTTCAAATATAAAAAACAATCGGGAGGTTGATCATGAAAGCAAATGTGAAAATAATTATGATTCTGGCTCTTGTTACCGGAGCTTGTTCATCCGGAACCTATCTCTCAACCGGGTATGATGATCTTTATTATACTCCCGGTGATGAACCTGTTGTTACGGTTACAGAGAGAACGGTAACTGCACCGGAGAGAGAAATTGATGCCGGGCGTACTGCAGTGCAGTACGAGGAAAAGTATGCCTGGGAGGAGTACGGAGTAACCCCTTCAGACACCATATATTTTGACGAATATTACGTGGTTGGAAGGGATACCTTTGCCTATGAGCAGGTTTACGATACTCAAAGGTACTATGCCGACGGGCAGCCTGCAAATGTTACCAATTACAATTTTTATGGTCCGGGTGATTATTACTGGTCCACCAGGATGAGAAGGTTCCATTCTGATTATTATTACTACGACGGATATTATGATCCTTTTTATACCGACTATTACTGGCGCCACATGAACAGGTACCATTTCGGTATCTCCTGGGGCTGGCACAATCCGTTTTATTCACCATGGCATTCTTCTATTTACTTTGGCTATTCTCCATGGGGCTATAGTCCGTGGAGGCATTATTACTCGCCTTACACATTCTGGGGGGGCTATGGAATGTACGGGTATTCTCCGTTCTATTCGCGCTATGCATACTATCCGCATACCTACTGGGGGCACTACGGCTATTACGGATATCATTCTCCGGTATACGGCCGTGAAGTGACTTATCATAAAGGTCATCGCCGTGCATCCGGACGTTATATCGGTGCCGGAGGTTCGGGCGGACTGGGAGGATATAGTCCTGCAATGGGTGTTACAGATACCTATGGCCGACGCACAGCTGTAACCTCAGCACCCGGATCCAGGAGAACTGAAGGATCTGATATCCGTTCTGCCGAAACAGGAACAGACAGAAGGGCTGCTGTTGGCTCATCCACAAGACCTGCCGGAACGACAACCCGTCCCGCAGGAACGACAACCCGTCCCGCAGGAACAACGACCCGTCCCGCAGGTACGACAACCCGTCCCGCAGGTACGACAACCCGTCCTGCAGGAACGACAACCCGTCCTGCAGGAACGACAACCCGTCCCGCCGGAACGACAACCCGTCCCGCAGGAACAACGACCCGTCCTGCAGGAACAACGACCCGTCCCGCAGGAACAACAACCCGTCCCGCAGGTACGACAACCCGTCCCGCAGGTACGACAACCCGTCCCGCAGGAACGACAACCCGTCCTGCAGGAACAACGACCCGTCCCGCAGGAAGACCGACCCGCAGTTCCGGCACAAGGGGAAGGGATGAGGCAGGTACAGTAACAAGGCAGACTTCTACGCCAACCTATACGAGGCCTGCTTCGGGTGACCGGATAACATATAATCGCAGTTCGGGTAATTACCAGATAAAAAGTGTTGCTCCTGAAAGAAGCAGTTCTTCAGGCAGTTCTACATATACAAGACCCAGCAGCAGTGCCACTTATAACCGGCCTGACAGCCGATCCGGCAGTTCGGGCAGTTCATCGGTGCGTCGGGCAACAATTCCGACACGCAGCACTCCCTCTGTGAGAACCCGATCCGGCAGCAGCAGCCGGCCATCAGTATCAGGTACTCCTTCAAGCCGTAGTTCCGGCTCATCAGGGAGTAGTTCATCATCCGGTTCCGGAGGAAGTCGTTCTTCATCGTCGGGCGGAGGAGGCCGTCGCAGATAACCAGGTTAAATAATTATTGTAGCTTAATCAGTTAAAAAATACGAAAATGAAACGTAGTCTATTAATTATACTCACGGGTATAATGTGCTTCAGTTATGCTTCTGCGCAGAATGAATCTGATGCACTTCGTTATTCACAAAAATTTTTCGGATCAACAGCCCGTGTTGCCGGTATGGGAGGTGCTTTTGCTTCACTTGGCGGAGATTTCTCTTCCCTGGGTTACAATCCTGCAGGAATAGCTGTCTTCAGAACAACCGAGCTGACATTTACTCCCACCTTCAGCATGGATCAGATAAGCTCCAGGTATATGGGTCAGGAACGGTCTGATTCAAAGTACAGTTTTGGCATGTATAATCTTGGATTTGTAGCAAGTTTTAACAGGGAAAGTGAGTCAGGATGGGTTGGAACAAATTTCGGACTTGGGTATAACCGTTATAATAATTTTAACCGCAACAAGATTATTGAAGGGGTTAATTTTGAAAGCTCCATTGCAGATTATTTTATTGCAGGTCCGTACGGAGCAAACGGAACTTATCCGGATGACCTTGAACCGTTCTGGGAGAGACTGGCATTTGATACATATATTATTGATACTGTGCCCGGTTTTCCTGTCTGGTACGAAACACCGGTAATGCTCGGTCAGACGCAGCGTGAAATTATCAGTACAAGCGGACATACAGGTGAATGGTTGTTTTCGTTTGGCGCAAATTACAACCATCAACTCTATATTGGTGCAAGTCTGGGAATTGAATCGGTTGATTATACCAGAAACTCCAAATACAGTGAGTTTGATCAGTTGGACCTGAGTGATTTTGACCAGCTGCTCTTTACCAAAAACCTTTCTACAACCGGCAGGGGATACAGCTTTAAACTGGGAGCTATATTTACTCCGGTAGAACTGCTCAGGTTCGGGGGAGCTGTACATCTGCCAACATTTTACACTCTTACCGATGAATACTACCACGAGATGGAATCATGGTTTGATACCGGCGAGTATTACAGTGCCGAGCCAACGACTGTTAACGGCAATCCCATCGGTCCGCGGGTTAAGGAATATTCGCTTACCACGCCTTTCAGGGCAATAGGGGGTATCGGATTAATGTTACCGCGCCAGATGGGGGTTATAAGTATAGATTATGAATTTATTGATTATACCTCAATGAGACTGCGTGAAACTGACGGCGGTTATGATTTTTACGAAGAGAATCAGGTTATTCAGGATGTTTACCGTCCGGCAGGTAATTTGAGAGCCGGTGCAGAGTTTAAAATGGGTATGATAATGTTAAGGGGCGGCTTTACAAGGTACGGCAGTCCATTCGCTTCCGGCCAGATGAATGAGAATGCCGGTTATACTTCATATTCCGGTGGGTTAGGTTTCAGGGAAAGCAGATTTTACATTGATCTCGGTTACGTATATACCACTCATGAGTATAAGTATTTTCCGTACGATTGTGAGATAATTGATCCTTCCTTAAACAATACAAGTAACAGCAGGTTTATGCTGACAACCGGGTTAAGGTTTTAGATCATTTTAAATCATCACTGCAGGAGCATTTAACAATATTCTGTCCGGCTCTTTAAAATGACAGCTTTCCCGGTATTTTAAAACTGTTCATAATAATCGAACGGGCATCAGGCCCTGTATTGAAGATCACATCAAGTATGCTGAGATTGGACTGAAAGCCGTGTCTGTCAGAAAAAACCTGGTAGTAGGTCAGGGGTTGGAAAAAGCGATCATCCAACCCCTTCTTTAATTTAGGATGGATATTATCTCTCATATCAATAATGCCTGATTCTGTCTTGTTTGTATATTGTTCGGTAAATCGCCAGTTTGCAGGCAAATCAACCAGGGGTAAAAGTTTTTCAAGGATTGCAGCATTAAGATCGATAAGATAGGTGAACTCTTTATAAAAAAAAGGTTTTATTTCGTCGATGTAATATTCATAGAAAGGGGAGGAGCGGTAAGCTGATTCAATTGATATCCGGTGATTTTTTTGCCAGCTGCAAGTGTAGTCGGGTTTAATATCAGTGATCAGTGTTTTTTTACCTTTCACTCTTTTTACAGGTATGACAAGGGGCAGGACTCCATTGGCGGATAAGATATTGCATCTGTTACGGTAACTCTGCTTCTTGTAATTTTCATGTTTTTCAATAAATACATCATGAATATTTCCTATACAGGCAAAATACTCAATGGGAGGGAAATAGGCTGTTGACAGCAATAAACCGGTCAATCGATTATGCATTACCAAAAAATATTGTATGAGTATACAATTCTGATTTAATCTAGATAAATACTTTATAATCAGACTGTAGGTGTTAAAAATATAAAAAATATTCCTGAAGTATGGATCTTTTTATATATTTACATTTCAAAAATAGTTATAATTCTGTAAAAAGATAATTATGAAAAGACGTGAATTTCTGAGAAAATCTGTAGGAGCAGGAGTGGTTGCCGGTACGGCTTTATCTTTCACCGGTTACAATAAGCTTTTTGGGACTGAATTGGCTGATAATAATTCTCCATATGACCTCGTGGCTGCGCGTGGTGGAGAACCCGAAGTTATGTTTGACCGGGCCATTGAAGCAATGGGCGGAATGCGTACCTATGTCAGGCCCGGGCAGTCCGTACTTTTGAAACCAAATATTGGCTGGGATGTTATTCCGGAAAGGGGGGCCAATACAAATCCCGGACTGGTGAGGCGGGTTATTGAAAGTTGTCTTGAAGCAGGAGCAAAAGAGGTGCTTGTTTTTGACCATACATGCGACAACTGGCGGCGGTGCTACGAGAACAGCGGCATAGAATCTGCAGTGAATGAAGCCGGAGGCAGGATATTACCGGGCAATGACCAGAGTTTTTACCGGGATGTTGCCGTACCAGGTGGTAAAACACTAAAAGAGGCCCAGGTTCATGAACTTGTGCTGAATGCGGATGTTTTTATAAATATGCCGGTGCTTAAGCACCACGGAGGGGCCAGGATAACCATTTCCCTTAAGAATCTTATGGGCATTGTGTGGGACAGGCGTTGGTGGCACAGGAATGACCTGCAGCAGTGTATTGCAGATTTCGGTACATACCGCAAACCTGACCTTAATATTGTTGATGCATACAGGGTAATGCTGCAAAATGGTCCGAGGGGAGTATCGGAAGATGATATCGTAATGATGAAATCGCTTATTATTTCACCTGATATGGTTGCTGCCGACACCGCTGCTGCGCGCCTGTTTGGTGCTACACCTGCCCAGATAGGGCATATCAGGATCGCTCATGAGCTGGGTGTTGGTAATATGGATCTGGAGAATCAGTCCATTCACAGGATTGTTGTCTGACTAATTATTGTCAAATGCGTATAAAACATCTCAAATCTTTAAGGGTTATTGTCTCCCTGTTTTTTCTTGTTGTTGCGGCTTTGATTTTTATCGATTTCAGGCATGAATTTTCAGAGGGATTTATATCGTCATTTCTTTTTCTGCAATTTGCCCCTTCGGTGCTGAAAATATTACAGGTACTTGGCTTGTCTGCAATTGGCTTTATCATAATACTCATCCTGACCATTCTTTTCGGAAGAGTTTATTGTTCAACAATATGTCCTCTCGGCATTTTCCAGGATGTGGTGTCGTGGTTGTCCGTTAAGTTACGAAAAAAGAAATGGCCATATAAATTTGCCAGGCCTCACAATATTCTGCGTTATTCGCTTCTCGGACTGACTGTCGGGTTTCTGATATTCGGGAGTGTACTGATTCTTAACCTTCTTGATCCTTACAGTAATTTCGGAAGGTTCTTTTCCTATTTTGCACAACCGGTGGTTCTTAAGATAAACAACTGGCTGGCGCCGATTCTTACTTCGCAGGGAATATACACTTTGTTCCCGGTCAGCGTGCCTGCCATTCGCTGGGAAGTAATGGTTTTTCCAACTGCAATGCTTATTCTTGTTCTTTGGCTGTCTTATAAATACGGTCGCCTTTATTGCAATACGGTTTGCCCCGTCGGCACATTGCTCGGTTTGGTATCACGGTATTCCCTTTTCAGGATATATATAGATGAAAATTCCTGTACAAATTGCGGACGTTGTGACAGGATATGTAAATCGTCATGCATTAGTTTCAGGGAAGGGGATGTTGATTTCTCGCGTTGCGTTGCCTGTTATAACTGTTTGTCGATCTGCCCTGATAATGCCATAAAATATTCTGCCGGACATAAAAAAAGAGAGCCGGTTTTCACCGGTGTAACTCCGCAGGGCCGGGTTAAAAGCACTGATAAATCAAAAAGAAACTTTCTGCTCAGCTCGCTTATTATGTTATTTGGGATAAACCGGTTTTCAAAGGCTTCAGTTGAAGATATTCCTCAACCTGAACAGGATACCACGATTCCCGAGGATAAGAATTATCCGGTTTCTCCTCCGGGTTCTGTATCCCTGGATCATTTTAACAAGGCATGCACTGCATGCACACTCTGTGTAAGTGTTTGTCCCACCCATGTTTTGCAGCCCTCATTGTTGGAGTATGGGGTAGGGGGACTACTTCAGCCTCATATGGATTTTAACGCCGGGTTCTGTAATTTTGATTGTGTCAAATGCGGAGAGGTGTGTCCTACAGGCGCTATTTTACCGCTTACTCTGGATAATAAGCATGTGACCCAGATAGGTGTCGTTAAGTTTGAAAGAGAGAATTGTGTAGTATATACGGATAATACTTCCTGCGGTGCATGTTCCGAACACTGTCCCACCCGAGCCTGTGATATGGTACCGTATATGGGAGAACTTACCATACCGGAGGTTAATGAAGATATTTGCATCGGGTGCGGTGCCTGTGAGTATATCTGTCCGACCCGTCCTTACAGGGCTATTTATGTGGATGGAAATCACAGGCATGAATTTGCGGACAGGCCGGATACGGAGAAGGTTGAAAAAGAGGTGGATTTTGAGGATTTCCCTTTTTAATCCGGTCCCTGACCCGGAGCTGGTTCTCTGAATATCTGCCATGAGAAACAGGGATACTAATTATTTATTATCTCCCCTGGCAATACCTTAACCTGGTGCTTCAATGTATTTTTTGCAGCAGGATATATCCGGAAACTGAGATGCTATCCTGTCCCGGAGAATAATCTGTTCCAGCGGATTTTTCTGAACCCTGAACTGTTCCTGTCCAGCGACAGCCAGATAAATGTTGGCCTGCCCACTATATGATCTTCCGGAACAAATCCCCAGAACCTTGAATCCAGAGAGTTATGCCGGTTATCACCAACCATGAAATAATAATCCATGCTAAAAGTATAGGTATCAGCCTGTTCACCATTGATGAAAATAAGATCATCTTTTATCTCCAGGCTGTTCCGTTCATACGCTTCTATAATTCTGCGATACAAAGAAATATTTTCTGTATTTACAGGGATTGTCACACCTTTAGCCGGCATGGTCAGGGGACCGAAGTTATCTTCATTCCATGGATAGTCAGGGTCATGCGGAAATACCGCTTTTGAATAATCTCCCGGCTCTTTTTGCCATCTTGTTACCGAGATAACATTCCTGAAGTTTCTGATTCTGTTAACATTTGCATCTGTAAGGGGTATATAATATTCTGATGATGAATATGATGTAACATCATCGCCGGATATGCCAAGTCTCTCGAGAGATCTCATGTTCAGGGGGGTTCCGTTGGTGCGGACAATATACTGAAACTGCAGGTTCTCCAGTTCGATGTCGGCGGAATGACCGTTGATGAAAAGCTCCCCTCCCGATATTCTGAGAGTGTCACCCGGTATGGCAACACAGCGTTTGATATAGTTATCCCTCTTATCCACAGGCCGGGCTGCTATATTGTGGTTCTGTTCCAGGAATTCTCTTGCCTCGGATTTATAATGTGCATAGTCTTCGACGGGGGACTGGTTATAGAGGGCCCTTTCATAGAGTTCGTCGGCCAGTTCACGGGTTACAGCATAATAGCTTTGTGATTGCATTTCGAGTATTACGGTATCTCCCTCAGGGAAATTAAAGACCACAATGTGATTATTGTCTATTTCGGTAATTCCTGCAAGCCTTTTGTATGGCCACTTTACCCATTCCACATAGGATTTTGTGAATCTGGTCAATGGAAGGGTGTGATGGGCAAAAGGAAATGAAATTGGGGTGTTGGGAATCCTTGGTCCGTAGCTGATTTTGCTTACAAAAAGATGATCTCCAATCAGAAGCTCTTTTTCCATAGAGCCTGTGGGGATTTTATAATTCTGGAAAAAGAAAATATTGATAAATGTAACAGCAATAACAGCATATATCAGGGCATCCAGCCATTCGACAAAGGCACTGTTTTTTCCTTCACGTTTCTTCCAGAATGTCCAGTTCACTTTCCTGGATATGTATATATCATATATAACCGGCAATCCCAGCAGGAACCAGTAATTGCCAAGCCATATTATCCATGCTACATAGGCGAGGGCACTAATGCCAAACCTGATCAGGGATGCTTGTTTTTTTGTTATTTCCATTGTACTGTTTGATTTGTGAATAACCGCATCAAAGTTAACCAATGCTTTTGAACATTCTTTCCCACCTGATGTTTTCAGGGAACTTTCTATCATTATCGATCGATAACCAAACCCATTTTGCCTTTCCTACAATATGATCTTCGGGTACAAAGCCCCAGAACCTTGAATCGGCTGAATTATGCCGGTTATCACCAAGTACAAAATAGTAATTCATCTTAAACCTGTATGTGCTGGTTTTTTCTCCGTTTATAAATATTTCTTCATCTTTTATTTCAAGTTCGTTGTCTTCATACAGGGTTATTATCCTGCTATAGAGAGGAAGGTTATCAGGGTTGATCTCTGTTATCATCTCTTTTCCGGGCACAATAAGAGGGCCGAAATTATCTTCATTCCAGGCAAAATTCCGGTGGAAGGGGAATATTGTATGTATTCCCGAATATGGGTTCCTGTTTTCATACCGGTTTACTGAAACTACATTTGGAAGTTTATCTACCTTGCCGGTAAGCTCTTCTGCAAGTGGTAATTCATAGAGTGATCGGGTCTGATTATATCTTATATCCGATACTGAAATGTTCAGATCAGTGAATTCTTCATCATCAATTAAAGATCCGTCAGTCTGAATAAAATAGTCATACTGCATGGTTTTAATTTTTTCGGCAGGTTCTCCGTTTACAAATAAAGCCCCGTGATCAATTCTTATAGTATCACCCGGAATGCCAACACACCTCTTGATATAATTGTCTCTTTTATCCACCGGCCTGCGGATAACCTCAAATTCATTATCAATAAACTCTCTGCCGTATTGCCGGACAAGAGCATAATAACTCTGTTCGGGATACTGTGTTGCAACGGTGTCTCCCTCGGGAAAGTTAAAAACTATAACATCGTTATTCTTAACTGTTGATAGCCCTGTAAGTCTTTTATATGGCATCTTTATCCATTCCAGGTAGGAAGGCACGTTCCTGGTAAAAGGCATGGTATTGTGGGCGAAAGGGAAGGAAAGCGGGGTATTGGGTAACTTCGGACCGTAACTTATTTTACTGACAAACAAATAATCTCCTGCAAGTAAGGTTCTTTCCATTGAAGATGTCGGGATGGAATATGCCTCCATAAAAAAAGTCCGTATAAAAATGGCCACAATAATTCCAAACACAGATGCATCGATAAGCTCAACGGTTATTTTGTTTTCTATAAGGCCGGGCTTTTTCCAGAAAAACCATTTTACCTTTTTTGTAATGAAAAGATCAAAAATGATCAAAATACCCGGAAGCAACCATAAGTTACCCATCCATAATACCCAGAGCAGGTAGAGAATTACAGAAAGCGCACAAAGTAGGTATAAAGGCTTAAATAATTTCCTTATTTTATCATTCATAAGTATATATTACAATTCCAGCAGGTCTTCCATCCTGAAAATTCCTTTCTTCCCTGAAAGATATTCTGCTGCCAGTACCGCACCAGAGGCAAACACACTGCGATCCATTGCCTGATGGTTTATTTCAAGTGTGTCATGATCTGATTTGAAGGAAACGATATGCGTTCCCGGAACCTCCCCGGTTCTTTCTGAAATAACAGACAGGGTCCCAGGATTATCTGATTCCTGATTCTTCCACCCGGTTTTCCTGTCAATCTTTTTCAGGATATCTTCTGCCAGGGTGATAGCAGTTCCGCTTGGAGCATCCTTCTTATGAATATGGTGTATTTCAGAGATTTGAATCTCATAATCGGGAAATTTATTCATTAACCCGGCCAGCCAGCGGTTGAGCCTGAACATTATATTCACCCCTATACTGAAATTGGAGGCATAGAAGAAGGCCAGGTTCTTTTCCCTGCACAACTGTTCAGCTTCAGCAAGCCTGGCTGTCCATCCGGTAGTGCCGCAAACAACAGGAACACCTGCATTAAAACATGTGGTTATATTTTCAAAAGCAGAATCGGGTGTGGAGAATTCAAGGGCAACGTCTGCTTTGCTTAAAGAATCATATTCCGGTTTATCCTGATTCTCCCTGTCTGCTTTTAGTATTATTTCATGTCCCCTGCTCAGGGCGGCAATCTCAATTTCTTTGCCCATTTTCCCATAACCAATTATAGCTATTCTCATAAGAATAAGTTTTAAAACCAGTAGTTGAGTCAAAAAAAAAGCCCTCTCAAGCAGTTAAGAAGAGATGGCTTAAAATTGATGATTACCCGTTTTATTTTTTAACTTTATCAACCACTGCCTTGAATGCATCAGGGTGGTTCATGGCAAGGTCAGCAAGGACCTTACGGTTTAGTTCAATGCCTTTTTTATTAATTGCTCCGATAAATTCCGAGTAAGACATTCCATGGAGGCGGACTGCAGCATTTATTCGTTGTATCCATAAACCCCTGAAAGCAATTTTCTTCTTTTTACGGTCACGATATGAATATTGCAATCCTTTTTCAATGGCATTTTTTGCTACTGTGTATACGTTCTTTCTTCTGCCAAAGTATCCTTTGGCCTGCTTCAGCACCTTTTTTCTTTTTTGTCTCGATGCTACAGCATTTACTGATCTGGGCATTTTTTAAATTGATTGTGAATGTCCAGCGGTCCGGTTTTCGGACTCTTTGTGGCTGGGTCACTCAGGTTAATAAATATTGACAGATTGAAGGATTCTTTATTTCATTGCAAGCAGCAGGCGGATATTCTTTTCATCCGGTTTACTGACAAGAGTGAAATAAGTCAGGTTCCTTTTTCTTTTGGTAGATTTTTTAGTAAGGATATGACTTTTATAAGCATGTTTCCTTTTTATCTTCCCTGTTCCGGTGAGCACAAAACGTTTTTTTGCTCCCGAATTTGTCTTCATCTTAGGCATTGCTATTGTGTTTACTTGTTATTAGTTCTTTTTCTTTATTGATTTTGGGGCGATGAACATTGTCATTCTTTTACCTTCGAGCCTGGGAAGTTGTTCAACTCTTCCGTATTCTTCGAGTTCCTGTGCAAACCTCAGAAGTAAAATTTCTCCTTGCTCCTTGAACAGTATTGTCCTTCCCTTAAAAAATACAAAGGCCTTTATCTTGGCTCCATCCGAAAGAAATTTTTTGGCATGGTTCAATTTGAAATTGAAATCGTGATCATCTGTGTTTGGCCCGAAACGGATCTCTTTTATTACTACTTTCACCGTTTTGGCCTTGATCTCTTTTTGCTTTTTCTTTTGCTGATAAAGAAATTTCTGGTAATCAATGATTTTACAAACGGGCGGATCAGCCTTTGGAGAGATCTCGACCAGATCAAGCTCCATCTGATCAGCTAACTTTAATGCTTCCGGCAGGGGCATAATACCCGGAGATTCAATATTATCCCCAACCAGACGAACTGTCCTGGCTTTAATAAATTCATTGATCCTGTGTTTTGGCTCCTGTCTTACTTGTCTTCTCGGACCCCTGGAAAATCTTTGTACTGCTATGTTTCTGCCCTCCTTCTTTTGGTTAATATTATTTTATTTGTGAATGTTCTCAAATTGTTTCTCAATTTCTTCTTTTGCAAATTTAGCAAAATCCTCGAGACTCATAGAACCTTTATCACCTTCTCCCTGTAAACGGACTGAAACTGTGTTGCTATTTACCTCTTTTTCTCCTACTATCAGAAGGTATGGAATACGTTTTAACTCATTATCCCTTATTTTCTTACCAATTTTCTCATTGCGAAAATCAATTAGTCCGCGAATATCGTAATTATTTAGGAAATTTAAAACTTTTTCGGCGTATTTATGCACTTTTTCACTTATCGGGAGTATCACCACCTGGTCGGGAGTGAGCCAGAGAGGAAATTTTCCTGCTGTATGCTCAATCAGAACTGCAACAAATCTTTCCATAGAACCGAAGGGTGCCCTGTGAATCATGATGGGCCGGTGCTTCTGGTTGTCAGATCCTGTATATTCAAGTTCAAAACGTTCCGGGAGGTTATAATCCACCTGAATGGTGCCTAGCTGCCATTTTCTTCCGATTGCATCTTTTACAAGGAAATCCAGCTTGGGACCGTAAAATGCTGCTTCTCCATATTCTATGGTGGCATCCAGGCCTCTTTCCCTTGTGGCTTCTATTATGGCTTTTTCGGCTTTATCCCAGTTTTCATCACTGCCTATATAGGTTTCCCTGTCTTCCGGATCACGCAGGGAAATCTGGACAAGGAAGTCCTCAAAGTCCAGGGCACGGAATATAATAAAGATAATATCTATCACCTTGATAAATTCTTCTTTTAACTGATCGGGCCGGCAGAAAATATGTGCATCGTCCTGTGTAAATCCCCTCACCCGTGTTAGTCCGTGCAGCTCACCGCTTTGCTCATACCTGTAAACAGTGCCGAACTCAGCCATCCGCACCGGAAGGTCTTTATATGAACGGGGCTTGAATTTATAAATTTCACAGTGATGAGGGCAGTTCATTGGTTTAAGGAGAAATTCTTCACCTTCAGCCGGAGTGCTTATTGGCCGGAAAGAGGATTCTCCGTATTTTGCATAATGGCCCGATGTGACATAAAGCTCTTTTTGTCCGATATGCGGCGAAATAACCTGCTCATATCCGTATTCTTTCTGTACTTTTTTGAGGAAATTTTCAAGTCTCTCACGCAACGCTGCACCCTTGGGCAGCCAGAGGGGAAGGCCCGAACCCACTTTCCTGGAGAAGGTGAACAACTCAAGTTCCCTGCCTATTTTCCTGTGGTCCCTCTCTTTTGCCGCTTCAAGCATTGCAAGGTGTTCATCAAGCAGCTTCTGTTTTGGGAAGCTTACTCCGTAGATCCGGGTAAGCTGCTTATTTCTTTCATTTCCCCTCCAGTATGCCCCGGCAATGTTTAGCAGTTTGAAAGCTTTTATATACCCTGTGTGCGGAAGATGAGGGCCGCGGCAGAGGTCTGTAAAGTTTCCGTGGTTGTAAAATGAGATGGTTCCGTCTTCGAGATCATTAAGAAGCTCAATCTTGTATTCATCACCCTTCTCTTTGTAATAATCCAGGGCTTCTTTCTTAGGTATCTCTTTTCTTATGTAGGGGTTTTTCTGTTCTGCAAGCTCTTTCATCTTTTTTTCAATGGCAGGCAGGTCGCTTTCCGTTATGGTTTTTCCTTCCCCGGGATCGACGTCATAATAGAATCCGTTGTCAATCGACGGACCGATACCCAGTTTTATACCAGGGTACAGGGCTTCAAGGGCTTCGGCCATAAGGTGTGCCGATGAGTGCCAGAAGGCATGCATACCTTCCTTGTCCTCCCATTTGTTGAATTTTATTGAGGCATCATTCTCTATAGGCCTTGTAAGGTCATAAACCTGGTCATTAACGGTAACAGATAAAACCTCTTTTGCCAGGCTGTTACTGAGGGATCTGGCAATTTCCAGGCCATTGACACCTTTTGGATATTTTCTTACTGAATTATCAGGAAATGTAATCTTTATCATTGCAATACTTACTGAATTCACCTGTTAATGATTTTTGTGCGGTTCCGGCCATATTGACCGAAAACTGCTGAAAAATTTATGTTCCCTGTCCGGACATTATGATGCGACAGTATATAATAGTCCGCAAAGATAATTATTTTGATTTTAATATCCCTTTCGGGGAAAGTCATGGAAAAGGGATATAATTATCATAGCTCATACAAACAGCAGATGAAAATCCGGCACCTTTTTCTATAATCTTATCCCACACTCCTTCATTGCAGGAATTTACATTAAGGCTGCTGATGTTGTTTTCATACATCGCTGCAATTACCCCTGCATTAAAGGAATCTCCGGCGCCAATTGTACTGACGGGCCGGATGGATGGGACAGGATAGTGTTTTGAGAATTTCTTTGTAAACAGGTCCACTCCTTTGGCTGACCGGGTATAGATAAGTGCGCTGCAGTGTTTGAAGCAGGGGAGGGACCAGGTTGATCTGGCGGACCTGGCACCGAATATAATCTCAAAATCTTCGTCAGAACCTCTAACTATATCCGAGTGGGAAATATTTTCTTCAATAAACGGCCTGAGGCTTTCGAGTTCAGAAAGATGCGAGTCCCGGAAATTAGGATCATATATGATAAGGGAATTCCGGCCGGATGCCATGTTTCTCAGTCTGATTGCAGTATTTCTTGTAGATGGTGAAATGGAATAAAATGATCCGAAAAGTACCACATCATCCTGTCCGGTTTCCGGAAGAGGAGGCTCTTCAGGGGGTGTGCTTCCCTTGTAGAAAGAATAGGAGGCATTATTGTTTTTATCAAGAAATGCAAGGGCAATAATGGATTGTGCATCCTCGTGATGTAAATAAGTTGTGTCAACCCTGTTGTCGCGAAGGAAACCTGCTATCAGTTCTCCCGTTTTATCTTTACCGCAGGTTCCTGTAAAGCTCACAGGCAGTCCGCTCCTTCCCAGTGAAACTGATGCATTGAGCATTGATCCTCCGGGTTTGGCTGCAACCGATTGTCCGTTTTTAAACATGATGTCAAACACTACTTCACCAAGAGTATAGATCTTATTTATTTTGGGTTTGTTCATCTTTCTGAGTCTTTCTTTGCCTTAAGCGGGTTCAATGTATTATTATGCCGGCCGGGGTATAAAAAAAGAGAACCATCAACCCTGTTGATGGCTCTCTGCAGGTTTTGACAACTTTAAAGCGAATATCCCGGGCGGTATTGCCTGTGATAGTACTGATCTGCTTCAGGGTCATCAACAAATGATTCTGTTGCCGGATCCCATTCAACAGGTCTCATCAGTTCGTATGCAATATTGCCCAGTGTACAGGTGGTGCATGTCCTGTGTCCCACTTCAACCGGAGCAACAGGGTCCTTACGGCTTCGCAGTGATTCTATGAAGTTAACAAGGTGAGGGATGCCCGTTTCATAGGCCACAGAATCGGCTCTTTCTTCCTGCTCAGGTGGCATAAAGGCAGGGTCAGAGGCTACATAGTGGCCCCGGCTTACCTCTATCCATCCGTCAGTACCGATGAACTTGACTCCCTTGGTCAATGCTTCGTCAAATGGCTCTTCTGTCATAATAACTCCGTTGTCATACTCGTAGGTAAGGAATTCGTAATCACCGTATCCTGCAGGAATAATTCTTTTTGGACCACTGTCGTCTTTTTCCAGTGCCCACTGGACAATATCAAACATATGAGCACCCCAGTCCGTCGTAAATCCGCCTCCCATTTCCTTGTACCATCTCCATGCTCCCCATATTCTTTCATCCCTCGGGGGGTCAAGGGATATTGGTGGATTTAGTTCATGGTTATAGTGTACGTAGGGATTGGGACCAAGCCACAGATCCCAGTTCAGATCTTCGGGCAATGGTTCCTCCGGCAGGTCATAAGGTACCGGTGGCCCTCCCACATAGGCATGAGCCTTCTCAATGGTGCCTAATGAACCGTTTTTTACCAGATTTACTGCATGCTGAAAACTAACATCGGAGCGTTGCTGGCTTCCTGTTGCCAGAATGAGATTGTTGTTTCTGACAGCATTTACAAGTTCGACTCCCTCTTTAATAGTAAATGTGAGGGGTTTTTCCATATAAATATCTTTTCCTGCCTGGCAGGTCTCCATTCCGATTATTCCGTGCCAGTGATCGGGGGTAGCTATAATAACGGCGTCGATATCGTCACGGTTCAGGATCTGGTGATAATGCTCATAAGTGGCAACATTGACATTCTTGCCTTGTTCGGAATAAAAGTCGTTCATTCTCTTTTCAAATCTTTCACGCTTTATGCCGTAAACATCGGCACCGGCAACAATCTGAACTCCTTCGATCTGGCGGAATCCGTCCATCAGGTACATGGCCTGTCTTCCCAGACCGATCATTCCAAGCCTGATAACATCACTGGCCGGAACCTGGCAGCTTTTGATCAGCGGAAGGACAGAAAGTCCTGCTGCTCCTGCAAGAGAGGTCTGGATAAATCTGCGTCTTGAAAATTTTTGCATAGGTTTAAGGTTTTGTTAATACATTGTGGTTTTAGCTGAATCAAGTTAATCAGTAATAATAATGTGATGCAATTTAATGTAAAATGACAAAAAACACAAAAAAGAGTGTTTATTATTAACAATACCTGCAGGTAAAATTAGAGGGTATATTCCCCGCGGTACTCCCGGTGATAGTATTTTTCCGCTTCAGGGTCATCAACAAAATATTCATTTACAGGGTCCCACCTGACGGGTCTGCCCAGCTCATGAGAAATGTTACCCAGGATACAGGTTGTACAGGTCCTGTGACCAATTTCGGCCGGAACAACAGGGTCCCTGCGGTGTCTCATTGCCATGATAAAATCTTCCAGGTGAGGGACATTGGTTTCATAAGGCAGGCCTCCGTGGCCCAGCATCTCATCCTCATCGGGAAGCAGTTCACTGTTGGATGTATTGTAATATCCGCGGGCAACCTCAATCCACCCGTTTTCGCCCCAGAACTTAATTCCCCTGGTACGCGCATCGTCATAAGGCTGGTTGGTTACTTTTACGCCGTTGGCATAGACATATGTAAGAAATTCGGTTTCTTCATATCCTGGTGGTATGATTTCCACAGGTCCGCCATTATCTTCATCCAGCCCCCATTGTGCAATATCAAAATTATGTGCACCCCAGTCCGTTATATACCCTCCTCCGGTCTCCTTGAAGTATCTCCATTCAGCCCAGTAAGTTTCATTTTGAATCGGATCCAGGGATATCGGGGGGTTCAGTCTCGGATTGTAATGCACATAAGGATTCGGCCCCAGCCAGAGGTCCCAGTTCAGATCTTCAGGTACAGGCTCTTCGGGAAGAGTGTAAGGTACAGGGAAATCACCGGCATAGGCGTATATTTTCTCAAGTTTTCCTATGCCTCCGGCCCTCACCATTGCAACTGCATGATGAAAGTTTTTGTCTGATCTCTGCTGACTTCCAACAGCAAGAATACGGTTGTTATAGCGAACTGCCCTTACAACTTCAACACCTTCCCTTATTGTAAATGTAAGCGGCTTTTCCAGATAAACATCCTTGCCGGCTTCACATGCATCTATTGCATTCAGTGCATGCCAGAAATCCGGGGTACAGATCACAATGCCGTCAATATACCTGTTATCAAGCAGTTCATGGTAATTTTCGTGGGTTGTAACCCTTACATTTTCGCCAACCTCTTCATAGTGTTTTTTGAGAAGATGTTCGAAACGTTGACGCTTTATTCCGTAGACATCTGCCCCTGCAACAATCCGGACTCCGGGGATGGAATTAAAACCCCTCATTAGTCCTGTTGCTTGCTGCCCAAGCCCTATAAATCCAAGCCTTATTATATCATTGGGAGATGGTTTGCAGCTTTTCATCATGGGCAGTAACGAGAGACCCGCTGCTCCTGCAACGGTCGTTTGTAGAAACCTTCTTCTTGATAATGTTTTCATAATATTATTTTTTTAAGGTTGAAGTTAACTGCAGGTTATTTCATGATCTTCTGGTTATTGTCCTGTTTTTCAAAAGATGTCTCAACGGATTGAAAAGCCTTTCAAGCAGGCTCATCTCATCTGTCGATATTTCTGCTGTGCCCGGCAATTCTCTTACTACCTCAAGTTCATGTCCGAAAGTTGTCACGGCGCCGTTTGTAAGAGCTATCACGGCGGGGAAGCCATTATCCAGTGGTCCGCCCGAGACAGATTTAATGTATCCCCGGACCATGCCGAATTCCATATAGGGATAGCCCTCAAGTTTGATGTTCACCCTTTGTCCGGGTCTGACTTTTCCTGCCCTTCTGAAAGGCAGTATTATCCTGGCATGCAGTTCTCCCATGTTTTCGGGTACAATTGAAAAAACCGACTCTCCCTCCTTCACTTCCTGGAGGTTGCTCCATACTGACAGGTAATTGAGAGTGCCTGAGGCCGGGGCAATCAGCAGGTACTTGTTTTTCCAGAGTGAAAGTGAGCTTTCAAGTTGTCTGAAAGAGTTAATAAGCGAAGTATTAAGTTTCTGTTGCTTTTCTTCTTTTTCAAGCATTGTATCGGCAATGTTTCTTTCCAGGCGGGCAATTGTTATTCCTGCATCAGAAAGGTTCAGCCGGGCATTCTCAAGGTCTTTGTGTTTATTTAAAAGTAGTGTCTGAGCCTGTTCAAACTCTGCACTTGAAATAACATTTGAAACATATAAAACCGAGTCCCTCCTGAACTGCACCGTTCCCAGTTCCACCTCCCTTTCTGCCAGGGTTCTCTGCCGCCGGAGGTTTTCCCTGTATAAAATATATTCATTCAGCTCTGCAGAAAGAGCCGCAATTTTCTTCTCATAGAAATCCTGGGTAATAAATACCCTGTAATCATTCAATGCAGATGTAAAGGCATTGTATGAAGGCTGAACATTCCCCAGAACGAGGTCCGCCGGTAAAGAGACATTTAAAATGCCGGCATCGGAATTAAGTGCACGGTTCAGCAAACCAACATATTTACCCAGGCGAAAAACATCGTTGTATCGTGCAGGATTTTCAATAACCGCCACCGTATCAAACTTTTCAATAACGGCACCATCGGGAAAGAATATCTCTTCTGCTTTTCCTGCCGATCTGGCAATCAGAACAGAGGGAGGGTTTTCTTTGGTAATTATTACCGGTGCCCTGACAATATCGGGGTAACTGAATAAACCGCTGCCTGTAATTATTATAGCAATAATAATGAACAATATACCTATTCCCCACCTTACAAGCCATCCCGGTGGCCTTCCAAGGATCTCTCCTACATCTTCAGAGCGCAGGCTGATATGCTTTTCTGCCTGATCCCTGTTATTTTTGCCGGCACTATTTTCTTCCATACGGGGTTATGCTATAATACTTTATACGGTATATAATATTTTACGTGAAGATATTATCTTTATTATAATTCAAGCTGGTTTTTTACCAGTGTATAATATGCACCTCTTTTTCCTGTCAGCTCCTCATGCGTTCCCGACTCGGCTATTTCGCCATTCTCAAGCACAATTATCTGGTCTGCGCTTTTTACCGTACTGAGCCTGTGAGCCACAACGATAACTGTACGTCCCCTGAAGAATTCCTGCAGGTTTTTCATTATGACTTTTTCGTTGTTGGCATCAAGAGCATTTGTAGCTTCATCAAAGAAGATATAGGCCGGATCCTTGTAAACGGCCCTTGCTATAAGAAGTCTCTGCTTCTGTCCCTGACTCAGTCCGTGACCTTCACTACCGATCCTGGTGTTGAACCCCAGGGGCAGTCTTTCAATAAAACTGTCTATGTTGGCAATTTTTACCGACTCCAGTAATTTTTGTTTATCAATAATTTCAACTCCGGGAGCTATGTTATTGGCTATGGTATCGGAAAACAGGTAACCATCCTGCATTACCACTCCGCATTGCCTCCGCCACTGCCGCAGACTGTACATGTTCAGATTGCCGCTGCCCAGGTTTATCTCTCCTTTAACAGGAGGGTAGAATCCAAGCAACAGTTTAATGAGCGTTGTCTTTCCGCTTCCCGAGGTGCCTACTATTGCGGTTTGCTTTCCCGGCGGGATTGATAATGATATATTGTTCAATACAAGTTCAGATTCCGGGCCTTCGTACTGAAAAGTCAGTTCACTGACGTCAATACCTGATTCTCCCGTAACCTCCCTGTACTTTTCCTTTGCAGGATCTTCTTCATCCTGGCGTTCGTGTATTTCTCCCATCCTTTCAAGGCTTATCCGGGCGTCCTGAGTGGTGTTGAAAAAGCTTATCAGTTGTTCTATCGGACTGTTAAGCTGGCCTATAATGTACTGGACGGCCAGCATCATACCAAGGGTCATACTTCCGTCTACAACAGCTTTTGCCGCAATTACCGTTATCAGAATATTTTTGATTTCATTAAGCACCAGGGCGCCGGACTGCTGATATTGCCTGAGTGCCAGTCCCCTGATACCAATGCGGAAAAGTTTTGCCTGGATGGCTTCCCACTCCCATCTTTTTTGTTGTTCACAGTTTTGCAGTTTTATTTCCTGCATTCCCTGTATAAGCTGGATAAGGTTGCTCTGGTGGGCAGACATCTGTGCAAATCTGCGGTGGTCCAGTTCAGCTCTTCGTCTGAGAAAAATATATACCCATAAACCGTACAAAAGACTTCCGAAAAGAAACACGGCAAAAATAAGGAGGTTGTAATAAAGAAGCACCAGACCGAAAATAACAAGGTTGACCATCGAGAACAGTATTTTCAGGGTTGTTCCGGTCAAAAATGATTCTATCCTCCGGTGATCCACGATCCTCTGCATAAGGTCGCCGGTCAGTTTTGTGTCAAAAAACTTCATTGGAAGGCGCATCAGCTTGGCAAGAAAATCAGAGATGAGCGAGATGTTTACCCTTACACCAATATGAAGAAGAATCCAGTTTCTTATAAAATCAACCGATGCCCTGCTTATTGTGAGTACCAGCTGGGCAATCAGAACAAGATAGATGAAACTCAGGTTTTGGTTGCCTATACCCTGGTCGACAATGCTTTGAGTAAGAAAGGGAAAGACCAGTTGCAGCAGGCTGCCAAGTATGAGACCCAGAAACAGCTGTATTATCAGCTTTCTGTAAGGAGTAAGATAGGAAAAAAGAAAACTGAATTTTGTCCTGTCACTCTCTTCGTCTTCAGCAGCAAAAAACTCCGGACCCGGTTCCAGAAGAAGGGCAACACCTTTCACCTCACCCTTTTCTGCTGTAGAGGCCCAGCATCGCAGAAATTCCTCCCGGTTAAACCGTACCAGTCCGCTCCCCGGATCAGCAATGTGAAATATTTCCTTTCCTTTTCTGCCTGTTATCTTATAAAGTACGACGAAATGATCCTGCAACCAGTGAATTATCACAGGCAGTGGAGCCTCGCCGGTAAGCTGATCAGGGGTCAGCTTGACTCCCATGGTTCGAAATCCTATGCTTTCAGCTGCCTGGGCAATGCCAAGCATGCTTACTCCTTCGCGTGAAATATAGCTTCGTTCACGCAGTGTGTCAAGCTTAAAGCGTTTGCCATAAAAAGCGGCTACCATGCGAAGGCAGGTGGGTCCGCAATCCATTGCATCTGGTTGTTTGTAATGAGGAAATGCCATTCAGCCCCGGGTGATTATATGCCAAGTCATTAAAAAAACTGCAAAATGTTATTCCGCGGGTACAGATCTTCTGGCGGCGAAAGGCATGTTACCTTCGTAGGTTTCAACATGACCGCTGATATCATCATCTTTGAGAGTTACAATAGTTTTCACGGGGGTTCCCTCGACCCATACCTCGAAGATGATATTCTCCTCCTTCATGGTAATTTTATCTATCTTCAACTCTATACCGCTGTCAAATACTATTTTACCTGTCATCTCCTTATCAGCTTCCTGTTCAAATATCATTTTACCTTTGCTGTATTCCCAGGGGGCCTGATTTACATTAAACAGCCATGATCCGAGCAGGGGGTTTTCAGCTTTCGCGGATGATGCCATAAACAGGACGGCAAGAAAAAATATTCCGCATAATGTAATGAATGATCTTTTCATAAATAATTAAGTTAAGGTTATTAAACTGGTTTAAAGAAGGTTAATGGCCGATTTGATCAATAACGGTTTACTCACTGAATCTCAACCGCTATTTTTCTGATGCAATATAATGTGAATTACCCATTAATACAAAACCATCTTCCATTTTCCTTTGAAAAGGAAATGCCTCCGGTTAACGGATCCATTTTAATGACGACCTGATGCAGCCTGCTGATGCAACATCACCTGGAAACCGGTTCTGTAAGATACACAGAGTTATAGACCATTATCAGTACTGATGAAATGCCTGTGAAATAAATTCCAGCACTGCGGGAAGTGATTCGCGCCAGTATGTCCATGTGTGGCCGCCATCCCTTATCCTGAATTCATGAGGTATTTCGTTTTTCTTCATGGCAATGTGAACAAGGCTGTTGCCCTCATAAAGAAAATCGTCGTCGCCGCAGTCAATATACCATCGCACCGAGCTCTTATTCTCATCCGGCCAGTTATTTACAAGAGAAAGGGCATTATGGTTTTTATGATACTCCCGGAGAACCCTGTCGGATACATCTTCTGTATCTCCCGCAAATGAGAATCTTTGCCTGGCATCCTCAAGCGACAGGGGACCTACATAGGCACTGAGCGGGGCTGCCGATGAAAACAGTTCCGGCCTCCGCAGCGCATACATAAAAGTTCCTCCTCCGCCCATTGAAAGTCCTGCAACGGCCCTGTACCTTTTTTCGCTTCTTATCCGGTATTTGCTTTCAACAAAGGGCATAAGCTCTTCAAAGAAGAAATCCTCGTATCTCCATTCACCGGTGATATCGTTAAAATATCCGCGTTGTCCTGTATTTGCATCGGGCATTATAATGATCATGGGTGTGGCTTTACCTTTTCTGATCGCCTCATCGGTAATATGGAGTACCTCGCCGAACTGGATCCAGCCGGACTGGTCATCGCCGGCACCGTGAAGAAGGTACAACACGGGATAACTTCTCTGCGATGTTTCGTAACAGGGAGGCAGGTATACTGCATATTTTCTGTCACTGTCCAGTATTTCACTGGGCATGCTGAGGTCATCAAAGACCCTTCCCGTTTGCGAAGATAGCGTTACCGGAATGGCAAGTAAAACAGAAATTAAAAAAAGCACTGTCTTTTTCATATTATGTTGTTTTATTGGTTTTACAGGTGCATTCCATTTATCAGTTACCCAGTTTCATCATCAGGTAGGTGAAGCCCAGGGCAGATGTCATTGCGCGTTGTTCATTGGTTGAGGCACCGGCATGTCCGCCTTCGGTATTCTCAAAATAGTATACATTATATCCCATATCCTCCATAATGGCAACCATTTTCCTTGCATGGCCGGGATGGACCCTGTCGTCCCTTGTTGAGGTTGTGAAGAATACTTCAGGGTAATCCAGGCCTTCTTTCAGATTATGATAGGGGGAGTATTGTTTAATGAATTCCCACTCTTCGGGAATGTCAGGATTTCCGTATTCACCCATCCAGCTGGCACCTGCCAGCAACTTGTTATACCTTTTCATGTCAAGCAGAGGAACCTGGCATACTACTGCATGGTACAGCTCCGGACGTTGTGTAAAGGCAACCCCTACCAGCAGTCCCCCGTTACTGCCGCCCTGGATGCCAAGATGTCTTCCCGATGTAATTCTCCTGTCAATCAATTCTTCAGCCACAGCATGGAAATCATCAAATACCTTCTGCCTGTTCTCTTTAAGCCCTGCCTGATGCCATTTGGGCCCGAATTCTCCGCCTCCCCTTATATTGGCAAGAACATAAACACCACCTTTCTCAAGCCAAAGCTTACCGGTTACGGGAGAGTAAGAAGGAAGCATTGAAACTTCAAACCCGCCGTAGGAATAGAGCAATGTGGGGTTTTTCCCGTTATATTCGATATCCTCCGGTCCAATTACAAAATATGGTATAGTTGTGCCATCGGCCGATACAGCTTCATATTGCCATACTTTAAGTCCTTCGCTTTTAAAGAAAGCGGGTAGCGATTGCAAAAGTTGAATATTGTTATCTCTGGCATTTGCATAATATAGCGAGGAGGGTGTTAAAAAATTCTGGTACCAGAAAAAATAGTCATCCCCAAAGTCAGAAACTGAACCAACTCCTATCGACCCGTAATCAGGAGCATCCACCTTTGTCCCTTTCCATTCTCCGTTTTGCCATTTATAGGAATAAAGCTCGCTGCTGACATTAGAAAGCATGCTGATTATCAGCATGCTTTTGCTTGCAGATACAGACCTGACACTTGACTTTTCGTCGGGCTCAATAATCAGTGATATTTTATGAATACCCTCCAGAAGGTCGGGATAGCTTGCACTGACAAGTGAACCCTGTGAAAATATCATGCCATCAACTTCCCAGTCTGATTTCAGATCTATTATTACCTGGTCTTCCAGGATATTGACCATATTTGCATCATCAGGTATTTTCAGGTGTATTACCTTTCCGTCTTTATAAATATGGTAGCTTGAAGTGTAAAAAGTGATACCCCGTCTTAAAACCGTGTACTGTTTATCGGATTTGTTTATTACATACCCCCCTGATGAAACATCATCAGTCTCACCCTCAAATATCACAGTTGCCTGCCCCGGAGAAGCACCTCTTTCCCAAAGCCTTACCTGGCGAGGATAACCGGAGGTCGTCATACTGCCTTCCCCGAAGTCCGAAGCCACCAGCAGTGTGTTTTTATCCAGCCAGCTCACTCCTCCTTTTGATTCGGGCAGGTAGAAGCCGTCTTCAATAAATGATTTGCTGCCGGTGTCGAACTCTCTTATAACAACTGCATCACCACCGCCTTTTGAGAGTGATACCATAAACCTTGTATAATCCGGATATAGTCCTCGCGCCCCTTTATAAACCCAGTCAATTCCGTCCTTTTCCGACATAGCGTCTATATCGATCAATATCTCCCACTCCGGATCACCTGACAGGTAGCTTTCTTTTGATGTCCTTCTCCATATACCTCTTACGTGTTCGGCATCCTGCCAGAAATTATAGATATGGTCGCCAACAATGGAAGGAGATGCTATTCTGTCGCCCGAATTCAATATTTCAAGGCTTTTGGAATACATATTTTCATATTCAGGATGACTTTTAAGAATATCCAGGCTGAAACGGTTTTTTTTCTCAACCCATTCAAGGGCTTTTTCACTGTCAACATCTTCGAGCCATAAGAAGGGATCTTCATCTTGTGCATGTGAATATCCGGTTGCGGCAGCAATCATAAAAGAAATACAAAGCATAAGTCTCATCAGGTTCATTTTACAGATAAATATTGGATTTTGGTAGTTATTATGCGGGATGCATAAAGTTTGTATTAGTCATTATTTGTAAACCGCTATTAACTATTGTCAGGCGGTATAAAATTATTCATTTTTCATTACCCTTCAGAGGAAAATCGCAATTTTATTTTCAGGCGGTTGTGAATTTATGTTTATTTCCCCGCAAAGGGGGATATCGGAACCGGGGCGTGACAGTAATGGCTAAAAAAAGAGGCTGTCCGTTGCAGACAGCCTCTCATCAGAATTTCCAAATTGTTTTTTACCCGGACTTCTTCTTTCTTTCGATCACATAATATATTACAAGTCCGAGTCCCCCGAAAAGGAAGATCATCGCAAAATAGGCCACTTCCGGGCGCATGGAGGTGTAGGCTTCCAAAAGATTTCCCAGAAGCAGTCCGATTGCCAGTCCGGTCAGAAATATCCCCCATTTAAGAGAGGGCGAAGATTCCGGTTTCGTTGCAAAAATAGAGGCATCGGCCCCTTTTTCAATGAGAGACATTCTCTCTTTTTTTCTGATGTTCAGGTATACCAGCATAACTATTGCGCCGAATATTACCCCAAGTACCAATACAGGTGTCAGATCTAGCATAATTGTATGTTTTTAAGTTTATATTCACTGTTATGACGCAATTATTTCATTCAGGTTACATATTTGTGTAATTTTAGTGTCGAATATTGTAACTCCGGATGGTTTCCGGCGTCATATTATCGAAATATGGAAGAAAGGGACGACAGTTATTATATAGCCAGGGTTCTTGACGGACGACCTGATGCATTTGCGCCTTTGGTGGACAGGTATAAAACAATGGCCTACAATATATCCCTGGGTATTGTCAAAAGACCCGAGGATGCAGAAGAGATAACCCAGGATTCATTTGTGAAAGCATACCGGTCGCTCAGGGGGTTTAAGGGTGATGCAAGGTTTTCCACCTGGCTCTTCAGGATTGTTTATAATACATCAGTATCGCATCTGAGAAAAAAAAAGAGAGAGATAGTATCTGACCTGTCAGATAACCAGTTGATACATGAAGGCATTAATGAAGAAGGTGGTTCCGGAAATGAAGAACTGATGGCTGCAGCTCTTAAAAATGCACTTGAACTTTTACCGGGAGAAGAGCGGACAATGATAAGCCTTTATTATTACCAGGATAGCAGTGTGGTTGAGATTGCAGAAATTATGGATATGTCGGTTTCCAATATAAAAGTCAGACTTTTCCGTACACGGAAGAAACTTTATGAGCATATAAAAGGTGTAATGAAAAATGAAATATATTTATGATAAAAAATTTTCAGCATGCAAAAGATAAATGAAGACGATTTTTTAAAACCACTGTTTAAAAAGATCATGATCAGGAAAGTTCCCGGCAATATCACCGGCCGGGTAATGGATCAGATAACGGCCGATCCTTTGACAGAGCCTGCGAAAAGATACAATGTCAACTGGTGGTGGGTTTCTCTGGGACTGGTAAGTTTGGTTTCCATGTACCTGGCAGGCTTGTTCGGATACTTCTACGAAATTTTTTCTCCGGTTTTCAATCAACTGGCGATAAGACTGTCAGGATATATTTCAGCATTACCGGATATATTTCCTTCGAAGGTTGTTTCCCTGCCCTCATCATTTGTAATACCTGCTATCATAACCGGAATACTTTTTTTCCTGATAGCAGACTCAATGTTCGGGCAGCAATTAAGGAGTGCCGGAGAGTGATGCTTTTTAGTGTGTTAGATCATTTGAAAAGACAGAAAATAAAAAAAAACTGCCCGTCTGTCCTTAATTATGATGGGTGCTAACCTGTCATACGGGATATTTTTAAGGGTGGCTTTCAGCGGGCAGTTTTTTCTGTAGTATTTATAATAAACTTGCAATATTACGTTTGGCACCTGTACCTATCTGGTTGAGTTTTCTTCTTATATAGGAATGTCTTTTTTCAGGGATGGTGAAATAAAAACTGGTTCCTTCCCCGGGGGTTGATTCCTGCCAGATAGCTCCTCCCATTAATTCAATAAGTTTCTTGGAAACAGCAAGTCCCAGACCGGCTCCCTTTTTTGTATTGCTGTTTCCCGAATAGGTACGCGACCTGAATGGTTTGAACAGATCATCATCAGTCAGCGGACTAAGTCCTATTCCCGTGTCTCTGACAAAAAATCTGACTGTTTTATCTCTTTCCCTGTTATATCCAAACTCTACATAGCCTGTATCTGTGAATTTAACAGCGTTTCCAACCAGGTTAGCAAGAACCTGGCTTAATCTTTTATAGTCAGTCACCACAAAATAGTCGTTATACTCTCCCTTGGAAACAATCAGGTTCAGGCCTTTTTGCCTAAGGTCATATGATTTTTTGAAATTTTCATAGAGATCATCCATAAGGTCATTAAGCGGACACTCTTTCTCGTTCAGTTTTATGTCACCGCACTGGAGCAGGGATGCATCAATCATGTTGTCAATAATTTCAAGCAGTTTGTTGCTGTTTGAATTTATCTGTTCAACGCAGTCAATCCGGTCCTTTTTGTCCATATGGTCATTTGTCAGCAAATTTGCAAAACCAACAATGGCATTCATGGGTGTCCGGATATCATGACTGATATTCGACAGGATAATTGATTGCAGGTTTTGCATTCTGGTGCGCATCGTTTTCAGATCATTCTCCAGTAATGCAACTTTTTTTGTCAGTATTTTATTTTCTTCTTCTGT
>JAWODJ010000064.1:0-3310 GCA_046483315.1 Bacteroidales bacterium | reverse complement strand
ATCCCAAAGAGGAGGATTCATTTTCCGACCTTGCCGGAAAACTGGAATTTATAAGGAAGCAGTATTCTTTTGCCAGGGAGAATATTATTTTTTACCTCTCAACACCTCCTGCCCTTTACCGGGTAATTCCTGAAAGGCTTGCCGCTGCCGGACTTAATAAGGAAGATAATGGATGGAAAAGGCTGGTTATTGAAAAACCGTTTGGTTATGATCTTGAGAGCTCAAAGGCATTAAATACTGCATTGCAAAAGAGCTGGAAAGAGAGTCAGATTTACAGGATTGATCATTACCTGGGAAAAGAGACGGTCCAGAATCTGCTTGTTACCCGTTTTTCTAACGGGATATTTGAACCTCTCTGGAACAGGAATTTTATCCACCATGTTGAAATTACTTCTGCTGAAAGTATTGGCGTGGAGAACCGGGGATATTATTATGAAGACTCAGGAGCATTGCGTGATATGATTCAGAACCACTTGTTGCAGGTTACCGGACTCATTGCAATGGAACCGCCGGCATCAATGAATGCCGATGCCATTCGGAACGAAACCGTAAAAGTATTACAGTCCCTACGGTCCATCAGTGAAAAGGAGGTAAAAAATGTTGCAATCCGGGGTCAATATCTGGCATCAACAATTAACGGTAAAACGGTTAAAGGCTACCGGGAAGAGGAAGGGGTTGACCCGGCCTCCAGAACCGAAACCTATGCTGCACTGAAGTTTTATATCGACAACTGGAGATGGGGCGGTGTGCCGTTTTATGTACGAACCGGTAAACAACTCCCCGAAAGGGTAATGGAAGCGGTAATACATTTTAAACCTACACCTCATCGTCTGTTCGTACCAAAAGGATCTTGCGACACTTGTAATCAGTTGATAATACGTATTCAGCCCGATGAGGGCATTTTACTTAAAATGGGAATGAAAACACCGGGAGCCGGTTTTGACGTACAGAATGTAAGCATGGATTTTCATTATACTGATCTGCTGGATGTCCGAATTCCTGATGCTTATGAGCGGCTTCTGCTGGATTCCATGATGGGAGACAAGACCCTTTATGCAAGGATAGATGCGGTTATTGCAGCCTGGGAGTTTATGACGCCTGTGCTGGATGCATGGAAAAATGATCCGGAGATCCCTGTTCATGGTTACCCGGCAGGCACCTGGGGACCGGATGTTGCCGACAGCCTGATCGAAGAATCGGATATGAACTGGCGTCAGCCCTGTGCTGAACTGACCGGCGATGATAACTATTGTAAATTATTATGAGTTCTAACATTGTCAAAAAATTTCCGACAGTAACCCATATTTCCCAGTATATTGCAAAGATGATTACCGGGGGTATTGCATCTTCCGGTCACGGAGATTACTTTTCAATTGCGCTGGCTGGTGGATCTACCCCGCGTGAGGTTTATTCATATCTGGCTACAATAAAAGATAACCCGGTGGACTGGCAAAAAGTCTGCCTCTTTTGGGGGGATGAAAGATGTGTTGCTCAGGAAAGCGCTGAAAGCAATTACAGGATGGTGAAGGAGAGTCTTCTCGATCATATTGATATTCCTGATTCCAATGTTGTCAGGATAAAAGGAGAAAGGGACCCTTCATCCGAAGCTACCAGATATGCTGAAACTGTCAAATTTCTTCTTCCTCATGAAAACAACACTCCACGGTTTGATCTTGTATTGCTGGGTCTTGGGGAGGATGGACACACAGTTTCTGTTTTTCCTGATAATATCCTTCTTTTTCACAGCGATAAACTGTTCGAAGCCACAAAAAATCCTTATAACCGGCAACAGCGCATAACTGCAACCGGAAAATTAATAAATCAGGCTGCAGTGGTTGTATTCATTGTTACCGGCCGTTCCAAAGCAGGAATTACAGCAAGCGTGATTGAAAAAAGAGGCGATTGGAAGAAATATCCCGCTACTCTTGTTCAGCCTGTAAACGGAGAACTCATCTGGCTGCTTGACAAAGAGGCTGCCAGTGAATTTGAAAGAGAACTGTGAATGTAAGGAATACGAATTTCGCCGTCTAATTTTATTGTTAATGGAATTTGTATAACAATAAACCCTAATGACATGAGGCGGATAGTGATTTTTCTTATGGCTTTTATGATGGTTCAGGTGGCTGTATCTGGCCAGAACTCTTCGACGATCCAGGCGAGTTCACCCGAGTTTGCCAAAATAATAGTAGAAGAGCAGGGAATCTTGCTTGATGTGAGGACGAAGCGGGAATTTCAAAACGGGCATATAGAGAATGCAGGGAATCTTAATTTTTATGCTTTCGACTTCAGGAAGCGCCTTCTTCTTCTTGCGAAAGATAAGCCCATATATTTATACTGTAATACGGGGTACCGGAGTGACAGGGCCGCTGATTTTCTAATAAGGAACGGTTATGAGCGGGTATATAATCTTCGGCACGGTATAATGGAGTGGGATTTATATGAATTGACGATATGTTTTTTAAAGTTAATTCCAGAGTAGATTTGTGATCCGTGTTTTAAGATGTGTCAGGTTTTCTGTTTTTTTCGTCTGTTAATTTGAAAATAGGATTTGGAACCGAAAATTATTGATCATGCAAAAACAAAAAGTTATGTGGTTGACATTACTAAATGTGGTCTTGTTTATTTCAGTGTCATGCAGCATTGATGATGTATCGCCGGATAATGATAATGACCGGGGCGATCCTTTAATCGGTGATTGGCTGGTTCCGGACAATGAAATATTTGATGGCGGTCCCGGAAAAGACGGTATTCCTGCTTTGAACGATCCACAGTTTACAGACCCGCATGAAGCTGCATATCTGTCAGATGATGATCTTGTTCTCGGATTTGTTCAGGATGGAATAGCACGTGCTTATCCGCATAATATCCTGGACTGGCATGAGATAGTAAATGACAGCTACAATGATATGCAAATGGCGGTTATTTATTGTCCGCTCACCGGGACAGGAGTAGGATGGGACAGGGAGATAAATGGAAATATAACCACATTTGGTGTATCCGGACTGCTTTATAATTCAAACATAATTCCCTACGACCGTGAGACTGACAGTAACTGGTCGCAGATGTTGCTTAAAGCCGTTAACGGACCGCTTAAAGGTACCCCCGCTGAAACTTTTAATTTGATCGAGACCCGCTGGGATACCTGGATAAGCATGTACCCGGAAACCAGGGTGCTGTCAGAGCAAACAGGTCATAACAGAAATTACAGCAGGTACCCTTATGGTGATTATAAAACAAACAATACGCTTGTCTTCCCGGTTAACAATGAAGATGACCGTTTGCACAGAAAGGAAAGAGTTCTTGGTATTCT
>JAWODJ010000029.1:0-2882 GCA_046483315.1 Bacteroidales bacterium | reverse complement strand
GAGCCTGCTGCCTGCCGGTTCATTCGCCGTTCCCGGGGCGGAACTGTTCGCGCACGCGGACAAGGTTATTCATTTTGCAATGTATGCAGTTTTCACCTTCCTGTTGTTTAATGCATGGCCGGACAGCTTCACCCCCGGCAAAAAGCAGTTGCTCCCCCTTCTTTATGTCTTTTTATGGGGAACAGGAATGGAAATTCTTCAGGAAACAGGAAGTCTGGACCGCACCTTCAGCACCCTTGACATCCTTGCCAATATCCTCGGCTTTTTCCCCGGATGGCTTGTTTGGAGGTGGTCACGAAAAAACAGGAAGAAACCCCCTCTGCCACATTAATCAATCCTGGCAGTTACCGGATTTCTTAACCCGCTGGCTGATTTCAGCATTGCTTTTACCGATCCCACACGTATCTGTGCCTCAACCAGAACAGGCACCCTGTTGGCATCATTTGTAACCCACACGAACATTTCGTCACCCGGCTTGAAGATAAAACCTTCAACCAGCTCCACCGAGAACTTGATACAGTCATATACCTCCCCTTCCCTGGTAGTTACCGTATCCGTTCCAAGGTAACGGGAATTAAGCTCATGGAGCTCGTTGGCAATCAGCACACTGAACGGGATTGGCTCATTAATGCCGAACGAAGCATAATCAAGATTTCTTGCAATATAAACCGCCGTAACAACATCAAAGGAGCACGGTTTGATCATTACCGTATCGGTCTGGCGGGGATTCTCAGAATTTTCGGTAGTGGTAATTACAACATCCCTTTCGGGAAAGAAATGGTAAACATCGCGTGCCACAAAACCTCCCTCATAAGTATCCATCTCATACCACAGCGGCCGGAAAGTCTCCATGTCCACAAAGGACTGGAACCTGTCCCTCACCTTGAATATCCAGTCATACCGGCGATGTGTCTGCCCGTAGCTGTCCAAATGATAAACAGGCCTGTTCCTGTAAAATTTTTCGTGAACACTGAAAGAGACCAGTCCCGCATCCACCCATATCGGTCCCCAGTTATAATAAACCGAATACTCCACCAGCTCCCCCGGCTTAAAGGCAAAATTCGTTTCGAGGCACCCGTCAGATGCCACAGCAGGCGTGCCGTAAGCCGGTAAAACAATTAAGAGGACTGTCAATGTCAGCTTAAAAAATCTTCCTGTCCCGAAAGCAAAAAAAGAATTTATCATAATTGTGAAAAAGGATGTAAAATCTTTACAATTTCTTTTCAGCCAGCTTTTCAAAAATGTAAGATTCAATATTATCTATCATGGCAGATTCTGTGAAATTATTATTAATGAACCCGGCTGCTTCCTTTCCCATCCTGAGGCACAATTCGCTGTCACCAAGCAGCCTTTCCACCGTACCGGCTATAGCTGCCGCATCGTGCGCGGGTATGAGTATCCCTTTATTCTCATCAGGTATCAGCTCCCTCGCCCCGTTAACCTCGGTAAGGATAACAGGCTTGCCATAAGCCATTGCCTCCATGGCAGCATTCGGCATCCCTTCGTACAGGGAAGGCAGTACAAAAATGTCGCACCCCCTCAGGTAAGGTATAACATTGTCAACGTACCCCTCAAAATGGACAAGGCTGTCAACACCTTTCCTGCGTGCATAAGCGGCAAGCTTTCCGTGATGCTTACCCTCGCCCAGTAAGACGAACATAAGATCGTCAAATTTACTGCCAAGCATTTCAACAGCATCTATCAGGTACATGTAACCCTTATGCACGGTAAGGCGGCCAACAGAAAGGATAATCTTTTTCCCCGGAAACCTCGCAGAGAAATCGTATTTATGCTTATCATCGCGCATAAAGAGCCCGTTATAGATAACCCTTACAAACCCTTTTTCCGTGATTTTCCTGCTTTCAAACTCTTCTTTTATGCTGTACGTGTTTGTAATGACACCGTCGGCAAACCTGCCAAGCAGAAAAGCATGTTTCCTGAAGCTACGGCGCAGGGGAGAACCATAACGGACTATCACAAGGGGGTTGCCTCCCATACCTGCCGCAAGGCCTGCAACGGCAATATCCCTGTCCCTCGATATCACAACATCTATTTTCTGCTTCCCGATAATTCCTAAAAGTTTGAAAGCATGATACAGGCTTATATCACTAAAGATATTCATCCCCTCACTTTCCAGTCCGCTCTTCATCGCCGCATCAAGCAGCCTTGAGCCCGGCCTTCCCACCACAATTACCCTGTGCCCCCTGCTTTTTAGTCCGTTTGCAACAGCAATGAGCCATCTCTCGCCACCACCGAACTTCTTTTTTCCTATGGAATGGACAAACAGGATGTTCATAATAAAACAAAAAAATTACCGGTTAAAACATACCGGTATACATTTCCAATTGTAAGATAACTTTATAAAGGTTTAACCCGCAGCAAAGGCTCAGGCTTTCACCTTCTCCGCTGCATACTCATAGGTGGGGATGATAATCTTCAGCTGCTCCCTGATGGAATTGCCGTCATCCCGGGATGCTCTTTTAAAAAGCTCTTTAAGCATGTTCTCAAATCCCTCGTCGGGGAAACCGGAGGTTTTTGCAGAGAATATCTTTACATGACGGGTAGCCGATGTACTCTCTTCATCGGTAAGAAGTTCCTCGAACATCTTTTCACCGGGTCTTTTACCGGTTGCGTCAGAAGCGGCAGCATAATGACACAGGCCAAAGTCCGCGGAACCACCAGATAATGGACCGGATGCGCACCCAGGCTGTGAAGGCTCTGGGTTGAACTTAAAATGAGATGAGAAAACAAACTTGTGTCCAGTAATCGTCGGCTAATAGATATTGATCCGACAAGCGCAATGAATGCACTGAAAATAACAAGGAACAATGATTTAATAAACGGTTCAATTCCAGCCCCTTCAAATTCCC
Organism: Bacteroidales bacterium; assembly: GCA_046483315.1. Taxonomy (GTDB): domain Bacteria; phylum Bacteroidota; class Bacteroidia; order Bacteroidales; family PUMT01; genus PXAP01. The sequence continues at coordinate 12 of JAWODJ010000029.1, read as the reverse complement.
ATACAATATTGT